>NZ_JBJDRG010000012.1:0-122664 GCF_044987325.1 Rhizobium sp. ZW T2_16
GCCCTGGCTCGATCGCATCGGCGAGATTCTGGCCGATCACGCGACAAGCGGTATCGTCCTGACATGCTCGTCACTGAAGAAAGCGTATCGCGACAGATTGCGTGCGGCGGCGGGCGGAAAGCTGGCCTTCGTGTTTTTGGATGGCAGCAAGGCGCTGCTGACCCAGCGCATGGGCAGCCGCGAAGGCCACTTCATGCCGACCAGTCTTCTGGAAAGCCAGCTCGCGACACTGGAGCGACCTGATAGCGAAGCCGGCGTTGTTGTCGTCAATATCGACAACACGCCGGAGATGATTGCCGAGCTGGCAATCGAGGGGCTGAAGGGGCTTGTCTAGCCTAAGACAACAAAGCTGGCTCACCGGTACGGCTGAGCCGTCATTTTAGGCCGACGGCGCCACGCGAGCATAAGCGCCTAGAATAAAGCGCTCGGCACGCAGCAGATAAGCTTCCAGCTTTTCAGCTGCGGCCCCCGAGCGGCCAGCTTCAAGTTCCAGCAGTATTTCGCCATTCTGGTCGATGAACGGGCCGTGCAGAAACTCGGGATCCTGAAGCAGGCCGAAGACGAGGCGCAGTTCCAGCGAAATATGTGCATAAAAACTTGATAGGCGCGGGCTGTCTGCAAGTTCGACGATCGCCGAGTGGAACGAGATGTCGGCGCTCCCGACGCCGAGCCAGTTTCCTGCCTCGCGGCAACGATGCGCATCATCCACCGCCAGCCGCATGCGCTGCGTACCCGGATGGCGCGGATGCGCCTGCGCCAGTGCAGAACATTCGATGAAGCGCCGCACACGATAGATGTCTATGATGGTCGACATGCTCGGCGTGGAAACGAACACGCCTCGGTTTGCTTCGTAGCGCAGCAATCCTTCCTTCGTCAGGATACGGAAAACTTCACGCAGCGTGTTTCGCGAAACCTGCAGCTCTTCACACAGCACCATTTCAGAAAGGTGACTTCCAGGCGTGAGCGTGCCCGATATGACCTTTTCGCGAACGCGCTCGGCGACCGTTTCGGCCAGCGTCTGTACAGGCTCCGCCGCTCGCGATCCTGTCGCGTTGCTGCCGCCAAGGTTTGAGTATCCTGTTTCATCACCTTGCGGTTTACGTGCAGCCAAGCCTTACCCTTTCGCTTCGGACGAGCTTTTCATTTTCGGTAATGCGCTTCCAAGCCGCTCACAAGCAAAATGAACTGAAGGCAGAGGCAGAAAGCGAACTTATCCGTGCAGAATTCATCTTTTGCGCAAATATTGAGCAATTGATCATTTGTAGGGCAATACACAAAAATTGTTCAACACTCTGGACAGTATTGTTCGCCTTTGTTAGCGTTTAGTCAACTTATCAAGACGGATGGAATTTCATGCCGACCATCGACATCAACAGTGACTTGGGCGAGAGCTTCGGAGCCTGGACGATGGGCGATGATTCCGCCATGCTCGATATCGTCAGCAGCGCCAATGTGGCCTGTGGCTTTCATGCGGGCGACCCGGCCGGTATCCTCAAGACCTTGAAGGCAGCTGCCGAGCGCGGCGTCGCCATCGGTGCGCATGTAGGCTACCGCGACCTCGCCGGTTTCGGCCGCCGCAACATGGACCCATCCAGCGAGGAACTGATCGGCGACGTGATCTACCAGATCGGCGCGCTGCAGGGTCTCGCAAAGGCCGCGGGCACGCGCGTCACCTATGTCAAGCCGCATGGCGCGCTCTACAACACGATCGCTATTGATGCCCGCCAGGGCAAAGACGTCATCGACGCGATCCTCGCTGTCGATCCCTCATTGGTGCTGATGGCGCTCGCCGGCTCTCCGCTTGTCGCTCAGGCTCGCACAGCCGGCCTGACTGTCGTTGCCGAAGCCTTTGCCGACCGCGCCTATACACCGGAAGGCAATCTCGTCTCGCGCCGCGAAAAAGGTTCTGTTCTGCACGATCCAGACCTCATTGCCACGCGCATGGTGCGCATGGTCAGGGAAGGCGTGATCGAGGCGATCGACGGGACGTTCACCAAGGTCGATGCCCAGTCGATCTGCGTGCATGGCGACAGCCCGGGTGCCGTTGCCATGGCCAAGCGCTTGCGCGAGGTTTTCGAGCAGGCGGGCCTCAGCATCCGAGCCTTCAGCGGAATTGCCTGAACGATCATGCAGCCCGTCATGCCGAACACGACCCGAGACACGTCGATGCGCATCCTGCCGGTGCGCGGCGATTGCATTCTCGTAGAACTCGCCGACCTCGGTGAGGCGCTGGCGCTGTTCGATGCGCTGAAGACCAGACCAATCAAGGGCATCACCGAAATCATTCCGGCTGCACGCACGCTGCTCGTCTCGTTCGATCCCTACACGGTTTCCGATGAAGCACTGGTTGATGCCATCACGGCCCTAGCCGGTGGTGAGCGCAGGGCGGCAACCGGTGCGCTGGTCGAAATTCCAGTGCGTTATAACGGCGAGGATCTGGCCGAGGTTGCCGGCATTCTCGGCATGAGCGCTGCAGATGTCATCCGGCTGCATGGCGAAAGCGATTATGTCGCCGCCTTTACCGGCTTTGCGCCCGGCTTTGCCTATCTGTCCGGCGGCGATCCGCGCCTTGCCGTGCCGCGTCGCAAGTCGCCGCGCACGCAGGTTCCGGCTGGAGCTGTTGGTTTGGCCGGCGAATTCAGCGGCATCTACCCGAAAACCAGCCCCGGCGGCTGGCAGCTGATCGGCACCACGCCGCTCGCGATGTTCGATATCGACCGCACGCCCGCCTCGCTGCTGCAGCCGGGCAGTCGCATCAAGTTTCGCGACATGGCGAAGGATGCGGCCTACGAGATCCAGACATCGGCCAGATCTGCCGCAGCCAAGGCGATTGTATCGCCAGAAGCCGATACGGCATCGATCGAAATTCTCTCCATCGGCCTGCCGATCCTGTTTCAGGATCTTGGCCGTGCGGGTCAGGCCGGGCAGGGCATCAGCGTTTCGGGCGCCGCCGACCGGGCAAGCTTCAAGGCCGCCAATCGCCTCGTCGGCAATCCGGCAAACACAACCGCACTGGAAATTACCCTCGGTGGCCTCAGCTTCCGCATGCGTGGCCAGAGCGTCATGGCACTGACCGGCGCTACGATGCCGATCTCGATCACCGGCGCTGACGGCAGCAAAATCTCGGGCCTGCACCACACAGCCATCGCGCTCGATGACGGCGACGTCGTTTCGCTTGGCACGCCGGAAAGCGGCATGCGCTCCTATCTGGCGTTGTGCGACGGATTTGATGTTGCGCCGGTGCTTTCCAGCACGGCGACAGACACGCTGGCGCAGATCGGCCCTGCCGCCCCGGCTGTCGGTGATATCGTCAACATTCGGACCGCACCGGCAAACACATTCGTTTCATTGGAAGAGCCTGCCTTTGCCCTGCCGTCCGCCACCGAAACCATTGTGCTCGACGTCGTGATGGGCCCACGCACCGACTGGTTTAGCGACTCCGCCGTCGAAAGCTTCCTCACCCAGGAATGGTCGGTCACGCCGCAGTCCAGCCGCGTCGGTATCCGGCTGTCGGGCGATGCTCTCGAACGGTCCAACCACAGCGAGCTACCGAGCGAGGCCACCGTACGCGGCGCGCTTCAGGTTCCGGCCAGCGGCCAGCCCGTGCTGTTCCTTGCCGATCATCCGCTGACCGGCGGTTATCCGGTCATCGCCAATGTCGCCGGCCATCATCTCGATCTCGCCGGCCAGATACCTGTCGGCGCAAAGATCCGCTTCAACGCGGTGAGCCGCTTCGCGCCCCGTTTCATTCCAGGAAAATGCCCATGAAAAAGGTTCTGATAGCAAACCGCGGCGAGATCGCGGTGCGGATCATCCGGGCCTGCAAGGATTACGGCCTGACCTCGGTCGCCGTTTACGCCGATGCCGATGCGGACGCGCTGTTCACAGACTTGGCCGATGAGGCCTATGCGCTGAACGGCGTGACCGCCAAGGACAGCTATCTCGATATCGACAAGCTGATCGCCATTGCGAAGCGCTCGGGCGCCGATGCCGTGCATCCCGGTTACGGTTTTCTCTCGGAACGCAGCGAGTTTGCGCAAGCTGTCATCGATGCCGGCCTCATCTGGATCGGCCCCGATCCGAAGGTGATCGAGGCACTCGGCGACAAGCTGAAGGCGCGTGCGATTGCCCAGAAGGTCGGCGCGCCTCTGGTTGCCGGTTCCGATGGCGCGATTTCCTCGCCCGCCGAGGCTCTGGCCTTCGCAAAGAAATTCGGCCTGCCGATCGCCATCAAGGCAGCCCATGGCGGTGGTGGTCGCGGCTTGAAGATCGCCCGCGAACTCGGCGAGGTCGAGGAGCTGTTTTCATCGGCCACGCGTGAAGCGGTGGCCGCCTTCGGTCGCGGTGAATGTTATGTCGAGCAGTTTCTCGACCGCCCGCGGCATATCGAGGCGCAGGTTCTGGCGGACCGTCTCGGCAATGTTCTGGTGGTGGGGACCCGCGATTGCTCGTTGCAGCGTCGCAACCAGAAACTTGTCGAGGAAGCACCTGCGCCTTTCCTCTCCGATGAACAGCGCCAAAAAATCCATTCGGCTGCGCGCGATATCTGCGCTGAAGCCGGTTACACCGGCGCCGGAACGGTGGAATTCCTGCTCAGCGCCGATGGCGTGATTTCCTTCCTCGAGGTCAACACCCGCCTGCAGGTGGAACATCCGGTGACGGAAGAAACGACCGGCCTCGACCTCGTCATCGAGCAGTTCCGCATCGCAGAAGGTCTGCCGCTCAGCGTAACGACGATGCCGGAACCCCGCGGCCATGCCATCGAGTTCCGTATCAACATGGAAGATCCCGGCCGTGGCTTTTTGCCGTCTGCCGGCGAGATTTCCGGATTTGCCGCACCTTCCGGCCCCGGCGTGCGTCTGGATTCCGGCGTCGTTTCCGGCTCGGCCATTCCGCCGATGTTCGATTCCCTTTCGGCCAAGCTGATCGTATGGGGCGCGACCCGCGAGCAGGCGATCGCCCGCTCGCGCCGTGCCTTAAGCGAATTCACCATTGAGGGCGTGCCGTCCGTGCTGCCCTTCCACCGCGCCGTCATCGCGCATGACGATTTCGCCAAAAATTTCCGCGTTCACACGCGCTGGATCGAAACCGACTTTGCCGAAACGCTAGAGGCCGCCAGCCGCCCTGCCCCGGCATCGAGCGCCAGCCTTCTGCGCGGCCATGTCGAAATCGACGGCAAGCGTGTGGAAATCGGTATTCCGGATGCCTTCCTGCGCTTGCTCGGACCACTTTCGGCAACCTCGAACAGCGACAAGAAGAACCAAGAGAACGATGCGGGTGCGGTGATTGCACCCGTGCCCGGCCTTCTCGTTCACTGGAATGTTTCCGATGGCGCACTTGTAGAAAAAGGTGAAGTTCTGGCAATGATGGACGTGATGAAGATGGAAACGGCGGTCACCGCATCGGTTTCCGGCACCATCACCATCCTTGCTGAAGCAGGTTCATCACAGACGGCAGGCGCCGTCATCGCCCGCATTGATAGCGGCAAACCTTCAACGACCGAACAGGCCAAGCCGGAGACACGGACATGACCACGAGCGAAACCATCAAACCGCTTCTGTCGGTCGAAAATCTGAGCGTCGAATTCGGCTCCAGCCGTGTCGTCGACGATCTGTCGTTTACGGTCGAGGCCGGCCAGACCGTTGCCGTCGTCGGAGAATCCGGTTCGGGCAAGTCGGTCACCTCGCTGTCGACCATGCGACTTGCCGACATGATGGGCGCGAAATACGCGAGCGGCCGCATCATGTTCAACGACAAGGATCTGCTGAAGGCGTCCCAGAAGGAGATGCGGTCGATCCGCGGCAAGGAGATCGCCATGATCTTCCAGGAGCCGATGACCTCGCTCAACCCGGTCTTCACCATCGGCGACCAGATCTGCGAAGTGCTGATGCTGCATGAAAAGCTCGGCAAATCAGCCGCCATGACGGAGGCCCAGCGCCTGCTCGACATGGTGCGCCTGCCGGATTCAGCCCAGCTTCTTCACCGTTTCCCGCACCAGCTTTCGGGCGGCATGCGCCAGCGCGTGATGATCGCCATGGCGCTTGCCTGCCGCCCAAAGCTGCTAATCGCCGACGAGCCGACCACCGCGCTCGACGTGACCATTCAGGCGCAAATCCTCAACATCATGCGCGACCTGCAGAAGACACTCGGCATGGGCATGGTCTTCATCACCCATGACATGGGCGTGGTTGCAGAAATGGCCGACCATGTCGTCGTCATGTGGAAGGGCCAGAAGGTCGAGGAAGGTCCGGTCAACGAGATTTTCGCCAACCCGCAGCATCCCTATACCCGCACGCTTCTCTCCGCCGTGCCTCGCCTCGGCAGCATGTCCGGCGAAGATTTCCCGAAGCGCATGCCGCTCACCGTTCTTCAGGATGGCGAACCGACCGTGGTCGGTGAAGAGCGCGTGCAGGACACCGCGAAATACAACGAAAAGCCGCTTCTGTCGGTCAAGGACCTGTTCGTTCGTTTCGACATCAAGAAGAACCTGTTCGGCAAGGCCACCCATCGCTGCAGCGCCGTGCAGAAGGTTTCCTTCGACATCCATCCGGGCGAAACGCTGGCACTGGTGGGCGAGAGCGGGTCCGGCAAGTCGACGATCGGCCGCACGATCCAGCAGCTGCAGTCGTCCATGGGCGGCGAGATCGCCTTCAATGGCCGCACCTATTCGTCCATGTCCGCCGCCGAGCGTTTTCGCATGCGTCAGGAAGTGCAGTATATCTTCCAGGACCCGTTCGCCTCGCTCGATCCGCGCAAGACGGTCGGCTTCTCGATCGCCGAACCGATCAACACCCATGGCCTGATCAACGATAGCAAGGCAGTCAAACGCCGCGTCGATGAACTGCTGGAGCGGGTCGGCCTACCTTCGAATGTCGCCTCGCGTTACCCGCACGAATTCTCCGGCGGCCAGCGCCAGCGTGTCTGCATCGCCCGTGCGCTTGCGTCCGATCCCAAGCTGATCATCGCCGACGAAGCACTGTCGGCACTCGACGTGTCGATCCAGGCGCAGATCATCAACCTGTTCATGGACCTTCAGGCAGAGCGTGGCCTCGCCTATCTGTTCATCAGTCATGACATGGCCGTTGTCGAAAAGATGAGCCATCGCGTCGCCGTGCTTTATCTCGGCCAGATCATGGAAATGGGTTCGCGCCGTCAGGTGTTCGAAAACCCGAGCCACGATTATACGCGCCGCCTTCTCTCCGCCGTTCCGGTTGCCGATCCGACGGCGTCGCGAAACACGGCGCTGATTGAGGGCGAAATTCCAAATCCCGTCCGTCGCGTCGGCGACGAGCCGGCCATTCTTTCCCACGAGGAAATCAATCCGGGTCATTTCATCGCCAAAAGCGCCTGAAGAAACCCGGATCACAAACCGCGACACAATCGCAAGCATCTGAAGAGGAACAGGTAATGACAACGTTCAAAAGGGGACTGGCGTCGGCGTTCGTAGCTTTCGCTCTCGCCGGCACCGCACTTTCCGCCGCCCCGGCCTTTGCCGCAGGCAAGATGACCATCTCGTCGCCGCAGGATCCGGGCAGTTGGGATCCGATCGACACTTTCCTTGTTCAGTGGGCGGCGGTTGCCACAAATATCTTTGACGGCCTGACCTATCGCGGTCCCGACCTCAAGCTCGTTCCCGGTCTTGCCGAGAGCTGGGAAGAACTGGACGAAGGCAAGCGCATACGCTTCAAGCTGCGCCAGGGCGTGAAATTCCATAACGGCGAAGACTTTAACGCCGCCGCGGTCAAGTTCACCTTCGAGCGCCTTCTCGGCGAACAGGGTGCCAAGGGCCCGCAGCGTTCCAACTATATCGCCATCGAAAGCGTTGACATCATCGACGATTACACGGTCGACCTGAAGCTGAAGGCGCCGGATCCGGTCCTCTTGACCAAGCTCGCCGGTTACGGCGCGATGATCGTTCCGCCGAAATACATCACCGAAAAGGGTGAGGACAATTTCAACCTTAACCCGGTTGGAACAGGCCCATTCAAGTTTGTCTCCTATCAGCCGAAGGTCGACATCAAGCTTCAGGCCAACCCGGATTACTGGGGCGGGGCGCCGAAGCTGTCGGAACTCGAATACCGCTTCATCTCAGAGCCAGCGACCGCGGTTGCCGAACTGCAGGCCGGCCGCGTCGATCTCGTCATCCCGCCGACCATTCCGATCGGCATGCTGCCGGTCATCCAGGGCGACGACAAGCTTGAGATCGTTTCCGTTCCCGGCCCGTCCGTCGATGCGCTGCGTTTCAACACCCGTGACGGCATCACCGCCGATCCGAAGGTGCGCAAAGCGATCATCATGGCCGTCGATCGCGGCACGATCGTTAAGTCGATCCTCGCCGGCCAGGCCTCCGAGATCACCAGCTTCCAGAGCGCGCTTTCCTTCGGTTTCGATCCGGACCTGAAGGCGATCCCGTATGATCCGGCAGGTGCGAAGAACCTACTGGCGGAAGCCGGCGTAAAGGCTGGTGCGACGCTGCAGATCGACATCCGCGGCAATGACGCGACGATGAACGAAGTTGCGCAGGTTATTTCCAGCTATCTGTCGATGGTTGGCATCACCGCCACGATCAAACCTTACGAAACCAACGTTCTGCTGAACGACATCATCCCGCAGGGCAAGACCGGCGCGATGTTCCAGCAGAAATGGGGCGGCTGGACCTTCGATTACGACAACACGGCGTATTCGATGTACCACTCGGGCGAAAAGTGGAACCCCTACGACAAGGACGAAAAGCTGGACAAGCTGCTGGAATCGCAGCGCCCGCTGACCGACCGTGCCGCGCGCGAAAAGATCCTCAAGGAAGTCGGTGCCTATGCATCCGAACGCGCCCTTGAGCTGCCGCTCTACAACACCAACGCGATCTTCGGCATCAATAAGCGGGTCAAGGGCTTCATCGCGCCTCCGGACAACCGCATGAAGCTGACCGACGTCACCGTCGAATAATCTTCGCGGCGATTTTTCTGTCAAATCGCTTCGCCCGCGTTGCGGGCGAAGCTGAACTTCTCTTTTAGGAACTAGAACTTGGCCGGTTTCCTCATTAAGCGACTGCTACAGGCGATCTTCGTCGTTATCGCCATCACTCTCGTTGTCTCCTTCGCCATTCGCCTGACCGGTGATCCGGCAGTGACGATGTTTCAGGGCGGTGGCAGCATGACGGAGGACGATCTTGCGCGCATTCGTGCAGCGCTCGGCACCGACCAGCCGTTCTTCGTGCAATATCTCAACTTCCTCAACGGTCTGGTCACGCTCGATTTCGGTCGCAGCTTCTCCGGCGGCACCTCTGTCTCACTGCTGATCGGCCACGCCCTGCCCGCCACGCTGCTGCTCGCCTTCATCTCGATGTTCGTGTCGATCGCGCTGTCTATCCCACTCGGCATCAAGGCCGCCACCTCGCGCGGCAAGGCCGCTGACCAGGCGATCCGTATCTTCTCGCTAATTGGCCTGTCCTTCCCGAATTTCTGGCTGGCAACCATGCTGGTCCTACTATTCGCCATCACGCTCGGCTGGCTACCGCCAAGCGGCATGTCTGGCTGGGCAAGCTATGTCATGCCGGCTGTCACCATGGGCGTCATCCTGACAGCGACCAATGTCCGCCTCGTGCGCACGTCGATGCTGGAAACCCTGCAATCACAATATATCATGGTGGCCCGTGCCAAGGGGCTTTCCGAAAGCAAGGTTCTCTACAAGCACGCGCTGCGCAACTGCGCCATTCCGCTGATCACCTATTTCGGCCTGCAATTCGGCGGCCTGCTTGGCGGCATCGTCGTCATCGAGCGCGTCTTCAACTGGCCGGGCATGGGTACGCTAGCCTTCGATGCCGTTGGCGCACGCGATTTCCCGGTGCTCCAGGCCGTCATCACCGTTCTGTCGCTGATGATCGTGGGCATCAACCTTTTGGTCGACATCGCCTATGGCCTCGTCGACCCGCGCATCCGCACGGAGTAACCGACCATGGCTTCCAAAACCTCCCGCCTGTCGCGCTTCGCGAACCTGGAATTTATTCTCGGTGCAGCACTGACCATCATCATCTGCCTCGCCGTGCTGTTCTCCGACCTGCTGTTTCCCGGTGGCGCAGACAAGATCGACCTGATGGCACGTCTGGCAAAGCCCTTTGCGTCAGCGGCGCATCCGTTCGGCACCGATCCGCTTGGGCGTGACGTGCTGGCCCGTGTCGTTGCCGGCGGCAAGATCTCGCTTCTGGTCGGTTTCACCTCCGTCATCGGCGCCGTCATCTTCGGCGTGGTGGTCGGCCTGATCGCCGGTTACTATCGCGGCTTCTGGGACATGCTGGTCATGCGTTTTGCCGACCTGCAGCTCGCCATGCCGTTCATCCTTCTCGCAATCACCTTCATCGCCATCGTCGGCGGCAGCCTGACGAACACGATCATCCTGCTGATCGTGTCGCAATGGGTGCAATATGCCCGCCTCGTGCGCGGCTCCGTCCTGACGCTGCGCGAGCGTGAATTCATCCTTTCGGCGCGTGCCATCGGCGTGAAGGACTGGCGCATCATCTTCCAGCATCTTCTGCCGAACCTGATCGGCCCGGTAATCGTGCTGATGACGCTCAACGTCGCCAACAACATCCTGCTTGAAAGCAGCCTGACCTTCCTCGGCCTCGGCGTTGATCCGACCATTCCGAGCTGGGGCGGCATGCTGGCCGACGGCCGCACCTATCTGCAGACCGCATGGTGGGTCAGCGTCTTCCCGGGCCTCGCCATCTTGCTCACCGTGCTTGGCCTCAACCTGCTCGGCGACTGGCTGCGCGACAGCCTCGACCCGACCGGTCGCACCTCAAGATAAACACTTCGATACACAGCAAGGCATGACACCATGACCACGATATTCGAGACTTCAATCGAGCGTACTCTTGAAACTCTGGTCACCGGTGCCAAGCCCGGCCTCGCTTTCGAAGCCTGGACATTTGACGATACAAAAAGCCGCCGTGCCACCGAGCAGGCGCTGAAGGACAACGGCATCACCGCCCGCATCCGCAGCGCCTACAAGCCGCTTCTCTTCACCTTTCTGGAAGAGATCGACCTTACCGGCGTGACGGAAATCGAGGTGCGTTATCCGGTACATGCCAATGCCCCGGCAAACCGTTTCCGCCTCGAAGCTTATCCGCTTGCATCGCTCGTTGGTGACGCGAAGATCGAATTCATTGCCCGCGAGGACGGTGAGTTCTTTTACGACGTGACGCTGACCCGCAATGGCCAGAGCGAAACGCTGAAAATTCTCGTGCCGAACCGCGTCCACGAAGATGTCGTAGGCGAAACCAATGTCTCGCCAACCGGCTGGTATCGCGCCGAAGGCGATACGACCGGCGAGCGTCTGGAAACCGATTACGAGCGCCTCTTCCACGGCGCCATCGAAGCGGTTGCCGGTTACGACTGGGGTGCCACCGAACCCTATTTCGAAGAACTCAATATCCGCGTTTCCCATCCGGCCGAAGACATGGATCTGCCGGTCGGCGTTGAAGTCGTCAGCCTGCGCGAAGCCCTTCACGAGGATTTCTACTTCTCACTGCTGGAATTCTTTCAGAAGAAATCCGGCCGCCCGCTCGGCGACCGCGGCCTGAAGCCCGGTCAGATTGTGCCGGAAATCATTCAGAGTGCTGGCGAGATCAACATCCGCGTCGAAACCCGGCCTCTGACGACCGGTTTCCTCGACGGCAAGGAACAGGCGATCGATACAGCCATCGAACCACCGGCTGCCGCACAGATGGCCAAGCTACTGGCCGAGATCGGTGGTGAAGAGTTTACCGCCAATTCCCGTTCCGGCCGCATTCTCAAAGCTCACTACGTCAAGGGCAGCGAAGCGGCCGTCATGATCAGCGGCGGCCAGCATCCGAACGAAACGACCGGCATCGTCGGCGCCATCCGCGCCGCACGCGTGCTGAAAGAACGCGCCAACGCGCATTTCACCATCTCGCCGCTGGAAAACCCGGATGGTTACGCGCTGCACCAGCGCCTGCGCGTCGACAACCCGCGCCACATGCACCACGCCGCCCGTTACACGGCTCTCGGTGACGACCTCGAATACCGCACCCGCGAAAATTCAGGCGAGCACCTGAACGAGAAGGCAATCCGCTTCAAGGCGCAGGAAATCAGCGGCGCGAAACTGCATGTGAACCTGCACGGCTACCCGTCTCATGAATGGACACGCCCGCTTTCAGGTTACGTGCCGCGCAATTTCGCCATGTGGACATTGCCGAAAGGCTTCTTCCTCGTGATGCGCCACCACGCAGGCTGGACGGAACAAGCCGAAGCCATGCTCGACCACGTGACACGGCATCTCGGCGCCATTCCGGGCATTCTCGACTATAACAACCGCCAGATCGCGCTTTATGAGATCCATGCCGGCGAAACCGGGTTCCGCATCATCAACGGTTTCCCTTGCCTGTCGTCGATCGACGACCGCCACACCGTACCGCTGACGCTCATCACCGAATATCCGGACGAAACCATCTACGGGGACGATTTCATCACCGGCCACACGGCGCAGATGGAAACCGTCATTTCGGCCTACGAATCGTGGCAGATGCTACAATCACAGGCGTCAGTCTGACCGCGAGATCTGCCGGGGTGTAGGAGGTCCAACGACCTCCTGTGCCTGACAGTTCAACATCACCAGATCGGCTGGCTCAGCCGATCTGCACCACATGTCCCGGTGACACTTCCTTGTATTTCCGCTTTGGCGGCTCATAACCCATTGCCCGCACCGGGCTCTTCAGCTCGTCGTTGGAAATGCCGCGACGGATGCCGCGTCGCGCCGGGTCCGGCACCGGTACTGCGGACATCAGCTTCTTCGTATAGGGATGCTGCGGATTGTCGAAGACCGCCGCGCGCGGCCCGATTTCGACGATCTCGCCCAGATACATGACCGCAACCCGATGGCTGACGCGCTCGACCACCGCCATGTCATGAGAGATGAACAGGAAGGCGAGGTTCAGGCTCTGCTGCAGATCGAGAAGCAGGTTACAAACCTGCGCCTTGATCGACACATCCAGCGCGGACACGCTCTCATCGGCGACAATAACTTTCGGGTCGAGAGCCAGCGCGCGGGCGATGGCAATGCGCTGACGCTGGCCGCCGGAGAATTCGTGCGGATAACGGCTCGCCATATCGGCGGAAAGACCGACCTTTTCGAGCAGATCCGCCGTTTTTTCCTTCGCCTGTTTTGCCGTGCCCAGACGATGTTTGATGAAGGGTTCGGAGATCGCCGTGCCCACCGTCATGCGCGGGTTGAGCGAGGAGAACGGATCCTGGAAGATCATCTGTACCGACTTGCGCATCTGCCGCAGACCCATCGTGTCGAGCCGCATGACGTCATAACCGTCGAGCGCAACATCACCTCCGGTCGGTTCGACGAGACGCATGATAGAACGACCCGTCGTCGACTTGCCGCAGCCGGATTCGCCGACCAGTGACAGGGTTTCGCCCTGGAAGAGATCGAAGGAGACGTTTTCGACCGCATGGACGGCACCCGTCTGACGCGACCAGAGGCCGGAACGGATCGGGAAACGGGTGACGAGGTTCTTCACCTCCAGAACCGGACGCTTCGACAGGACGACGGTATCGGCCACCTCTACCGGTTCGGCCGGTTTACCCGTCTCGGCGTCAAGAACCGGGAACCGTGTCGGCCAGTCGTGCCCCTGCATCGAGCCGAGCTTCGGAACAGCAGAGAGAAGTGCCCGCGTGTACGGGTGCTTGCCGCGGTGGAAAATCTCCTCGGTCGGGCCGGTCTCGACCTCGTCGCCGCGGAACATGACGATGGTGCGGTCGGCGATTTCTGCAACGACACCCATGTCATGGGTTATGAACAAGACGGACATGCCCTCCTCTTCCTGCAGCACCTTGATCAGGTCGAGGATCTGCCCCTGAATGGTCACGTCGAGTGCGGTCGTCGGCTCGTCTGCGATCAGCAGCTTCGGCCGCGAGGCGAGCGCCATGGCGATCATCACACGCTGGCGCATGCCGCCGGAAAACTGGTGCGGATATTCATCGAAACGGCCGGCAGCATTGGGGATGCGAACCTTCTCGAGCAGCCGGATCGTCTCGGCACGGGCTTCGGTCTTCGACATCGCCTTGTGTCTGACCAGCACCTCAGAGATCTGCCTTCCGATGGTAAAGATCGGGTTGAGCGAGGTCATCGGCTCCTGAAAGATCATCGAGACCTCATTGCCGCGCACCGCCCGCATCTCCTTTTCGGACAGTGCAAGCAGGTTGCGGCCATTCAGCATGACCTCACCTTCTATGCGGCTGGTTGCCGGAGCCAGAAGACGCATCAGCGACAGCGAAGTGACGGACTTGCCGGAACCGCTCTCGCCGACGATGGCAACGGTTTCACCCGGCGCAACATCGAAGGACATGTTGCGGACAACGCTCTTCCACTCTCCATCGACGAGGAAAGAGGTCGAGAGGTTTTTCACCGAGAGGACGGGGGCGGTTGTGGTCATGGTGTCATCGTCCTATCGCATAGGCCTGCATCAGACGCGGAGTTGCGGCAGCCCGCAGCAGGCCATCGGCATCGCGTCGGGCGGCCGTCAGCCGACCGACGGACCATGCGTCGGCAACCTTCACCTTGTGGCCACGACGGCGCAGTTCTTCGAGCGTTGCCTCACCGATCGTGCTTTCCACCATGATCTCGCCCGGCGAGCTGGTGCGCGGATAGAAAGAGCCCGGGAAATGGGACGTGTGGAAGAGCGGCATGTCGATCGCCGCCTGCAGGTTCTTGCCGTGATGGGCATACCGCAGGAAGAAAGGCAGCTGCCATTGGTCCTGCTGGTCGCCGCCCGGCGTGCCGAAGACCATAGAGGGCTTGCCCTGATGCAGCGCCAGCGACGGGGTCAGCGTCGTGCGCGGACGCTTGCCCGGCGCAAGCGAAGTCGGCAGGCCGTCCTTCAACCAGAACATCTGGGCGCGGGAATTCAGCGCGAAACCGAGCCCCGGCACGATTGGCGAGGACTGCAGCCAGCCGCCCGACGGCGTGGTCGAGACCATGTTGCCCCAGCGGTCGATGACGTCGATATGGACGGTATCGCCACGCTTTTCGGTCAGGTGCGACATGGTCGGCTCGTAAACTGTGCCCGTGCCGCTCATCTCGGCCAGCATCGCCATGGTCGCGTCGACCTGATGCTCGTAACCCGGCACGGTACCCGGGCGAAGGTCGAGCGAAGCCGTCGAGCCGATCAGCTTGCGTCGCTCGGCATTATAGCCTTCCGAGAGAAGATATTCGGTCGGGATCTGACCAAATTCCGGATCGCCGTAATAGACCTCTCGGTCGGCGAAGGCGAGTTTCATCGCCTCGACCACCGTATGGACGAAATCCGGGCCAGACGGGTCCATGGCGGCAAGATCAAAACCCTTCAAGAGCGCGAGCGACTGAAGAAGCACCGGCCCCTGCCCCCAGGCCGGCGTCTTGGCGATCGTCCAGTCCTGGTAATCCAGCGTCTGCGGTGCTTCGACGGTGGCGCTCCAGTTCGCCATGTCTTCAGCGGTCAAGACACCCTTGTGCTTGGAACCGCTCGCATCCATGACTTCGGCGGTCTTGAGGTAGCTATCGATCGTTTCCGCCACGAAGCCGCGATAGAAGGCGTCACGCGCCGCCTCGACCTGATTTTCGCGGCCGGTCCTGGCTTCCGATTCCGCGATGATGCGCTTGTAGGTCTCGGCCAAGACCGGGTTCTTGAAATTGGCATGTGCTTCCGGTGCCGAACCACCCGGTAGCCAGGTTTCGTAGGAGGTCGGCCATTCCTTCTTGAAGAAATCGGCAAGGCCCTTGATCGTATTCGACACGCGCGGCAGCGTCGGATGACCGTGCTCGGCGTAATAGATCGCAGGCTCCAGAACCTCGCGCACGCTCATCGTGCCGTAATCGCGCAGCATCAGCATCCAGCCGTCGAAGGCGCCGGGGATGACAGTGGCAAGCAGACCGTCGCCGGGGATCAGCTTAAGACCTTCCGACGTGTAATGCTCGATCGTGGCACCGGCCGGAGCCGGGCCCTGTGCGCAGATGACCTCAACCTTGTCGGTCTTCTTGGAATAAAAGACAGCCGGCATGTCGCCACCCGGACCGCAGAGGTGCGGCTCGACGATCTGCAAAACGAAGCCGGTGGCAACAGCGGCGTCAAAGGCATTGCCACCCTTTTCGAGGATGGCCATGCCGACGGCGGATGCGATCCAATGCGTGGAGGTAACGACGCCGAAGGTGCCGAGGATTTCGGGGCGAGTGGTAAAATCGGACATTCTTGGAATTCCCTATGAGATTTCAGGCTTCGCCCAGTCTTAGGCTTCGCGAGGATCGAGTGCGTCGCGCAGGCCGTCGCCAAGCAGATTGAACCCGATGACGACGAGGAAGATTGCGATACCAGGCCACATGGTCATCCAAGGTGCCTGGCTCAGAAAGTTCTTGGCGGTGTTGAGCATCGAACCCCAGCTTGGTGCTGGCGCCTGCTGGCCCAGCCCGAGGAAAGAAAGGCTTGCTTCCGCGATGATCGCGGTCGCCACCGTAAGCGTTGCCTGAACGATGATCGGGGCAAAGACATTGGGCAGGATGTAGCGGGTCATGATGTCGAAATGGTTCAGGCCGATCGAACGAGCGCCCTCGACATAGTCCTCCGTCTTGACCGCAAGCACCTGGCCGCGGGTCAGCCGCACGAAGATCGGCATGGCCGAAAGACCGATGGCGATCATCGCATTGGTCAGGCTCGGGCCGAGAAAGGCGGCAAGCGCAATCGCCATGATGAGAAAGGGCATGGCAAGCAGAGCCTCGGTGACACGCGAGATCACCATGTCGACCCAGCCGCCGAAATATCCGGCGAGCAGGCCAAAGGGCACGCCGATCACCACGGCGATCAAAACCGAGACGACACCAGCCATCAGCGAGGCCTGCGCGCCGTAGATCATCCGCGAGAGAATGTCGCGTCCGAGATCGTCAGTGCCGAGCCAGTGGGCGACGGATGGTGCCTTGCGGATCGCGCCCCAGCTTGTGGCAATTGGATCGGCGATCGGCAGGATCGGAGCGGCGATGGCGAGAATGGCGAAGAAAAGCACGATGATCAGGCCGGCAAGGGCCGACCTGTTGCGCTTCATCTTCTTCCAGGCGCGGCTCTCCTGTCGCTTGGCGGGGATGGAGACGGTTGAGTTGATGGAAGTCATATCGTCGTCCTCAGATAGTCGCCCTGAGGCGCGGATTGAGCAGGACATAGGCAATGTCGGCGAGAAGGTTCATCAGGATGAAGCCGACGGCGGTGCACAGCACGATGCCCTGGACGACGGCATAATCGCGGGTGAACACGGCATCGACGGTCATCTTGCCGAAGCCCGGAATGGTGAAGATCTGTTCGGTCAGGACGGCACCGGCAAGCAGCTCGCCGAAGAGCAGCGCCAGAAGCGTGATGACCGGCAGAAGCGCGTTGCGGAAACTGTGCGACAGGATGATTTCGCTTGGCGACAGCCCTTTGGCGCGGGCGGTGCGGATATAATCGGAGCTCAAAACCGCGACCATGGCCGAGCGGGTATGGCGCATCAGGGTTGCGGCAAGCGCGTTGCCAAGCACGAAAGCCGGCATGATCATCGTCTGGATGGAGCGGACCGGATCGACGAAGATCGACTCGTAACCGGAAGCCGGAAGCCATCCGAGCTGCACTGAGACCAGCAGGATCAGCATGATGCCCAGCCAGAAATTCGGGATGGAGAGGCCGGAAAGCGCCACGATATTGGCGGTGTAGTCGATCCAGGTATTCTTCTTCACCGCAGCCAGAATACCGATCGGGATGCCGATGATCATCGCGAAGAACATCGCCATGACGGCAAGCTGAATGGTGACCGGCAGTTTCTGTCCGATCAGTTCCAGCACAGGCTGGTTGGTTCTGAGCGAAATGCCGAAATCGCCTGTCACGACGCCGCCCAGCCAGTTGAGGTACTGAATCGGCATCGGATCGTTGAGACGATATTTCTCGCGCAGGAATTCGATCGTAGCCGGATCGCGTTCTTCACCGGCCATGGCCAGAACCGGGTCACCGGGCAATAGCTTCTGCAATGAAAAGACGAAGATCGAAATGATCAGCAGCGTCGGGATCGCGACCAGTAGTCGCTTGCCGATGTAAACAGGCATGGCATCGCCCTCGTTCAGGCTAGGTCTCGGTATGGTCAGTGTGGGCGCCGCACGAGGAATGTCCCCGTGCGGCTGCCTTTATGAAATTAGCGATCAGTCCTTGCTGACGCCGAGCAGACGGATCATGCCGTCCGGCGACGGAGCCCAGCCCTTGACCTTCTTGGAAAGGGCGTAGGCATAAGGCTGGTGGCCGAGGTAGATGATCGGCATGTCCTCATCGAGGATCGTCATGGCCGCGTCATACTTTTCCTTGCGGACAGCGTCATCGGTTGAGGCGCGGGCCGCGTTGAGCAGCTCGTCGACCTTCGGGTTGCAATATTTCACGTCGTTAATGCCGCCCTTGCAGGTGACGAACTGGTGAATATTGCCATCCGGATCGATACGGCCGGACCAGTCCGAACGGGACAGCTGATAGTTGCCGGCGGTCTGTTCGGAAAGAAGCGTGGCGAATTCGGTTGCCTTCAGCGTGACGTTGAAGCCGGCTTCGGCCACCATCGACTGGATGACCTGCATCATCTGCGTTTGGGTGGTATTGTTGGCGTGCTGCAGCTCGATATCGAGCTTCTCATAGCCCGCTTCCTTCATCAGCTGCTTGGCCTTTTCTATATCGCGGGCCGGAACCGGGATATCCTTGTCGAACCAGGGACTCGACGGCGGGAACGGCTGGTTGCCGGCCTTGGACGTGCCTTCGAAAACGATCTGGCCGATTGCTTCGCGATCGATCGCCAGCGAAAATGCCTGGCGCAGGCGCTTGTCCTTGCCCAGCGGATTGTCCGCACGCGGGCCGTTGCCGATGTTGACATACATCGCCATGTAACCCGGACCGATGACGTCGGCATAGGTGAGGTTCGCGTCGTTCTTCACCGATTCCGCGTCGGAAGCGGAAATACGCTCGGCCATGTCGAGATCGCCCGAACGCAGGTTGGCGAGCTTCACGGTCGTGTCGGGGATCGGCAGGTAGGTCACCTTGTCGACCAGAACCTTATCCTTGTCCCAGTAGTCGGCGAATTTTTCCAGCACAATACGATCCTGCTGGATACGCTCGACGAACTTGAACGGGCCGGCGCAAACCGGCTTGGAGCCGAAATTGGCGCCGAGTTCCTTGGCAGCCTTCGGCGCAACGATCATGCCGGCGCGATCGGAGAGCTGGGCAAGCAGCGTCACGTCAGCGGATTTCAAGGTGAACTTGACTTCCAGCGGACCGGTTGCCTCGACCTTGGCGACCGAGGAAAGCTCGCTCTTGCGGCGCGATTCCGGCAGCGTCATGTTGCGTTCGATGGTGGCGACAACGGCTGCAGCATCGAGCACTTCGCCGTCATGGAACTTGACGCCATCACGGATCTTCATCGTCAAAACCTTGCCCTCTTCGGACCAGGCCCATTCGGTGGCGAGCTGCGGGACGACCTTCATGTCCTGGTCGATATCGACAAGCTTGTCGCACATCGCGGTATAGACGATGCGGCCGACAAAGGTGCGCGACTGGGCAGGATCCAGCACGTCCGCGTCGTCGTTGAGACCGATGCGTAGTTCAGACGACATGGCCGGCATGGCCATCAAGGCACTGGCGAGCAGCGCCGCACTCAAAGCGGTAATTCTCTTCATGTTCTATCCTCTGGTCTGACTATCTTTGACGTTATTTTTCTTGTTGGCCGGCCCGACGGGCCAGGCGGTCTTCAGTCGGCGGATCACGAGGCGGCGCTGATGTCGCCTCCGTCGGTTTCCTCCGTATCGGACGACGACACCGCCGAAGCAGTGTCGTCGAGAAACTCAAGTGAGGTGGCGCGGATCAGGCGCTCCTGGTGCATCAGAAGGTGCTGGCGCATGGCTTCGCCCGCCCGCCCGGGATCCCGGGCGGCAATCGCATCGACGATCGCCATGTGCTGTTCGTAAGAGGTTCGCCCATTGGTTCCGGTGCGCCGGGCGCGTTCGCGGATGGACTGCCATGCCTCGTCCTGACGAACGCGGTTGACCACGTCGAAAATCGACAAGAACAGGCCGTTGCCAGCGCTCTGGGCGATCTGGCGATGCAGCGAACCGTCCCAAAGCTCCTTGGAATCGGCATCCGTGCTCTGGCCGGTCTTTTCAGCGAGAGCGCGCATCCGCTCGATCTCGGAAGGCTTGGCACGCATTGCCGCAAGTTGCGCAAGCTGCGGCTCGATGCGAAGGCGAACCTCCATGATTTCCATGAAGTCGGTACCGGCAACCAGTTCATCGACCTGAGCAGACCAGCCATCCGGCTTTTCACCCAGAAAGGTTCCGGCTCCCTGACGCCGCCAGACCAGCCCCTCCGCCTCCAGGACTTCCAGCGCACGGCGGACTGCCCGACGGCCGACATTCAAGGTCTCCGCAAACGCCCTTTCCGTCGGCAGGCGGCCATCTTTCGCCAGTTCTTCATTGCGGATGAACTCGCGAAGCCTCGCCAGCGCAAAGTTGGAATTGTCGTTAGGGTTTGCAGTCAACTCGCACCATTTGGTCGAACCAATTGTCTATTGGTTCATCTTGGAGGATTTTTCTCACGCCCGTCAAGCCATTTTTTAGGCTTCGCCGACCATCGCTCAAAATGTAAGCAAACAAGGTTAGTTGGTCCGGCAGTCTTCAACCTGCCGCCACATCTGCACAGCGAAACGCCAGCATCTCGGGTGAGGTGCCGGCAAGGTTGCAGACATCGGAACTGGTGCCGGAGACGGTGTTTCAGACCGTTGCGCGCATGATGACGCGTGGGGACTTTGTGAGGCGAATACCGCCCTGCTTGGCGACCACCACGGTTTCACTAAAGCCGAGGCCCTGCGCTGTGGCATAGAGATGGAAGACCATGCCTTCCTCCAGCGGCCAGTCGGATGTCGGCAGGAAGGTGCCGGAAAAGTCACTGGTACGCGGGGTCCGGGTGTAGAGACCGAGCGTATAGGCAGTGACATTGTCGTAGACCGGCCGCAGGCCGGCATCGAGCGCGCCGTTGCGCATGATCGCGTCGACATCGCTGGCGATAGCGCCGGGTTTCATCGCAGCGATCTGCAGATCCTGTAGCTCGATCAGCTTCCCGGCAGCGGCTGTAAGCGCATCCGATGGCTTGCCCACCACGATCGGCCGCATCATCCGCGCGCCGTAATTGCCGACGCGTGGAATGAGCTCGACATGCAGCACGTCGCCCTCCTCGATCGCCTCGGTCTTGAACACGCCGTGAAGAAACTCATGGCTGCCGGAGGCCTTGACCACCGGACCGACCTCACCGGTATCGGCGCCCTCGCGCAGGAACACACCTGATGCAATGGCGGCTGCATCGCGCGTCGTCATGCCGGGCTTTGCCTGTCTTGCGATCTCCGCCATCGCCTTATCGGCAATTTCGGATGCCTGGGCAAGAACGGCAATCTCTTCCTCGGATTTCACCCAGCGCAGGCTGTCGCTCAGGCCGGGCATCGGCACGAAAGTGGCTTCGGGCAGAAGCGCCTGCAGCCGCATGAAAGTGGCGGCACTCATGCTGTAGGAATTTGTATCGAGAGCAATCCGCGCTCTGCCAAAACCGTGGTCGCGGATGCTTGCGGTAACGGCCGAATGCGCTTCATCGGTATCGGCAAAGCCGACGACATCGGTAATCCAGCTCTTCTCCCGGCATGGGGCTTCATCGAGCGCACGCAAACAAAACCAGGCTTCACCTTCGCGCGGCAGGAACGCCGCGCGATACATGGTTTCGGAGACAGTATAGCCCGTCAGCCATGCGAGAAGTTCGCCGCTGTCGACGAGAAGCAGATCGGCGCCAGAAGACGCCATGGCGTCCCGGGCGAGAGCGATACGACGATCATATTCCGCCCGGGAGAACATCTTATGCCACCTCGCAGATATCGAGGATGGTCAGCATGTAGACGCGGATCATGTCGAGGAAGTCGATGGTATCGACGCGCTCGTCCGGCATGGTGTTGTACCGGCCACCCGGACCGCAGACGATGCCTTCCATGCCAAGTTCATGATAGAGATGGCCAGCATCGGTGCCGTAGAAACGCGTGGGGGTGATAGCACCGGTTGGCTGCTTTTCGCCGCGCACGGCTTCGTAAGCGGCATTGATCGACTTGACGATGCGGCTATCCGGCGAAACCTCGAAAGGCGGCATCAGCGGGCGGCCTTCGATCATGTCCGGAACGAGCTTGGCCCGAAGCCCGGGGAAACGGCCTTCGAGCAGGCGCAGTTCAGCTTCGACGTCTGCCAGCACGCTCTCCTGCGTCTGGCCCGGCGCATAACGCAGCGAACCGCGCAGGCGGACGAAATCGGCCACCTGCGGCGGACGCCATTCGGCAAAATCGCGGCCGAGCGCGCCATGAACGACGCCGACATGGCCACGATTGATCGAGCGATGTTCATCGCTCTTGGCGCCGCTGAAGGTCATCGCATTGATGCGCGGAATGATATCGCAGGCGGCTGCAATCGCATCGACGGATTCCTCGCGCTTCGACAAATGACGCGTGTCGCCGGTCAGTTCGATCACATAGCTGAGTGCCGCCGCATGCATGGTCACGGCAACGAGATCGCTCGGCTCGCTGTTGATGAAATAGTCGGCCTTCACGCCGCTCCTGATCGCCGCCAGCGTGCCTACGCCGCCCTGCAATTCGCCGACGACGAAGGTCAGGACCACATCGCCCTTCAGCTTGACACCGGCATCGAGCAGGGTCTTTACCGCGCAGAAATAGGCCGCATCACCGGCCTTCATGTTGGACACGCCGATGCCGTAGATGAACTTGTCGTCGACCAGGCCGGCATAAGGATCGACCGTCCAGCCTTCGGTCACCGGGTTGGTGTCGAGATGGCCGTTGAACAGCAGGCTCTTGCCCCCGCCCTCACCTTTCAGGCGACCGATCGTGTTGAAACGGCGGCCTTCGTCAAACGCCTGAAGCTCGGCCTCGACGCCGATCTTTTCGAGTTCCTTGGCCATCCAGCGGGCGAGATCCTTCTCGCCTTCGGTCTCCGAATGGCTCTTGTGCTGGACCATTTTCGACAGGAAATCGAGGCAGGCCTTTTCGTCGATCCGATCCACGAGGGACTTCGGGTCCATTGTCATGCTCCTTGATGCAGTATCACTTGTATTGGTCATTGAAATTGGGCCGCCGCGCGCGGCACCGCTTCGATCAGCCGGCGGGTATAGTCGGCCCGGTCAGGGCTATCGATCTCGTCGGCCTTCACCACCTCGATCAGATCGCCGCGATACATGACGGCGATCCGGTGGGCGATCTGGCGGATCAGGTTGAGATCATGGGTGATGAACAGATAGGCCGTGCCGCTCGCCTTCTGCAGTTCGAGCAGAAGCTCCACCACGGAAGCCTGAACCGAAACGTCGAGCGCCGAGGTGATCTCGTCGCAGATGACCAGCTTCGGCTTCGAGGCAAAGGCACGGGCAATTGCCACACGCTGTTTCTCGCCACCGGAAAGCTGGTGCGGATAACGGTTGGCATGGGTGCGTGGCAGGCGCACCTGTTCCAGCATGTCGCCGACCTGCTTTTCGAGATCGCTCCCATCACCGAACAGTTTCAGCGGCCGCGAGAGGATCTCAAAGATCTTCTGGCGCGGATTGAGCGAGGCATCCGGATGCTGGAAGATGATCTGCACGTCCTTGCGATAGGCATTGTCCATATCGCCGAGATGCCTGATCTCACGCCCGTCGAACCAGATCTTGCCTTCGAACCGGTTGAGGCCTGTCATGGCCTTGGCAAGCGTCGACTTGCCCGACCCGCTCTCGCCGACGATGCCGAGAATCTCACCCGGATTGACGCTGAGGCTGATCGCGTTATTGCCGGTAACACGATCGGTCTTCTTGCCGATCAGTGCCGCGAGGAACGACTTGCGGCCGAAATGCACGCTGACATTCTCGACCTTCACCAGCGGCTTTTCGGCCACGACCACATCCTCCTTCACCAGACGATGAGCCGGGTCGGGAACGGCGTCGATCAGCTCGCGGGTATAGTCCTGCTGCGGATTGGTGAAGATGTCGCGGACCGTGCCCTGCTCGACGATATCGCCACGCTTGATCACGGCCACGCGGCTTGCCGTGCGGGCAACCAGCGCCAAATCATGCGAGATATAGAGCGAAGCGACACCCGTCTCGGCCTGCAACTCGACGAACAGATCGAGGATCTGCCGTGAGGTGATCACGTCGAGCGCCGTGGTCGGCTCGTCGAAAATGATGCATTCCGGGTTGCAGGCGAAGGCCGACGCGATGACGACACGCTGCTTTTCACCACCGGAAACCTCATGCGGCATGCGGTGCATCATCTGCGCCGGCGTCTTCAGCCCCACATGGGCCAGCCGTTCCTCGCCTTCCTTCCACGCCTGCTGGCGGGTGAGGCCGCGGTGGCGAATGAGAACTTCGGCCAACTGCGTGCCGAGCGACAGCGTCGGGTTGAGTGACGTGCTCGGGTCCTGAAACACCATGCTGATGCGCCGGCCGCGGATGGCCTCCATCTGCCGTTCGGATTTATCGAGCAGGTTGTCGCCGCCGAGCAGGATTTGCCCGCCCGGTTCACGGGCATTTTTCGGCAGGTAGCGCATGATCGACCATGCGAGCGAGGTCTTGCCTGAGCCGCTTTCGCCGACGAGGCCGAGGATTTCGCCGCGGTTGATGGCGAGATCGATGTTTTTCAGCGCGTGAAACGTGCCGTTAGCGGTCTCGTAATCCAGCGAATAGTTCTCGATGGAGAGCACCGGCTTGTTCTCGGTATTTGTCATGGGTGTCACCTCAGGTCCGCGGATTGAGGGCATCGCGGAGACCGTCGCCCAGAAGGTTGAAGCCGACGGCGACGATGGCGATCGCCACGCTCGGCCAGATCAGGATGCCAGCCGACATATGCATGTAGCGGCGGGCTTCCGAGACCATCAGGCCCCATTCAGCAGCCGGCGGCTGTGCGCCGAGACCGAGGAAGGAGAGCGTCGCAAACAACATCACGGCAAAGGACACACGAATGGTCATCTCGACGATGATCGGCGCGATCACGTTCGGCAGCATTTCGCGGCGGATGATGTAGCCGGAGCTTTCGCCGCGGGCGATTGCCGCATTCACATAATCCTGCTTGCGCACCGACAGCGCCACGCTTCGGGTGATCCGGGCCATGCCGGGCGCGAATGCGATAGCAACAGCGACCAGCGCGTTGACCGTGCTGGAGCCGAGCAGGTTGACCACCAGTAGCGCAAACAACAGGCTCGGGATCGACATGACCGCATCGATGGTACGCATGATCAGCTCGTCGGCGCGGCCGCCGAGGAAGGCGGAAGCGGTGCCGATCAACGCGCCGATCAGCGTCCCGGCGATGGTCGCCAGAACCGCCATGACGACGGTGGCGCGGGCGCCGATCAATAGCCGGCTGAAGATATCACGGCCATACTGATCGGTGCCGAGCCAGTAGGCGGCACTGGGCCCCTTGTAGCGGGCGAGCGGCGACAATTTTTCCGGATCATACGGCGCGACCAACGGGCCGAACACAACGATCGCGAGGACCAGCACCACGAGGAAGGTGCCGATCGCGCCTTGCGGCGTCTTCAGCAGGCGTTTCATGAACTCAGTCATACTGGATCCTCTTGTCGAGCCAGGCATAGAGGATGTCGGCAATGAAATTGACGATCGAATAGGTGGCAGCCATGATCAGCACACCGGCCTGGATGGCAGGCAGGTCACGCGCCTGGATGGCGACGATCAGCTGGCGTCCGATACCGGGAATGGCGAAGATTTCCTCGACGACAATAACGCCGCCGAGAAGATAACCGACATCGAGCGCGACGATGGTGATGGTCGGCAGAAGCGCATTGCGCAACGCGTGGTGGCGCAGCACGTGACCGCGCGACAGGCCTTTAAGCCTTGCGGCGCGGATATAGTCCGTATGCAGCACATCGACGAGTTCGGAGCGCACCATGCGGGACACGTGGGCGATCAGGATGATCGAGATGACGCAGACCGGTAGCACCAGATGCGCGATACCGCCGAAGAAATCCTCCGTCAGCGGCACGTAACCGGTCGGCGGCAGCCACTTCATCCAGTCGGCAAAGAGAAGAACGGCGATCGTTGCCGTAACGAATTCGGGAAGTGCTACGCCGGCATAGGAAATCAGGCTCACCACCATGTCGGCGATCTTGCCGCGACGGATGGCGGCGATGATGCCGAGCGGAATGGCGAGGATAAGCATCAGGCCGATCGAGAAGAAGGCCAGAATGAGGGATCGACCAAGCGCTTCGAACATGGCGGGGCCAACCGGTTGGCCGGTGCGCAGCGAGGTGCCGAGGTCACCCTGCACGACATGCCAGAGCCAGGTCGCATATTGCTGCCAGATCGGCGCATCGAGACCCATCGTCTGGCGCAGCGCATCGAGCGCTTCCGGGGTGGCGTTTTCGCCCAGCATCATCACCGCCGCGTCGGCGGGCAGGATCTGGGTAATGGCAAAGACGATCAGCGACACGACAAGAAGCGTGTAGACGATCATCACCAGCCGCTTGGCTATATAGTTCGGAGACAGGGGCGTATTCCTTGGTCAAGAGGGCCGGACGCCATCAAGGCGCCCGGCGATATTGGCGGTCGGATGGATCAGCCGCGCTTCGGTGCCTTATCGGAAAGCGAAGCGTAGTCGAGGCGATAGACGGATGCGCGCGGATGGGCTTCGAAACCTTCGACCCAGCTGCGCTTGGCGGCCAGAACGTCGAAGAAGGACGGGATGATCGAGGGAACTTCCTCGTTCATGATTTCCTGTGCCTTGGTGTAAAGCTCGGTGCGCTTTGCCTCGTCGGTCGTGCCGCGGGCTTCGCCGACCAGCTTATCGAATGCCTTGTTGTTCCAGCGCGTCTCGTTCCAGGCCGCATCCGAGGTGTAGAGCAGCTTGAAGATGCCATCCGGGGTCGGCTGCATGTTGTAGAAGCCGACGTAGAACGAACCCTTCTTCCATACCTGCTCCAGATAGGTCGCATGCGGCATGGTCTGGACATTGATGTTGATGCCGGCTTCCTTGGCCATTTCACGCAGTGCGACGGCAAGCTGGGTGCGCACCGCCGGGCGGTCGGAGGCGATCAGGGTTGCTTCGAGACCATTCGGGAAACCGGCCTCAGTGAGAAGCTTCTTGGCTTCGGCGATATTGGCCTCACGCTGTTTGACCTGTTTGAAGAACCGGTAGGACGGGTTGAGCGGCGTGTCGTTTCCGATCGTGCCGAAACCTTCGGTGACGAAACCGACCATGGCTTCGCGGTCGACGGTCAGCGCGATGGCACGGCGGACGCGCGGATCGTTAAACGGTGCCGTGTCGCAACCGAAGTTGATGTTGCAGAACTGGCCAGACGGCGTGCGCAGCGTGGTAATGCCGTCATTGCCATCGACGCGCATGAATTCCGGCGGCTGGATGGTGGAGATGATGTCGATATCGCCGGACAACAATGCAGAGCTTTCAGCCGACGTGTCCGGGAAGACATGCACTTCGACGCGGTCGAGATAAGGGCGTGCCGGGTCGTAATACTTTTCGTTGCGCTCGACGACGATCAGGCGGTCCGGCTCGTAGGAAACGAGCTTGAACGGGCCGGTGCCGATGGCCTTGGTCGACAGGCTTTTCAGGTCGCCGGTGGCAATGGCGGCCGGAATGATACGGGCATTCGTATAAGCCATAGAGACGGGCAAGTCGGCATAGCCGCCGGAAAGCTTGAACAGCACGGTCGCATCGTCGACGGCGACGATATCGGCGATCGGGCCGACATTGTTGCGGCCCGGCGAAGCCGTTGCCGGATCGAGGATCGCCTTGAAGGTCGCGACGACATCCTTGGCGGTGAAGGCGGAACCGTCATGGAAGGTAACGCCTGTGCGCAGCTTGAAGGTCCATTCGGTCAGCGCATCGTTGGCGCTCCAGCTCTCGGCCAGATCCGGCTCGACAGACATGTCGACGCGTAGGCGCGTCAGGTTGCTGTAGAGCAGCTCAGTGACGAGATATTCTGGGTTGACGCGAGTAAGCAGCGGATGAATGACGCTTGCCGCCTGGTCGACAGAGATCTTCAGCGTGCCGCCCTTGGCCGGCGTCGCTTGGGCAAAGCTCATCGAAGGTGCTGCAAGGATGGCGGCGGTGCCCGCGAGGAAGAAGCGGCGTTTCATTTCCAGCATGTTTCAGTTCCCTTGGTTATTTGCTGCGGTTTTCAGGAATGGCGTATTTCTGGGATCGAATCGGCGGCAAAATCCGCCGCGAGATAGGCGAGAATGCTTTTGGCGAGCGCGATAATGTCCTGCCGAGTCGTGTGTTCTTCCGGGCTGTGGATGCAGCTTTCCGGCCGGCCGAGGCCGCCGAGCAGCACTTCGGGGCCGAAGCCAGCCTTCTGCACGTAACCGAAGTCCGAACACGAGGCCGCGCCCCATTTGGCAAAGTCTTCTTCGCCGTAGCCGAAACCTTCCGACAGCGCCTTTTGCCAGCGCGGCCAGTGCGGGCCGTCCGGATCATCGGTCGGGATCAGGTGGCCGACGAGATCGACGGCGAGCTTGAGATCCGTTCCGGCAAGGCAGGTGCGGATCGTGGCCTCGATCTCGGCGCGCGCCGCTTCATAATTTTCTTCCGGCGCATAACGACGCGAAACAAGGATCTTGATTTCTGCCGGCACCTGCCCGCCCGCCGTCCCGCCATTGACCGCCGCAATCGTCAGCGATGGCCGAAGCGGGCCGGTCGCATGCGGCGGCGGCGCGAGCTTCGATTCCCGCTCAGCGACGATGGGCTTCAGCGCTGCAAGCGCGTTCAGCACCGGCAATGCGCCTTCGATGGCGTTGAGGCCTGCGCCAGTCCTGTTGCCCTCGCCTGCATGCACTGCATGGCCGGTGATGGTCACCTGCAGATTGAAGATACCGAAACAGCCGGCCCAGACACGCGGCGCAGCCGAGCCGTTGAAATTCAGGATATGGCCCTTCAACATGCCCTGTTCAGCGAGATAGCGGATGCCCGGATAAAGGCCGCCTTCCTCATCGGTGCAAAGCAGCAGCATCGGATCGTAGGCAAGCGGCACGCCGCATGATTTGGCGGCGTGCAGCGCTAGAAGCGTTGCGGCGATCGTGCCCTTCATGTCGGCAGCGCCCAAACCATAGAGATTGTCGCCCTCGATCGTCAGAGAGAGCGGGTCGCGCGTCCATCCGGGCGCGACCGGAACCGTATCGACATGATAATAAAGACCACAGACCGGCTTGCCGGTCTCGCGTGTCGCAACCAAGTTCGTACGCTCGCCGGATGCCGGACCACCGGCAACATGCCAGAGGTCGCGCGGTACCGTCACACGCTCAAAATCAAAGCCAAGCGGCGTCAGCAATTCGCTCATCAGATCGGCAAATGGCCCATAGCCTTCGCCTGGCGGAAAGGACGTATCGACCGCAACCATGCGTGACAAATCCCGAACCGCGATCTCGACATCGCGCTCAATCGCTGTCATGGCAGACGTAAGAGGGTCATGATGAAGATCGGGCTGCGGCACGGTCATTGTGGTATCCTCGGCCTCCGGCGCTCGCCTCCTCAGCTTGCGCTTTAATATAAACTATATAGTAATACTGCGTAGATCGGGATAGCGAGTCAACTCCAAAGAAGAGGCAAATAATTGCCGGAATTGCCCAATATATCATCAGATGCCGGAAAGCTCGGCGAGCTTTCATTACCGCTTTATGAAGTGGTTAAGCGGCAGATCACGGAAGCGATCATGATCGGCAAACTTGAGCCAGGGTCGGTTCTGCCTAGTGAAGTGGCATTGTCGCAAACCTACGGGGTCGCCGTCGGCACCATCCGTCGTGCCCTCATGGATCTCACCAATGACGGCATCCTCAGCCGCCGCCGCAAGACCGGCACGGTCGTCACCGGCCGCAAGCCGCAGCACAGCCTTCGCTTGTTTTTCCAGTATTTTCGCCTTCACGGTCTCGATGGCTCGCTGAGCAAGTCGGTAACAACGGTGACCTCACTTGATCATGCGACGGCATCCGCAGATGAGGCTGGAAAGCTGCAGATCGAAAAAGACGCGCCAATCGTCCGTTTCCATCGTTTCAGAAGCATCGATGACCGACCGATCATGCACGAGACACTCACCCTCTCACGCGAAAAGGTGCCGAATTTTCCGGAGAGGAAAGAGGATATTCCGTCGCTGTTTTACCTGCATCTTCTGGAACATCACGGCCTTCGCATATCTGCGGTGCGCGAACAGATCGGCGCTGATCTTGCCAACGAGGATGATGCCCGCTGGCTGGATCTGAAACTGCCGGCAGCCGTGCTCACCATCGATGAAATAGCCTATGACCAGATGGCAGTGCCCGTGCTGATTTCGGCGCACCGGGCAACGACCGCCAACCATCGTTATGTCAACGAAGTCCAATGATCTCGACGCCGGACCGATATCTCGGTCCGGCTGATACCACCCTGTTCAATAACCCTCGTCACAAAGCCTTGCGACCTCATCGATCGTCAGCGCATCGATACCGAGCGCCGGCAGAAGATCATTCTGTCCCGGCAGGTCGTGGCCGGTCGCGGCCGACATCATCGCAATTCCCGCATCATGCAGCATCGTCGGCTTGCCGGCGAGACGACCGAGCAACGAGGTCGGCACGAGGCCGAAGGGCACGTCCTCGTAGATGTAGCGACTGTCGACCGTCGTCGGGCCAAAGCCGCCGCGACCTTCCGCATGCATCTGCTGGTTCATCTCCGACACGCTGCCCATCGGCACATGGAAGGACAGCGAGAAGTGCTCGCGCACGGTGCGCACAGACAGGCCGAGCGTCCCGGCAATCGCAAGCCGCTCCTCGTCGAGTGTCTCGATGACGCGACCGACGGTCGGGGTAATGTTGTCGCCCTGTCCCCAGGTCTCGCCCTTTTCCATGCGGGTAAGGTTGAGCAGCGCAATGCCAAGGTGGTTCTGCGGGTTGAGGTTGCTGAGCGAAATCGCCATCACGCCATCGCGCTTGACGAAACGATCGCCGAAAAGCTCGGTGCAAAGCGCATGCCCTGCATCGATGTCGGATTTCGGCAGGGTGGCGATATCCACCTTCTGGCGAACCGTATTGACCTTCACCGTCGTCATATCCGGCTGCACCCGGCCGGTCAGAAGCGTCGTACCCCAGACGCTGATCGGCAGTTTTACGCCACGCGCGGCAAGTCCCTTCGAGAGATAAAGCGCGCCAAAAGAGCAATGCGAGGAGATGATCACCGGCTGACCGGATTTGAGATACGGAATTGCGGCATCGAACGCGGCCTTGTGGCCGTAACCCGGCAACGCGACGACGATGACATCGGCAGAGGTCACCGCCTCTTCGCAATCCTTGGCAATGCGCACCCGGCCGGAGAAGTCGAAGGCACCATTCGCGGTCAGTTCGGCTCCGTCGGCGAGCGCCTGCGCGCTCTTTCCGGATGGTGACCACAGCATGGGGTCATGGCCTTCCTTTGCAAGATAGGCGGCCATTCCGAATGCGATCGATCCGGCTCCGAGGATACTGACGCGCATGGTTTCTCCTTGATGATTGAGACGATTTATAAACGTAGGGGTGGGCGCTACATGTATTTGGTCGGCAGCGCCGTTGTAAACTTCATTTCCTCCATGGCGATGGAAGAACTCAGGTCGGAGAATTCCAGCCGGCTGATCAGGTTCTTGTAAACCTGGTCGTAGACATCGATATCTGGCACCACGACGCGCAGCAGATAGTCGGCATCGCCGGTCAGCCGATAGGCCTCGAGAATTTCGGGGATTTCCTTGATCTCTTTGCGGAAATCGTCGAGCCAGGTCGTGGTGTGTCGCGGCACCTTCACCGAGATGAAGATCGTCATCGGCACATTTGCCATACGTCGGTCGATCAGTGCCACCTTGGAGCGGATCAGCCCAATATCCTCCATCCGCTTGATCCGGCGCCAGCAGGGCGTATGCGACAGGCCCACCTCTTCAGCGATCTCGACAACCGATTTTTCGGCATTCTGTTGAAGGATTTCGATGATCTTCCGGTCGATTTGGTCAAACATGACAGCTCCGGGATAAAATTGCGCTTTGACAAGTTTGCGTGGGAATTTTTTCCATTCGTCGCCGCAGCAATAGGGGATGATTGTTCGCACAGGAGCGTATCGAGCGATATTTTGCGCGCACTCCACCCTCCCGGCGGATGGACATCCGCCCAAAATCCATGCAGCGATGATCAAAATTTAAACGATCCAACAATTCTGTCAAATCATCCTATCAAATTCGTGATTTGCTAGGATGACATTGCAATATCAATCTGATCATTGTCAAAAAAAGCAATCCGTCTCCATGCCTGTTTGTCTACCCTCTTTCCAAACACAACAACCTGATGGGTGGAAAGATGAAAAGGATTGGTCTGATCGGTGGCATGAGCTGGGAAAGCACTGCTGTCTATTACCGTCGCGTCAACGAGCAGGTGCGCGAGCGGCTCGGAGGGTTAAATTCTGCGGACGTGGTAATGCGTTCTGTCAATTTTCAGGATATCGTAACCCTTCAAAAACTGGGGGCCTGGGAACAGGCGGCAGGCGAATTGAGCAAGGTGGCGAGAGATCTGGAACAGGCTGGCGCGGACATGATCCTGATCTGCACCAACACGATGCATCTTCTGGCGGACGACGTGCAGAACTCCGTCGACGTGCCGCTGCTGCATATTGCCGACGTGACCGGCGAGGCCGTGACGGCCGCCGGCTGCAAACGGCCGCTGCTTCTCGCCACACGCTACACGATGGAACAGGATTTCTACCGTCGCCGGGTGGAAGACAAGTTCGGCCTGGACGTTCTGATCCCCGATGCGGAAGACCGGCAGGACGTCCACGACATCATTTTCGGCGAATTGTGCTGCGGCGTCGTCAAGAGCGCCTCGCATCAGCGCTATCTGGATATCGTCGCCAAGGGCAAGGCGGCCGGTGCCGACAGCGTCATCCTGGGCTGCACCGAGATCGGCCTTCTGGTGAGCGCCGACGATTTCGACATTCCGACATTCGATTCGACCCTGCTGCATGCCGATGCCGCGGTCGACATATCTCTTGCGGCGGCCCGAGCGGCCAAGGCGGAAACAGGGCTGGCAGCGCCGATACACTAACTGGGGGTGTGAAGTCTGCAATGCCTAGGGGAACCCGGACAGGAAAGTAAGGAGACTGACATGCGAGACTTCACACAGACACGCCGTTCGACGCTCAAGATGCTGGCCGCTGGGACCGGCATCCTGGCTGCACCGTCGATCATCCGCCCTGCGATGGCGCAGAGCAAGGTGGTCAACATCACCACCTATGACAAATTCGTTCCCCAATCCTTCATCGACCAGTTCCAGAAAGATACCGGCATCGAAGTCCGCATCCGCCTGACCGACGACCAGGGCAAGCAGTACAATCTGCTTGCTGCTGAAGGCAACGCGCCGTCCACCGATATCGTCACCGTCACCGGCCATCGCCTGTCGCAGTTCATCACCTCCAACCTCCTGTCCCCGCTCGACACCGGCCGGATCGGAAACTGGAACAAGCTCGCGCCTGCCTATGCCGGCGCGCCGCAGCTGACCATCGACGGCAAGACCTATGGCGTGCCGCTTCTCGCCGGGTTCGAAGGTCTCGTGCGCAACACCGATTACACCAAGGCTTCCGACAGCTGGGACATCATGTTCGACGAGCAGTACAAGGAACTGACGTCCTACATCGTCTCCGACTTCCTTTCGATCACCATGAAGTATCAGGGCACCGACGGCGATTACGTCACCTATGAGGGCAAGGAAGCCGAAGCGCTTGCAGCCACCAACAAGGCCCGCGACTACCTGATCAAGAACAAGGGGCAGGTCCGCAAATATTACGATGCCGGTTCCGAAGTGCAGCAGATGTTCGTCAACGAGGACATCTATGTCGCGCAGGCATGGTCCGGCCCGGCCGCCAAGCTGATCATGGACGGCCACCCGATCGAACTTTCCATCCCGAAGGAAGGTACCTACGGCTTCCTGTACTCGTTCAACGTCGTCAACAACGCGCCGAATGCGGAAGCGGCCTATCAGTTCCTCAACGCCATGCTGGCCTCGCCGGAAATCGGTGCGGCGATGACCCGCCAGTCCGGTTTCGCGTCGGCCTTTGCCGGTGTCGACACGGTCCTGACCGACAAGGAACGCGCTGCCATGACACTGCCGGACGAACAGATGCAGCGCATCCAGTTCTTCAGCTCTAAGAACCGCAAGATGAAGAACGACATGATCGACAAGGCTTCGGCCGAAGTTAAGGCCGGCTGAGCCGCCCATCCGTGACACCGACGGCCGGTCCCACAACAGGGACCGGCCGCTCGGAACTGCAGTCAAAAGCAAAAAGACGAATGGGAACGTAATGATGGTCGACAGTAGTATGAGCGACACCGCGAAAGTGTCTCCAAGGGCCGGCCCCTCCTATGCCGGATGGATCGGCAAGCTGGCGAATTCGCCGATTTACGCCGCAACGATCGGCCTCATCGCCAACAGTCGCATGGCCCGCCTCGCGCTGCTTCTGGTAATCCCGCTGGTCTGGATCATCACGCTCCATATCGGCCCGATCTACCAGATGGCCCGTATCAGCATAATGGACAACTATCCGCCGGCACCGGGCGGCGCGATCTACACGCTCGACAACTACCGACTGTTCTTCCAGGAACCGCTCTATTTCATGCCGTTCCTGCGCAGCATCGTATTTGCCGTCTGCGTCACCGCCACGACGCTGGTCGTTGTTTATCCCGTCGCCTATTACGTTGCCAAAGTGGTCAAGCCGGAAAACCGCACCCGTGCCCTGCTGCTGCTGCTGACGCCCTTCTGGGCCGGTGAGCTGATCCGCACTTTCTCGGTCATCATGTTTCTGGCAAACCGTGGCGCCGTGAACGTCTTCCTGCGCGAGATCGGCTTCATCGATCGCCCGATCATCCTGCTCTACAACTATTTCTCGTTGAGCTTCGGCGTCATCTACCTGATCTCGCTGTTCATGCTCCTGCCGCTCTATTCCGCGATCGAAAAGATCCCCACCTCGCTGGTCGACGCAGCAGCGGATCTCGGCGCGGGACCATGGCAGCGTTTCCGCCGGGTTATCCTGCCCTTGTCGAGGGACGGCATCATCTCGGGCTGCAGCCTCGTCTATCTCACCTCGATCGGCGTCTTCGCCGCCCCGCTCCTTCTCGGCGGGCCGAACTCGACGATCTTCCCGGAAATCATCGCCAGCCTGTTCCATGGCTCCAGCGACAAATGGCCGGAAGGTGCCGCCTTCTCCATCCTGATGCTTGCCGTCTCGCTATCGACGGTCGGTCTGTTCATGCGTGTCGTCGGCGGCCGTACCGTCAAGCTGATGTGAGGATCTGACCCATGCGCACGTATTTTTCCGACTTCCCCAAAACCGCGCTTCAGGCCTCCTACTGGCTGTTCGTCATCTACCTGCTCCTGCCGCTGGCGCTGATGATGGCGATCTCCTTCAAGGATGCCAATTTCGTCGCCTTCCCGATCGATAAGTGGACGCTCAAATGGTATGCGCAGGTGCTGCAGGACAAGCAGTTCCTCGAAGCCTGTGCCTATTCGATCTTCATCGCCCTGATGACGACGCTGTTTGCGACGATCGTCGGTGTGTGGATTGCGCTGCTGATCACCACCGAGGGCATGATCGCCCGCTCCGTGATCTTCGCACTCGCCTGTCTTCCGGCGGTTGTGCCGGGCCTGATCAATGCCATCTCGATGCGTATCTTCATACGCGTTCTGGACATCCCGACCGGCACCGGGGCGATCATTCTCGGGCATACCGTTCACGCCGTGCCCTTCGTCGTCATCATGGTGCTGACCCGGCTGCGTTCGATGCCGAACAATCTCGTCGATGCGGCCCGTGATCTCGGTGCCGACAGTTTTGTTGCCTTCATGCGCGTCACGCTGCCTTATCTGGCACCGGCGCTCGCCGGCGGCATGGTCTTCTGCGTGCTTACCAGTATCGACGATTTCGTTCGTACCTTCTTCCTGGGCGGTTACCAGACCACCCTTCCCATGCTGATCTTCGCCAAGGTGCAGGGCGGCATGTCACCTGAAATCAACGCCATAGCGACCCTCGTGCTGATCGTAACCGCAGCCGTCGGGCTTTATGCCGAACATCTCACCCGCCGTTCGAGGACCCGATAGCCATGCAGCCAGTCGTTCATTTCCGTAACGTCAACAAATCTTACGGCTCCTCGCTCGCGGTCGACAATCTCGATCTCGCCATCGAACCCGGCCAGTTCGTCACCCTGCTCGGCCCCTCCGGCTGCGGCAAGTCGACGACGCTGCGCATGCTCGGCGGCTTCGAGACGCCGACGTCCGGCGAGATCTTTCTCGACGGCCAGGAGATCAGCAAGCTCCCGCCCAACAAGCGCAACGTCAACATCGTCTTCCAGGACTATGCGCTCTTTCCGCATCTCAACGTCCGCCGCAACGTCGCCTTCGGTCTGGAACTGAAGGGCATGGCATCCGACGCCATCCACAAACGCACGATGGAGCTTCTGTCGCTGGTCAAGCTCACCGATTTCGCCGAGCGCATGCCGGGTCAGCTTTCCGGCGGCCAGCGCCAGCGTGTCGCGCTGATGCGCGCACTTGCACCCAACCCGAATGTCCTGCTGCTCGACGAGCCGCTGTCCGCGCTCGATGCAAAACTGCGCCAGCAGATGCAGATCGAACTCAAGTCGATCCAGAAAACCACCGGCAAGACCTTCATCTTCGTCACCCACGACCAGGAAGAAGCGCTCACCATGTCGGATGTCGTCGTCGTCATGAATGCCGGCCGCATCGAGCAGATGGGCGACCCCCATACGCTTTACGCCAAGCCGCGCAGCCGCTTCGTCGCCAACTTCATCGGCGAGACGAACTTCATCGAAGGCAGGCTGAAGGCCATCGATGGCGGTCTGGCCGCCATCGAATGGAACGGCAGCGTTGTCCATGCGAACCTCAACGGTCAAAGCCCGGCGGTCGGCAACACGGTTGCAGCAGCGCTGCGCCCGGAAGCAATTTCCATCCTGTCGCAAAAGCCGGCCAACACGATTGCCGTTTCCGGCCGCATCACGCAGAGCATCTTCAAGGGCGATCATACATCGCTGACCGTCAGCCTGGCGAATGGCCAGTCGGTTGTCGCCCAGCTCGATCCGGTGGCGCTTTCGGCCATAACCGGCGACGATGTCTGGCTGACATGGCGCGAGAACGACGCCGTGGTGCTGGCCGACTGACCATGACAGCCGGCATCCCCGGCATCTTGCCCGGCCGTGTCACGCGGCCGGCAACACCGAATATTTGAACCGAACAGGACCTGACAAATGAGTCCCGAACCGATCCGCAGTTTCAACGATCCAAAGCTTGCCGAACTGAACGCCCGCGTTGCGCAGGACCTCGAATATCTGAACTATCCGCCCGCCAACTGGTCGCCTGCTTCGGCCAAGGTTGATGGCAGACCGGTCAGCGACGTTGTCATCATCGGTGGCGGCATGTGCGGTCTCGTCGGCTGGTTCGCGCTTTCCCGCGTCGGCATCCGCAATATCAGGATCATCGACAAGGCGCCGAAGGGTCGCGAAGGTCCGTGGAAAACCTTCGCCCGCATGGAAACCCTGCGCTCGCCGAAAACGCTGCTCGGGCCGGCAGCCGGCATGGCGTCATTGACTTTCCGCGCCTGGTATACGGCGCTTTTCGGCATCGCCAAGTGGGAAGAACTGTACCGGATCCCCCGCCCAATGTGGATGGATTACCTCGACTGGTACCGCGACGTCCTCTCCATTCCGGTCGAAAACGGCATCAACGTCACCCGCATCGTCCCGCGTGAAGACGGGCTTCTGGAGCTTGAAATCGCCGGCGGCGCTGAGAAGCCGATCCTTACCCGCAAGCTCGTTCTGGCGACCGGACGCGATGGCCTCGGTGCCGCTGAAATCCCCGGCTTCGTCGAAGGCATGCAGCGCGGCAAAAGCTGGGCGCATTCGGCCGACGAGGTTGATTTCACCACCCTCAAGGGCAAGCGCGTCGTCGTCATCGGCGTCGGCGCATCCGCCGTCGATAACGCAGCGGAAGCACTCGAAGCCGGTGCCGGCGAGGTCCGCCTTCTCGCCCGCCGCAAGAAGATGCCGACGGTCAACAAGCTGATGGGCATCGGCTCCTACGGCGTCACCGCCGGGTTCCCGAAGATCGATCCGAAATGGCGATGGCGCCTGATGGATTATTCGACACGGCAGCAGACCCCCGCCCCGCACGGTTCGACGCTGCGCGTCAGCCGTCACGCCAATGCCTTCTTCCATTTCGATTGCGGCATTGCTTCGATGAAGGAGGAAGGCAGCGAAGTGGTCATCACCACGACGAACGGCCGCATCTTCCGCACCGATTTCGTCATCCTCGGCACCGGCTTCACCGTCGATCCGCTGGCCCGCAGCGAACTCGAACCCTACAAGGATCAGATCGCCTGCTGGGAAGACCGCATCACGCCGCCGGCTGACGAGAAACACCCGAGCCTTGGCCGTTTCCCCTGGCTGGAGGACGATTTCGCCTTCACCGAAAAGACGCCGGGCAAGGCGCCCTGGCTGAAAAACATCCACTGCTTCAACTACGGTGCGACGATGAGCCTCGGCAAGGTCAGCGGCGATATCCCGGCAATCAGCGAAGGTGCGCAATGGCTTGCCCGCGGTGTGGCTGCCGGCCTGTTCATCGACGATATCGACTACCACTGGGAAGCCCTGCTGGCTTACGAAAAGCCGGAACTCGACGGTTCCGAATGGGTCGATGCCGACGCCGATCTCCCCGAACAGAAGACAGCTTGAGGATAATCATGCGCAAGACAGTCTATTATTACCACGCCCTCAGTTCTCCGTGGGCCTATCTCGGCTGGCCGCAGTTCAAGGCGCTGATCGAAAAACACGATCTCGACGTTGTGGTGCGCCCGACGCGCATCGTCACGGAAAACGGTGGCGTACCCTTGCGCTCCCGCCCGCAGCCGCGTCAGGATTATCACGCGGTCGAACTCGATCGCTGGCGCAAGCGTCTCAACATGCCACTGGTGCTCAAGCCCAAATATTACCCGACCAATAACGAATTTTCCGCGCGCATGGTAATCGCCGCCGACAGGCTCGGCCTGCCGTCGCTGGAACTCAGCCACGCCCTTCTTCACGCTCTCTGGAGCGAAGAGCTGGACGTGACCCAGCCGGATGTCCGTATCGACGTCGCCAACCGGCTCGGCCTTGACGGCGTCAAGCTGCAGGCGATGGAAGACCAGCCGGAAATCATGCAGGCCTGGCTCGACAGCCACGAAGAAGCCGGCAAGCGCGGTGTCTTCGGCACCCCGACCTGGATCTACAAGGACGTGCTCTATTGGGGGCAGGACCGCCTGGACTTTCTCGACGAAGCCCTTTCGCAAGATTGAGGAATAAAATCATATGACCACCGAAACGACTGTCGATGTGATCGATAAGGTGCTGGGCCTTGCCCCCGCCTCGCCGCTGCTTGCCCTGCGTGAACAGCGCGCCAAGCTGAGGCACCTCACCCAGACGAGCTATGTCGCGGCACTCCACCCCACCGATCCGCGCAATTTCTCCTATGCGGAGCGTGCAGCTTTTGCCGCCCGCATGGCCGCACTCTGGACCTCGCAGGAACTTCAGGCCCATTACCGCGACGTCGCCGCGACGGAAGGCGCGAGCGGCGATGTCCTCTCGATTGCTGATCCCGCATGGAAGCCGGAAGACGAGGCAAGCCGCCTCGCCGTCATCCTGCGCCATGTCGATCTGGTGACGAAGAACCCGAAGGCTGCCACCCGCGAAAACATCGAAAAGCTCTATGCCGCAGGCCTCGACGATCGCGATATCGTCACGCTCGCCGGCATCATCGCTTTCGTCAATTACCAGGTCCTGGTCGTCGCCGGCCTGAAGATGCTGAGGGACAACTGACATGTCTGACGCGGTTCATGAATTCACCCTCGATGCGCTCGAATGGCAGCCTTACGTCAAGCCGGTCGACCTGCAGACGGCGACGCCCGAACAGCTGGATGCGCTGAAGGTCACGCCGTCCAATACCAAGGTGTCCGCCTATGTGCTGGTGCTGGCGCAGGAAACCGAGATGCTGGCCGAGCGCTCGCCGCTTTTCAACGATATCATGTATAGCGATGGCGGCCTGTCGCGCGGCGGCCGCGAACTCGGCGCGCTTGCCGCCTCCTTCGTCAACCACTGCATCTATTGCGCCCAGGTTCACGCCAACCGTTTCATCCAGCTGGAAAAGCGGCCGGAAGTGGTGGAGGAAATCTACCAGAACGGTCTCGAAGCCGATCTCGGCGAATACGATCAGGCGCTGTTCAATTTCGGCGTCGATCTGACCGCCCATCCGGATAATGTCGGGGTCTACCAGTTCTACCACTTGCGCGAGACCGGCCTGAGTGATCTTGAAATCCTCGACCTTATCCATTCCGTGGCGATCTTCGGCTGGGCCAACCGGCTGATGCACACGCTCGGAGAACCGCATCGGAAAGACTAAGTGGCAACCGCGACGAGCGCAGACACCGCACCCTCCTTCGGGGTTACCCATCGCGAAGTGCTGCGCATCGCGATCCCGATGATGATCGCCCATTTCTCGACCCCGCTCGTCAGCCTCGTGGCGACGGGCGTGATCGGGCAATTGGGGCAGGAGGCGCTGATCGGCGGCGTGGCGCTCGCCGCCGTCATTTTCGACGTGCTGTTCGTCACTTTTAATTTCTTACGCGGCGCGACGACCGGCTTTACCGCCCAGGCTTTTGGCGCCGGCGACCGCCGTTATGAGCAGCGCATGCTTCTCGGCGGCCTGACCATTTCCATGGTCGCCGGCCTCGCCATCCTCCTCCTCCACGTCCCGATCGGCAATCTCGGCCTCACCGTGCTCGGCGCCGATGGTGCGGTCGCAGACGCCGCAAAAGTCTATTTCTCCTGGCGCGTCTGGTCGGCCCCTTTCGTGCTGTTCAATTTCGTCGCCTTCGGCTGGATCATCGGCCGGGGTGATGCGCTCACGGCCATGCTGCTGCAGGGCCTGCTTAACGGCCTCAATCTGGGCTTGAGCATCTGGTGGGTACTCGGTCTCGATGGCGGCGTTGCCGGCCTTGCCATCGCCAGCCTCGTCTCGGAAATCGTCACAGCACTTGCCGGTGCAATCATCATCCTCTGTCGCACCGACAGGGCCAGCTGGAACTGGCCGGATCTGAAAAGCCTGCGACGACTCTTCTCGGTCAATGGCGACATGATGATCCGCTCGTTTGCGCTGCTGATCGGGCTTTCCTTCTTCACCCGCCAGAGCGGCGAACTCGGCATCGATATCCTCGCCGCCAATACGATCCTCCTGCGCTTCTACTTTTTCGGCGTCGCCTTCCTCGACGGCATCGCGACTGCGGCCGAACAATTGGCCGGCCGTGCCGTCGGAGCCAGAAACCGAGCCGCCTTCGACCGTATGATAAAACTCACCACTCTCTGGGCGCTGGTTTTCGGTGCGCTTGTTGCGCTGTCCTTCCTCGCCGGCGGCTGGTGGGTCATCGATCTGGCATCCCCCAATGCGACGGTCGAACAGCTGGCCCAAGGTTTTCTGCCCTATGCCGCGATCATGCCCTTGGTCGGCGCCATCGCCTTCCAGATGGACGGGGTTTATATTGGCGCGACATGGTCACGCGAGATGCGCAATCTCATGCTCTTGTCGCTCGCCACCTATTTTGTCGCCTGGGCCGTTCTGCAGCCGCTCTTCGGCAATCACGGCCTGTGGATCGCGCTGCTTCTCTTCCAGAGCGCCCGCAGCATCGCCTTCCGCCTGATGCTGCCGAAACTGACGGCGAGAACGCTCGGATAGGGCCTATCTCATCCTCACCCCAGCGATGATGCGTGCCTGAAGGGAGGCTCCTCCCCCTCGGCGTCGTGCTCCTTCACGCCCTGTATCATCTCGTCGGTCACGCGGATCTCTGCTCCGATCGGCGACATCGCCGTAGCCGGCGCGAAAGGCGCAACCTGCGTGGCATCCGGCCGCGCGCCACGCCGCCAGATGAAGAACACCACCATCAGGATGTTCAGCACCGCCAGCGACCAGAACAAACCCGATGCCCCAAACGCGCTCATCACAGCAGAGATCGAAATCGGGCTGATCGCCGAACCAAGCGAATTGACCAGCAACATGCCCTGTATCATCGGCACCAGCGATGCCGCCGAGGCCCTGTCCGCCGAAAAGCTGATCGATACGGGATAGATCGCAAAGATGCCGCCACCCAACAGGAAAAGGGTAATCATCAGGGTCGTTGGGCTATGCGGCAGAAACAGGATCGCGGCGCAGAGCAGCAGGCAGGCAAAGGCGAGCGTGATCAGCACCACGCGCCGGTCCTGGTTGTCCGACCAGCGCCCGACGGGATATTGCAGCACCATCGCGCCGAGAATGACACAAGCCATCATCATCCCGACCTCATCCACCGGCATGCCATTCGTCTGCAGATAGAGCGGAAAGAGCGTATAGACGGCCGCGATCGCTACACCCGATCCGAAGCAGCCGATCACGCCGCTCGGCGACATCTGAAACAGCTGCAGGGGTTTCAGCGCCTCCACCCGTTCCATCAGCGGCATTTCGCGCGGCAGGATCACGATCGGCAGAACCGACAGCGAGGCCAGCATCGCGGCCGCGATGAAGGGTGCGAACTCGCCCAGCCCGTCGACCGTTCCCAGCAGCGCCTGCCCGACTGCACCCGCGCCGTAGAACGCGATCATGTAGAGGGCCAGAAACCGGCCGCGCACGGTCTGGTCCGCAACCAGCAGCAGCCAGCTTTCGATCACGAGAAAAACGCCGACCGTCGTCCAGCCATAGATCAGCCTGACGAGGATCCACAGCATCCAGTCGGCAGACAGAACCTGCATGAGAATGCTGACGACGCCGAGCGAGGCAAAACTGGCATAGGCGCGAATGTGCCCGATCCGCACGATCAGCCGGTCATGAAACATCGCCCCGAGCGTCAGCCCGACAAAATACGCCGAGGACACCACACCGATCATTGCCGGCGAGGCGCCCGCAGCATCGAGTCGCAGAGTGGTCAGCGACGACAGAAAACTGTTGCCAACGCTCAGGATGAAAAGGCCGAGAAGCGGCGCCATCACCGTCGTCAGGGTTTGCCTCGACATGAAGGTCTCGTTTTTATGATTTTTAAAAATGGCGATGCCTGATCCCGGCATCTCGCCTCGCCGTGGCGGTAACTACGACCGCGAATATTGTGCAGCGTGATCGACACGAGATCGTCAGCGCCTTGGTGCCTGGCTTCTTACACGGAAATCAACCCATGGATGCTTGAGACGGCGAATGGTGGTGCCCGTCCCGAATGTTCAAAATTCGACGTCTGTGTCGTCTGATTGCGACAATACTTCTTGCCTGAAAACGGCATCATCATGTCGCAAATGCATCAATCCGCAATTGCTTGAATTTGAGGTCGGATCAGTCGCCGAGAAGCTGGCGGTCATCGCCATCGCGGTTGCGCACCAGTTCTTCCTTGATCGCGCGCAGCGATTTCAGCGCTCTGGTGCGATCGGCATAGGCGACCATGTTGGCGAGAATGTCGACCGCCGCCAGATAGGCATAACGTGTCGAGGTCGGCCGAAAGATGTTCTTGCCCTCGGGCATCTCAATGGCGATCACCAGATCCGCAGCGCTGGCGACCGGCGAACCGCCCTGCGTCATCACGATAGTCGGGATCGAGCGCTCGCGCAGTAGGTTGAGGCAATGGACAAGCCCCATGTCGCGGCCGGTAAAGGACGAGCCGAAAACGACAGTGCCCGGCTGAGCCGCTGCCGAAATCATCAGGTTCATCCCATGGTCGCTGGATGCATTGACCCGGCAGCTGAGACGAAACAGCCGGTTATGCAGCTCGTTGACGATCATTGCCGAATTGCCGCTGGCACCGAAAGCCTGGATGAACTCGGCAGCCCTGAGCATCTGTGCCGCCTTTTCGATCACTTCCAAATCGAGCTGGCGGTGGACCTCGAACAGCGCGTTCTGCGCCTTCGACACGATATCCTGCGCTACTTCCTCGGCCGTCGCGGTGGGTGCTTCCGGCGTCAGGTAACGCAGGCCGACATAGGCGAGTTTTGCAAGCTGCACCTTGAAATCGGAATATCCCTGGCAACCCAGCCGCCGGCAGAAACGCGTCACCGTCGGCGGCGAAACGCCGGCCTTTTCCGCCACCTCGATGATCGACGCATTGACGACGAAATCGACATTTTCCAGCGCGAACTGGGCAAGCTTCGCCTCCAGCCCGGAAAGCCGGCCATCCTGATCGGAAAGGGCATGAAACAGATCCATTCGGTCTTCCCTTCAGATTGGCAGCACTAGAAAAATGCATGCGCCTGTGAAAATGAATTTCACTGTCTGGTAATTTGATAGCATAATGCCCGCCAGCATCAACGAAACTCGGCTGTTTCAAGAAAATAAAAACAACCTTCCCGCGCCGATGCCGCTTCAGGCACGGTCGCTTCATCCCGATGAGGTCTCTCCATGAACTATCCCTGGCCCGAACCCGGCACGCCGCTCAATGAGGTTGCAACCCCGATGCCGGTCATTGACGAGGCGCGGCTTGCCGCCAACATCGCCCGCGTTCAGGCCTATTGCGAAAGCCATGGCAAGGCGTTCCGCCCGCATATCAAAACCCACAAGATCGCAGCCGTCGCCCGCCAGCAGGTGGAAGCCGGGGCCGTCGGCCTCAACTGCCAGAAGGTAACCGAGGCGGAAGTGTTTGCCGATGCCGGTTTTAACGACATCCTGATCACCTATAACATTCTCGGCGCAGCAAAGCTCGCCCGCCTCAAAGCGCTCAATGCCCGCGTCGCGAAACTCGCCGTCGTTGCCGATAGCGAGACGACGGTCGCAGGCCTTACGGCAACGTTCGATGCCGACAAGCCGCTGACCGTGCTGATCGAATGCGACACCGGCGCAAAACGCTGCGGCGTGCAGACACCGGAAGCAGCCGTGGCACTCGCCGAAAATATCGCGGCTGCACCGGGCCTCCGTTTCGGCGGCATCATGACCTACCCGGCCACCGGTGGTGCCGAGCAGGTCGAGGCTTTCATGTCGAAGACCATGGCGCTGCTTGCCGAAAAAGGCATCGATTGCCCTGTCCGCTCCAGCGGCGGTTCGCCGGACCTGTTCTTCGCCCATCTCGTGCCGTCTGCCACCGAACATCGCGCCGGCACCTATGTCTATAACGATCGCAGCATGGTCCGCGCCGGCCATTGCACCGATGACGATCTCGCCATGCACATCCTCGCCACCGTCGTTTCCCGCCCGGCCCCGGACCGCGCGGTTCTCGACAGCGGTTCCAAGGCGCTGACATCCGATCTTCTCGGCTTTTCGGATTACGGTTCGATCGCCGGCTACGAAGGTGCAAAAATCGTTTCGCTTTCGGAAGAACACGCCGTGGTCGATATTTCCGGCTGCACCACGCCCTTCCCGGAGATCGGCGCCCAGGTGAAGGTCGTGCCGAACCATACCTGCGTCGTCACCAATCTCTTCGACCGCATGGTCTTCCACAAGGACGGCTTGGTCACGCGGGTTGAAAATATCGATGCCCGCGGAACGGTCTGGTAAGGCCCGTCTTGAAAATTTTTCTCGCGCCGACCCGATAGGCAGCGACCCCGCTGCCACGGTTCAAGCGACATGATGAAAATCGGGCGCCTGTCGAGGGCGCCCTTTTTCATGGCGGATTTTCTCTCCGCAGCTAGTGCCCCATGTTCACGGCTAGGGAAATCATTGATTCAAAACGGATTGCGGTTGCGACAACGCACGCAGCGGAGTCCGGCATCTCCAGCCGGCATGAAAATTTTCCGCGAAATTCCCGTTCAAGAAAATAAATTACACAAAATAGTGCGAAATCTGAAAATCCATTGACTTGACTTTGATTTGGCGCATTATGAAGAAAATAAATTACACCGAAACGGTGAGCGGGCGAACTTGAGGAAAACGGGAAATCGAATGATCCGAGAGCATCACGACTGTCGCTAAGCGACATCCAGGCGGTAGCTCCGGCAGACTTCAAATCAGCACAACATGGCAACGGCATTCGGGCACGGCAGCGTCGCCCTGAGGCCGAAGTGTATTCGGATAACAAGACATGCGCATCTTCACCGCCTCGCTGGCGACCGAAACGAACACTTTTTCTCCCGTGCCGACGGATATGAACGCCTTCAAGGCGGCGTTTTATGCCGGACCGGGCGAACATCCCGATACGCCGACCCTGTGCTCCTCCGTCGTCCCGATCTTGCGCCGCCGCGGCAAGGCCGAGGGTTTCACCGTCATCGAGGGCACATCCTGCTGGGCCGAACCCGCCGGCCTCATCCAGCGCCAGACCTACGAGACGCTGCGCGACCTGATTTTGGCAGAGTTGCAAGCCGCCCTGCCCGTCGAGGGCGTCGTTCTCGGCCTGCACGGTGCGATGGCAGCCCAAGGCTATGACGATCCCGAGGGCGATCTTCTTTCACGCGTCCGCGAAATCGTCGGCCCCGATGTGCTGATCGCCGCCGAATTCGATCCGCACAGCCACCTCACCGCCCTGCGCGTTGCCAACCTCGACATCATGGCCGCCTTCCTCGAATTCCCCCATACGGATTTCGAACAGCGTGGCGAGCATGTGGTGGAACTCGCGCTCCAGGCGCTGCGTGGAAAGATCAAGCCGGTCATTTCCACCTTCGACTGCCGGATGATCACCATCTTCCCCACCAGCCGCGAGCCGATGCGCTCTTTCGTCGATCGCATGCAGGCGATGGAAGGCAAGGACGGCATCCTGTCCGCCTCCGTCATCCACGGCTTCATGGCTGGTGACCTGCCCGACATGGGCACCCGCATCGTCGTCGTCACCGACAATGACAAGGAGAAGGGCGACGCACTGGCCGCAAAACTCGGCCGCGAACTCTACAGCCTGCGCAAGACGACCGCGATGCCGATGTTCGATACGGAGGCCGGCCTCGACAAGGCCATCGCCATTCGCGCCGCGCATCCGGAAAAACCGGTCACCATCGCCGATGTCTGGGACAATCCCGGCGGCGGCGTGGCGGGCGACGCCACCTATATCCTGCGCCGGATGATGGAACGCGGTATGGACGATTTCGCCGTGGCCACCATCTGGGACCCGATCGCCGTCACCTTCTGCCATGCGGCGGGTGAAGGCGCGGAACTGGCACTGCGCGTCGGCGGCAAGTCGAGCCCGGAAGGCGGCGATCCGCTGGATCTGCGCGTCACCGTCAGACAAGTTTTCGATGCCGGCTGGCAGAGCTTTCGCAATTCGCGTGTCACGCTCGGAAGCGCCGCCGTCATTCGCCCGGTCGGCACCAATATCGATATCGTGCTGATCACCAGCCGCACCCAGACTTATGAGCCGGATATCTTCGCCAATCAGGGCATCGATTTCGCGCGCAAGTCCTACATGCTGATCAAGTCGACCAACCATTTCTACGCAGGCTTCCAGCCGGTCTCGTCAGAGATCGTCTATATCGCCGCGCCGACCTCCTATCCGACCAACCCGGCGACAACGCCCTATCGCAAGGCGAGCCTGAAGCTCTGGCCGCGCGTGGCCGATCCGCTGGGACTGGATGCCTGAAATCCCGGCCGGACAGGAAAGCCGGCCGCTATATTAAACGCAACAAGGGGATGACCATGAAAAAGAGTGCACTTGTTCTGATGACGCTGGCGGCCTTGGCCGGCACCAGCAGCCTCGCAATGGCGCAGGCGAGCGACGGCGTATTGACCGTTGCCACGATCGGCGAGCCGCCGACGCTCGACGTCATGCAGACGGCGACCGATATCGTGCTGACCATCGACCAGCACATTTTCGAAACGCTCTACACCTATGACGCCGAATGGAAGTCCGTACCGCTGCTCGCAGCCGGCATGCCGAAGATTTCCGAGGACGGCCTCACCTACACGATCCCGCTGCGCGAAGGCGTCACCTTCCATGACGGCAGCACCTTCGATGCCAAGGACGTTACCGCCTCGCTGAAGCGCTGGATGGCGGTCAATTCCAAGGGCAAGCAGGTCGCAGCGATCGTCGAAAGCCTGACGGAAGATGGCGATCATGCGGTCGTCTTCAAGCTGAAGTCGCGTTATGCGCCGCTGCTCGCCACCCTGTCGCAGGCTTCCGTCATCCTGCCGTCGGAAAAGATCGCCGACACGCTGACCGAATTCGTCGGCACCGGCCCTTACGCCCTGAAGGAGCGCAAGCCAGACCAGTACACCCAGCTCGTCCGTTTCGACGGCTACAAGTCGCCTGAAGGTGCGCCGAGCAACTATGCCGGTAAGCGCGAGGCGATCGCCAAGGAAATCCGTTTCGTTCCGGTGCCGGATGCCAACACCCGCGTTGAAGGCCTGATCTCTGGCCAGTTCGATTATGCGGACTCCCTTCCGGTCAGCGCATTCGAGCGCGTCGAAAAGAGCGGCAATGCCAAGCCCGTCATCTTCCGCGATGCCGGCTGGGCGTCGATGAACATGAACATGAAGGAAGGTCTTCTCGTTAAGAAAGAGCTGCGTCAGGCGGTTCAGGTTGCGCTCAACCCGAACGACATGATGATGGCCGCCTTCTCTGACGACCGCTTCTTCAGCGTCGATGCCTCGATTTTCCCGGAAGGTTCATTCTGGCACACCGAAGCCGGTGTCGCCCGTTATGGCGATGGCAATCCGGAAGAAGCCGCCAAGCTCTTGAAGGATGGTGGTTACGACGGAACCCCGATCCGCCTTCTGACCAGCCGCCAGTACGAATTCCACTACAAGATCGGCGAAGTCGCCAAGGCCTATCTCGAAGCCGCGGGCTTCAAGGTCGATCTGCAGGTGGTCGACTGGGCAACGCTGACGACCCGCCGCGCGGATTCGAAGGCATGGGATATCTTCATCACCCATTCCAACTTCCCGGGTGACCCGACGACGATCAACACGATCACCGACACCTATCCGGGCTGGTATGTGTCCGATCAGAAGGCAAAGGCTGTCGCCACCTACATGGACGCCACCACCGACGATGCCAAGAAGGCGGCATGGGACGGCATCCAAACGGTCATCTATGATGATGCACCGCTCTACAAGGTCGGCAACTTCAATGCCGTTTCCGGCGTCGCCAACGGCGTTTCCGGTTACGAGCCAACCTACTGGCCGCATTTCTGGAACGTAGCCCCGAAGAAGTAAGGCTGAAAGCAATTCCAGCAGAAGCGGCAACCGGTTTTGCTGGAATTGCGTAGAAACTGAGGACTGACAATGGCAAGGATCGCACAAGCGCTGCTGAAACGGCTGGGGGGCATGGCAATCGTGCTTGCCCTCGTCGTGACGGTGGTCTTCATCATCGTTCGCGTCACGCCCGGCGATCCTGCCGCCGTCATGCTGGGGTCGGATGCGACCCCGGCCGATATCGCGCAATTGCGCGAGAAGATGGGGCTCGATGCGCCGCTTCTCCTGCAATACGGCCAGTTCGTTCTGGGCATATTGCAGGGCGATCTCGGCCAGTCGATCTTCCTCAATCAGCCGGTCACGACAGCACTTGCCGCCCGTGCCGAGCCGACCTTCTTCCTCACCCTCTTCTCGATCCTGATCGCAGTCGGTATTGCGTTGCCGGTCGGCATCCTGTCTGCCGTCAAACGCGGCACGATCTTCGACCAGATCGTCGTGACGCTCACCATGGTCGCCGCCAGTGTCCCGAGCTTCTGGCTCGGCCTGATTCTGATCCAGGTTTTTGCCGTCGGCCAGGGCTGGTTCCCGGCCTCCGGTTACGGCGGGCCCGAAACGCCTTTCTTCGAACGCCTGCACCATCTCGTGCTGCCGGCAGTCGCACTCGGCGTCGTCAATTCGGCTCTCATCACCCGCTTCACCCGCGCCGCCATGCTTGATGTCCTGGGCGATGATTACGTCCGCACTGCCCGCGCCAAGGGTGCCGGCGAGGGCCGCGTCATCCTCAAGCACGCCCTGAAGAACGCGATGATCCCGATCATCACCGTCATCGGCCTGTCGGTCGCCATGTTGGTCGCCGGTGCCGTCGTCACCGAAACCGTCTTCGGTCTTCCGGGCGTCGGCAATCTCGTCGTCTCGGCCGTCCTGCGCCGCGATTATCCGGTCATTCAGGGCGCGCTGCTCGTCGTGGCCGCCATCTATGTCCTCATCAACTTCATCGTCGACATGCTTTATATTCTCGTTGATCCGCGGGTGCGCCTATGAACACGATGGCCTCCCTCTCCATGCCTTTCGCAGCCGGCCTGCGTCGCCTGTTCGGCAACCGTGCCATGCTGTTCGGCGCCATCATCCTGGCGATCGTCATTCTGGCTGCGCTGCTCGCTCCCTGGGTCGCGCCTTACGCGCCGAACAAGCTGTCGATCATCAACAAGCTGAAGCCGCCGTCGATGACGAATTTCTTCGGCACCGATGAATTCGGCCGCGATATCTTCTCCCGCGCCATTTTCGCCGGCCGTATCTCGCTGCTCGTCAGCCTCGGTGTCGTCGTCATCTCGACGGTGCTCGGCGTCATCCTCGGCGTCGCCGCCGGCTTCTTCCGCAGCCTCGATGCGCCGATCTCACGCCTGCTCGATGCGATGATGTCCTTCCCCGACATCCTGCTCGCCATCGCACTGGTTGCGGCCCTCGGCCCATCGCTGACGACGGTCATCCTTGCCCTCGGCATCACCTACGCCCCGCGGCTTGCCCGTATCGTCCGCGGCTCGACGCTGGTCCTGCGCGAACTGCCCTATATCGAGGCGGCCGTCGCCATGGGCTTGCCGACCTGGCAGATCCTTGCCCGCCACGTGCTGCTCAACCTCGCATCTCCCATCCTCGTGCAGGCCACATTCGTCTTCGCCTCGGCGATGCTGGCGGAGGCGAGCCTCTCCTTCCTCGGCGTCGGCGTTTCCACCGATATGCCGACCTGGGGCACGATGCTGGCATCCGGCCGCGAATACATGAACAACGCTCCGTGGCTGATGGTGTTTCCGGGCCTTGCCATCGTCTTCTCGGTTCTCTCCCTGCAATTGCTGGGCGACGGCCTGCGCGATCTCGTCGATCCGCGTCTCGCCAAGGAAAGCTGATCATGACCGATATAACGACCACCAAACGGCCGGTGCTTGCGGTCGAGAACCTGACCACTTCGTTCAAGACTGAAGGTGGCTGGAAAGCCGTCATCCGCAATATCAGCCTGCATGTCGATGCCGGCGAAACGGTTGCGATCGTCGGAGAATCCGGCTCGGGCAAGAGCGTCACCGCTCTGTCGACCATGCGGCTTCTGCCGGCCGGCCGCGCGCGCACCGAAGGCCGGATCCTGCTCGACGGCAAGGACCTGCTTGCCGCCAGCGAAGCCGAGATGCGCAAGGTGCGCGGCGGCTCGATCGGCATGATCTTTCAGGAGCCGATGACCTCGCTCAACCCGGTCTTCACCATCGGCAACCAGATTGCGGAAGCTCTCGTTCTGCATCGCGGCCTGTCATGGAGCGAAGCCGAGACTGAGACTGTGCGCCTGATGGAGCGCGTCCGTATTCCCGCGGCCAAAGCCCGTCTTCACGAATATCCGCACAAATTCTCCGGCGGCATGCGCCAGCGCGTGATGATCGCCATGGCGCTCGCCTGCCGTCCAAAACTGCTGATCGCCGACGAGCCGACCACCGCCCTCGACGTGACGATCCAGGCCGAAATCCTCCACCTGCTGCGCGAGTTGCAGCGGGAGGAAAACATGGGCGTTCTGTTCATCACCCACGACATGGGCGTGGTCGCAGAAATCGCAGACCGCACCGTTGTGATGTTCCGCGGCGACATGATCGAAACCGGTAAGACCGACGAAATTTTCGCCACGCCGAAAGCGATCTACACAAAATCCCTGCTCGCCTCGATCCCGCGTCTCGGCACGATGGGTGCCGCCGCCGCACCAAAACGTTTCCCCGAGGTCGATGCCTCGACCGGTATTGCCGTCGATGGCCGCGAGATGAACCCGGTCGCCTTGAGCGTCGAGCCGATCCTCAAGGTCGATAATCTCGCCGTCCGTTTCGACCTGCCCAATGGGCGCGTCCATGCGGTGGAAGATGTCTCCTTCGACCTGCGTCCAGGCGAAACCCTGTCGCTGGTCGGAGAGAGCGGCTGCGGCAAATCCACGACCGGCCGCGCCATCATCCGCCTGCTCAATCCCTCCGCCGGTTCGATCGTCATCGGCGGTCAGGATGTCACCAAGGCCGGCACGCGGGAATTGCGGACCATGCGCCGCACCTCGCAGATGATCTTTCAGGACCCGTTCGCCTCACTCAACCCGCGCATCACCGTCGGCTCCGCGATCGCCGAACCCATCCTCGCCCACGGCCTGATGGGTCGGAAAGATGCCAAGGCCCGCGTCTCCGAACTGTTGGAACAGGTCGGCCTTTCCGCCGCCATGGCCGATCGCCACCCGCACGAATTCTCCGGCGGCCAGCGCCAGCGAATCTCGATTGCCCGCGCGCTCGCCCTCGACCCGAAATTCATCGTCGCCGACGAAGCGGTCTCCGCACTCGATGTGTCGGTCAAGGCGCAGGTCTCCAACCTTCTGCTCGACCTGCAGGAAAAGAGAGGCCTCGCCTATCTGTTCATCAGCCACGACATGGCGGTCGTGGAGCGGATGAGCCACCGCGTGGCGGTGATGTTCCTAGGCGAAATCGTCGAGATCGGCCCGCGGGTGGCGATCTTCGACAACCCGCAGCATGCCTATACGCAGCGCCTGATCTCGGCCGTGCCGATCCCTGATCCGTCACGCCGCGGCCAGACCCCAGCACCGCTTTCCGAAGAGATCAAGAGCCCCGTGCGCCCCTTCGATTACGTCGTGCCGAAGCGGACCTATCGCGAGGTTTCCCCCGGCCATTTCGTGCAGGATGCCCACTGAAACAATGCCGGCAGAAGCGTAAAGCAGTTGCCGGCATTGCGAAAACAGGCAAGCCCGGCCCCTACCCCACTGGAATAGAAAGACCACCCCATGACCAGCAAGAAACTCATCCGTTACGATGTCGCCGACGCCCAGGCCGGCGGCCAGCGCCGCCCCTTCGCCAAGGCTGTCCGCGCCGGTGATTTCGTCTATGTTTCGGGCCAGGTGCCGACCGTCGATGGCGAAGTCATCGTCGGCAATATCGTCGCCCAGACCGAACAGGTGATCGCCAACATCAAGTCGGTTCTGGCGCTTGCCGATTGCACGCTGGAACATGTCGTCAAGGTCAATGTCTGGCTCGACGACGCCCGCGATTTCTCCAGCTTCAACGCCGTCTTCCAGAAGCACTTCATCGACCACCCCCCGGCCCGCTCCACCGTCGAATCCCCGATGATGGTCGACGTCAAGGTCGAGATGGACGTGATCGCGTATAAGCCGCTGGATTGATCGGGAAAGACCGGCGGGAGACATTCTGTTTCGAAAGTTCGCCGGTTACCTCAAGTGCATCCCCACCACGGCCGTCATCCTCGGGCTTGACCCGAGGATCCAAGTACGAGCTGACAACGACCGACCAAAGCCGATCGTTGTCGTCTTGAAAGCAACACAACGAAAAGCGGCCTGCGTCTGGATCCTCGGGTCAAGCCCGAGGATGACAGCTGAGAGGAAGGCGTCCTCCCTAATGCGAGCGCTTACAGCGCCGCCCGCTTGTCGTGCCTTGCCACCCGCGCCAGCAGGTAATCCACCTCGGCCTTCGCCGTCGCCGTCAGCATCTGGCCCGGCTTGCGCTGTGCGTCCGATGCAATCACGCCGCGGCGTTTGAGGATGTGCTTGCGCACCGCCAGGCCCACGCCGAGCTGCTGCTCGTAGCGGATCAGCGGCAGATGTGCGTCGAACAGGTCATGCGCCTCGTCGCGCTTGCCCTGCTCAAACAGCGACACAAGCTCGCTCAGCATGTCGGGGAAACCGTAACCGGTCATCGCGCCGTCTGCGCCGCGTTCCGGTTCGAAATCGAGGAACATGCCGCCATTGCCGCAGAGGATGGAGAATTCGCGCAACTCGCCGGATTTCTGCATGGCTCGCAGTTTTGAGATCTTTTCCAGACCCGGCCAGTCCTCATGCTTCAGCATCAGGCATGACGGGTGGTTGGTGATGATCTTGGCAACCACGCTGGTGGCGATCACCGTGTTGAGCGTCAGCGGATAGTCCTGCAGCACCCACGGCACGTCTTCACCGACCGCTTCCACGGCACCGGCGAAATAGTTGATGGTCTGCTCGTCGGTCTTTGCACCCTGCCCCGGCGCGATCATCACGCCGGCAGCACCCATGTCCATCGAGCTGCGGGCCAGCGAACGCATCGCGGCAAAACCCGGCGCCGAAACGCCGACGATGACCGGCACCTTGGCGCGCTCGACGACGCGCTTGATGATCGCCCGGCTTTCATCCGCTTCCAGCTTCGGCGCCTCGCCCATGATACCGAGGATGGTGATGCCGGTGCAGCCGCTTTCCTCGTAAAAATCCGTCAGGCGGTCGACCGAGTTGAAGTCGATCGCGCCATCGTCGTGAAACGGCGTGGCGGCAATCGCATAGACGCCCTTGGACTGAGTGCTGAATGTCATGTCTTTCTCCCGGATGCGATATCGATCAAAGCCGCAGCTTTTGATCCTAATTTCTAATCAGATGTTGGCGAGAAGGCCACCGTCGATGCGGATCACCGAGCCGGTGATGTAGGATGCGCGCGGGCTGGCCAGGAAGGTGACGGCATCGCCATATTCCTGCGGATCGCCATAACGGCCGACCGGAATGGAATTGGTGCTTTCCTTCGTCACATCCGCCACCGGCCGGTCCTCTCGCTTGGCCTTCTGCTCGTCGAGAAAGACGATACGACCCGTGGCGATGCGGCCCGGCAGCACGACATTGGCGGTGATCCCGTCACGTCCGACTTCGCGCGCCAGCGTCTTCGACCAGCCGACCAGCGCCAGCCGCAGGCTGTTGGAAATGCCCAGATTGGCGATCGGCGCAACCACACCTGAAGAGGTCGAGCTGATGATACGGCCAAAGCCGCGCTCGCGCATCGACGGCAGGATCGCGTCGGTTACGGCGATCACCGAGCGCACCATGCTGTCGAAATATTTCGACCAGATTTCCGGCGCCTGACCAGTAGCTGGCGTCGGCGGCGGACCACCTGTGTTGTTGACCAGCACGTCCACCGGCCCGAAGGTTGAAGCGATCAGCGCCAGCCGCTCCCCGATCACCGAGAGATCACCAATATCCCATTGCAACGCGAAAGCCTTGTGGCCTTCAGCCTCGATTGCCTGCGCCGTCTTTTCGGCAGCGGCGAGATCGATATCGGCAACGATGACATTGGCCTTTTCCGCTGCCAGCGACCGGGCAATCGCACCACCAAGTCCACCGCCTGCGCCGAATACCAGCGCGGTCTTTCCGCTTAATTGAAGATCCATGAATGCCTGCTCTTGTCTTTTGTTTCGATGCAATTCCGGACGCAAAACCGGTTGCCACTTCTGCTGGAATTGCTCTTGATTTTGGTGTCTGCCGCGCTCAGCAGCAGTAGAGTTCCACCGGAAGGTCGCTGAACACTTCAGGCGCGCCCTCGGTGATCGCGAAGGTCTGGCCGACACCGGCAACCAGCCCGGTTTCCGCGTCGGGGATCATGATGTGGACGAAGAACACCATGCCCGGCGTCATGATCAACGGATTGCCGGAATAGATCATCGGCGGCACGTCCATCCAGGTCGGCTTGAAGGTGCAGCCCAGCGCATAACCGCAGGCGGCGTACCGCGCCTTGGCAAAACCGGCATTGTCGAGCACGCGGCGATGGATATCGTCGAGCGTGCCGAGCGCCGCCCCTGCCCTTGCCGCATCCTTGATGCCGTCGAGCGCTTCCTTCGCCACCTTCAGCATGTCGAACTGCCGCGGATCCGGCTTGCCGGTCACCAGCGTATGCTCGACCACGACATGATAGCGGCAATGCGAGCCGGCGAGTTCAACGAGAATCTGGTCCTGTTCCTCGATCAGTCGCGGCCCGCCGATGCCGCGGCCGTAAAGCGCGCGCGGCCCGGAATTGACCAGCGGCCCGCCGGAGGGAATGTCACCACCGCCGGAAAGCATCGAGGTAAGCGCCGCACCCGAGAGCACGGTGTCGGGAATGCCGGGCTTCGTCACACCGATCGCCGCACGCACGGCGGCATCCGCCAGCTTGCCCGCCATGCGCACATGCTCTAGCTCGGCTGCGGATTTCACCAGTCGCCCGGTGCGGATGATGTCGGACGCATCCTCGGTCACGCAGAAACCATCGAGCGCCGTATCGACCATCCGGGCATTGGCCCCGGTCAGGCCATAGGTCGCATATTCGACGCCGACTTTTTTGCCGGAAAGCCCCTTCTCGGCCATGATCGCGCGCAGATCGTTGGCCGGGTTGGCATCCTCGGCATTCAGCCAGACCAGAACGTCGTCATAAAGCGACGCGACATTCGCCTGTCTGAGATCCGGCGTTCGGGTCAGAAGCACCGTGTCGCTGCCATCATCGGCCAGCACCAGACCGGCCTGGAAGAAGACGTAACCGGCCGTGTCATAGCTCGTCAGCCAGTAATGGCTTTCCTGCGAAAACACGATCAGCGCATCGAGTCCGCGCTCCCGCATCCGGCGACGGGTTGCGGCCAGACGGGTTTCGAACTCGGCCTGCTTGAACTTCAACAAGACTTGCCGGCCACCGCGCGTGGAACCGGCAAACTCCTGGGGAACATACATGCTCATGCGATTTCAAAAGCCTCCACGGGCGTATGAACCGGCACCGCATCGAGCAGCGCCTTGGTATAGGGATCGCGGTCTTCCGAGCGCGCATCCGGCCTGTCGAAGAAATCGACCAGCTTGCCGTGATGCATCACCGCGATGCGATGGGCGAGCTGGCGGATCAGGTTCAGGTCGTGGGTAATGAACAAGCAGGCCGCACCGGTATCCTTCTGCAGCTTGACCAGCAGTTCGGCCACCGCCGCTTGAACCGACACGTCGAGCGCCGCCGTCACCTCGTCGCAGATCACCAGTTCAGGCTCAGCGGCAAAAGCGCGGGCAATCGCCACGCGCTGCTTTTCACCGCCGGAAAGCTGGTGCGGATAACGGTCGGCATACTCGGCCGGCAGCCGCACCATCTCCAGCAGTTCGGCAATCCGCGCCTTGATTTTTTCACGCGGGACAACGCCGTAGAGTTTCAGCGGCCGGGCGATGATCGTGCCGATCTTCTGGCGCGGGTTGAGCGAGGCGTCCGGATGCTGGAAAACGATCTGCACCCGGCGACGATAGGCCCGGTCGATCGCCTTGCGGCTGCCCACCGTCTTACCCTCGATTTCCAGATTGCCCTGAAAATCCTGCAGGCCGGCCAAGACCTTGGCGATGGTCGACTTACCCGATCCGCTTTCGCCGACGACGCCGAGAAGCTCACCCTTGCGAACCTCGAAATTGACGTCCTTCGCCCCCCAGAAGCCGACCTTTTCGGCATCTTCCGGCCAGAACATTTTCTGGATCTTCGATGGCGCTCCGTAATGCACGCCGATCCCGTCGAGCTTGATCAGCGTCTTCGGCTCGGCCGGCGCATCGACACCGATCCAGCGATCCGGGTTCGGAACCGCACCGATCAGCTGTTTCGTATAGGGCGCGGAAGGCCTGGCGAACACCTCGCCGACAAGCCCACGCTCGACGATCACACCCTTGTGCAGCACCGACACCTCGTCCACCACGCGGGAAACCAGCCCGAGATCGTGCGAGATGTAGAGTGCGGAAACATTCGTCTCGTCGCGCAGCTGGTTGAACAGGTCGAGGATCTGCCGCGCGGTCAGGATATCGAGCGCCGTGGTCGGCTCGTCGAAAATGATCAGTTCCGGCTCGCAGGCAAAGGCGGTGGCGATCACCACACGCTGCTTTTCGCCGCCCGATGCCTCATGCGGAAACCGCTGCAGCATTTCCTTCGGCCGGGTAATGCCGGTGCGGGCCAGCGCCGCTTCGGCTTCAGCCCAGGCCTGCGCTTTGGTCAGGCCGCGATGACGCATCAGCACTTCGGCAATCTGCTCGCCCAGACGAATGGTCGGGTTGAGTGAGGTCGAGGGATCCTGAAACACCATGGACATGCGCCTGCCGCGAATATCGGCCATCTGCCACGGCGTATGGTCCAGCAGTTCCTCGCCAGCAAGGCGAATGGCGCCGCCGGTTTCCACCGCGTTCGGCGGCAGATAGCGCATCACCGACCACGCCATCGACGACTTGCCCGAACCGGACTCGCCGACAAGACCGACCGTCTTTCCCTTCGGGATCGTCAGGTCGATATTCTTCAAGGCGGCGACCAGCCCGTTGGCGGTCTTGTAGGACAGCGAATAGTCGATGATCGAAAGCGCCGGCTTTTCCGCCGCTGCAGTGACGTTCTGGCTCATGGTCTGCACTGTCATCCGTGGCTCCTCTTGGGGTCGAGGGCGTCACGCAGGGCGTCGCCGAAAAGATTGAAACCAAGTGCTGCGATTGCGATCGAAAGACCGGGGATCGCCACGCACCAGGGATTGCGGAACATGAACTGCCGCGCTTCCGCCACCATCAGCCCCCATTCGGTGCTCGGCGGCTGCGCGCCGAGACCGAGGAAACCGAGCGTCGCGCCGATCATGATGGCGAAGGAAACGCGGATCGTCGCCTCGACCACGATCGGGCTCAGCGCATTGGGCAGCACTTCGCAGGTGACGATATAGACGCCGGACTCACCGCGCGCGACCGCCGCCCGCACATAGTCGCGGGTGCGCACGGACAGAACGGCACTGCGGGCGATACGCGCCATGCCCGGTGCAAATGCGATCGAGACCGCCAGCATCGCATGCTCCATGCCGCCGCCGAGAATGGTGACGATCAGCAGCGTGAACAACAGATCCGGCACGGCCAGAAGCCCGTCGAGAATACGCATGATCGTACTGTCGACCCAGCCGCCGGAAACGCCGGCGACAACCCCGATGATCGAGCCGATGCCGACACCGAGCAGGGTGGCACCGACACCGAAGGCGACGGTCGAGGGCGCGCCGGTCAGAACGCGGGAAAGCAGATCGCGGCCGAACTGGTCGGTGCCGAACAGATGCGCCATCGACGGCCCCTGCAGGCGGTTCAGCGGATCGAAGGCCTGCGGGTCATAGGGGGCGATCAGCGGGCCGAAGATCGCAGCGAAAAGGACGATCGAAAGCAGGGCCGTGCCCATGATTGCGGTGGGGGATGAGAAAAAATTACGCATAACGCACCCTCGGGTCGAGCAGGGCAATGACGATGTCCGACAGGAGGTTGGACAGGGCATAGACGGCTGCGAGAAGCAGGGTCACGGCCTGAATGACGGGCAGGTCGCGGTTTTCCAGCGCATAGATCAGCAATCGTCCGAGACCCGGCCAGGCAAAGATTTCCTCCACCACGATGATCCCGCCGAGCAGATAGCCGATATCGAGCGAGATGACGGCGATCGCCGGCGCCAGCGAATTCGGCAGTGCATGGCGGCGGATCACCCGCTTTTCGGTCAAGCCCTTCAGCCTTGCTGCGCGAATATAGTCGGAAGACAGAACTTCCGACATTTCGGACCGCACCTGCCTTGAAATATGCGCCATCAGCACGAGGCCGAGCGTGGCGGCAGGCAGCACGACATGCGCGCCGAAACCGGCGAGATTTTCCCAGGGCGCAACGAAGCCACCGGCGGGAAAAAGCCCGTGCTGCGGTGCTGCGAAGAAGACGAGGAGCAGCGTCGCAGTGACGAATTCCGGCAGCGCCGTGCCGAGATAGCTGAACAGGCCGAGGCCCAGATCCATTCCCGTGCCGCGCTTCAACGCAGCGAGCGCGCCGAGCGGAATGGCGGTGATGGTGACGGCAACCAGCGCCGTCGCCCCCAGCATGGCGGAGTTGACGAAGGCCTCGCCGACGACCTGGGTCACCGGCAAGGAAAGACGCAACGAGGTGCCGAAGTCGCCGTGAAGAATACCGGCGACCCAGCTCAGATATTGAGCATACCAGGGCTGATCGAGATGCAGCTGCTTTTCGAGTGCGGCGACGGCTTCCGGGGTGGCGTATTCCCCCAGAATCATGATCGCTGCATTGCCCGGCAGCATCGTCGTGATGGCGAACACTGCGAAGGTGACGATCGCCAGCACGAGAAAGACGGCCAGCAAGCGGCGGAGAAGATAAGCCCTGGTCATGCGGATCAGGCCTTATTCAGCCAGACATTTTCGGCATAGTAGTAGCGGGACAGAGGCGCGATCGTCCAATCTTCCGCACCCTTGCCGCTGGCGGTCAGGATGTCTTCGAAAATCGGAACGATATAGGGCGTTTCGTCCAGCTGCAGCTGCTGCGCCTTGGCATAAAGCTCCTTGCGCTTGGCCGGATCGACAGTGGCGCGGGCATCCGCGATCAGCTTGTCGAAATCCTTGTTCTTCCAGGCAGTGTCTTCATAGGACGCGTTGGAAGTCAGGAGCAGATTGAAGGTCGCGTCTTCGGTGGCCTGCATGCCCCAATAGCCCATGTAGAACTGACCCTTCATCCACACATTGGCGAGATAGGTGTCATGCGGCATGGTTTCGACTTCGATGTCGAAGCCGGCCGGCAGCGCCATCTGCTTCAGCGCGATTGCCACCTGCGCACGGATCGCCGGGCGGTTGGAAGCAACGAGCTTGATCTTGATGCCGTCGGGATAACCGGCTTCGGCCAGCAGCTTCTTTGCGCCTGCCGGATCATAAGCAATCTCGGGCGTATCGATCGCATAGGGGAATTCCGGCGAAACGAGGTTGTCATAGGCCGGGCGGCCGAGGCCTTCGAGCACGATGTCGACCAACGTCGAACGGTCGACCGACATGGCAAGCGCTTTGCGCACGCGCACGTCATCGAAGGGCTTCTGGTCCTGACGCATGGTGATATTGACGAAGCGGCCCGATGGAATGCGCTGCGCGGTAATGCCGGTTGCATCGGCGATGCGCTGGAAATCCGCCTGCTGGACGACCAGCATGACGTCTACGGCACCAGAGAGGAAGTTGGCGCTCTCGGCGGCAAGATCGGGGAACAGCATCATGTCGATACCGTCGAGATAGGGCTTGCCCTTGATGAAATAGTTCTCGTTCTTGACGAGACGGACCATGCGGGCGCTGTCATAGGTTTCGAGCTTGAACGGACCGGTGCCGTTCGCGGTCGTGTCGAGCTTTTCGCGCGGGCCGGAAAGGGCGGCCTTGGAGACGATTCGGGCATTGGCATGCGCCGTCGAGATCGGCAGGTCGGCAAACGGCGTCTTCAGCGTGAACTTGACGGTCGTCGGATCCACGGCCTCGATCTTCTCGATCATGTTGAGAACGGAACGCGCGGCTGCCGGAATGTCGGGATTGAGGATCGCCTGGAAGGTGGCAACCACATCGTCTGCCGTGCAGGGCGTGCCGTCGTGGAAAACGATGCCCTTACGCAGATAGAAGGTGAAGGTCTTGGCATCTTCACTGCCTTCCCAGCGCTCGGCAAGATCGGCCATCGGCTTGTTGTCCGGGCCCATGCGGGTCAGGCCCGAATAGAGCATGTCGACCACCGGATATTCGGCAGGGCCTGAGCAGTTCAGCACGTTCAGCGTGGCGATACGCGTCGAATGGCTGATCTTCAGCGTGCCGCCGGCCTTCGGCGTATCGGCCGCCAGCGCCTCGGAAAGATCGAGGCCGGGAAGAAGCGCGGTTGCCGCAAGGCCCATCACCATGCTGCGGCGGGAAATCATAAAAGTCGTCATTCTCTTGCCCTCTGAAGTTGTTTTTGACAGAAACCGGTGCGCTGTTTTTTTGTGCTTTTCCCGGCTGTATTCCTCGACCCGTCAGCTGATCACGGTCAGCTCATCGGGTAATCCGGTCAGCACTTCCGGTGCTCCGTCCGTCACCAGCAACGTGTGGCCCACGCCCATCGCCAGACCGGTATCGGCGTCACCGTTCATCACGTGGTAGAAAAGCGTCATCCCCGGCTGGCAGACGGTCGGGTTGCCGGAATAGATCATCGGCGGCACGTCCATGCTGGTCGGCGCGAATGTGCAGCCCACCGAATAACCGGTCGCGCCATAACGGGCGCGCTTGTAGCCGCCCTTGTCGAGACCGTCGGCATAAACATCAAAGATCTCGCCGAGCGTCGTGCCGGGACGCGCGATCTCCGTCATCCTGCGCAGCGTCTCCATGCCGACGTCGTACATCTTGCGATGCGCATCGGAGACTTTTCCGAACAGGATCGTCCATTCGGTCTTCACGTTGTAACGGCGGTAGGCGACGGGATATTCGACGAGGATCTGGTCCTGCTCTTCCAGCCGGCGCGGATCGGAAACGCCGCGACCATAAACGGCGCGCGGGCCGGAATTGAACAGCGGCGCATTCGGCGGCATGTCGGCGCCCTGCCCCAGGATCGAGGTCAGATACGTGGCCTTCAGGTCGCTGTCGAGAATGCCCGGCCGCGCGGCGGCGATCACGGCATTCAGCGAGGTATCCAGAATACGAGCCGCCTTGCGGGTATATTCGATCTCGGCCGGCGACTTGCAGACGCGCAGCCAACGGATCAGGTGACGGTCGTCTTCCAGCTCGCACCAGTTCCCGATCGTCTGTTGCGTGCGGTAGAGGTTCCAGCCGGTCAGCCCGTGGGTATTCAGCTCGATGGCGATCTTCTTGCCCCCGAGGCCAAGCTCCTCAAGGATCACCTTCAGGTCGGCGGCCGGGTTTGCATCCTCGGCATCCCACCAGATGCGGATATCCTCGATGATGCTCGTCTGACGCGCCTGCACCAGATCCGGGCGGCGGGTCAGAAGCACCGGCTTGCGGCCATCGGTAGGGACGACGAGGCACTGGTAATAGACGAAGCCGCCGGTGTCGTAGCCGGTCAGCCAGTACATGCTTTCCTGTGCAAACACGAGCATGGCATCGACGCCGCGCGCCGCAAGTTCCGCCCGAAGCTTGTCCTGTCGCTGCAGATGCTCCGCCTTCGAAAAGGGGAGGTTCGGTTGCGGCATGGCACTCACAGGGTCGTCCTTTCGCAAGATCGTCAAAGCTCGATGTTGCTTCACGATACGGTTTGGTATACCACTCGTCAACCAGCGGAATACAAAAATTGCGTCGCACCGAAAACCGCATGGAAAAAGGGATCGCTGAGGATAGACAGCCTTTGGGCGCAACAGCTGGTGACAACCGCCATAACGTGTGGCACCAGAAAGTCATTTGAAGCCGTCTCCTTAAAGGGAGGGACTGGATATTTATGCTGATTGAAACCGATAAGCGGCTGGCGCTGCAGGCCTACGAGCAGATATTGAACCTGATCCTTTCCGGCGCAGCCCAGCCCGGCGCAATGGTGACCGAACGTCGTCTGGCCGAAACGCTCAACATGTCGCGCACCCCGATCCGCGATGCGCTGCTGATGCTCGAAGGCGAAGGCCTTCTGATCCGCCAGGGAAGCCGCGGCCTTCAGGTGAAGCAGATGCGCATCGAGGACTATATGGATGCGCTGCAGGTCCGCCTGCTGCTCGAACCGGAAGCCGCACGTCTCGCCGCCGGCCATATGCCGGCTTCGGCTCTCGATGAACTGGAAGCCGATCTCAACACGCTTCTCGGCCATCCAGAAGATGGCGAAGGCAAGCCCGATCGCGGCTCCGTGCGTGATGTCGACGACCGCCTGCATGGCGGCATCGGCGATGCCGCTGGCAATCCGCAACTGGCCCATATCATCCGCACGCTGCGCCGCCAGACGCAGATCTTCGACCTGAGAAGCATGCCGGAACGGTTCGACGCGACCTGCCGCGAGCATCTGGCCATCGTTTCAGCCCTGCGCGAAGGACGCGGTGACGATGCCGCACAGCTGATGCGCGATCACCTCGCACATGTAAAAGACAGCATTATCGGGAGACTGACCCGCGCATGACCGTTTTGGCAGAAAAAGCACAGACGGAAACGTCCGTGCTCAGCAACGCCGCCCCTGTGGATATCCCTCTCGCCGAACGGCTGTTCGACGAGCTTCGACGCCGCACCGGCACCAATCGCGGCATCACCCGAACCTCCTACGGTCTCGGCGAACAGATCGCCCATGACATGGTGCGCCGCGAGGCGCGCAAGCTCGGCCTTGAGGTAAAGACCGATCCCGGCTGCAATCTCTACATGACGATGAAGGGCCGCGAGGAAGGTCCGGGCATTTTTATCGGCTCACATCTCGATTCCGTGCCGATGGGCGGCAATTTCGATGGCGCGGCCGGCGTGCTGCTCGGCCTGTCGGTGATTTCCGGCTATGTCCGCGCCGGCATCCGCCCGCCGCGCGATATCACCGTCATGGCGGTCCGCGCCGAAGAGAGCACCTGGTTCGGCGCCTCCTATATCGGCAGCCGCGCCGCACTCGGCCGACTGACGGGGCGCGAACTCGATCAGGTCAAGCGCTCTTCTGACCAGATCTCGCTCGGCGCCGCCATCGATGCCGCCGGCGGCGACACCGAATTCCTGCGTTCGGGCCAGTCTTATCTCGACCCGAAAAACATCGCGATGTTCATCGAGCCGCATATCGAGCAGGGGCCGGTTCTGATCGAGAAGAAGCTGCCGATCGGCATCGTCACCGGCATTCGCGGCTCCTTCCGCTATCGCGAAGCCAAGTGTATCGGCACCTATGCCCATTCTGGCGCTACGCCGCGCGAATATCGCAGCGATGCCGTGCGTGCGGCCTCGGCTCTGGTCGTCGAACTCGACAAGGCCTGGGACAGGCTGCAGGCGGAAGGCGCCGATCTCGTCGTCACCTTCGGCCAGTTTTCAACCGATGCTTCGGAAGCCGCCTTCAGCAAAATCGCCGGCAAGCTCTCATTTGCACTCGATGTCCGCAGCCAGGAGCCGGAAACGCTCGCCAAGATGCAGGCCGTCGTTGCCGATGCGGTTGCCCGCATCGAGGCGGACCATCGGGTCAAATTCGAGCTCGGCCGTTTGACCGACAGCAAAGCGGCGAAGATGGACGACGCTATTGTCGCCTCGCTCGCCGGACTGGCAAAGGAGCATGGTATCGAGGCCGAAATCATGGCCTGCGGTGCGGGCCATGATGCTGCGGTGTTTGCCGATGCCGGCGTGCCGACCGGCATGGTCTTCATCCGCAATGCCAATGGCAGCCATAATCCGGACGAGCAGATGGAGATTGCCGATTTTACCGAGGCGGCACGGCTCGTATCCGCGCTCTGCCTCGACCCGCCATTGAAAGCCTGATCATGTCCGATATTCGTTGCGACTGCCTCATCGTCCAGCCGATCGCCAAAAGCGCTATCCGCATGCTGGAAGAAAAAGGGCTCACCGTTCACATTGCTGCCTCCACCGCCTTTGCAGATCTCGAACCCTATCTTGCCGTCGCAACTGCGGTCATCACCCGCAATCATGGCCTCTCGGCACGCGAAATCGAAGCCGCACCCAATCTGAAGGTCGTCGGCGTTCACGGCACCGGCACCGACAAGGTGCATAAGGCGTCGCTTGCCGCACGCGGCATACCGCTGCACAACACGCCCGGCGCCAATGCCCAGTCGGTCGCCGAACTGGTGATCGGGCTGGCGCTTGCCTGCTCGCGCTCGCTGATTGCCGCCGACAACGCCTCGCGCACCGGCGACACGCTGTTCCGCCAGCATCACCGCACCTATGAGCTCTCCGGCCGCCGCGTCGGCCTGTTCGGTTACGGCCATATCGCCAAGCTGGTCGCTAAGCTGGGCCAGGCCTTCGGCATGGACGTCGCCACCGTATCGCGCTACACGCCGGCCGAAGAATTGCAGCGCGACGGCATCACGCTTCTGCCCGATCTCGACAGCCTCTGCGAATGGGCCGATGTCGTCTCGCTGCACGGTATACCCGAGGAAAAGCCGCTTATCGACGCCCGCCGCCTGGCGCTGATCGGCAAAACCGGCATCCTGATCAATACCGCCCGCGGCGCGCTGATCGACGAGGACGCTCTCGCAACGGCGCTGAAAGACGGCATCATTGCGGGGGCAGGCCTCGATGTGCTTGTGATCGAGCCGATTACCGCCGACAATCCCCTCCTCGATTGCCCCAATCTCGTGCTGACACCGCATATCGGCGGCTCGACCGACGAGGCCCTCGAAAAGACCGGTTTTCAGGTCGCCAGCAAGGTTCTGGCCGAACTCGCCGCTCTCGAACGAATCCCGGCCACCGGCACCTGACCGCGACAGGATAGACAAGACATGCATTTCAGGCCCCGATCCGGCCCAAAATCCACATCCGAGAGCACTTATCCGCGCATCCTTCGCTGCGGCGACCGCGCCGTCGCAATAGAGTTTTCGGATACGGTCAGCGAGGCCGCAAACCTCAAGGTCCTGTCGCTCTATGCATCGCTTGCGATCGCGCCGATCGACGGCATTCTCGAAACCATCCCCACCTATCGCTCGCTGACCGTGATCTACGATCCGAAGCTCGTGCGCGGAGCCTCTCTCGGCGAGGAACTGATGCAACGTGCAACGCATGATATCGCCGCGCCGCAAACCGGCCGGCTGCTGGAATTTCCCGTCCTTTACGGCGGCGAACATCAGGCCGATCTCGACGAACTCGCCGCGCTGAAAAACATGAGCGCAGCCGATGTCATCGCGCTTCACGCTTCCGCAGTGTACCGGGTTTACATGATCGGTTTTGCGCCCGGTTTCGCCTATCTCGGCGGCCTGCCGGATATTCTGCATACGCCACGGCTTGCCGTGCCGCGGCAGCGGATTGAGGCCGGCGCAATCGGCATCGGTGGCCGGCAGTCGAGCATCAATTCCGTCCCCGGCCCGAGCGGCTGGCGCTTTCTCGGCCGCACGCCGTTCAAGCTTTTCGACCCCGCCCGCGCAAAACCTTTTCTCCTGAAGGCCGGAGACCGCATCACCTTCCGCAGCATCGATATCGATGAAGCACACGAATTGGATGCACAGGTCGCGGCCGGCACTGCCGAACCGAAGGAGATCGCCGAATGACCGCTCTCCTTACCATCCTGCGCGCCGGCCCCCTGATGTCGGTGCAGGATGACGGCCGTTACGGTTTTCGCGCCCGCGGGGTCTCGACCTCCGGCGCCATGGATCGCGACGCGCATGCGATTGCCAATGCGCTGGTCGGCAACGATGCCGATGCCGCAGCCATCGAATTCGCCCTCACCGGCGGCGCGTTCACGGCAGATCGCAACACCCTCATCGCCGTCACCGGCGGCAGTTGTCAGGTCGAGATTGCCGGTAGACGGATTTCCACCTGGGAAAGCCATCTCCTCAGGTCCGGCGAAACGCTGACCGTCGGCGCCTTACGCGGCGCCGTCTGGGGTTACATCGCCATGTCCGGCGGCATCGCCATTCCAAAGATGCTCGGCAGCCGTTCCACCCATTTGCGAACCGCAGTCGGCGGCCTGAACGGCAAGGCGCTTAGCGCCGGCGATATCCTGCCGCTCGGCGATAGCGAAAAACGTGCCCCCCGCACCCTCGGCACGCCCTACCTGCGCGGACACGGCCCGATCTCCATCATGCCCGGCCCGCAGGACGATTACTTCGACGAGGACGCGTGGAAGACCTTTCTGCGCCAGCCCTATCGTACCACCACGGCGCGCGACCGCATGGCCATGGTTCTCGACGGTCCCGTGCTTCAGGCATTCAAGGGCCACGACATCGTCTCGGATGCGACCGTCGTCGGCTCCATCCAGGTGCCCGGATCGGGCAAGCCGATCGTGCTGACCGCCGACGGCCAGACGACCGGCGGTTACCCGAAAATCGCCACCGTCGCCTCCTTCGATCTCGCGCGTCTGGCGCAACTGCCGGCCGGCCAGCAGTTTCTGTTCCGGGCGATTTCAGCGGACCTAGCGGAAGAACAGACAATCCACGCCGACGACCGCCTTGCCGCCGTGATTGCCGGTCTCAGGACGAGCGAAGGCTGACCACCACCCGACTTCGTCATCCTCGGGCTTGTCCCGAGGATCTAACCACTGTGCCCGAGACTGCGACGTTGCAGCTGGTCGGAACGGCAGCAGATGCTCGGGACAAGCCCGAGCATGACGACGGAGAAGTATTCACCCCCGCCACTACACCGAAGCCCCAATCACCCAACCGGCCTTTTCCAGCGCCCCGCGCAACTGCCTTGCCATAACCACCGCCCCGGGCGTGTCGCCATGCACGCAGACGGACCCGATCGGCACCTCCAGCCGCTTGCCCGAAGTCGAGGTCAGGCAACCTTCCGACACCATCTCGATCACCCGCTTCACCAGCAGTTCGGGATCATGGATCACCGAGCCTGCTTCAGAGCGCGGCGAGAGATTGAATGTGTCCGCATAGGTCCGGTCGGCATAAATCTCGTTGATCGCCGTCAGTCCGAGCGTTTCCGCTGCCCTTGCGGTGGCCGTCCCCGGCATCACCATGAAGGCAAGTTTCGGATCAACGGCCCTGATCGCACGGCCGACGGCAAGCGCCATTTCATCGTCATCGGCACAGACATTGCCGAGCGCCCCATGGGTCTTCACATGTGTCATCGGATGGCCTTCGAGGGCTGCGACCGCAGCCAGCGCCCCGACCTGATAAGCCACCAGCGATTCCACTTCGGAAAGGCTCAGTCCCGGCAAACGTCGACGACCGAAACCGATCAGGTCCATATAGCCGGGATGCGCGCCGATCGCGACGCCACGTTGCTTCGCCAGCCGCACCGTCTTGCGCATGATGTCCGGGTCACCGGCATGGAACCCGCAGGCAATGTTGGCGGTACTGACGATATCGAGCATCGCCGCATCATCGCCCATCGTCCACGGACCAAATCCTTCGCCGAGATCGGAGTTGAGATCGATGCGCATGTCTTCCCCTTTTTAGTCGTCCGGCCGTTTTTAGCTGTTCCTTCAGATGCATAACACGGCACCGGATGATTGCCACGATTTCCCGATTGCGCCGTGCACACCATTGGTATACCACTGGTGTGCTGATTTTGAAAACGGGGAATGACATGGGCAAACGCCTTCTTTATCTCGGCAATGGCCGCAAGTTTCAGTCCATCGCAAAGCTCGACGACCGCTTCGAAGCCTGGGGCCTGAAGGTCGATCGCTACTGGGCTTATGACGGCCAGTTCCCCGAGACGCTGAAGGGTTATGACGGCATTTTTCTCTCCGGCAGCCCGCATGGCGCCTATGAGGACGTGCCCTTCATCCTGCGCGAACATGATCTGATCCGCGAAGCCGCGGAGCTTGAAATCCCCATGCTCGGCATCTGCTTCGGCAGCCAGATCCTTGCTTCAGCGCTGTGTGGCCGCGACCAGGTGTTCCGCCGCACCTCCTGCGAGATCGCCTACAAGGACCTGCCGCTCACCGAGGCCGCCCGCACCGACAAGCTCTGCCGTGATCTGGTCGACAGCGCCTACATGTTCGTCTGGCACAATGACGAGGTGAAGGCCGCCCACCCGGACATGACGATCCTTGCCTATTCCGACGACTGCCCCAACCATATCTGGCGCTACAAGGACAAGGATATCTGGGGCATCCAGGGCCATCCGGAAGTCACCAAGGCGCAGGCCGTCATCTGGTTCGAGGAAAACCGCGAGCGGATGACGCTCGATGGCGCCGATATCGATGACCTCAAGGCACAGGCCCACGAAGCCGCCGAGGCCAAGACCATGCTGACCCGCTTTGCGGAACTGGTCCAGAACGCCTGATTTTCCCAAAACATCCCGATCGAGGAAGAATAATGGTTACGCCCGCCTACTGGTTCGAACGCGCCGAATTCCTGTCCCGCCTCTCCCGCGTCCAGGCGGAGCTGAAGAAAAAGCAGCTCGATGGCCTCGTCGCCTTCCTGCCGGAGACCGTAACCTGGCTCACCGGTTATTTCACCCGCGCCTATGGCACGCTGCAGTTTGCCATCATCCCGGCAGAAGGCGAGCCGACCCTGTTCTGCCGTGACGTCGAGGAATATTATCTCGACAGCACCTGCGTTTTCTCCGACCGGGTGATGTGGACAGACAGCGACGACCGCATGGCCGTTGCCGCCTCCGCCATAGAAAGTCGCATCGGCAAAACCGCCAAGCTCGGCATCGAGCTTTCCGCCTGGCCGCTCTCGGCCGGCCGTTACGAATATCTGAAATCCGCTCTTCCCGGCATCGTCTGGCAGGACGAGAGCGCCATGACGCCACAGATGCGCCTCATCAAGTCGCCCGCCGAAATCGCCTATCAGCGCCGTGCGGCAAGGGCCGCCGAAGCCGGCATGCGGGCAGCGATAGACAGCGCCGCCGTCGGTGTCACCGAGCGCGAAATGGCAGCCGAAATCTGCGCCGCGATGATCCGCGCCGGTTCCGACCTGCCAGGCCCGGGCGTCATGTCCTCGGGCGAACGCGCCTTCCACCTGCATGGCGGTTATTCCGACCGGGTGCTGGAAGCCGGTGACATTGTCCAGATCGAGACTACGCCGAACGTAAAACACTACCACGCCCGCTTCATGCGCCCGATCCGCGTCGGGCCGGTGCAGGATGATGATTACAAAGTCGTCGAGCAGCTGATCGCCATTCAGGATGCAGCAATCCGCGAAGTGAAGCCGGGCGTTTCGGTGCGTGTGCCGGATGCGATCTATCGGGACGGCGTGCTCTCGGCGGGCCTGCGCGAGACTTACACCAACAAGACCTTCTATTCCGTCGGCCTGCTCCTGCAGCCCAACGGCGGCGAGCCGCTGGAATCGGCGGAAAACAGCACCTGGGTCTTCGAACCCGGCCAGACTTTCCATACTTACGTGCTCGCCCGCGGTTTCGGCATGTCGGAAACGATCACGATCACCGAAACCGGCTATGAAAAGCTGACCAACTTCCCGCGCCAGCTCTTCGTCAAGTAAGCCGACCTAAAGCAATTCCAGCAAAAGTGGGAACCGGTTTTGCGTCCGGAATTGCGTTAAAACAAAGAGATAGAGCTGTTTCGCCTTTCGAAGAAAGGCGGAAGTGCTCTACCCCGGAACACCCTGTGGCGGTGTTCCGGCAAGGCTGTAATAGGCATAGATCGCCGCAAAGGCGGCGATCACCACGAGAATAGTAATAACCCGCTTCAGCCACGGCGGCGTCTGGCGCGGCGGCTTCGGCTGTTTCGGCCGCTGGAACTTGATGACATTGTCGCTCATAAGATCGTTCTAGCCGAGCCTTTGGCGAAAGCCAATCGGCAACGGAGGCGCAGCACCGATCACCCTCAATAGAAAGTTGCGATCCGTTTTCCGTCCATCTCGCGCACCTTGAAACCGGTCTCGCAGGTCTCGGTCGGGACGTCCTCGCGGATGATCTCTTCCGGCCCTCCCTGCCTGAAAAGCCGGCCCGCCGAAGCGGAAGAACTGATGCGATTTAACGAACCTACCATAAGGCCCCTCACCTAACGGCGCACCGTGCTTTCCCGTCTCATTTCCCGTGACCTCTTCTCCGGCGAAGATATCGAGGCACTGACGCAGGCCGTCTCCATCCCGCTTCTCTCGCTAAATCTCGGCAGATGAACAGCCAACGCCGCGGTTAATCGAATGAAGCTCCGGTCGGAGGGTATAAAGGTCGCCTTTTCAACGACAAAACCATTCATCGAAGGCTGAGAGCCCAATCGCTACCGGCGCGGCCCGCCTGGGGATCATTGACTAACTGCGTGTCGAGAGCCTGAACCGGATTGCCAGTCGGAGATGACCGACGCACTACGTGTCCCAATAATCGATGCGATCTAAACATAGATTCTGCCGAATATTTCGACCCCGCTGCGGGAAACGGCTGCAAAAAAAGGCGGCTCGAAAGCCACCCTTTCTAATTCTGAATGTCCGGCGCTATCAAGCAGCCTTGGCATCGCCTTCAAACTGACCGCACCAGTCGTTAGCGGAAACCACCGGCCAGAAGCCGCGGGCATCGGCCGCCGGCTGCGTGACCGGCGGGTTGACGCGACAGAGACCAGCATCTGCCGGAGCCGAACCGGCGTTTACGACGTGATCTTCATAAAACGAACAGGCTTTGCAGGAAGTATCTTTCGACATGGGTAGCTCTCCTTCTTCAAATGTTGGGCTCAAAACCTGAGACCCAAACTCATAAATATTAGAATGATTCTAAAATAAGGGATAAAGCTTGGCAACCACTAAAAGGGTCGTTGCCGTCAATTTCGCCTGCGGCATTTGATCGCCCGGTCAGTGATTGCGCGAAAACCTGAGACTGAAGTGCGCTTCCCCCGCACTGTCCAATCCGATTTTCCCGCCTCCGCTGCCGCGTGCATGCCCGCAAGCCGGCCGGCAGGACTCACTTTGATTCTCTTGATACTGATTCTCACTTTCCGGCGACAAAACCGGCCGCTTACTCGCCAGCCCTACGGCTGCCGGCTAAGGTGTTCGACACCGGCCCTCATTCATAGTAAACAATAAAATATATATTTTTCAGATAGTTAGATAAGTTTTTGCAGAATCCGATTCCGTTGGATTAAGGGTTCGGTTTACTAGAAATTCCTTGTAAGCCTTCGAAAAAGGCGGATACTGGCGGCAGTTTCCCTGAAACTTGAGTTTTATCGCCAGAACGGTTCCCTGCATGAACGCGCATTCTAAATTGCCGTCTTTCGAGTTTGACGAAAAGATCCTGCTCCAAGGTGCAGAGATCTCGCGTCGCCTCGACCAGTTGCGGCTGGAAAAATTTCCTCCGAATGCAAGAAAGACGTTGCGCCTGTTCTCCATGGCCGAAGTCGCGCATTATCTCGGCGTCAGCCCCAACAATCTGAAGCGACTGCATCTCGAAGGCAAGGGACCGACCCCGAAGACGTCGACCGGCGGCCGCCGTTTCTATACCGGCGAGCAGATGCGCGAGCTGCGCTTTTTCCTCGACAAGACCGGCAAATCCGACGCCAAGAAATACGTCCCGCATCGAAAGGATGGCGACAAGCTGCAGGTGATCGCCGTCGTCAACTTCAAGGGCGGTTCTGGCAAGACGACGACGACGGCCCATCTTGCCCAGCATCTCGCGCTGACCGGCCATCGTGTGCTTGCCATCGATCTCGACCCACAGGCCTCGCTTTCCGCACTTCACGGTTTTCAGCCGGAACTGGACCGCAATTCTTCGCTTTATGACGCTATCCGTTATGACGACGAGAAGAAGCCGATTGCCGAGATCATTCAGCAGACCAATTTTCCGGACCTGGACATCATTCCGGCCAATCTGGAACTGCAGGAATACGAATACGATACTCCGCTGGCGATGCAGACGTCGAGCGAGGGCAAGCGTTTCTTCACCCGGCTCGGCAAGGCGCTGCAGCAGGTCGAGGACCGTTATGACGTGGTGATCGTCGACTGCCCGCCGCAGCTCGGTTACCTGACGCTGACTGCACTGACAGCCGCCACCTCGGTATTGATCACCGTCCACCCGCAGATGCTCGACTTGATGTCGATGAGCCAGTTCCTGCTGATGCTCGGCAATATCATCAAGACGATCAAACGCGCCGGCGCCAATGTCGAGATGGACTGGCTGCGATATCTGATTACCAGATATGAGCCGACCGATATTCCGCAGGCCCAGATGCTGGGTTTCATGCAATCGATGCTGGCTGAGGAGATTTTGAAAAATCCGATGGTGAAGTCGACGGCGATCTCCGATGCCGGTCTGACCAAGCAGACGCTCTATGAAGTCGAGCGCGCGAATTTCACCCGTGAAACCTATGACCGCGCCATCGACTGCATGGACAGCGTCAATTTCGAGATTCAGGGGCTGATCCACCGGGCCTGGGGGAGGATGTGATGGCGCGCAAAAACCCGTTTGCCAATGTGATGAATGAGGACCGGCCGGATAACGGCGTGGCGCTCGATTACGCCGTCAAGGGCGCGTCGCGTACGATCATGTCGACGATCGACGAGCTGGCCGAACGTGCCGACAAGATGCTGGAAGGCGAAACCGTCGTTGAGCTTTCGCCAGAGACGATCGAGGAATCCTTTATCCGCGACAGGCTGGAAGAGGATCCGCAGGCATTCGAGGATCTGGTCGCTGCCATTCGCGAACACGGGCAGACCAGCCCTATCCTCGTGCGCCCTCACCCACATAATGATGGCCGCTACATGGTGGTTTTCGGCCACCGGAGGCTGAAGGCGGCCACCGCGCTCGGCCGCAACGTTCGTGCGGTGGTCAAGCCGATCTCCGACCGTGAACATGTGATTGCCCAGGGGCAGGAAAATTCTGCTCGTGCCGATCTGTCCTTCATCGAAAAGGCAACCTTTGCTCGTCGGCTTTCAGAGTTACACTACGACAATGACAGCACGATTGTGATGACCGCCTTATCTGTGGACAAGGCGACGCTCTCCAAGATGATGTCGGTCGCCAACATGCCCCGTGACATTCTCGACGCGATCGGTGGGGCCAAGCTGCCGGGTCGCGACCGCTGGTATGAACTCAAGCTGCTTCTCGAACGTCCGGCCAATCTCGCGAAACTGCGCGAAGTTCTCGCTGCGACCGATCTTGAGGGTTTGAACGGAGACGCCCGTTTTGTCTTTGTCGTCGATGCCCTGACCCGCAAGAAAGCCTCGGGTTATGCACGGCCGCCGAAGAAGTCGAAATGGGTTCCCAAGGATGAAGGCGTTGCAAGGGCGGTCTCGGCCGAAATCCGCAACGACGGGAAAAGTTACACATTGGCATTGAAGGCCAAAGACGCCGTGGGTTTCGGTGAATTCATCGCCGACAGCCTGGACGATCTTTATGCCGAATATCGCCGGCTCATGAAGGAATAGGACCGACCAAAAGAAAAAAGCCCCCAAAACGTTTCCGTCGTGGAAGCTTCTCTCTGATTAAGCACCTGCAGAATCGCATTTCCACGAATCACAGTCAAGAGTTTTTGGCATCGTTTTGGTGAGCTGCTTTCTTTTGCCTGAAGAAAGGTGAAGGGAAAGATGCGAACTGGACTTGTGACGACGCCTTTCGGGCGGCGGCCGATGACGCTCGCCTTGGTAAAAGGCCAGCTGCAATCGTCCGACGACCGGATGAAGCGTCCTGTCGAAAAATGGAAAGTGTTCCGCGATATCTCCGAAGCGCGTCAGTTGCTCGGTCTGCATGACCGTGCGCTTGCGGTTCTCGATGCGTTGCTAACCTTCCATCCGAAGAACGAATTTGCGGCAGGCGACAGGCTTGTCGTCTTTCCATCGAATGCGCAGCTTTCTGTTCGTGCTCATGGCATTGCCGGCACGACCCTGCGGCGTCATCTTGCGGCCCTGATCGAAGCCGGTCTCATCCATCGTCGCGACAGCCCGAACGGCAAGCGCTACGCTCATCGCGGACATGGCGGCCAGATAGAAGACGCTTACGGTTTCGACCTCGAGCCACTGATGCTGCGTGCTGCCGAGCTTGCCGGACTTGCACAACAGGTCGCTGCCGAAAAGATCCGCTTCAAGCGCGCCAAGGAAGCCCTCACCCTTTGCCGTCGTGACATCCGCAAGCTTCTCACCGCCGCCGTGGAAGAAGGTGCGGAGGGTGACTGGTGCATGCTGGAAGAGATCTACGAAGCCATGATTTCCCGTCTGCCGCGTTCCCCCAATCGGGAAACGGTCGAAACCGTACTCCGCGAAATGGACGGGCTGCGTGCGGAAATCGTCAATCGTCTGGAAACGCAGGTAAAAACCGAAAAAACAGATACCAATGACATCCAAAATGGATGCCACATACAGAATTCAGATTCCGAATCCATCTATGAACTTGAACGTGGCTCTGAGAAGGAGCTTGAAGGAAAAACCGAGCCAACCAAGCTCAGGCAGAACGAGACGCCAAAAACGTTTCCGCTGAGCATGGTGCTGCGGGCCTGCCCGCAGATGCTGGATTATGCGAGAGGCGGTCAGATCGGCAATTGGCGTGATTTCATCGCAACCGCCGTTCTGGTTCGCTCCATGCTGGGTGTCAGCCCGTCAGCATATCAGCAAGCCTCCGAAACACTCGGGCAGGAAAATGCGGCCGTGGCACTGGCCTGCATTCTTGAGCGTGCCGGACATATTAATTCCGCTGGTGGTTATCTGAGAGACCTGTCGGCAAGGGCGGGGCGTGCCGAGTTCTCGCTGGGGCCGATGCTGATGGCGTTGATAAGGGCCAATGCGAGTGAGGGCCTCAAGCGAACGGGATAGCTTTCAAAACCCGTCGTTGACGGCAGTCAAAATCCCTATTTTCTTCAAATATTTCCGTTAGATACGCGGAAGTGAAGGACTTTCTTTGACGATAAAGATCTCTATCGAGACGAATGCGCCTGTAATAAGTGTCGCGGTGGAGAAGAGACAATAAGAAAAGGGCCGCTCCTACTTTGTAGGAACGGCCCCAACCGGGTTTCGAATATCAGACGATGCCGCCGCTACCACCCACGACGGCCGGGCGCTCGCCTGCAACCTTCTTCCGATAACCGCTCTTGCGATAGGCGGCGATCGGATCGATTGCGCCACCGGCACGGCGACGGGCTTCGGCAAGGATCGGCTCGACATCGGTGCGGTAGGCGCGCTTCAGCGTATCGGTTGCCATCAGGGCATCGTTGTCCTGCTGGTATCCGTCCAGCGCCTTGCGATCGACGAGCAGGGCCTGGGCATAGGCACGGCGGATTTCGTTCGCGCTTGATATCAGGCTCTCGATTGGATCGGTGACGTTATGCGACTGGTCGATCATGTGGGCCGGATGGAAACCCTTGACCCCACGGTTTTCGGCATCGACCAGTTCGTTGAAGACGAGGAACAGGCGATAGGGGTCGATCGAACCCGCATCGAGATCGTCATCGCCATATTTGGAATCGTTGAAGTGGAAGCCTCCGAGTTTCTTGAACTGGATAAGGCGAGCAACGATCATTTCGATATTGGTATTGGGCGCATGGTGGCCGAGGTCGACGAGGCAGAAAGCCTTGTCACCGAGCGTCTGGGCGATCAGCAGATTGCTGCCCCAGTCCTGCACGACCGTGGAATAGAAGGCCGGTTCGTACATCTTGTGTTCGGAAAACAGCCGCCAGTCGTCCGGCAGTGCCTTGTAGATATCGGCCATCGACGCGAGATAGCGTTCGAACTGGCGGGTGAAATTAGCCTGGCCCGGGAAGTTGGAACCGTCGCCGATCCAGACGGTCAAAGCCTTGGAGCCGATGGCGTTACCGATCTCGATACATTCGATATTGTGCTCGACAGCCTGGGCGCGGGTGGCGGCATCGGTGTGGCTGAGCGAGCCGTATTTATAGGAATGCGCCTGGCCGGGTGCATCAGAGAAGGTGTTGGAATTCATCGCATCGAAGCCGAGGCCGAGCGAATTTCCCTTTGCCTTCAGGTCTTTCGGATCGGTCTTGTCCCAGGGAATATGCAGCGAGACGGTCGGCGTCGCGCGGGTCAGCTCATTGATGACGGAGCAATCTTCCAGCTTGTCGAAGATGCCGCGCGGTTCGCCCTGCCCCGGAAAGCGGGCAAAGCGCGTGCCGCCGGTACCGACACCCCAGGAGGGAACGGCAACGAAGAATTCCGAGACCTTGTTGGTGATCGCTTCGATATCTACACCGCGGCGGGACAGGTTTTCTCCAAGCGCGGCATAGTCGGAGGCGAGCGCTACCTCATTGTTTTTGTTGTGTTCGCCGATCACATCGGCGGAAATCATCTGATCCGTCATTTTTCCTCCTCCGCCAGGCGAACGAACCGGCGCTGGCTGCGTTATCGTGTGCAATTATTTCAAAGACGAGGATTTCATGGACGTCATTCGCATCCTTCTCGCCATCATCCTGCCGCCTGTGGGCGTGTTCCTACAGGTCGGCATCGGCCTGCATTTCTGGCTGAATATTCTGCTGACACTTTGCGGCTATGTGCCCGGGATCATTCACGCGATCTGGGTCATTCTGCGCAAGTAGCCGCGACCTGCCACCGGGATCAAATTCCACGGTAGCAGGCAGATGTGCTTAGCGGGTAAAACTCTGGGCGTTACCGGCATCGACATTGATGATGTTGCCGGTCGATTTGGCCGAGAGGTCCGAGGCGAGGAAGTAGATCGCCTCCGCAATGTCTTCCGGGAAGACGTTGAGCTTGAGCATCGAACGCTTGCGGTAGTGTTCCTCCAGCTCGGTCACGTCGATCTTGGAAGACGTCGCCCGCTGTTCGCGCCACTCGCCACTCCAGATTTTCGAGCCGCGCAGAACGGCATCCGGGTTGACAGTGTTGACGCGGATACCGGCATCGGCTCCTTCCAGAGCGAGGCAACGGGCGAGATGGATTTCCGCAGCCTTGGCCGTGCAATAGGCCGAAGCGTTAGGCGAAGAGGCCAAACCGTTCTTCGAGGCAACAAAGACGACGTTGCCGCCGATCTTCTGGCGACGGAACAGGCGGAAGGCCTCGCGGGATACCAGAAAATAGCCTGTCGCCAGAATGTCGATATTCTTGTTCCAAATCGCAAGCGTAGTGTCTTCCACCGGTGCCGAAGAGGCGATGCCGGCATTGGAGACGAGGATGTCCACGCCGCCGAATTCGACGGAGGCTTCGACAAAGGCCTTTGCCACAGCATTTTCATCGGTCACATCCAGCTTGACGCCACGTACGGCGTCGGCACCGAAGCGCTTGGCGAAATCCGCTTCCGTTTCCGTGAGCGCATTCTGATCGATATCCGCCAGAACCACGCAGGCACCCTCGCCGATCAGGCGGGTTGCGGTGGCGCGGCCGATGCCGCCGGCACCGCCGGTGACGAATGCCACCTGTCCTGCCAGGCTTTTCGGCTTCGGCATGCGCTGCAGCTTCGCCTCTTCCAGCAGCCAGTATTCGATATCGAAGGCTTCCTGTTCCGGCAGGCCCTGATATTCGGAAACGGTCGAAGCGCCACGCATGACATTGATTGCGTTGACATAAAACTCGCCGGCGATGCGGGCGGTCGCCTTGTCCTTGGCAAAGGAGAGCATGCCGACGCCCGGAACCAGGAAGATGACCGGGTTGGGGTCACGCATCTTTGGCGAGTTGTCGTGTTTACAAGTCTCGTAGTAGCGGGTGTAATCGGCGCGGTAATCTTCCAGCGCCTTGTCGAGGCCGGCAACCACGGCATCCGCATCCGGCTTTGCCGGATCGAAATCGACGATCAGCGGGCGGATTTTGGTGCGCAGAAAGTGGTCCGGGCAGGAGGTGCCGAGTGCGCCCAGCGGTGCGAGGTGCTTCGAATTGACGAATTCGAGCACGGCATCCTGATCGTCGAAATGACCGAGCTTGCGTTCAGCCTTGCCGATCCGGCCACGGATTTCCGGCATCAGCCTGGCTGCAATGGCGCGGCGTTCTTCAGCGCCGAGGCTCTTTGTGACGGCACCGCCGAAGATCGTCTTGCCTTCGGTCTCCCTGGCAAACCACTCGATCGCCTTGTTGATGATGTCGAGCGTCAGCAGGTAGCAATCCTTGGCGTCGTCTGCCCAGGTGAACAGGCCATGGCTTTCCAGAACCACACCCTTGGCGGTCGGGTTGGCTTTCACGAAGGCTTCTAGATCCAGCCCGAGCTGGAAACCGGGGCGGCGCCAGGGCAGCCAGCCGATATCGCTGCCGAAGATTTTTTGGGTGAGTTCCTTCGAATTCTTCGAAGCGGCGATCGCGATGATCGCATCCGGGTGCATGTGGTCGACATGCGTAAACGGCACGAAACCGTGCAGCGGCGTATCGATGGATGCGGCGCGCGGATTGAGGTTGAAAGTGCAATGGGGCAGGAAGCCGACCATGCGGTCTTCATCTTCGACACCCTTGTAGATGCCTTTGAGTGCGTCCAGCTTGTCCATATAGAGAGTGGAGAAGCCATCAAGCTTGATGGTGCCGACATCGCCGCCGGAACCCTTGACCCACATGACCTTGACCTGACTTCCGGTCAACGGATCGGTTTCCATGACCTTGGCGGACGTGTTGCCGCCGCCGTAATTGGTGATGCGTTTATCGCTGCCCAGAAGATTGGAGCGATAAAGCAGCTTGCCCGGCTCATCGAGTTTGGCAGCGTAAGCATCATCCCAGCGGTTATCGAGAAGGCGGATTTGGCCCGACATGTCGTCCTCCCTGACGGTATTTTGTGACGACGCTGGTCCTCCTGCGCCGTTTGTGCGACAGGATATCGCGCGATGTTTGGTCGCTTGTCAATCGTAATTGATCAAGTTCGATCATGTTGCGTTGCGGTAGAATCAATCTTGATCGTTTATGATTGACAACTTTAGGAAACTGATAATAGTTGGCCTCAGGAGGAGACCATGCACGAACGCGAACGACATCGCATAATCTTGAGCGCGATCCAGGAAAAGCCTGTGATCACGGTGCAGGATATTGCCGATCTGACGGATGCGTCCGAGGCGACGATCCGCCGGGATATCGCGTCTTTGCACGTGCAGGGCAAACTTCGCCGGGTGCGGGGCGGAGCGGAGGCGGTGCATCCGCCGCAGATCGGCCAGCTGGCCGCCCGCTCATTCCGTGTGTCGGAATCGGTCAACATCGATAAGAAACGCTCAATTGCGCGTCAGGCCGTGGATCTGTGCGACGAGGGTGAATCGATCATCATCAATGGCGGAACGACGACGTTCCAGATGGTGCATTACATGGCCGCGCGCCGCATGCAGGTGATGACGAATTCCTTTGCGATCGCGGAACATCTGGTCAAGCATTCCAAGAACAACGTGACGGTGCCGGGCGGTACGATCTATCGAGAACAAAGCCTGATCCTGTCGCCTTTCGACAATGACGCAATCCGCAATTTCTACGCTCGCCGCATGTTTATCGGGGCGCAAGGGATTGGCCCTCTCGGGATCATGGAGCCGGATGCACTGGTGATCCAGAGCGAGCAGAAATTGATGAGCCAGGCCGAAGAACTGGTGGTTATGGTCGATTCATCGAAATTCCAGCGGCGGTCGAGCATGATCCTGTGTCCGCTGGAGCGTGTGACGACGATCATTACCGATGACGGCGTCTCGGAGGATGCCAAACGCATGGTGGAGGATGCCGGCGTGACACTGATTATCGCCGGTATGGTAGGTGCTGCACATAAGGGTGAGGAAGATACCCCGTCCGTCGCATAAGGCGCCGGCGGGAGGAAATGGACATAGGTTCAATCTTTGGGAGGAGAATTGGCATGAAACTTTCGAAACAACTGGCGAAGAAGCTGGCATTGGGCGCGGCACTGGCCCTGGCCATGATGTCATCGGCGGCGAATGCTGCCGACATGAAGATCGCGCTTGTGGTTAAATCGCTCGGCAACGGCTTCTTTGAAGCCGCCAACAAGGGCGCACAGGAGGCGGCAAAGGAACTCGGCGGCGTCGAGATCATCTATACCGGCCCGACTTCGACGACGGCGGAAGGTCAGATCGAAGTAATCAACTCGCTGATCGCTCAAGGCGTCGATGCGATCGCCATTTCCGCCAACGACCCGGATGCTGTCGTCCCGGCGCTAAAAAAGGCGGCCCAGCGCGGCATCAAGGTGATCTCCTGGGATAGCGGTGTTGCACCGGAAGGCCGTATCCTGCAGCTCAATCCGTCTTCGAGCGAGCTGATCGGCAAGATGTGCCTGCAACTTGCAGCCAGCCATCTCGAAGGCGGCAAGGGCGATTTCGCCATTTTGTCTGCCACCACCACCTCGACCAACCAGAATATCTGGATCGGCGAGATGAAGAAGCAGCTGAAGGATTTCCCCGGTCTCAACCTTGCCACCACGGTTTATGGCGATGACCTTGCCGACAAGTCCTATCGCGAAGCGCAGGGTCTTTTGACCTCGCAGCCGAACGTCAAGGTTATCGTCGCACCGACCACGGTCGGCGTGCTGGCGGCATCCCAGGCGGTCAAGGATGCCGGCAAGATCGGCCAGGTCTATGTGACCGGTCTTGGTCTTCCATCCGAAATGGCGGGCGCCATCAAGTCCGGTGCGACCAAGGAATTCGCCATCTGGAACCCGATCGATCTCGGCTACAGCGCCACCCAGATCTCCTATCATCTGGTGAAGGGTGACGCCGACGGCAAGCCGGGTTCGGAAATCCCTGCCGGCCGCATGGGCAAGATCAAGATCGGTGACAACGGCGAGGCCGCGATGGCCGATCCGTTCATCTACGATGCCAAGAATATCGACGAGTTCTCTAAGATCTTCTGATCCCTCCCGGGACTTCAAGGTCCGGCGCCGCCAGCTTTTTGGCGCCGGACCAGCGATGACTTCCAATTGGCAGATATGATGATGACCGCAGTTGAACGGACGGGCATGGAGATGGCGCCTATTCAGGATTCGAGATCCGCGGACCGGACGACGATCCTGGAAATGCGTGGAATTTCCCAGATTTTTCCCGGTGTTAAGGCGCTGGATGGCGTCAATATCTCGCTTCATCCGGGTGAAGTGACTGCCCTGATCGGCGAGAACGGCGCGGGGAAGTCGACGCTGGTGAAGATCCTTACCGGGATCTATGTGCCGAGCGAAGGCGAGATCCTGATCGATGGGCAGCCGGTCAGCTTCTCAAGCGCGCAGGATGCCGTCGATGCAGGTGTCACCGCCATCCATCAGGAGACAGTGCTGTTCGACGAATTGTCGGTGGCGGAGAACATTTTTCTTGGGCATGCGCCGCGCACCCGTTTCGGTCTGATCGACTGGAAGGTGATGAATGCGCGCGCTGCCGAATTGCTTCACGCGCTGGAAAGCGAGATCGACCCGACTATACGGCTAAAAGATCTTTCGATTGCGCAACGGCATCTGGTGGCGATTGCCCGGGCGCTGTCGGTCGAGGCACGCATCGTCATCATGGACGAGCCGACCGCTGCCCTTTCCCGCAAGGAGATTGACGATCTGTTTCGCATTGTCGAGGGCTTGAAGAAACAGGGCAAGGCGATCCTGTTCATCAGCCACAAGTTCGACGAGGTTTACGAGATCGCGGAGAATTTCGCGGTGTTTCGCGATGGCCAGGCTGTGGGTCACGGGCGACTTTCCGAGACACCGCAGGATACGATCGTGCGGATGATGGTGGGCCGCGATGTCTCCAACATCTTTCCCAAGGTCGAGGTGGCGATCGGTAAGACCGTGCTTTCGGTCGAGAATTACTGCCACCCGACGGAATATCGCGACATCTCTTTCGATTTGAAGCGCGGCGAAATTCTCGGTGTTTATGGCTTGGTCGGTGCCGGTCGTTCGGAAATATGCCAGTCGCTGTTCGGCGTGACGCGGCCGTCTTCCGGTCAATTGGTGCTAGAGGGCGAGACGATTTCCATTCGCTCGCCGCGCGATGCGATTGCCGCCGGTATTGTTTATGTGCCGGAAGAGCGCGGTCGCCACGGACTGGCGCTGCCCATGCCGATCTTTCAGAACATGTCGCTGCCCTCGCTGGCGCGCACCTCGCGATCCGGTTTCCTTAAGGCCGCCAATGAACTGGCGCTGGCGCGCAAATATGCCGAACGGCTGGATCTGCGTGCCGCAGCCCTTTCCGTACCTGTTGGTACGCTTTCGGGTGGCAACCAGCAGAAGGTGGTGATCGGCAAATGGCTGGCGACGCTGCCGAAGGTGATCATTCTCGACGAACCGACCAAGGGGATCGATATCGGCTCCAAGGCGGCGGTGCATGGTTTTATCAGCGAACTGGCCGCCGAAGGCCTGTCGATCATCATGGTCTCTTCCGAACTGCCTGAAATTCTTGGCGTGTCGGATCGGGTGCTGGTGATGCGCGAAGGTTTGTCGGCCGGGATTTTCGAGCGCTCGCAGTTGAGCGCCGAGACGCTGGTGCGCGCCGCCACCGGAAATGCCTGAGGACGCAGAGATGAAAAAACTTCTAAAACACCGCGAGCTGCTTCTGGTCGGCATTATCGCCATCATGGTGGCGAGTTTTGCCACTCGTGCCCCCGGTTTTGCAACGCCCGGAAATCTCGCCAATATCTTCAACGACACATCGATCCTGATCATTCTGGCGCTCGGCCAGATGACGGTGATCCTGACCAAGTCGATCGACCTTTCGGTTGCTGCCAATCTCGCCTTTACCGGCATGGCGGTGGCGATGTTGGATGCTGCCTATCCCGGCATGCCGATGGCGCTGCTGGTTATTCTGGCTGTGGGTATCGGTGCGGCTCTGGGCGCCATCAACGGCATGCTTGTCTGGTGGCTGCGGATCCCGCCGATCGTCGTGACGCTCGGTACGCTGACCATCTATCGCGGCATGGCCTTCGTGCTGTCGGGTGGGGCATGGGTGAATTCGCACCAGATGACGCCCGGTTTCCTCAACTTCCCTCGCCTGCCGGTTCTGGGAATGCCGCTCCTGTCATGGATGGCAATCGCCATCGTGCTGATGATGTGGGTCGTGCTGACGCGAACGCAGTTCGGCCGCGCTACCTATGCTTCCGGCGGCAACCCGACGGCTGCGGTCTATGCGGGTATCGATATCGGCCGGACACGGTTTTTCGCTTTCACCCTTTCGGGCGCGCTGGCTGGATTGGCTGGATATCTCTGGGTGTCGCGTTATGCGGTGGCCTATGTGGATGTCGCGGCCGGTTTCGAACTCGATACGGTGGCGGCCTGCGTCATCGGCGGTATCTCGATTGCCGGCGGGATCGGTTCGGTTGCCGGTGCCGTGCTTGGGGCGCTGTTCCTCGGCGTGATCAAGAACGCCCTGCCCGTCATTGGCATCTCGCCCTTCGCGCAGATGGCGATTTCCGGCATCGTCATCGTCGCCGCCGTTGTTTTCAATGCCCGCGCCGAACGCAAGGCCGGGCGCATTATCCTGCGCGACCGTGGCGCCAAGGAGGTTTCCGTATGAGCGACACCCGCGACATGAGTGCTGAAACCAGAACCCGTTCCGCCATTCCCGATCGGCTCGGCACGCCGGTGAGCCGCCTGCTCGGCAGCTGGGAAGTGCTGCTGTTCGGCGTGGCAATCGCGATCTTCATCGCCAATTCCTTCGCCTCTCCTTACTTCCTCAACGCCTGGAACCTTTCCGACGCGACCTTCAATTTCACCGAAAAGGCGATGATCGCCTTTGCCATGGCGATGCTGATCATTGTCGGTGAGATCGATCTTTCGGTTGCTGCGATCATTGCGCTCGCCTCCACCGCCATGGGGGCGGCGGCCCAGATTGGGATCGGTGCGCCGGGGCTGGTTGCGGTCGGCATCAGCGTCGGGCTTGTCTGCGGCGCGATCAACGGCACGCTGGTCTCGGTGCTGAAACTGCCCTCGATCGTCGTCACCATCGGCACGATGAGCCTGTTTCGCGGGATTTCCTACATCACGCTCGGTGACCAGGCCTATGGCAAATATCCGGCCGACTTTGCCTACTTCGGGCAGGGTTATGTCTTCTGGGTCTTCTCGTTCGAATTCGTGCTGTTCATCGTGCTCGCCATCATTTTCGGCATCGTGCTGCACGCCACCAATTTCGGCCGGCAGGTTTTCGTGATAGGCAATAACGAATTTGCGGCACGTTTTTCCGGCATTTCGGTCGAGCGGATCAAGTTCAAGCTGTTTCTGCTGACCGGCCTGATGTCCGGAATTGCCGCCGTCTGCCTCACCTCGCGGCTCGGCTCCACCCGCCCCTCGATCGCTCAAGGCTGGGAACTGGAGATCGTCACCATGGTCGTGCTCGGCGGTGTTTCCATTCTCGGCGGCGCCGGCACAATTGCCGGCGTCGTCATCGCGGCCTTCGTCATGGGCCTCGTCACCTTCGGGCTCGGTCTTCTCAACGTGCCGGGCATCGTCATGTCGATCTTTGTCGGCCTTCTTCTGATCATCACCATCGCGCTGCCCATCGTGGTCCGTCGCATCAGGTTCATGAGTACAAAATGATTTTAGAGAAATACGCATTCAAGATGAAACTGAACCCCGGCATGGAGGCCGAATATCGCAAGCGCCATGACGAGATCTGGCCGGAACTGAGCGCGCTTCTGCGCGAGGCGGGTGTGCGGGATTATTCCATCCATCTCGACCGCGAGACAAACACGCTGTTCGGCGTGCTTTCGCGGCCGGTCGACCATTCAATGGCGAGCCTGCCGGAGCATCCGGTGATGAAGCGCTGGTGGGCGCATATGGCGGATATCATGGAAAGCAATCCGGACAATTCGCCGGTTCAGAGCGATCTGGTCACGGTGTTTCATCTGCAATGAGCGCATTCGAAAGGATCGCCGTCCTCGATATCGGCAAGACGAATGCAAAGGTGGTGATTTTCGATGCCGCAAGCGGCGCGGAAATGGAGATGCGGCGCATGCCAAACCGGGTTCTATCAGGCCCGCCCTACCCTCATTACGATGTCGAGGCGCTCTGGGCTTTTCTGCTTGAGACGCTGGCCGATTTCGCCAAGGCGCCGGGCTTCGATGCCATTTCGATCACGACACACGGCGCTGCGGCTGCGTTGATCGATGCGGATGGGCAATTGGCCTTGCCGGCTCTCGATTACGAGCATCAGTATCCCGAAGATATCCAGCGGGCTTACGACGAGATCCGCCCGGGTTTTGCCGAGACCTTTTCGCCGCGTCTGTCCGGTGGACTTAATCTGGGTGCCCAGATCCATTATCAGAAGTCGGCCTTTCCCGAGGCGTTTTCGCGCGTCCGGGCGATCCTGACCTACCCGCAATATTGGGCCTACAGGCTGACCGGTGCCGCTGCCAACGAGGTGACGTCGCTCGGTTGCCATACGGATCTCTGGAGGCCCCATGAGGGACGTTATTCCTCGCTCGTCAATGTGTTGGATATTCGTGACCTGATGGCTCCGGTGCATTCGGCCTTTGATCAGGTCGGTATGGTCCGCGCTGATATTGTTTCGGGAATTTCCCTGCCCGAACCTGTACCGGTGTTTTGCGGCATTCACGATTCCAACGCTTCCCTTTTGCCGTACCTTACGGAAAGGGACGCCCCATTCGCTGTGGTTTCGACGGGTACCTGGGTCATCAATTTCGCCGTGGCCGGCGATGTGGACCGGCTGGATATGATGCGCGACGCATTGGCGAATGTCGACGCATACGGACGTGTCGTCCCCTCGGCCCGTTTCATGGGTGGCCGGGAGTTCGAAATTCTGACAGGCGAACTGGGCATTCTGGATCAGGATCGGGCAAGGGCCGCATTGCCTGGCGTTATCGGGAAACGCCTGATGCTGTTGCCGAATGTCGTTGCGGGATCAGGGCCGTTCCCGGGGCGCGAGCGAAAATGGGTGAATGGGCAGAGCGCGTCTGCTGATGAGCGATGGGCTGCGGCCTGTCTCTATTTTGCGCTGATGACGGAGACCTGCCTTGATCTGGCAGGCGGCAGGGGGCCTATCCTCGTCGAAGGACCGTTTGCTCTCAACGCGCTCTATCTCAGTCTATTGTCCAGCCTGACGGGCAGGGGAGTATTTGCCGTTCCGGGTTCGACCGGCACGAGCCAGGGGGCGGCTCTGTTGGCGGGCATCAAGCCGGCTGACCGCCGTGGCGTTCCGGCCGTTGCAATCGATGGCGCCGGCCTTTCTGGTTACAGGGCGGATTGGCTCGCCAGCGTTTGAGTCTTGCTCCGGCCGGATTAGGCGCGGAGAGCCCAGTTGCCGGACGAGGCTGTTGACAGCTGTCAACCGCGATCCGCTTTATTGCTGTGCGGGTTTAGGTCAGGTGAGAGGACGGGTTGCCTGTCGGTGCTGGTTCCGATGTGTCACCGTCTTTCGCAGGATGGCGCGTCTCGTCCCCGGCAATAGGGGAGGGGCATCTTTCCGAGTTGCGCCGAAGCTGCGCTGATTGATACGTCAGGGGAGGGCTGTTGACAGCTGTCAACGTCTTCCGACGGCGCCGGAAAACAAGGCTTTTAATAACCGGGATCGCGTATTTTCAGACGATGCTCTTAAGCCTATAATACGAATCAGCGGGACCTGCCTGCGTCGAGCCTACAGCCAGATATGGTTAACTATCCACTAGCGAAACGAAACGTTTGATTAGGTTTCGTATCGCGTCGCTGACGTCTATTTTTCAAGATGTTAACCTGTCCGGATTTTCCGTAGAACGATGTGATCTCGACACCATCTGTCCCATATCCAGGCTATGCCCAAGGGTTTCACGATCCGTTAACGGCCAGGCTGCTGCGGCTTCATCTTTCGTGCTCGAGACACGTTTGGCCGTAGGATCCGCTCTCAGTGTCCGATCGCAGGTTTCAGTCGGCGGCGTGTCTCGCTGGGGCTTTCGGCGTAACTGGCGCGGTAGCTGCGCGAAAACGCAGAAGCGGAATTGAAGCCGGTTTCGGCGGCAATATCGGCAAAGCTCGCTCTGGTCTCGATCACCTTTCGACGAGCGGCGTTGAGGCGGAGTGCGAGATAGTGGGCATGAGGCGCGACACCCATCGTCTGGTGAAAGAGATCCTGAAGGTGGCGGATGCTGACGCCAGATCGTCTGGCAAGTTTTGACAGAGAGAGCGGTGCCTCGACCGTCTTCTCCATGAGCTTCACTGCAGCCTGTACGCGCGGGTCGATTTTTCCCGTGCTGCTGATGAGCGGATGATCGGGACGGTCTTTTTCGCTGCGCTCCTGTTCGTAAATGAACAGCCTCGATATTTCGAGTGCCAGTGAATAGCCGTTGGTACGGCGGATCAGTTCCAGCATGAGGTCGAGCGTCGGGAGAGGCCCACCGGTGGTGATACGCTTGGCGTCGATGACGAACCGCTCGCGGACCATGATGACCTGCGGGTAGGCGCGGGAGAAATCGTCGAAATCCTCCCAATGGCTGGTAGCCGAAAAACCGTTGAGCAGACCGGCTTCGGCGAGGATGAAAGCGCCGCTCTCTATGCCGGCGATCGATGTCCGGTGGCGGGCGGTGCGCGACAGGAGAAATTTCAGCTCGCGGGTTGCCGCGCTTTTCCAGTTGTAACTGGCCAGAACAAAAAGCGGATCGGTTTCGCGGCCAGGGCGGAATGCGCCTGATACAGGGGCGGGGATGCCGGACGTTGTCTCGACCGGCCGGCCGTCAGGAGAGTAGATCGTCCAGCGGTAGAGATTTCGCCCGGCGATACGGTTTGCGGCGCGTAAGGGCTCGATGACCGAGGATAGCAGAATGAGGTTGGTTTCAGGCAGAAGGAGAATGTCGATATGCTGGTTATCATCCATGCGCTTCCCTTTGCAGCATTCCGAAAATGTATAGAGCAGCGCCGATAGTGGAAAGCATTTTCCTTTTCCCTCGCTCGTAATGGCGGCAGCGAAAAGGAGGGAACAATGCCGCTCGAGATGAACCGCGAGGTCTTCATTACCTGTGCCGTGACCGGTGCCGGCGATACGACCGGAAAATCCGGTCACGTTCCGATTACCCCGAAAGAGATTGCGGACTCGGCTATCGATGCCGCCAGGGCAGGGGCGGCGGTGGTTCACTGTCACGTTCGAAACCCCGAGACCGGGGCAGCGGCGCGCAACCTTGAACTCTACAGGGAAGTCACCAATCGCATTCGGTCTGCTGATGTGGATGTCGTGTTGAACCTGACGGCTGGCATGGGTGGCGATCTGGTCTTCGGCAATGTCGAGGCGCCATTCCCTTATAATCCCGATGGCACCGATATGGCGGGTGCGACCGAGCGTGTTGCGCATGTGGCCGACTGCCTGCCGGAAATCTGCACGCTCGATTGCGGCACAATGAACTTTTCACTCGGCGATTACGTGATGACCAACACGCCCTCGATGCTGCGCGAAATGGCGCGGCAGATGACGGCGCTCGGCGTGCGTCCCGAGATCGAAGCTTTTGATACCGGTCACCTGTGGTTCGCCAAGCAACTTGTGGAGGAGGGGCTGATCGAGGACCCGGTGCTGATCCAGCTCTGCATGGGCATTCCCTGGGGTGCGCCGGACGATCTCAACACATTCATGGCAATGGTCAACAACGTGCCGAAGAGCTGGACGTTTTCGGCCTTCTCGATCGGCCGCAATGCGCTCGCCTATCCGGCGGCCGCGGTTCTGGCTGGCGGCAATGTCCGGGTCGGGCTTGAGGACAATCTCTACGCCGGCAAGGGGCAGCTCGCGACCAATGCGCAACTGGTGGAGAAGGCCGTCGGGGTGATCGAGGGCATGGGGGCGAAGATCATCGGGCCGGATGCGGTGCGCGAGAAGCTGAAGCTGGTGAAGCGGTAGAGGTCGGGGTGTGCCCCTCATCCGCCTGCCGGCACCTTCTCCCCGCGCGCGGGGAGAAGGACAGATGTCGCAACGTCTCCGTTCCTCTCGAAAGTTGAGCAGGGCACGTCCCCTCTCCCCGCTTGCGGGGAGAGGGTGAGGGGCAGTGGTTAGGCCGGACGAAACAAGGGAAGAATTCATGACGAGCATCCAGAAGGCCGCCTGTATCGGCGGGGGCGTGATCGGCGGGGCATGGGCGGCCCGCTTCCTGCTCGGCGGGATAGACGTGTCGATGTACGATCCGCATCCGGAAGCCAAACGTATCGTCGGCGAGGTACTGGCGAATGCCGAGCGCGCCTATGCCATGCTGACCATGGCGCCGCTGCCGCCGAAGGGAAGGCTGACCTTTTGTGGGAGCGTGGAAGAGGCCGTCGCAGGGGCTGACTGGATTCAGGAAAGCGTACCCGAGCGCGTCGACCTAAAGCGAAACGTGCTCACCGAGATCGACAGATATGCCGATCCGGAAGCACTGATCGGTTCGTCGACCTCGGGCATCATGCCGACCGAACTGCAACGTGACATGCAGCATCCCGAGCGGATGTTCGTCGCCCATCCCTATAACCCCGTCTATCTTCTGCCGCTGGCCGAACTGGTCGGTGGGGAGAAGACATCGCCCGAGACGCTGGAGCGCGCCAGAGACAGGCTGGCGCCGATCGGGATGAAGGGCGTCATCCTGAAAAAGGAGATAGAGGCGTTTGTCGGCGACCGGCTGCTGGAAGCCATATGGCGCGAGGGGCTGTGGCTGATCCATGACGACATCTGCGATACCGAGACGCTTGATGACGTGATCCGCTATTCCTTCGGCATGCGCTGGGCTCAGATGGGCCTGTTCGAAACCTATCGGATTGCCGGCGGCGAGGCGGGCATGCGCCATTTTCTCGCGCAGTTCGGCCCCTGCCTTTCATGGCCCTGGACGAAGCTGACGGATGTGGTCGATCTCGATGATGCGCTGGTCGACAAGATCGCGGCGCAATCGGACGCGCAGTCCGGTGCCCGTGGCATACGCGAGCTTGAGCGTATCCGCGACGAGAACCTGGTCGGCATCATGCAGGCTCTCAAGGCAGGAGATGGCGGAAAGGGCTGGGGTTCCGGGAAGGTGCTGGCCGATTTCGAAAAGCTTCTCTGGGCAAGGGGTGGCGGCAGGAAGGATGCGCCGGACATTTCGCAGCCGTTGCGGCTGGTCGATACAAGGGTAAGCGCTGCATGGGTGGATTATAACGGTCACATGACTGAACACCGTTATCTGCAGGTTTTCGGCGACACGTCCGATGCGCTTTTGCGGCTGATCGGTGTCGACTTCGCCTATGTCGAAGCGGGACACAGCTATTATACGGTCGAGACCCATATCCGGCATCTCGGCGAGGCAAAGCTCGGGCAGATGCTTTATGCAACGCTGCAGGTGCTCGGCTTCGATGAAAAACGCATCCGGTATTTTACCACCATTCATGATGCGCAGAGCGGCGAGGTTCTTGCGACCGCCGAACAACTGATGCTGCATGTGAGTGCCAAGGCCGGCAAGTCTTCCGCCGCACCGCCGGAAATTCTGGCCAGACTTGCGCCCATAGCAGACGCTCATGCCAGGCTGCCGGTGCCGCAAGGGGTAGGGCGGTCCGTGGGGCAGACGGTCATGCAGGGTGCGGTTACGTCCAGCAAGCGATCCTTTCCAGATCAGGGAAACGGCCTGATCCGGTAAGGACGCCACAATTGCGAAACCGAAAAAGCCGCCGAGGACATTCCCGGCGGCTTTTTGCTCATTGGAGGTGGCTCTGGATCAACCGGCCTTTGCCTTCAGCTCCAGCCTGCGACGGTGAAGGACCGGCTCGGTGTAGCCGTTCGGCTGCTCGCGCCCTTTCAGAACCAGATCGAGTGCCGCCTTAAACGCGATAGAGCCGTCGAAGTCTTTTGCCATCGGACTATAGAGCGGATCGCCGGCGTTCTGGCCATCGACCACCTTTGCCATGCGCTTCATCGTCTCGACGATCTGGCCTTCGGTCACGACCTTGTGGTGCAGCCAGTTGGCCATGTGCTGGGCCGAGATGCGCAGGGTCGCGCGGTCCTCCATCAGGCCGATATTATTGATGTCCGGCACCTTGGAGCAGCCGACGCCCTGGTCGATCCAGCGCACGACATAACCGAGAATACCTTGTGCATTGTTGTCAAGTTCGCGGCTGATTTCCTCCGGCGTCCAGTTGGGGCGCGGCGCCACCGGCACGGAAAGGATGTCGGAAAGCTTGGCTCGGGTACGGCTCTTCAGGCTCTTCTGAACTGCTGCCACATCCACCGTGTGATAGTGGGTAGCATGCAGCGTTGCCGCCGTCGGTGACGGAACCCAGGCGGTATTGGCGCCCGCCTTCGGGTGGCCGATCTTCTGCTCAAGCATCGCCGCCATGAGGTCGGGCATCGCCCACATTCCCTTGCCGATCTGGGCATGGCCGGAAAGACCGCATTCGAGCCCGATATCGACATTCCAGTTCTCATAGGCCGCGATCCATGCAGCCTGTTTCATGTCACCCTTGCGGATCATGGGGCCGGCTTCCATCGAGGTATGGATTTCGTCGCCAGTGCGGTCGAGGAAGCCAGTGTTGATGAAGACGACACGATCCTTCGCAGCCCGGATCGCTTCCTTGAGGTTGACCGTCGTGCGACGCTCCTCGTCCATGATGCCCATCTTGATGGCATTCCTGGGCAGGCCGAGCGCCTCTTCCACGCGCGAAAAAATTTCGGCGGCGAAGGCTACTTCTTCCGGCCCGTGCATCTTTGGTTTCACCACATACATCGAGCCAAGCCGTGAATTCTTCCGGCGGCCCTTGGGGCTGCCAGTCCGGCCAATATCGTGGATGGCGATCAATGCGGTGACCATTGCATCCATGATGCCTTCCGGCACTTCAGCGCCGTCGCGATCGAGGATGGCCGGGTTGGTCATCAGATGGCCGACATTACGAACCAGCATCAGCGATCGGCATTTGAGCTCGAAACTCGAGCCGTCCGGTGCCGTATAGTCGAGATCAGGATTGAGCTTGCGGGTGAATGTCTTGCCCCCTTTGGACACCTCTTCCGTCAGATCACCCTTCATCAGGCCGAGCCAGTTGCGGTAGACGACGACCTTGTCTTCGGCATCGACGGCTGCGACCGAATCCTCGCAGTCCATGATCGTGGTAATCGCCGATTCAACCCAGACATCCGAGATATGGGCCGGATCTTGCCTGCCGATTGCGGTCGTCGCATCGACCAGGATCTCGACATGGAGATTGTTCTTCTTCAGGAGGATCTGCGTCGGCGCCGCAGCTTTACCCAGATAGCCGGCAAACTGAGCCGGATCGGTGAGCCCCGTCACCTGTCCATCGGTGAGCGTCACGAACAGGGCCGAGGCATCGATCTTGAATGACGCAACATCGTTCCAGCTCGCGCCGGAGAGCGGCGCGGAGCGATCAAGAAAATCGCGCACCCAGGCAATGACTTTCGCACCGCGGATCGGATTGTATCCCTTGCCCTTATCGGCGCCCTCGTTTTCCGGGATCGCATCGGTACCGTAAAGCGCATCATAGAGCGAACCCCAGCGAGCATTGGCAGCATTCAGGGCGTAGCGGGCATTCATCACCGGCACGACCAACTGAGGGCCGGCGATAGTGGCGATTTCCGGATCGACGTTTTCTGTCGAAACCTGGAAATCGGGGCCTTCGGGCAGAAGGTAGCCGATCTCACGCAGAAAGGCCTCGTAGACAGACATATCGCTCGGCGCACCGTTCTTCCGGTACCAGTCGTCGATCTTGGCCTGGAAGGCATCGCGCTTGGCGAGAAGGGTGCGGTTTTTCGGAGCCAGCTCGTGGACGATCGCCGAGAACTGCTCGAAAAAGCGATCGGTATCGACGCCCGTATCGGGAAGAGCTTCCTCCACCAAGAAGCGATAGAGTTGCTCGTCAATCTGAAGACCGGCGATTTCCTTGCGTGCCATACGGTTTCTCCCCTAAAACGTTTCTATTCTGCGAAAGATGGCGGCGAATGATTGGTAATTACAACAGACATCAATGAAAATGACTTGTTCCCAAAAGGATAAAATCATTTTTTTGAACCTGTCGTTTCCCAATAAGGTTCTGATCCGTAGATCCGCTGAAGATGTTCCGAAAATGCGCGAACCTTTGGCGGAATGAACTGACGGCTGGGGTAGACGGCCGAGACCGTTGTGTTTTGCGGCCCTTCATAACCTGGAAGCACCTGCACCAGTCTGCCTGTCGAAAGCTCCGTGCCGATATCCCACGTGGAGCGCAACGCTATGCCAAGTCCGGAAATCACCGCTTCACGGATAACTTCGCTGGAATTCGTCTTCAGTTTGCCCTCGGGCCGATAGGTGAGAGATCCTTCCGGCCCCTCCAGTCGCCAAGGCTCTCCGTTGTGCGCCGGCAGGCATGTGTGATTTGCAAGCTCCCGCATTGTTTTTGGAACGCCGAACCTCTCGAGATACTCTGGAGAGGCGCAGAGTATCCGTCGGGTTGCTGCCAGTTTTCGCGCGACCAGTCCGGAATCCTTGAGGGCGGAGATACGGATGGCGAGATCATACCCTTCACTGATGATATCCGTGAAGGCGTCAGACAACACGAGCTCTACAGAAACATTCGGATAAAGCTCCATAAAGCCTCTGAGATGCGGTGCTACATGCATGCGCCCGAAAGAAGTGGGAGCACTTACCCTCAACTCGCCTGCGATTTCTGCGGAACGTCCCGAAACGAAATTCTCGGCTTCCTGCACGCTTGCCAGAATTTCGATAACACGCTCGTAAAATGCTTGCCCCGTCTCGGTGACCGCGATCTGTCGGGTCGTTCTCTGGAGTAGTCGCACCCCCAGTGAAGTCTCGAGCCGCTTGATCGCCTTGGAGACGACGGCAGGAGAAAGGCCGAGAATGCGGCCGCTCTCCGACATGCTGCGCGTCGACGCGACCTTGGCGAAAATCTGGAGATCGCCCAAGTCCTTCATCGGTATTTTCTCCCCGCCAGAATAAATAGCTTTCATTAATTCCCATAGCGGACCTGAGAGGACTGCACCAGATTTCGATTTCTTCGTGCAGGAACCCTGCCGAATTCTGGAGGTCTTGGTGGTGTTGGCTGTCAAGCGTCTTGAGGATAGCGCTCCATCCGCAACGCTGACCGCACTTCCCGGTGTGCCGAGCGGCATCTTTGCCAGTTCCACGCCTATGTTTGGCGTGTGTGCCTACAAGATTTCGGCGTTCGAGAGCGGACACAACCGGATGAAATCCTACATGGTTTCAACCAGGGGTGTCCCCCGGTTGGAACGTAGATTTCACAGGGTGGGCGGCTTGATATCGAAACAGTCTCTCGTTGTTGAATAGGCGCTACCTCCCATCCTTCCAACGGCGTCGAGTGCTATTGGGTCTATGTGGAACCGCTCGTTGACGATGTCGCTTCGCAGTCGTGCGGCGACGATCTCGCCGAGAATAATCTCTCGCGATTTGCCCAGGTCGATGAAGCTATGCAGCCTGCATTCCAGCGCCGCGGGAGATTCAGCGATTGCCGGAGACGCGACCTTGATGCCCGTACGAAGGGTCAATCCCGCCATTTCGGCTTCGTTGACATGTTCGTCAAATGGGAAAGCAGTGGTGTTCATTGCATCGGCGAGCGAATGGGAGACTATGTTCACCGTAAAAACGCCGACATCGCGAATGTTGCGAGCGGTGTCCTTTGAACGGCCATCGGCTCGGTATTCGATGCCCAGGCCGATGATCGGCGGATCGGAACTGAGGCAACCGAAAAAGCTGTAGGGGGCTGCATTGGGCCGGCCGCCGGCGTCGACAGTCGTTACCCAGGCGATTGGCCTGGGTACGATCGTGCCGATCATGATCTTGTATTTGTCACGCGGCTCTATTTCCGAAAAATCGATGGTAATCGTGTCTGTCATTGACCTGCTTGAATTCCTGAAAGAGATACCTTCGGCCATGATGACGGCCGAAGGGAAAGAAGGCTTGCCTTTCGGCGGCTATTACTGGCCTGCGTCGATTTTCACCTCGGCCATCGCTTGTCTTTCCAGGCCGTACTTCTTGAGCAGGGACATATAGGTACCGTCCTTGATGAGGGAGGTGACCGCTCCTGCCACCGCGTCCCGCATGGCCGGATCTTTCTTGCTAACGGCAAGACCGAAAAGCGTCTCGATCAGCGGGTCGCCTACGAGAACATAGGTGTCAGGCTCGTCTCGCATCAGGTGGCTTACATATTCCGGGCCAAGCACGGCGGCATCGAGACGGCCCTGCTTGAGATCCAGGCGCGCCGCAGTGGCGCCTTGCGTGCCGTTCACGGTCATTGCAGCCTTGCCGGTGCCGACGCAATTCTTTTCATTCCATGCTTTTGTAGCAGGGAAATAATTCGTTGAGCTGGGCGCTCCTACGGTCAATCCGCAGAGGTCGGCACTGGTCTTCAACTTTTGCGCATTGGCAACGGTCGTGAAGGGCTGTGCCCCGGTGCGCAGATAATCCACGAATGTCATTTTCTCGCGGCGGCTCGGAAGATCGCTGATCGCAGTTCCCACCAGATCGACGCGCCCAACTTCCAAGGCGGTGGCCAACTGTTCGAAACTCAGTTCTTCCCATTTGACCTCAATACCCATTTTTTGGGCCATTGCGGTGACCAGGTCGACATTGAAGCCAAGTCGTTCATTGGTCTTTGGGTTCCGATAGGCCATCGGCGGATAGGTCGATTCGATCGCGACAATTATGCTGCCTTTTTCCTTCAGTGCCGGCGGCACGACAAGATCGGAGGCATTCGAGGTGTATGGAGCAAGCAGTGTCGCGGCGAGAAAAACGGCCGGGGCGAATATTGATTTTGCACTTTTCATATCTGTTCCCATTTTTTCTTTGTCACAGAGTATCCGGCCGCTAGCGGTGCCGGACTGGTATGCGCGGAAAGAATGCGAATGAGAATTTTTTCAGCCCAACGAATTAATTTCGTAGAATCTAGTCGCATTTGGACTAGATCGGGCTGACGTGATGAAAACCGGGCGGTTGGCAAGAATGTCTATTCGCGCGCCGAATAATCCTGCCCGATTTATTATAGTCAGGGCCAAAAGTACTCAGGGAGTGCGACCACGTGAATAGAAGGCTCAAGCCTTTGTATTCCGTGTGGTGTGTTGTTCCATCGCGACCTTAACGCTTCGAAGAAAGGCTCTTGCCACACGCGATAACGGCCTTTTCCCTGATTGCACGGCCGACGCACTGACCTCGCAGGACGTGCTGAGCGGGCGCACCACGATCGCATCCTGTTGTACACAGAGCGGCGATAAAGGATCGACGATCGCAACCCCTACCCCATTGCTGGCCAATATGCAGGCCGCGTGGCAATAGCGAACCTCGATCGAGAATTGATACGGCACGTTGGCCTTGTCGAAAATTGAGCGAACAAGATTTCCCATGCGCGTGTGGCGGTCGAGCGCAATGAACGTGTGCTGTGCCAAATCCTCCGGCATGATGATGGTTTTATCCGCAAGTGGATGTCCGAGCGGCATGACGCAAACCATGCTGCCGGAGTAGAGCCGTTCGGTGTCAAGCATCGGCTGGTGCTCGCCCAGCGCCATGACAAAGCCCAGCTCTGCAATGCCGGCGTCGACGCTGTCCAGCACATGCTCCAATCGCCGTACATCGAAGGAGACCTTCACATTGGGCATATCGCGTCGGAACGCCGACAGCGCCTTGGGGATGATGCTGTAACCCATGGGCGGGGTCGCAATGATCCGCACATGGCCGGCCTTGTGTTCCCGAAAGTCCTGCACCCGCAATTCAAGCGCGGCGTGCAGCGAGAAGATCGGCTCGGAGTCTTCATACAGCGAACGCGCTTCCATGGTCGGAAACAGGCGGTTGTTAATCCGCTCGAACAGGGGAAAGCCGAGTTGCGTTTCCAGATGCTTGATTGCATTGCTGACCGCCGGCTGAGAGAGCCCTAGCTCACGCCCCGCGCCTATCGTCGTTTCGTTGCGAATGACCGCCCGAAGCAGTTCCAGTTGACGCAGGTTCATATAATTTCGCTCGATATATCCATGCTGTTCCATTCAATATGCAAATAGTATGCCGCATGGGAACTCATTCCCCTATAATCACCTCGAATAGCAGGACGGTTTTTATAATAGCCGTCTCGACTGCCGCCATGAGCACCTCTCGGCTAAGCTATGGCAATCAGGTGCTCCGGATTTTGTGATCCTGCAAATCCAGCGCCAAGTGCTTTGTCGGCTTCCTTTCCTCGAATAAAAGTCATGCAGATACTGATCATCAATCCGAACTCGTCGCTCGAAGCAACGGAGGCCATCGATGAAAGCATCGCGGCGATGCGCCTTGCGGGCGCGCCGCAACTGCGTGTCGAGAGGCCTGAGGACGGCGCGTTTTCACGATTAATGGAGTAAGGACATGCCGCAAGTGCCGCAGAAGGCAACCGGAACCACAGCCGTTTATGGCAGCTACGTCCTCGTTCGCGAGGAAGGCTTGCCGGTTGTCAAACGCGACCAGTGGGTGGTGATCGAAGGAGACCGGATCGCTGCCGTTTCCGCATCCCGGCCGGCGAGTGCCGATCATGTGCTCGACCGTCCCGGACGGTTCATTCTTCCGGGATTGTTGAACCTGCACAATCACTGCTTCTCTGAAGCTGTCGCCCGTACCCATGCGGAGGATGGTGGCGGTCGCAAGAATAGCCAGAGCGTCGTCTACAGCGTGCTTCTGCCTCTGACGAAAAGCGGCATCGACATCCTGACGCCCGAGGAACGCATGGCGATCGGCCGCCTTGGCATCCTGCAGCTTCTCAAGGGTGGTGCGACGACGGTGATGGAACCGTTCCGCAACGGGATACCCGAAATGTTCGATGCGGCGCTCGAAATGGGACTGCGTTTCTATGGTGCTCCCTATCTGTTTTCCAGCGCCAACCCCAAGGCGGATGCAAAGGGTGTCGTGCAATATGATGTCGCCGATGCGTCAGGAAGCGATTCCGAGCGAGATCTCGCGACATGGAGCGATATCCACGGCAAATGGCATGGACTGGACGGCGGGCGTATCCAGGTCACGATGAGCCCGCATGCCACGGATACCTGCGATCCCGACTTGTTGAGGGCAGCGCATGCACGTGCCCGCGAACTCGGTGTCCAGGTGACAACTCATCTTGCCCAGAGCGTGCGGGAAGTCGAAGTGATTGGCCAGCGATACAACGGGCGCACCCCTGCGGAATATCTCGACTGGTTGGGGCTGCTTGGACCGGATTTGCTTGCGGCTCACTGCATCGCATGCTCCGACAGCGATCTCGACCTGATGGCGAAACGTGACATGACGGTTCTCAACTGCCCGCGTGTCTTCGCGCGCACGGGCAAGACGGCCGCCTTCTCCCGTTTTGCCGAAAAGGGCATTCGGACGGTGGTCGGAACCGACGGTTACAATATGGACCTGCTCGGAGAGATCAACGCGGCAGCGATGATTTCCAAGGTCGTTTCTGGCGATGCGACCGTCGCATCCTCGCAGACGATGATCGATGCCGTAACGGCGCAGGCCGCGGCCGCCATCAAGCGCCCTGATCTCGGAGAAATCCGCCCCGGCGCCACCGCAGATTTGACGATAGTCGACATGACCCATCCTCATCTGCAGCCGCTGTTCGATCCCATGAAGGCGCTTGTCGCGCTCGCCAACAGGGCCAATATCGACAGTGTCATCGTCGATGGCCGGGTTCTGGTCGAGAATGGCGGCTACACGCTGGGTGATGAGGCAGTAATCACCGCGGCAGGAAGTGCCGCTATCGCCCGCATATGGGATATGCCGGAAGCTAGGGCGGCTTTCGGGGCCTGATCAGCAGGCAGATGATCGGGAGGCAAGCCTGATCATCTGCGAATTCATCTGGCAAATACGACAGGTTCGCCGGTTAGTAGCGAGGAACGGAAAAGGGAGGCAGTGCCTCCCTTTTCCGTTCCTCGCTTGTGATCTGCCGATATGAACCTCTTCAGGCTTCGGTTTCCCATTCCTTCCCCCAGACCTGAACCTTGTGATCCGCTGAAATCTCGCGGAATTCGCGCTTTTGCGGAACATAGTCGATCGAGCGAATGGGGCTTTTCAATTCCAATGGCGCAGCGGCGCTTGGCCCCCGGCGTAAAGTGGGATCGGGGATCGGGACGGCTGAAAGCAGGCGCTTGGTATAGGGATGCTGCGGGTTCTCGAAAATTGCGGTCCGCGAGCCGATCTCTACGATTTCGCCCAGATACATGACTGCCACCCGATGGGCGATGCGTTCCACCACCGACATGTCGTGACTGATGAAGAGGAAGGAGACGCCGAGAGACGCCTGCAATTCCATCATCAGGTTGACGACCTGTGCCTTCACGGAAACGTCCAGCGCCGAGACGGATTCATCGGCGACGATCAGCTTCGGGTCCAGCATAAGCGCACGCGCTATGCAGATGCGCTGACGCTGGCCGCCGGAGAACTGGTGTGGAAACCGGTCGATCGCATCCGGCCCCAGGCCGACACGGCGCAGAATTTCCGCGACCTTCTCCATGGCCTCAGCGCGTGTGCCAAGGCCGTGTTCGAGGAAAGGCTCGGCAATCGAAGAACCAATCCGCGCGCGGGGATTAAGGCTGGAGAATGGATCCTGAAAGATCATCTGGATGCTGCGACGCATCCGACGCTGATCGGGGCCACGAACCGACTTGGCATCGAAACCGTCGACGGTGATGGAGCCCGAGACCGGCTCGGTCAGCCTCATGATCGAGCGCCCGGTCGTCGACTTGCCGCAACCGGATTCTCCGACCAGCGCCAGCGTTTCGCCTTCGGCGATCGAAAAGGAAACATTCTCGACCGCATGAACCCGCCCTGAGATGCGGTTGAGCAGGCCTGAACGGATGTCGAACCGCGTCACCAGGTTCTGCACGTCAAGGACCATCGGCCGGTAACGAGCCGGTGCCGCTGCCGGTTTCTCCGGTTCCTGAATTGCGCCGGTTTCCATATCCACTTTGGGGAAAGGAACCGGTAGTTCGGTGCCGCGCATGGAGCCGAGCCGAGGCACGGAAGCCAGCAATGCCCTTGTGTAAGGATGGGCGGGCTGCTGGAATATCGCTTCGGTACGCTCGGTTTCCACCTGATCGCCTCGGAACATCACCACCGTGCGGTCGGCGATCTCGGCGACGACGCCCATATCGTGGGTAATGAAAAGCACGGACATGCCGCCATCGGCCTGCAATTCCCGAATGAGGTCGAGGATCTGCGCCTGGATGGTGACGTCGAGCGCCGTCGTCGGCTCGTCAGCAATGAGCAGTTTCGGGCGGCAGGCGAGCGCCATCGCGATCATAACGCGTTGCCGCATCCCGCCGGAAAGGTTGTGCGGATACTCCGCCAGCCGCCGTTCGGCGGCCGGAATGCGGACACGGTCGAGTAGCCTGCGTGCCTCGGCGAGCGCCTCGGCATTGGAAAGATCGCGATGCCATTTTAACGCTTCCGCCAGCTGGAAGCCGATGGTCAGCACCGGATTGAGGCTGGTCATCGGCTCCTGGAAGACCATTGCCGCCTCATCACCGCGCAGGGCCTGCATGGCCTGCGGCGGCAGATCGAGCACATTGCGGCCGTTGAGCAATATCTGGCCGTCGATCCGGCTTGTCGCCTTGGGCAGGAGCCGCATGATTGCAAGAGCCGTAACGCTCTTGCCTGACCCGGACTCGCCGACCACGGCGACAGTCTCGTTGGCGCCGACATCGAAGGAAATATTGCGGACGACAGATTTCCAGTAATCGGCAGAACCGAAGGAAACGGTGAGGTCGCGCACGGAAAGGACTGCATCGGAAGTCGTTTCAGGTGCCGGATGAAGAGTGTCTGACATGATCATGGCGCTCACCGGGACGTCGTTCTTTGGGCATTGCGGGGATCCAGCATGTCACGCAGACCATCGCCGAGGAGATTGATGGCGAGGACCGTGATCGACAGGAAGACTGCCGGGTAAAAGATGATGAAGGGCTTCACCAGCCAGAGGGCACGCCCCTCCGCCATGATATTGCCCCAGGACGGAATGACGGGAGGCACGCCCGCTCCGATGAAGGACAGGATCGATTCCGAAATCATCGCGCTGGCGCAGACATAGGTCGCCTGGACGATCAGAGGCGCAAGCGTGTTGGGAAGGATGTGCTTGAAAATGATCGTTGGCAGGCGCGTGCCTCCGGCGACGGCGGCTTCGACATAGGGCTGCTCACGCAAGCTGAGCACCGTGCCGCGCACCAGGCGCGCCGTTCGCGGGATTTCCGCAATGGTGATGGCGATGATGACGTTGGTCACCGATCCTTTGCTGATCGACATCAGCGCCACGGCAAGCAGGATCGCCGGAATGGACATGAGGCCGTCCATAAACCGCATCACGACGGCGTCGATCGCCTTGACGAAACCCGACATCAGGCCGATGGCAAGACCGCCAATGGTCGACAGAACCGCCACCGCAAAGCCTACGATCAACGAGACCTGGGCACCGTAGAGAACGCGCGTATAGAGGTCGCGACCGAGCATGTCTGTGCCGAACCAGTGGCTGGCCGAGGCAAGCTGGGCGCGGCGTGCAGCGTCGATGTAGGACGGATCGGTGTTCGACAGCAGCGGTGTGAGAAATGCGATCAGAAGGATGATGCCGAGCAGGATGGCTCCGGCAATGACAGTGGGATAACGCGTCGTTTCCTTGAGGAAGCCGCTTGCGGATGTGTTGATGGCAGACATCGTTTCGCTCCCTTCAATAGCGGATGCGTGGATCGACGAAGGTGTAGGCGATGTCGATCAGCAGGTTGACGAGAACGTAGGAAATGGAAAACAGCAGGACGATCGCCTGGATCACCGGGTAGTCGCGCCGCATGATCGATTCCATCGTCAGGCGTCCGAGGCCCGGAATGGCAAACACGCTTTCCGTCACGACGGCGCCGCCGATAAGAAGCGCGACCCCGATGCCGATGACGGTGATGATGGGAACCGAGGCGTTCTTCAGCGCATGGACGAACAGGATGGCGCGACGACCGACGCCCTTTGCTTCGGCGGTGCGGATGTAATCCTGCTGCAGCACTTCCAGCACGGCCGTTCGGGTGATGCGGGTAATCAGTGCGATATAGGCTGAACTCAGCGTCAGACACGGCAGTACGAGATGCTGGAACCAGCGCGAAACACCTTGGCCGATCGGCGCATAACCCTGAACCGGCAACCAGCCGAGCTTCAGGGAAAAACTCCAGACCAGCGCATAACCGACGACGAAGACGGGAACGGAAAAACCGAGGACGGCAAAAACGGTGATGAAGTGATCGACCTTGGTGCCGGCGCGCCATGCGGCGATGACGCCGAGCGGTACGGCGATGCAGACCGCCAGGATGAGGGTCGGCAGCATCAGGGACAATGTCGGTTCGATCCGCTGCCCGATCATTTGCGACACAGGCATATTGGTCAAAAGGGATGTGCCGAGATCGAACTGCATGATCGATGCGATCCAGCTGCCGAACCTGAGGAGGAATGGATCGTTCAGACCGAGATTGGCGCGAATGCGCGCAATGTCCTCAGCCGTCGCGTGTTCGCCGGCGATCACCGCCGCAGGGTCGCCAGGCGTTAGATAAAGAAGTGAGAAGACGATGAAGGCGACGATCAGCATCACCGGGATGGTCGCCAGGATGCGTCTCAGAATATAGGCATACATGGACTTTCCCCTTATGCGCTGTTTTCGGCGAGGGTATTCACTCGCGTAGCTGTTTTTTTCAGAGGGGAATCGACATGGTCGGCGACCCACAAGGCAAGCAGGGCGCATGCCTTCATGAAATCGTCGATCTCCATGGCTTCGTCCGGATTGTGACTGCCGTTTTCATTGCGAACGAAAAGCATGGTCGAGGCGACACCGGCTTCCGCAAAGGCTGCCGCGTCATGCGAGGCCGGGCTGCCGATCTGGGTCAGGTCGAGGCCGGCGGCCGTGGCCGTGGTCTGCATTTCCGAGATGATCTTCTGCGACATGACACCGACAGCCGCACTGGCGCGCTTGCCGAGTTCGAAATGCACGCCACGTTCGCGTTCGATACGAGCGACCTGTTCAAGGAAAAAAGCCTCGAGACGGGCAAGCACAGAGGGATCGTAGGCACGGACATCGAGGCTGAACGCGAAAGCGCCCGGCACGCTGGTCATGCCATGGATGGCCGAGTCCGTGTGGAAACGCCCGAATGTCATCGCCAGCGGCACGCCGGCTGCCTCCTCCTCGCGCCATTTTGCATCCATTGCCATGGCAAGGTCGGCTGCCGCCATCGCCGCATCTCGGCGAAAACGTCGGGGCGTGCCGACATGGTCCTGGCGGCCGATGATAGTTGCTTCCGGATAGCGGAAATTGCCCGGAATGCCGCTGCAGATCGCAAGCGGCACCTGCATCTCGGCAAGGCTGGGGGCCTGCTCGATATGGACCTCCAGAAACGCCCGTATGGAAGAGGCATCAAGGGATTTTTCCCGGCGGGCGATTGCTTGCGGATCGCCGCCGCATTCGGCGATATGTTCGGCCAGTGTCCGGTTTGTATCGATCCGGCGGGCTTCTAGCCCGCCATCCGGCAAGCTACCCAATGCCGACCGGCTGCCGATATAGGAAACGCCGAACCAGACGCTTTCTTCCGCCCTGACGCCCATGGCGATGACATCGCAAGCGGGCTTGATGCCCAAGTCCTTCAGGGCGGCGATTACCGTCAGTCCGGCGACAACCCCTGCAGCGCCATCAAAATTGCCGCCATGCGGGACGCTGTCGAGATGCGAGCCCATGATGATTGAGCCTGCCTGCGGGTTACTGCCTTGCCAGGTGACAAATGTGTTGAGGGCAGCGTCCCGCGTAACGGTCAGGGATAGTGCCTTTGCGTGGTCGGCGATGAGTGAATGTGCGAAATTCTCGCCGGCACCGTATGTGTCGCGAAGGATGCCGGGCTTGCCCGGGCTACCGGCCGCAAGTGACGCGAAAAGATGTTCGACATCGCCACGGCGTGCTTCGACGGCGGAGAGAATCTGCTGAATGCTAGGGGGCATGGAATTGAGGCTTCTGCTGGTGTGATGGCCGGCCCGCCCGAAGGCGAGAAGCCGGCTCCGGCTTGGTGGGGCCAGCCCGTTCGAAACGAGACGGGCGGCCCCAGGGATCGAATTGGGGTCAGACGCGGCGGACGTTCCAGAAGACGGACGTGCCCTTCATGATACCCTCGATATCGGCGCGGTGCAGAGCGGGCTGCTTGTACTGGCCGATCGGATAATAGGGCACTTCCTCGAAAGACAGCTTCTGGATATCGTCTGCGATGCGGACCTGTTCGCCAGCGTCCGCAGTCTCGATCCACTGTGTGCGAAGGGCTTCCATCTTGTCGCTTTTGTACCAACCGGGAAAGACGCCATCGCCGCGAAGCGTGCTGTGGCCGAGCGGGTTCAACCAGTCGATGCCCTGCCAGTTGCCGACGAATGCGTTCCAGCCGCCTTCTTCTGCCGTGCCCTTGTTGACGCGCCGCTTAAGGACCGATCCGAAGTCGATCGCCACATATTCGACGTTCATGCCGGCCTTGCGCATCACATCGGCTGCGATATCGCCAAGCGGCTTCTGAGCGAGTGAATCGGCAGGAACGAGCAGTACGACCTTTTCTCCATTGTAGCCTGCGGCCTTGAGCTCGGCCTTGACCTTTTCATAGTTGCGCGGACCGGTGAACACGTCGAGGCCGCTCTTGCTGGCCATCGGGGTATTCGGGGTGAAATAACCGAGCGGCGAATAACGGAAGCGTGGATCCGAGCCGGCGACCGCCGTCATGAACGCTTCCTGATCGATGGCCCCGAGCAGGGCCTTGCGGATGGCCGGATTGTTGAAAGGCGGTTGCAGATGATTGACGCGCATCTGGCAGGTGAAGCCTAGGTCGTCGAGGATCTGGGTTCGCAGGTTGGAATCGGCCTCGACAAGCGGCATGAAATCATGCGGCATCGCTTCCTGCCAGTCCTGCTCGCCGGCCTGGACAGCGGTCGTTCCGGTCGCCGCGTCCGGCATCGTGGTCCATTCGACGCGATCGAAATTGACGATCTTGGGTCCGGCGGTCCAGTCCGGTGTGCCGCTTTCACGCGGCTTGTACTTGTCGAACCGTTCATAGACATTACGCGAGCCCGGTACACGCTCGCTGGCGACATAGCGGAAAGGGCCGCTGCCGATCATTTCCGGGATCTGCTTGAAGGGATCCGTATTGGCAAGCCTTTCCGGCATCATGAAGCAGGCCGGCGAGGCCACTTTTCCAAGCGCCAGAGGAAGATAGGGGAATGGACGCTTCAGGCGGAAGCGGATGGTCTTGTCGTCCGGTGCCGAAAGCTCGTCCGTCACCTGCATCAGCGAGCTGCCATAGGTGTCGCGTGCTGCCCAGCGGCGGATACTTGCAACGCAATCGCGCGCCAGAACCTTCTCGCCATCATGCCAGAACAGCCCGTCGCGCAGCGTCAGCGTCCAGAGCTTTCCGTTGTCCTCGACCGTGTGACCCTCAACCATCTGCGGCGACACTTCGAGGTTCTTGCTCATTCCATAGAGCGTGTCGAAAACCATGTATCCGTGGGTACGGCTCACCTGAGCGGTCGTGGCGACGGGATCAAGAAAGGCAAGATCGATGACGGGAATGAAGCGCAAGGTCGATTGCGACGCCGCACTAATGGAGGGGCTCCCGATAATCGTCGCGGCCGCAGCGGCCTGAAGGAAAGTTCGGCGTCTAAGCATGTGTTCCAGCCTCTTTAACGACGCAAGCCAACTCGCGCGCAGAGCATGGCTCTGCACGAGTGATCAGGTCGCGCCTTTGTTGTTATGACTTGGAAAGAATGCCGCAGGGGGGCAGCACAAAGCAATGGACGCTGGTATGAAATATCGAGGCGTTCTATTCATCTTCTGAATAGCCCGGTAGATCAGAATCTCATCGATATTCTGGACGTAGTCCGCCTCCGGCTGGTGCCGGGTACCTAATCTCTTGCGAGAGCGCCTTCCCTGTTAATCCATTGCGTGAAAAGCCGCATGGACTGGCTTGTGGGAAGACTGCGCGGACGCGCGAACCAATAGCCGTAATCGCTGCGGTAGCCGATACCTGCGGGGTTCACGAGACGGCCGGAGACAAGTTCCTCAGCGATCAGCCCCTGCGGAATCAGCGCCATGCCCTGGCCAGCGAGAGCGGCACGTATCACCATTGTATAATAACCAAACCGCATCGTATGGCGTGCTTCGAGAGTTGGACTACCGTGAAAGGCCGCCAGAAATGGCCAGTGAAATGGTGTCTGGGGATGTTCAAGCATTACACCTTTCGAAGCAGCTTCGACCGATGCCGGCTCGCCTATTTTTTCCCAATAAGAGGGCGCACTGACAAGACGGATATCGTGACCAAACAGATAGTCTCCCTCCTCCTCATCAGACGGCTTTACAACGAAACGAACCATACCATCGGGAACTTCGGTCTGGGTCTTGGAGACGAAGGTCGTGAACTGAACCTCGATTTCCGGATGAGCCTCGGTAAACTGAGCGAAGCGCGGCAGGAGCCAGCGATCCCCGAAGATCGGCGGCACCTGAAGGCGAAGCACGCGAGGCCCGGGTTTCAGACGTGAAACTTTCAGGGCTGCGTCTTCCATCGCCTTGATGGCAGTGCGTGCATGCTCGATATAAATGCTTCCCAGCTCCGTCGAGATCATGCCGTTCGGCGTGCGAATGAAGGCGGGGCCGCCAATGGCTTCTTCAAGATTTATCAACTGCTTGCTGACTGCACTCTGTGACAGCGACATGGGCTCGGCTGCGGCGCTGGTAGACCCTCTTTCAGCCACGGCCAGCAGCACTTGCAGTCCCGTCATGGAAGGGAATTGTTTACGACCTGCCACTTCGACCTCATGCAGCATTTGGCGCTCCGTTGCACGCACATGTCGGACAAAACGGAATGCGGAAAGAGAAGGGATATGGGGCGCATCTCATGTGAACCCGCATCACCTTACCATAGCTGTTTTCAGAATAGGCACTATACCATCCACTGGCTAGTCGCTTTCTTCATAGGGCAACCAATTATCTTCGCTTGCCTCTTTATAGGCCCAGTGAGACCGTTGCCTAAATTTTTGACAAATAAGGGAACACTGATGTCTGAACCGACACAGCTTTGGGGTGGGCGTTTCAAGTCCGGCCCGTCCGAAGCACTTGCCAATCTCTCTCGCGCACATCCCTCGTATTTCCGTCTCTATCGCGAAGATCTGGCCGGTTCCCGCGCGCATGCTTCCGAACTCAAGCGCGCTGGCGTATTGGACGAGACTGAATTCACCACGATTCGTGCCGCACTCGATCAGATCGAGCTCGACATTGCCGAAAAACGCGAAGAGCCGATCCCGTCGGACGAGGACATTCACACCTTCATCGAGCGCCTGCTGATGCAGCGTCTCGGCGCCCTCGGCGGCAAGTTGCGTGCCGGACGTTCGCGCAACGACCAGACCGCCAACAACACCCGCCTCTATCTGCGTCGCATGGCCCGCGAAATCTCGCGAGGCATCATCGATGTCGAGAAGTCGCTCGCCGCACAGGCTGCAAAGCATACCGAAACCGTAATGCCCGGCTTTACTCACCTGCAGCCGGCACAGCCTATCGTGCTCGGCCATCATCTTATGGCGCATGCGCAGAGCCTGTTGCGCGATATCGAGCGTTTCGAGGATTTCGATCGCCGCTTCGATCGTTCTCCGCTCGGTGCAGCCGCTCTTGCAGGTTCAGGCATCGTCAACCGGCCGGATCTGGCTGCCATCGAGCTCGGTTATTCCGCTGCCTGCGAAAACTCGATCGACGCCGTCGCAGCGCGTGACCATGTTGCAGAATTCCTGTTCATCTGCTCGCTGGTCGGCGTCAGCCTGTCGCGTCTGGCGGAAGAAATCTGCATCTGGGCATCCAAACAATTCAGCTGGGTCAAGTTGCATGACAGCTATTCAACCGGCTCGTCGATCATGCCGCAGAAGAAGAACCCGGATATCGCCGAGTTGACGCGTGGCATGAGCGGCACGCTGATCGGCAACGTCGCGGGCTTCCTGGCGACGATGAAGGCCATGCCGCTTGCCTATAACCGCGACCTCGCCGAAGACAAGCGCGTCCTGTTCGAGAGCCTCGACGTTCTCGAACTCATCCTGCCGGCTTTTGCGGGCATGGTTGAAACGCTGGAATTCGACGTGGCCAAGCTGCGTGAGGAAGCGCCTAAGGGTTTCACGCTGGCAACCGAAGTTGCCGACTGGCTGGTCTCGCAGGGCGTACCGTTTGCCCAGGCTCACGAAATCACCGGTGCTGTCGTCCGTTACTGTGAGGAACACGGCCACGATCTGGCCGGCCTGACGGAAGCCGATCTGCCGAATATCGATGATCGCCTGAACTCTGGCGTTCTAAACGCCATCACGATCGAAGGTGCGCTTGCAAGCCGTACCGGTTATGGTTCCACCTCGCCGGCAAGCGTGCGCGATCAGATTGCGCGCTTCAATGCCGCATTGGAGGCCAAGGCCGCTTTCGCTGCCGCCGAACTGCTTCAGGCGGGCGCAGCAGCCGTACCGCAGCAGACGCGAGGCGCGCGATGAGCACAGTAGACGTAACATCTTCGACGACTGACCAGAAATACGAAATCGCCCATCTGAAACTGGTGCCGAAACGCCATATCGGGCGGATGATCGCAGCAGCCATCGTGCTGCTGATCCTCGCGGCGATCGTGCGCGCCTTCAGCGTCGGCCAGATCGAATGGAGTTATGTTCGCGACTTCCTCTTCGCCCCGGCCATTTTGGACGGATTGAAGAGTACGCTGATCATGACCGTTGCAGCAATGGCGCTGGGCATCGTCCTCGGCGTCGTCATTGCGATCATGCGTGTATCCGGCAATCCGGTGCTTTCCTCGATCGCGATCGGTTACGTCTGGATCTTCCGTGGAGCGCCTGCGCTGCTGCAGCTGATGATCTGGTTCAACCTGGCGCTGATCTTTCCGACGATGGGCATCCCCGGTTTATTCGAGTTCCGCACCGTCGATATCATGACGCCGTTTGTCGCCGCCATGCTCGGTCTGGGCATCTCGCAGGGTGCCTACACGTCGGAAGTCGTGCGAAGTGGTCTTCTGTCGGTTGACAGCGGCCAATATGAGGCCGCCCGCGCGATCGGTATGACGCAGTTCAAGATGCTTCGTCGTATCGTGCTGCCGCAGGCCATGCGTGTCATGGTGCCGCCGATCGGAAACGAGGTGATCGGCATGGTCAAGCTGACTTCGCTTGCCAGCGTCATCCAGTATTCGGAGATCCTCCACAACGCCCAGATCATCTACTTCGCCAATACCCGCGTGCTCGAACTGCTTTTGGTCGCGTGCTTCTGGTACCTCGTCGTCGTCACTCTTCTGTCGATCGGCCAGTACTATATCGAGCGCTATTTCGGCCGCGGCAGCAAGTCCATCACGGCGTCGATGTGAGGTGTGAGATGACCAAGGATATTATTGTAAAGGCCGTCGACGTTACCAAGCTCTACGGCCCGTTCACCGCCCTCGACAAGGTCAATCTGGAGATCGCCAAGGGCGAAGTCTGCTGCATCATAGGCCCGTCGGGATCGGGAAAAAGCACGTTCCTCCGCTGCATCAACCAGCTCGAGAAAATGAACTCGGGTGCGATCTGGGTGAATGACGAACTGGTGGGTTATCGCCGTGAAGGCAACAACCTTCACGAGATCAACGATGCGGACATGGCGCGCCAGCGCCGGCGGGTCGGCATGGTCTTTCAGAGGTTCAATCTTTTCCCGCACATGACTGCGCTGGAAAACGTGATGGAAGGCCCCGTTCAGGTTCTAAAGGAGCCTGTGGCGGAAGTTCGCAAGCGCGCCGAGGATATTCTCGTTCGCGTCGGGTTGAGCGACAAGATTGGTCATTATCCGTCGCAGCTTTCCGGTGGCCAGCAGCAGCGCGTGGCAATCGCCCGTGCGATGTGCATGCGCCCCGATCTGATCCTGTTCGACGAGCCGACGTCTGCACTCGACCCGGAACTCGTTTCAGAAGTGCTGGACGTGATGAAGGATCTCGCCGCGAGTGGCATGACGATGATCGTGGTGACCCACGAACTCGGCTTCGCCCGAAATGTCGCCAACACCGTGGCCTTCATGGAGGCGGGCAAGATGGTTGAGATCGGCCCGGCATCGGAAGTCCTGACCTTACCGAAAAGCCCGCGCACTGCGGAATTCATCAGGGCTGTGCATAGCTGAGACAATCGGGCAGGCAGGAATTTTCCTGCCTGCAAATCAGAAAACAAACATCAATCCAATCCAGGTTCAATAAGGGGAACTTACATGAAGACTGCATTCATTGCCCTCGCGGCAGTTCTGGCATCGACGGCCGCACATGCCGAGGGGCTGCCGGACCGCGTCAAGACAGCCGGCAAGGTTGTCGTTGCCAACCAGCCGAACTACCCGCCGATGGAATACAAGGATCCGGCCACCAACACGCTGATGGGTGTTGACATCGATCTCGGCCTGGCGCTGGCAAAGCAGCTCGGCACCACCGTCGAATGGGCCGATATCGGCTTCGAGCAGATGGTCTCCTCGCTGGAAACCGGTCGCGTAGACCTTATCCATAGCGGCATGAGTGACTTGCCGAAGCGTCGCGAGACGCTCGACTTCGTCGATTACATGAAGTCCGGTGCACAATTCTACACCTCGGCTTCACGCAAGGAAGAGTTCAAGACACCTGCCGACTTCTGCGGCAAGACGATCGGCATGAGCCGTCGTACCTCCTTCCCGGATGAAACGGCGAAGTGGAGCGCCGCCAACTGCGAAGCAAAGGGACTGGCAGCCATCAAGGTCGTCGGCACTGAAGGTTCGGCGGATGCGCGCGCCCAGCTGAAGCAGGGCCGCCTTGACGGCGCAGTCCAGGGGTCTGAAACCCTTCCATACCTGACCAACCTGGAGAAGAACACCTATGCCATCGTCGGCGAGCCCTTCACGGCTGTCTACCAGGGTATTGCCTTCTCCAAGAAGGATCCGGCCCTGCGCGATGCCTATGCAGCGGCCCTCAAGGCTCTGATGGCATCCGGCGAATACAAGGCCATCTATGCCAAGCACGGTCTCGAAGGCACGATGCTCGACGGCATCTACATCAACGGCGAAGCCGTCAAGTAACGCCCATATCAGGATGTCCGGACGCGAAATCTCGCGTCCGGACGCTTCTGCGGCATCTGCCTTGAAGATGGCCGCTTCGTCGAGCATCTCCAGAGCATCCCATGAACCGTTCTCTCGCCGACTCGCCGGTCGACAGGCTGGCCCGCTTCGTTTCCTCTCTCGACTATGACGCCCTGCCGGCGAATGTCGTTGCCAAAGCCAAGATCCATGTTGCCGATACGCTGGGCGCCGCCCTGGCTGGCGCGCGCTCCAACGAGTTCGCCATTTCGGTAAAGTCACTTCGACCCGCCGGTCCCGTCCCGTTGTGGGGAACCGGTCTTGCTGCCTCGACCCGTGACGCTGCAATTCTCAACGGCTGTGCCGCGCATGCTTTCGAGCTGGACGATTCCGGCGGCTGCGACCATTCCGGCGCCGTGGTGCTGCCGGCCCTGTTCTCGGCGTTGCACGAGATAGGTCGACCAATGGACGGCCAGCGGATGATCACCGCTGTGGTCGCAGGCTATGATGTCGGGCGACGCGTCCTGGAGGCGACGGGCGGTTATGATGCCCATAATAGTCACGGGTGGCACTCGACCGGCACCTGCGGCACTATTGGGGCGGCGGCCGCATGCGCCAACCTGCTCGGTCTCGATGCAGCCGCGACACGGGATGCCATCACTCTGGCCACGAGTTTTTCCTCCGGCCTTTGGGCCTTCATTCATGACGGCTCGCAGGCGAAGAAGCTTCACGCCGGCCGCGCTGCCGAAGGCGGCCTGCTCGCGGCCTTGCTGGCCTCAAACGGCTTTGCCGGCCCATCCCGCGTTTTCGATGATGTATGGGGTGGTTTTTTCAAATCCTATAACAAGTCCGCCTGCCAGCCCGAATTGCTTGCCGAAGGCTTGGGCGAAGTCTGGAAGGTCAATCGAGCTGTGCTGAAGCCTTATGCATCCTGCCGCGGTGCGCATTCGGCCGTTGATGCACTTGAAGACCTCCTGTCGGAAACCGGGCAAAACGCCTCCGATATTCAGCATATCGACCTTCGCATGAGCGCCATGCTCAAAGACATGTGCGGCGCCAAGGTGGGCGCTGCGATGGCCCCGACACAGATGAGCCTTCCCTATGCGCTGGCGGCGCGCTGCACATTCGGCACGGCCGGTCTGCAGGCTTATACCGAAGAGCATCGTCACCATCCTGATGTCCATGCGATGATGGACCGGATTGATGTTGCGGTCGATGAGGCCATGGATCCGATGGCCGAGCCGGTCGTGACGCTTCGGTTCAAGGATGGCATGGTGGTCGATCGCATGGTTCCCCGCGCGACCGGTTCCGCCGAGCGGCCAATGCAGGCAGCTGTCGTCGAAGCCAAGTTCCGCGAACTTGTGGCGATGAGCCTGCCATCCGATCAAGTCGAAGTCTTGTGGAAAACCTTGGGCTCGCTCGAACAAATCGAAGACTGCTCTGAAATCGAAGCGCTGATGGCAGGCAATGCCGACAGCATCCCCACCTTCCGTTGAAAGCTCAAGAGATGACATTCGATCTTTCCCCACGCCCGCTGAACCCCGCTCCAGCGACACCGAAGATGATCTGGCCGAATGGTGCAAAGAGCGCCTTGTTCATCGGCTTCGACGTTGATGCCGAGACCGCTTGGATCGGCAACAATCCCTCCAATGTCGACCGGATGGTCACGACATCGCATGGCGGTTACGACGCGCGCGTGGGCATCGCCAAGATACTCGAACTGATGGCGGAACTGGACCTGAAGGGCACGTTCTTCACGCCCGGCTGGACGGCACTCGCCCACCCAGCGCAATGCGAGGCGATGGTCGCTGGCGGCCACGAAATCGGCCATCACGGTTACCTTCACAAGCTTCCGGACCGGACCAAGCTCGATGAGGCCTTTGAAGAGATCGACCGCGGTTTTGACGCGCTAAAATCGGCTCTCGGCATCCGCCCGGTCGGCTACCGCGCGCCATCCGGCGAAAACTTTCCCGAACTGCTCGCTTATCTGAAGAAGGCCGGAATTCGCTATTCCAGCTCTTTCCGCGACGACATTCTCCCCTATCGCCACGCCGGCACAGATGGTGCGGTCGGGCCTGTTGAAATCCCCGTCAATTTCGCGTTCGACGACTGGAATTTCGGTATGTCGAGCCGCACCAGCTCGCGTCCGCTCTTCGGCCGCGATCCCGTGCTCCAGCTGTGGAAAGACGAATTCGAGGCGACCCATGCCTGGGGTGGCGTTACCACGCTCGTGCTTCATCCGCAGGTCTCGGGCCGGCCGATGCGTTGGCATATCCTGCGCGATTTCCTCAAGCACGTCATCGACAAGGGCGACGTCTGGATTGCCACTGGAGCTGAGATCACCGATCATTACGAGACGCTCGAGGCGGCTTCGGCCCGATAAACAGTTAGCATAGCGAAGGATTTGACCATGGCTCTCGATGAAGAAGCGCTCAAGCGTCTGCGCGAACGATATGGCGAAGGCCATGGCGGAAGCATCCACGACCCGGAATTTCGCGCGGTCGCCGACCGCATTTTCTCGGCTTCCGGAACACGGGCAGCGCCGTTCAGCGGCATCCCGACCTTGCTCGACGCGACTTACCGGCAGATCGATCCGGCAAAGCCGGATCTCTCCGATCTCGATGTAGCGCTGATCGGCGTTCCGATGGATCTTGGCGTCACCAATCGACCTGGCTCTCGTTTCGGGCCGCGCGCCTTGCGATCGATCGAGCGTGTCGGACCTTATAACCACGTGCTGAAAACCGCACCACTTTTCGAGATCAACGTGGCCGATATCGGTGACGTGCCGTTCCGCAGCCGTTACCGGCTGGAAATGAGCCACGAGGATATCGAGGCGCATTTCAACAAGGTCATCGATGCCAATGTCATCCCGCTGGCCGTCGGCGGCGACCATTCCATCACACACCCGATCCTCAAGGCTGTTGGTCGTGACAAACCGGTCGGCATGATCCATATCGATGCCCATTGCGATACCGGCGGTGCCTATGACCTGACGAAGTTCCATCACGGCGGACCTTTCCGCAATGCTGTTCTCGACGGCGTGCTTGATCCGACCCGCGTGATCCAGATCGGCATTCGCGGCGCCGCCGAATATCTCTGGGAATTTTCCTATGAGAGCGGCATGACGGTCATCCATGCCGAGGAAATCGGCAGGATGGGCATCGAGGCGGTCATTGCAAAGGCACGCGAAGTCGTTGGCGACGGACCGACCTATCTCTCGTTCGATATCGACAGCCTCGATCCGGCCTTCGCTCCCGGCACTGGCACACCGGAAATCGGCGGCCTGACCAACCGTCAGGCGCTCGATATCCTGCATGGACTGAAGGGCCTGAACTTTGTCGGCGGCGACGTCGTGGAAGTCGCACCGCAATACGATGCAACCACGAATACGGCCCATAATGGTGCACAGATGCTTTTTGAAATTCTGAGCCTGATCCGATTTAGCCCGGCTGTTTCGCCGCGGTCCTGATCATCGTTGAAGCATGTCTCCCGAAGCGGATTCCTGCTTCGGGAGACATGCTCTAAACAACACAGAAGATAATGGCCGATCCCATATCCACGCCCTCAACCAGCCCTACAGCTTCGGTCATCGAAAGCCTCAAGCAGGTCGTTGGCGCGCAAGGCTGGAAGGCCGACGAAGCCGAGCGCCGAAGCCATGCGACCGACTGGGTCGGACGCTTTTTTGCCGATCCTCTCCTTGTCCTGAAACCGTCAACCACCTTCGAAGTCTCGGAGATAGCAAGGATCTGCAACGACAACGGGCTGAAGATCGTGCCGCAAGGCGGGAATACCTCGCTGGCCTGCGGTTCCATTCCGACAGGTCAGGGTGACGAGATCATCGTCAACCTGTCCAGGCTCAATCGTATCCGTGGCATCGATATGTTCAACGACACGATTTCAGTCGATGCCGGCTGCACGCTTGCCTCCGTACAGCAGGCAGCCGAGCAGGCAGATCGACTATTCCCCTTAAAGCTCGGATCGGAAGGCAGCTGCCAGATCGGCGGCAATATTGCCAGCAATGCGGGCGGAACGAATGTGTTGCGTTACGGCAACATGCGCGACCTCGTTCTCGGTCTCGAAGTCGTACTCGCGGACGGTCGCATTCTTGATGGAATGCGGGCGCTTCGCAAGGATAACACGGGCTATGATCTCAAGCATCTCTTCATCGGCAGCGAAGGAACGCTCGGCATCGTCACAGGAGCCGTTCTTAAACTTTTCCCCATGCCCAGCACGGCTGTCGCAGCAGTCTGCACCGTTTCGTCTCTGCAGTCTGCGCTTGATCTTCTAATCCTGTGCAAGAAGCACGGAGGTGAAAGCCTCACCACTTTCGAACTGATGCCACGCGCCGGGCTCGAACTTGTGTTCAAGCATTTTCCATCAACCCGCTTTCCACTCGGGGAGCTACAGGACTGGCAATTGCTGATTGAGTTCAGATCGAATGACGGAGAGGAGAGAGTTCGCGAGCTGTTCGAAACCATTCTGTCTCAAGCGTTTGAATCAGAGTTGGTCGTCGATGCGGCGATTGCCCAGTCCATCCAGCAAAACAGGGATTTCTGGGCACTGCGCGAAGGATTAGCGGAGGCGGACTTCATGGAAGGGGCTGTGATCACCACAGATATCTCCTTGCCTCTTTCCGCCGTTCCGGCATTCATGGATGCCTGTTCGCGTGCCGTGCTCGCACTTGTTCCAATGGGACGCGTTATTGCCTTCGGCCATCTTGGAGATGGAAATATCCATTTTGGCCTGCTGCAACCGCTGGGTTCTGACTCTGAGCAATTTCTTAGCCGTAGCAATGAAATCCAATCCATCATTCACACCATGGCGCTGTCGATGAACGGCTCCATGTCTGCCGAGCATGGGTTGGGTTTTGTGAAAAACGGTGCGGTCGCCCAATATCGCAGCCAAGTGGAACATGATCTCATGCTGACGATGAAAGCAGCCTTGGACCCGAAGTCGACGCTCAATTTGGGCAAGGTTCTGACAATCGAAAATGGCGCGTTTAGCGCGTGCAAGACCTAGGTGACAAACAACATTTCCGCACGGATCATGAGCGCGCAAAAACAAGCGCTTTGATTTTTGTTCGGATAGATTGGGTCACAGCATTCTTTAGAATGCCGGCAAAACCGCGGCCCCGATGCGTATCAATGCGATCGGGGCCTCGATTTTATCAAGCCAGATCGTCCGGCAGGACGCCGGCCGGAATGTTCTGATAGCTCACGGGCCGCAGAAACCGTCGGATAGACATGGTTCCGACCGAGGTTGCGCCGAAATTGGTGCTAGCGGGATAAGGACCGCCGTGAACCATGGAGTCCACGACCTCGACGCCCGTTGGAAAACCGTTGATCAGAACCCGTCCCGCCTTGCGCTCAAGGATAGGAAGCAAATTCCGAGCAAGAGCGGTGTCTTCATCCGCCATCTGCATTGTGGCCGTAAGCTGGCCCTCGAAATTCTTTGCCAATGCAGGCATTTCATCAGCCGAAGCGACGCGCACGACCAGGCCAAGCGGGCCGAAGACTTCCTCGGATAGAGCATGATCTTCGATGAATGCCTCGGCCTGCACCTCGTAGAGATTTGGGCGGCATTCACGTCCGGTGCTTTCGGTTGCAAGCACTGAGCGAACGGAATTGCGGCCATCAAAGCGCGCCTTTCCGTCGTGATATGCCTGCGCTATCCCTGACGTCAGCATGGTTTGCGGGGCGGTCTTGGCAAGAGCTTCGGCCGTTGCCGCGACGAAAGCATCGCCTTCGCTGCCGCGAGGAACGATCGCGATGCCCGGATTGGTGCAGAATTGCCCGGCTCCCATGACAAGCGATCCCGCCCAACCAGCCGCAAGTTCTGTTGCCTTCTCCTTCAGCGCGCCTGGAAGTACGAACATCGGGTTGACCGATCCGAGTTCACCAAAGAACGGGATCGGTTCGGGGCGCTGTGCGCAAAGATCGAACAATGCTCTACCGCCCGCGAGTGAGCCGGTGAAGCCGACAGCCTTGATGAACGGGTTTTTGACCAGAGCGTGGCCGACGTCCCGCTTGCCGCCCTGGATAAGCGAGAAGGTTCCCGGATGAATGCCGCAGCTTTTGATGGCGGCAAAAATGGCCTCTGCGACGATCTCGCTGGTGCCTGGATGCGCCGAATGGGCTTTGACCACAACGGGGCAACCCGCGGCAAGCGCTGCAGCCGTATCGCCGCCGGCTGTGGAAAACGCCAAAGGAAAGTTTGATGCGCCAAATACGGCGACCGGCCCAACTGGACGTTGCATCAGCCGTATTTCCGGTCGAGGTGCAGGTTTGCGATCCGGCTGAGCCTCGTCATGTCGGCGATCGAGATAATCGCCCTTGAGGATATGGTCGGCGAAAAGCCTCAATTGTCCAGTCGTTCGACCTCGCTCACCCTGCAGGCGGGCGGCAGGCAAACCGGTTTCGGCACTACCGATTTCGGTTATCGCTTCGGCGCGCGCCTCGATCTCGTCCGCGATCGCGTTGAGAAAGGCCGCGCGTTGCGCCCTGCTGGTATAGCCGTAGGACCAGAATGCCTCTTCTGCGGCCGCGCAAGCGCGGTTGACCAGATCTACTGTTCCGACCGAAAAATTAGATATCTCGCCATGTGCCGGATCGTTGGAGAAGGTTTCGGCTGTTGCTACCCATTCTCCGGCGACCAGATGCTGGCCATGTGGTTTAAACACGATTTTCACTCCAGTTCATTGAAATCATGATGCTAAAGATTGAGCGCGCAGGTTTTAAGTCTGTACGCTGTGGTCGCTCAGCGTCCGTGTTTCTTGCGCCAAGCCTCATATTTTTCTCGGTATTCGTCCTTTGTTTGAGGGTATAGGCCGATGATCGCATCACCGGCTTTGACCTGTTCAAGAACAAAATCCTCGTAGCTTTCCATTCCGGTGCATTCGTCAGCGAGCTCATCTGCCAGATGCGCCGGAATGACCATAACGCCATCGCGATCTCCGACCAGCACGTCCCCTGGAAAAACAGGGGCGTCGCCGCACGAAATCGGCACATTGATGTCCAAGGCTTCATGCAGCGTCAGGTTGGTTGGTGCAGAGGGCTTGGCATAATAGGCCGGCATGTCCAGTTCGCCTATGCCGTTGGCATCGCGAAAACCACCGTCTGAAACGACCCCGGCAGCGCCGCGAAGCGCCAGGCGGGTGATAAGAATAGATCCAGCAGTTGCAGCTCGTGCGTCCTTGCGCGCGTCCATGACCAGGACCCAGCCTGGAGGGCAGGTTTCCATTGCGACGCGTTGGGGATGCTGGGGATCACGAAAGACGGTGATTGGATTGCGGTCCTCGCGTGCAGGGATGTATCGCAACGTGAAAGCCTGGCCAACCATGTTTTCGGCTTTTGGAGAAACCGGAATGACACCCTGAATGAACTGGTTTCGCAGCCCGCGCTTGTAGAGCGCGGTCGCAATCGATGCCGTGGAGATTTTCTTGAATTTGGCGCGTGTCGCCTCGGAAAGGATATAGTCTGTCATGATGTCCTCAAAAGATATCAGGTTCGCCAGGTGCGCAACTCATTTCTCTCTGCCAAAGATATACTGATGCATTAGTGCTCCAATGGCAATGAGTCTATGGCAAGAGCATTCCGTCGTGCCGCCGAGCCGGTTGCCACTGCGCGAAAAGACCTCGAAATGCGATCGCCATTACGGTCAGCAGCGCCGTGCGCCCCTCGACGGTAACGCCTTCGAGCCGTTCCTCGGCGGTTTGTTTCTCGATGAGTTTCTGTGTCTCCATCCCATGGCTTGCGAGATCCAGAATGCCGGTTGACGGGTGATCGATACTCGTCTTTTCCCGCGCCATGCTCGGACAAGCCGGTCCCATCACCCTAGCAATTGCAGTTACGCCGCTGATGAACAATCGCAGAACTATCCTCCCGAAAATGATGGGCGCTTGCCCTGGCTTCGCGTTACTCCCAAAGCGAATAAATACATTGAAGCACTAAAACATCAGTGCATCAAAGCGAGATTTATGTTCTAGATGTGCTGGCGTTATTGGGGTTAATGGAAACGATAAATGGGTGACGTTATCAGGCGTGGTCAATTGGACCGTTCTAGGCCGGTGGCACTGCAGGTGCATGAGATCTTGCGCGAACGGATCCTGAAAGTTGAGCTTGTGCCGGGCACGGTACTTTCTCGGGCCTCACTCCAGCTGGAATTCGGCGTGAGTCAGACGCCTGTTCGCGATTCGCTGATGCGTCTGCAGGAGGAGGGACTTGTCGAAGTTTATCCGCAATATGCAACGGTTGTCGCCAAGATTGATGTCGATCACGCGAGGCAGGCGCAATTTCTACGGCTGTCCATTGAGCTTGAGGCCGTGCGGCGACTGACCGGCAGCGCTCCCATGGAAACGGCCGATGAATTGCGCGAGATTTTGTCACGGCAGAGAGCTGTGGCAAGCCCCGTGACTTATGACAAGTTCGATGCAATCGATCGTGAGTTCCATCGACGGCTCTATGAGAAGGCCGGTATTGCGCAGCTTTGGGCGAATGTCCGCAGGCAGAGCGTGCATCTTGACAGGCTTCGACGGCTTCATTTGCCAATGCCGGGTAAGATGGAAACAGTTCTCGCAGACCATCAGGCAATTATCGATGCCATTGCGTCTGGGGATCCGAATTCAGCAGCCGAGGCCTTGCGCAAGCATCTTTCGGGAACACTATCGATTATCGATGTGATCAGCGCCGAATTTCCAGAATATATCGAGGAAGTCCTGTCTCGGAGCTAGGACGTTCTCAATGACCGGTCATAATTAGCTTTATAGAGAAAATACCTTCGGGGTGTCGGCTGATGCGGTGGAAAGCTAGCCCGAAACAAGTGTAAGCCACATCCCGATTGAACCTTGATCCCGGTTCCTGGGGCGGTTCTCGATCAACGGAAAATTGCTTCACGCCTGTCCGTTACAGCACGTAAGACCGATGCACGCGATGCCAATAGGTTCTGGATTTCGGCGCTACGCATGGCCAGATCCTTCTGACGATCGCCATCTGGATCGGTTCGACTGCCTCGATGTCTGTCGGAGCAGCTTGTCTTTCAGCTTTTGACGACGCCAGCGACAGTTCTGTCGATGCGGGGATATCTCGGAACCTTCTCGGTCGTTGAAGTCCAATGTTGTCTGTTCCGAAGTCGTTCGGAGAAAACATCTTGCTTGCAGCTAGAACGAACTCCTGCGATAGCTAATCGAACGTGCCTGACAGGTTGGTAATAGCGAGGCGATATTGGAAGACATTACCGCGACAGCTGGACTGGATACATCCCACGCATCAAGGATCAGTTCGGATCTCCGCAAGCAACTGACGAGCGGTGTATTTCAAGCTGGTGACCGGCTGCCCAGTGAAAACGCACTTGCCAAGCAATATTCCGTCAGCCGAACAGTCGTGCGCGAAGCGATCGCCATTCTACGTGCAGACGGTCTCGTTCAGGCGCGTAAAGGGGCGGGGGTTTTTGCGCTCGAGGCCAGGCGCGAAGAGGAACGCCCGTTCAAAGATCTGAAAACCGAGCGTATCTCGTCGGTCATCGAGCTGCTCGAATTGCGAACGGTTTTTGAAGTTGAGGCCGCTGCACTGGCGGCGGCGCGGCGTTCGGCCGCTCAGATCGAAGCCATACTCGAGGCGCATAATCAGGTCAGGATCTGCCTTGCAAACGGAACACCAACCCGCGATGCGGATTTCGGCCTGCATCTGGCTATTGCCCAGGCAACGCAAAACCGGCGGTTTCCCGAGTTTCTTCAGTTGATCCGTTCAGGGATCATTCCTCGCGGAGAGCTTCAGGGGGCTGCGCCGGGATCCCGTCCAAAGGATTATAATCTTCATCTGCAGGAAGAGCATGCGCGAATTGTCGATGCCATCATTGAAGGTGATGCCGATGCCGCGCGCGAGCACATGCGCGCCCACCTGCGTGGAAGCCTGGAGCGTTACAAGGCTCTGCTGCGTGCGAGAACCTTGCCCATGGACGACGTAGTCACTTCGGCATAGACGTGTTGTCATACAGAAGTTAAACCTTATATGGTGACATTGTGATTGTTGTCAGTGAGGTTTCATGTCTCTACCTGTTTTTCCCATCATATCGCCCGATAAGGGTGTCCAGCGGCAGGTCCTTTCCGAAGCGCCTGAGCTGATGGTTGTGTCGTTTCGCTTCGAGGCTGGGGCCGAGGGCAAGTTGCACAGCCATCCACACGTGCAGTCGACCTATGTCGCTCGTGGTCGCTTTCGGTTTATCCGTGGAAACGAAGCTTATGAGCTGGCTGCGGGTGACAGTCTCGTCATTCCCGGCAATGTCACGCATGGCTGCGAGTGCCTTGAAGAAGGCGAGTTGATTGACTGCTTTACGCCTCGGCGCGAAGACTTCCTCTGATCAGTGCTTGACAGTACGAACAGCATGTGACAACTTTCATTAAGTTGTCTGACAGGATGGGAGCCTGTCTCTGCCGATGACCGGCGGCCGACATACGGAGGATACATGTCGACAAGACGCCCCTCAATGCAGGGCGCTTTAGGGCAAATCGGTACCATTCTGGTGACTTTGCTCGGGCTGCTCGTACTTACCTTCATCATTGGCCGGATGATGCCTGCGGATCCCGTGCGCGCCATGGTCGGCGAGGACGCGACCCGCGAGACCTATGAGCAAGTTTTCCGCTCGCTCGGTCTCGA
>NZ_JBJDRG010000013.1:0-119467 GCF_044987325.1 Rhizobium sp. ZW T2_16
CTCCCAACCCTCCCCACAAGGGGGAGGGCTAACCTGGACGCGTCGCTTATGCCCGATTGGAAACAAGCGGGGGCGGCGGTTTTTTGTCCCCCTTTTTGGCGGAGATGGCCGGCAGGCCAGAGGGGAATTTCCATGGAGAGAACGATTGTGTTGCCCCTCTTGCCAGCATGAAGCGAGACCGGTAAATCTTTGCACGCTCTAACGGGGTGCCCTGCGTCTGCTGGGCTGAGAGGCGAAACGCCAACCCGCGGAACCTGATCCGGCTAACACCGGCGGAGGGATTAGACGGCTCGCAACCAGCGCCTATTCCCCACATCGACATTTTGAGGAGGCGCTGATGCGCGGGATTTCGACTTTTCTTCTGGCCGCCACGGCCATGTTTTTCACCCCTTTTGCTGCTGAAGCTCAGGACAAGACGCTCACCGTCTATACCTATGAGAGCTTCACCTCCGACTGGGGCCCCGGCCCGAAGATCAAGGCCGAGTTTGAAAAGACCTGCGCCTGCACCGTCAATTTCGTCGGCGTTGCCGATGGCGTGGCGCTTCTCACCCGTCTAAAGCTGGAAGGTACGGGATCGGAAGCCGATATCGCGCTCGGCCTGGATACCAGCCTGATCTCCGAAGCCAAGGCGACAGGCCTTTTCGAGGCGAACGGCGTCGATGCAGGCGCCGTCAAGGTTCCCGGCAATTATGCAGACGACACGTTCATTCCCTATGACTACGGCCACTTCGCCGTCATCTACGATACGCAAACGATCAAGAACCCGCCGAAGAGCCTCAAGGATCTGATCGAAGGGGACGCTTCGCAGAAGATCGCCATTCAGGACCCGCGCACCTCGACCCCCGGTCTCGGCCTTCTGCTCTGGGTAAAGTCCGTCTATGGCGACAAGGCGCCGGAAGCCTGGGCGAAACTCAGGGACCGGGTTCTGACCGTCACCCCCGGCTGGTCGGAAGCCTATGGCCTGTTCACCAAGGGCGAAGTGCCGATGGTGCTCTCCTATACGACCTCGCCGGCCTATCACATGGTCGAGGAAAAAACCGACCGCTATCAGGCCGCAAGTTTTTCGGACGGCCATTACATCCAGATCGAAGTCGCCGGCATGCTGAAACACGCCCGGGATAAGGATCTGGCGAAAAGCTTCCTGACGTTTCTGATATCGCCGGCCGCACAGGATATCATTCCGACCACCAACTGGATGATGCCGGCCGCCGCCACCGCCGCCCCGCTGCCTGAGGCTTTCGACAAGCTTGTAAAGCCGGAAAAGACGCTGCTGATCGGCTCCGACGAAGTGGCGAAGAACCGTCAGGCCTGGATCGACGAATGGCTGACCGCCATGAGCAAGAAGTGACATGTCGAAACGGACGGAATATCGCATTTGCTGACGACTGCTGAAAGACGACGCGGCATCGGTGCTGGCCTTGCCGTGCTTGCCGCCATCATCGTCTTTGTCGGCACTGCGATCGCGACGCTGCTGGCCTGGGATGGCGATCAATCGGCATCCCGGCTTTTCACCTCCTATACCTGGAGCATTCTGCGCTTCACGCTTTGGCAGGCGGCCCTGTCGACCTTGCTGTCGGTTGCCTTCTCCATTCCGGTCGCGCTGGCCCTGGCTCGCCGCCCCCGGTTTGCAGGCAGAGCCTGGATCCTCCGCCTCATGGCCTTGCCCATGGGCCTGCCGGCACTCGTCGGCGCGCTCGGCCTCCTCGGCGTCTGGGGCAGGCAAGGGGTTTTGAACGGCTGGCTTACTGCCGCCGGACTGGAACACCCGGTCAGCGTCTACGGCCTTTCCGGCATCCTGCTCGCTCATACATTCTTCAACATTCCGCTCGCCGTGCGCCTGCTGCTCTCCGTGCTCGAGCGACTGCCGGCGGAATACTGGCTTCTGTCGGCCAGCCTCGGCATGAAGCCGGCCTCGATCTTCCGTTTTGTCGAATGGCCGGCGCTCGCGCGTGTCGTTCCCGGCGTTGCGGGGCTGATTTTCATGCTCTGCGCCACCAGCTTCACGCTGGTCTTAGTACTTGGCGGCGGCCCGGCCGCAACCACGCTGGAAGTGGCGATCTACCAGGCCCTACGCTTTGATTTTGACCCGCCGCGCGCGGTCGCACTCGCCTTTCTGCAGATCGCCCTCACAGCGGCCGTGATCGGCCTCATCGCGTTTCTGCCGGCGGCAACCGATACGGTCAGGACCGCAGGCCGAAAGGTCTTGCGCCTCGACGGGCGCTCATCCGCATCCCGCCTGTGGGATGGCCTCATCATTGCTGTCGCCGTCATCTTCGTCGCCTCGCCGCTCTTCTCGGTTTTCGTCGCTGGCCTTCGTGCGGATCTCTGGAAACTCGTCAACGGACCACGCTTCATTCAGGCAGCCACGACAAGCCTCGTGATCGCCGTAACTGCCGCAGTGATCGCCGTCTCCGCATCGCTCGCCATCATCATGGCGCGGCAGACGATCAGGGACCGGCGTGATCCCAATATTGCTGCACGGCTTCTATCGACCTCGCTCGCCGGCACATCCTCGCTCGTTCTCGTCGTACCGCCGATCATTCTCGGCACCGGCTGGTTTTTGGTGCTTCGGCAATTCGGCAATGTCGCCTCGTTTGCACCCTGTCTCGTCGCCTTCATCAATGCTCTGATGGCATTGCCCTTCGCCGTGCGGGTGCTCGAACCGGCACTGGATGACCACCACCATCAGACCGCCCGGCTGGCCACCTCACTCGGCATCAGCGGCCCTGCCAAGTGGCGGCTAATCGATCTCCCCGTCCTGACACGCCCGATACTCACCGCCCTCTCCTTCGCTATGGCACTTTCCCTCGGCGATCTCGGTGCGGTTGCCCTGTTCGGCTCCAGCGAGCTCGTCACCCTGCCTTGGCTGGTCTACAGCACGCTATCGAGTTACAGAACGAACGATGCCGATGGGCTGGCGCTGATCCTCGGCGTGATCTGCCTTGCCTTGACCATACTCGGCACCGCGGGCAAAAAGGAAAACGCGAATGCATGACGGCATCGTCCTCGACAAGGTCGCGCTGACGCTCGGCAAGACGAGTTTCGCTTTCGATTGCCGCATCGAACCGGGCGCAGTCACCGCGATCGCCGGCCCGTCGGGCGCAGGAAAATCGACGCTGCTCAATCTGATTGCCGGTTTCGAACGTCCGCAATCAGGCCACATCCTTATCGCCGGAATCGACCAGACCTTGAGCCACCCGTCGGAAAGACCGGTCTCGGTAGTCTTCCAGGATCACAACCTCTTCGCCCATCTCGACATCTTCACCAACGTCGCGCTTGGCCTCAACCCGTCTTTGCGGCTTTCCCCGCAAGACAGGGACCGCGCCGAAAACGCCTTGGTGCGTGTTGGTCTTGCCGGATTCGGCAAGCGCATGCCGGGCTCGCTATCGGGAGGAGAAAAACAGCGGGCAGCATTTGCCCGGGCTTTGCTGCGCAACAAGCCGGTGCTCCTGCTGGACGAACCCTTCGCAGCGCTAGACACCGATCTGCGTCTGCAAATGTCCGCCCTTCTTCTTGACCTGCATAAGGAAAATGCAAATACCGTGGTCATGATAACCCATGACCGCGAGGAAATTGCCCGCATTGCAGATCGCATCCTGCATGTCGAAAAGGGGCAGATCGCTACCGACGAAGCAAAGGCGGATTACCTTTCGCGATTTGCCGCACCCGTTTCGGCCCTATCCGGCACTGTGTGAACGAAAGTCATCAAGCGTGCATGGGCACCGCCACAATTTGGACGTGGCCCAATGGCATCGGCGTTCAAGTTTATTTTCTTTTCATACCCAGTAGGCAATACATATTCATTTAGGAATATCTGTGCAGTTGGCGCGAAAGACGGTAAGCGACAACGGGCGGAAGACGAAGCCAGACGCGACGGCAGGATGCCGAAGTGTAATTCCGGAGATGGTAGTGCAGGCGAAGACTGTAAAGACGGATCGTGCCAGGTGGCCGAGATTTTGGCAGCGTAGCCGCGCATTCCGTTCCGCAGCCACACTCTTTGCCGTCACCTCGATGCTTTACGGCTGCCAGTCGATCTTCGACCAGGCCTATACACCCAATGTATCGCCGTCGGAAAACCCGCAGACTGTCGACCAGGTTCAGAAGAATGACCCGCGTGCCGCAATGGGCGCCCGCGAGCATCCGCGCATTGTCGCAAGTTACGGCGGCGAATATCGCGATGCGAAGACCGAGCGTCTGGTCGCGCGTATCACCGGTGCATTGACGGCCGTTTCGGAAAATCCAACCCAGTCCTTCCGCATCACCATTCTGAATTCGCCGGCAATCAACGCCTTCGCGCTGCCAGGCGGTTATCTCTATGTCACACGCGGTCTGCTGGCGCTCGCCAACGATGCGTCGGAAGTGGCGGCCGTCCTATCGCACGAAATGGGCCACGTCACCGCCAATCACGGCATCGAGCGTCAGAAGCGGGAAGAGGCGGAAGTCATTGCCAGCCGAGTCGTCGCCGAGGTCCTGTCGAGCGATCTCGCCGGCAAGCAGGCGCTCGCACGTGGCAAGCTGCGTCTCGCCGCCTTCTCCCGCCAGCAGGAATTGCAGGCGGATGTTATCGGCGTGCGCATGCTCGGCGAAGCCGGATATGATCCTTATGCAGCCGCTCGCTTCCTTGATTCCATGGCAGCCTACGCCCGCTATTCCGCCGTCGATCCAGATAACGACCAGAGCCTCGACTTCCTTTCAAGCCACCCGAATTCGGCCCAGCGTGTCGATCTCGCGCGCCGCCATGCCCGCGCCTTCGGCCAGGAAGGCGTCGGCGACCGTGGCCGCGATTATTATCTCGCCGGCATCGACGGTCTCCTTTACGGCGACAGCCCGCAGGAAGGTTATGTTCGAGGCCAGACGTTCCTACACGGCAGCCTCGGCATCCGTTTCGATGTTCCGCCGGATTTCCGGATCGACAACAAGGTCGAGGCGGTGCTCGCAACCGGCCCCGGCGAAAGCGCCATCCGTTTCGATGGCGTTGCCGCCGGCGACAATAACAACCTGACGAATTACCTGACGAGCGGCTGGGTTGCAGGATTGCAGCCGGAAACCGTGCGCGAGTCCACCGTCAACGGCCTGCCGGCCGCAACCGCCCGCGCCTCCGCCGAGCGCTGGGATTTCGACGTGACCGTCGTGCGCCTCAATGAGCAAATTTTCCGCTTTTTGACAGCGGTACCAAAGGGTAACACGACCCTACAATCTACGGCAGATACGCTACGCAACAGCTTTCGTCGTATGACGCCAGAAGAAATAGCCTCCCTGAAGCCGCTTCGCGTGCGGATCGTCACGGTTGGCCCAAGTGACACTCTTGCATCGCTCTCGGGACGGATGATGGGAACGGATCGAAAGCTCGATCTTTTCAAGCTCATCAACGCGCTACCGGCCGGCGCGACGGTGTCGCCCGGCCAGAAGATGAAGATCATTTCCGAATAGCGGGGTGAAGGAACACCCCTTCACACTCAGCAGGCGGCAGCAGCCATCTGCGGATTGGCGGAAACGAGCGCAGACTTAAGCTTCTCGATGGCGCGGCTTTCGATCTGACGCACGCGTTCCTTGGAAATGCCAAGTTCGGTACCTAGCGCTTCGAGCGTTGCTCCGTCGTCGGTAAGCCGGCGAGCACGAATGATCTTCTTCTCGCGGTCGTTAAGTTTGGTGAGCGCGCCCTGCAGCCATTTCAGCCGTCGTTCGCCGTCGATCATCCCCGAGACCTGCTCGTCGGGAAGTGGCTCGTTGCTCTCCAGCATGTCCAGCCGTTCGCCGCTATCGGCGTCACCAGCAATCGTCGGCGCCTGCAGCGAGGCATCGTTGGCGGAAAGACGTGCATCCATTGTCTGCACGTCGTTTACGCTGACACCGAGCGCCACCGCGATCTCTTCATGGATGGCACGGGCAGTAAGATTGCTGTCACCGCGGGCGAGCTTTGCACGCAACCGGCGTAGATTGAAGAAAAGCGCCTTCTGCGCAGAGCTGGTCCCGCCGCGCACGATCGACCAGTTGCGCAAGATATAGTCCTGCATCGAAGCGCGGATCCACCAGCTAGCATAGGTTGAAAAACGAACGTCCCGCGCCGGCTCAAACCTTGCCGCCGCCTCAAGCAGCCCTACATAACCTTCTTGAACGAGATCACTCATCGGCAGACCGAAGCCGCGAAACTTCGAAGCCATGGCTATGACGAGACGCATATGCGCAAGTGCAATCTGGTTTCGTGCATTCTGATCCTGGCCGTCTTTCCATCGGATGGCAAGATCACGCTCCTCTTCCCGGGCGAGATAGGGAGCTGACATCGCTATCTTGATCATTGTGCGGTCTGCGGACATGGCTGTCATCGTCTTCTCCGTCAACGGTTCTGATATGACGATGAACAGCGGGAAACCTTGCAAACGCACATCCGCGAAGGATGCCAACGTTAGTTCGGACTGCTGATCTCGCCCCCTCATCAGCGACCCGGAACATCCTGGTCGCAACAGTTTCAGAAGGGAACCGAGGGCAGCGTTACGCAGCAATCAATTCGCCGTTCCGGCGGGTTAACGCGGCGACAGCGCAAAAGTTCCAATAAAAAAACCCGGCTCGAGGCCGGGTTTTTTTATTGCTGTATCTCAGAAAAATCAGGCAGCTTCTTCCTGCGCTTCATCCTCATCAAGGCTCTTGCCGCGCTTGGGTCCCTTGGCAAGATTGACCTCGACAAGACGAACAGCTTCGGTATCCGACATCTTGTTGACGGCCGCGATTTCACGGGCCATTCGATCGAGAGCAGCCTCATAAAGCTGACGCTCGGAATAAGACTGTTCCGGCTGGTTTTCAGCGCGATAGAGATCGCGGACCACTTCAGCGATAGAAATCAGGTCACCGGAATTGATCTTTGCATCATATTCCTGGGCGCGGCGCGACCACATGGTGCGCTTCACACGAGCCTTGCCCTGCACGACCTTGAGCGCGCGTTCGACGAAATCCGTTTCCGAAAGCTTGCGCATGCCGATAGCAACGGCTTTGGCGACCGGAACCTTCAGGCGCATCTTATCCTTTTCGAAGTCGATTACAAAAAGCTCGAGCTTCATGCCAGCAACTTCTTGCTCTTCAATCGCACTGATCGTACCAACGCCATGAGCGGGATACACGATCGATTCGCCGGTCTTGAAACCCTGGCGAGCCGGGGAATTCTTCTTCTGCTGAGTCGTCATTCGTTTCAAAAACTCCCTTCTACTCACCCACATCTGGGTCAGGGGAAAGCCGGGTCTGTCAGGCCCGGATGAGACGGGGGAAACCGTCGGGTCACTCCATACTGGTCCGACAAAACGCGCGCGAAAAAACAAATCCCATCGCTGAGCTGCGACCGACAACATGAAACGAGTTTATGTCTCGGGGAGCGCGTGTGATTGATCTGTGCTTTCGTGATGTTTTTTGGGCACGCGAGTGCCGCCTTGTGGAACAGTATCTCTTGTCTACCACAAAAAAGTGCGGAAATCAATAATTTGCTTCACAGAGTCCGCAAAGCAACATTATAGCGTCCTGCCTATGAAAGCAGCAACGCTTCAATGGCGCCTGCGACAGCAAGGCAGGCGCATCCCGGCTGGACAACCTAGACTCAGTCGCCCTTGCCCGGTTCCGGAGAGAAATACTTCTCGTACTTGCCCACCTCGCCGTCAAGCTCCTTGGCGCCGTCCATCGGATCTTTCTTGATCGTGATGTTTGGCCAGATCTGGGCGAACTCCGCATTGATCTTCAGCCATTTGTCCAGCCCCGGCTCGGTATCGGGCTTGATAGCCTCGGCAGGACATTCAGGTTCGCATACGCCGCAATCGATGCATTCGTCGGGATGGATGACGAGAAAATTCTCGCCTTCATAGAAGCAATCCACCGGGCAGACTTCGACGCAGTCGGTATATTTGCAGCGGACACAGTTATCGGTCACGACATAAGTCATGAAGCACTCCACATCAACGCGTTGATCAGGACACGATTGGGAACGGTCGGGCCCCGAGGGCCGGACGGGGGCAACGCAACCGCTGGAACGACAGAGGCGGGCTATCCGGCATTTTCGAACGTCACGTAAAGCCTTTATCCAAGCTTAGCAAGGATAAACCATTTCGAAAAAACGCGGAAACAGGGCGCATTTTCTAATCATCGTCCCAATTGATCCCGGCACCCAAGTCGGCATCACCAGCATTGGGAAAAAGACGGTCTGTCTCGCGGCGTTCCTTTTTAGTCGGACGGCCGGATCCCTTGATGCGCTGCGCCTGTTCCAGCATTGTCAGGCGCTCGGTTTTCTCGCGCGGTGGGGTGAGATCTTCGTAGAGTTCCTTGGCCTCTTCGTAAGGCCCTCGCCGATCGCCACCGGACTTGACGACCAGGATGAGATCGCGCCGATCGAGCGCGATTTCCACCCGATCGCCCACCTTCACCTGGAAGCTCGGCTGGCGGATCGAAGCCCCGTTCACCTTCACATGGCCGGAATTGAGCAGGCCTTGCGCGAGTGATCGGGACTTCACCATGCGGGTGAAGAAAAGCCATTTGTCTATGCGTTGCCGCAAATCCCCGGATGGCTTTTCGCTCATGACCCTTTACTTCTTCATCTGCTCCTTAAGAGCAGCGAGTTTTGCGAAAGGAGAATCTGGATCGATCGGCTTTTCCTTGCGAGGCGGCTTTGCCTCGAAACGTGCAGGCTGGTTGTTCTTCTGCCCGCCGCGTTCCGGACGCGGACCACCCTCGTTGCGCTCGCCACGGAAGGGACGATCGCCCTGCGGACGCTTGTCACCCCTGCGGTCGTTGTTACGGTCGCGACCCTGGCCTTCGCGCTTGTCCTGCTCACCGCCGCGGCGGTTGTCACGACGATCACCATCACGGCGGCCCTGCGGAGCATTTTCGCCGCCGGCATTGCGTTGGCCGCCACGATCACCACCCCGGTCACCGCCATGACCGCGGCGATCGCCCTGCGGACGGCCACCACGCTGGTTGTTTTCACGACCGCCGCCCGGGCGCCACAACAGAACCGGCTTCGGCTCTTCAGCTTCCGCAGGCTTCGCACCTTCGACTTCGGCAGACAGCTCTACGGCTGCAGCCTCGACAACCGGTTCAGCCGCAGTTTCGGTTACTGTTTCAGACGGGGCTTCCGCAGTGTCTGCGTCTGCCGTTTCTTCAACAGCAGATGCTTCAGCCGAAATCTCCACAGCGGAAATCTCGTCCGATGCTGCGGATGCAGCGGCGGCCGGCGTCTGGCTGGCGAGATAGGCCTGAGCCTCTTCCGCAGTTACGCTGTCGGCCCGATAGCCGAGACCCTTAAGAATTTCTTCCATATCGTCCGGCGTTGCACCGAGGATCGACAGCATGGCCGTCGTCGTGGTGAACCGGCGACCGTCATAGGCACCTTCCGGACGCGGCGTCGCACCCGGCTTCCACTGCAAGAGCGGACGGATAAGGTCTGCAAGACGTTCGAGAATATCGACGCGAACCGCACGCTTCCCGAGGAAACGGAAACCGGCGAGCTTGTAGAAGGTCCGCTCAAACGACGGATCGGCAACAACCGACGTGCGGCCAGCGGCAAGAGCCGGAATAAGGTCGCCATAACCCGGCTTGTCGAGACCATCGTTCTTCAGCGCCCACAGCAGCGTGATAAGCTCGGCCGGAGCCGGCTTCAACAGCGCAGGCATGAAGACGTGATAGGCGCCGAAACGGATGCCATAGCGGCGCATCGAGGCGCGAGCATCCTGATCGAGGGACTTCACGTCCTCGGCAACATCCCGACGGAACAAGACACCGAGATTTTCGACGATCTGAAACGCTAGGCCCTTTGCCAGACCCTGCAGGTCTTCCGCACGAGACAGGTCGTCGAGCGGCTTCAGCACCGTTGCGATATGATGATTGACGAAACGTTCGATGCGGGCGGCCACGTGTTCACGGGCATTGCCGGTCAGCTGTTCATCCGACAGCAGGATGACCCGTGGGCGCATGACATGGTCGCTTGCTGCAAGACGGGCAACCGGATCGCCGAGCCAACGCACAGAACCATCGGAACCGACGGCAAGATCGTTATTGCCGGAAGCATAGAGACGGGCGGCACGCGCCTCGAACTCCAGCGCCAGCGCCTTTTGTGAGGCGGCCTGAACAGCCTTGGCATCCGGTCCTTCGGTCCCCGAGACCGGAGTAAAGCGGAATCCCGCCAACTGTCCGACGTGATGTCCCTCGACAAACACATCGCCATTCACACTGATTTCTGCTTCCAGCATCGCATTCTCTCTTAGGCGCCTCATGAGCACAGATGTCCTGCGATCAACAAAGCGTTTCGTCAACCTTTCATGTAGCGCGTCCGACAACCTATCCTCGATTTCCCGTGTCTTTTCTTGCCAGTGTGTCGGATCGGCAAGCCAGCCGGGTCGGTTTGACACATAGGTCCAGGTTCGAATCTGCGCGATTCGGGCAGACAGGGTATCGATTTCGCCGTCGGTGCGGTCGGCACGGCGAACCTGCTCCGCCATGAAGTCCTCGTTCACCGTGCCGCGACGCACAAGATCGAAGAAAAGCGTCGAAATAAGGTCAGCATGCTGCGCCGGCGCAATTCTTCTATAGTCTGGAAGCGCGCAGGCGTCCCATAATTTCTCCACACGCTCCGGCGTGGTAACGATATCCTTCACTTCCGGATAGCGCGACAGATAGTCAAGCGCCTGGCTGTCGGTAGCCGGCAAAGCACGCGTCAGCCCCTGTATCGTCGGATTTGCATCAAGACTGCGCCGAAGCTCATTGAGCGACGAAAAGCTGAGGTTTTTCGAACGCCACTGCAGCACCTTTACACTGTCGAAATGATGCCCCTCGATCCGCTCCACCAGCTCGTCGTCGAACGGCGCGACCTGTCCCGTCACCCCGAACGTGCCATCGCGAAGGTGCCGTCCCGCACGACCGGCAATCTGCGCCATTTCGGCAGGATTGAGATTGCGGAACTGGTATCCGTCGAATTTCCGGTCCTGCGCGAAGGCGACATGGTCGACATCGAGGTTGAGGCCCATGCCGATCGCATCGGTGGCCACCAGATATTCGACATCACCTTCCTGATAAAGGCCGACCTGCGCATTGCGGGTGCGCGGGCTGAGCGCTCCAAGCACGACGGCAGCCCCGCCGCGCTGGCGGCGGATCAGTTCGGCGATCGCATAAACCTCATCGGCCGAAAAGGCGACAATCGCGGTCCGCTGCGGCAGGCGCGTGATCTTCTTCTGGCCCGCATAAAAAAGCTGCGACAGGCGCGGGCGCTCCACGATCGTAATGCCTGGCAGAAGATTCTCGAGGATCGGCCGCATGGTTGCAGCGCCGAGAAGAAGCGTCTCGTCACGGCCGCGCAGATGCAGGATGCGGTCGGTAAAGATATGTCCGCGCTCAAGATCGCCGGCAAGCTGGACTTCATCGATAGCGACGAAAGAGGCCTTCGTCTCGCGTGGCATCGCCTCGACGGTGCAGACCGAATAACGCGCCATATGCGGCGTGATCTTCTCTTCCCCGGTGATCAGTGCAACATTGTGATGCCCGACCTTCTCCACCAGCCTCGTATAGACTTCGCGCGCGAGCAACCGGAGCGGCAGGCCGATCACGCCTGAGCCGTGCGCCACCATGCGCTCGATCGCGTAATGGGTCTTGCCGGTATTCGTGGGGCCAAGCACGGCGGTTACGCCACGCCCGCTAAAAATCATTGGCTGAGAATTCAAAGCGAAGTTCCACGTCTAATCAACCACGGGCTCCATTGTCGCCCGAAGTTTCGCAACACATGGCGACGCAACGCGACAAACGCAAGAAGAAAGACGCTGAGGCGGCTGAAAACCGGGCTGACGACATCTTCGGAACAAAAGTGAACGAATCGGCGACGAATCGAAGACTCACTGGATTCACGCTCCGTTCTCACAATATATAGACACAGAAACTAGACAGACACATCATATTGTACCAACGGACATTCCGCCGACTTTCCCGACGAGAACAGGTCAAGGACTCGTATCGCTTCGAGAGTCAATCACCCGACCAATCAGCATTTTTTGACGCATCAGAAGTTAGAGACATCTCTCAACGTCCGTTAACAGCCCGTAACAAGGAGTGAGAACAAGGACTTCCACGCCAATGGAACAAAAGTTCCAGCGCCACGTTCTCACCGCAAATTCATCCTGGCTTCAGGAAAGCGGAGATAAACCCATGCTCGGAACGGTTCTACTCGTAATACTCATTCTGCTCCTTATCGGCGCTCTGCCGAATTGGGGACATAGCCGGAACTGGGGTTATGGTCCTTCGGGCGGCTTGGGTCTCGTCGTTCTTATCATCATCATCCTGCTTCTCATGGGCAGGATCTGAACTATCAACGTGGAAGGGAAGGAAACCGAGTTATGAAGAAGATCATGCTGATCGCCGCGCTTGTCGGCACTCTCGCATCGTGCACCTCGACCGAAAAGGGAACGGCCATCGGCGCAGCATCCGGCGCGGTTATCGGCGGCGCCGTAACGAACAGCTGGGGCGGCGCGGCAGTCGGCGCTGTGGGCGGCGGTCTGATCGGGGCAGCCATCGGCGAATCCCAGAAGCACCGCGGCTACTGCGTCTATCGCGACCGCTATGGCCGTACCTACGAAGCTCGTTGCCGCTAAGCGGCACGTTTTCAGCTGAATATGTTAAGGCCGGAATCGGGAGAGGATTCCGGCCTTAATCTTTTGATGATCTATATTGCCTGCAAGTAGCAACAGGCCCCGGCCTGTTCAGCCGGCCATATACTGGCCGCCGTTGGCGGTAAGCGTCGACCCGGTAATGAAACCCGCATCGTCGGAAGCCAGAAACACCACGCAGCGGGCAATTTCTTCCGGCCTGCCAAGCCGCCCGACCGGGATATGCGGAAGGATTTTTTCCCCCAGCACATGTTGCGGAATGGCTTTCACCATGTCCGTCTCGGTATAACCCGGGCAGATCGCATTGACCGTGATGTTGCGCGACGCGCCTTCGAGCGCCAGTGCCTTGGTGAAACCGACATCGCCGGCTTTCGCGGCTGCATAATTCGCCTGACCCAACTGGCCTTTTTGTCCGTTGATCGACGATATGCTGATGATCCGGCCAAAACCGCGTTCCCGCATCCCCGGCCACACAGGATGGGTCATGTTGAACAGTCCGCTGAGATTGGTGCCGATCACCTCGTTCCACTGCTGCGGCGTCATGCGGTGGAACATGTTGTCCCGCGCAATGCCGGCATTGTTGACGAGAACCTCAATCGGACCCATCTGCTTCTCAACAGCCTCGACACCGGCAACGCAGGCATCGTAATTCGACACGTCCCACTTGAAAACCGGAATGCCGGTTGCGTCGTGAAACTGGGATGCACGCTCGTCATTGCCGTGATAACTCGCAGCAACCCTGTATCCTGCGGCCTTTAGGGCGACCGAAACCGCGGCACCGATGCCGCGCGTACCACCCGAAACGAGAGCAACTCGCCCCATCATTCTTCCTTCTCTTTTAAAACCGCGTCACGGTTCAAGGGCGTTCATGGACGTTCCAGACACATGGCGACCCCCATGCCGCCGCCGATGCATAGCGTCGCCAGCCCTTTCGACGATCCGCGCCGCTTCATCTCGAACAACAAAGTGTTGAGAATGCGAGCGCCGGAAGCGCCGATCGGATGACCGATGGCGATTGCTCCGCCATTGACGTTGACGATCGACGGATCGAGACCGAGATCACGGACCACCGCGCAGCTCTGCGCCGCAAATGCCTCATTCGCCTCAATAAGATCAAGATCGGAAACTTTCCAGCCCGCCTTTTCCAAGGCTTTGCGCGACGCCGGGATCGGCCCCGTCCCCATGATCTGCGGGTCGACGCCTGCCGTTGCCCAGGACGCAATGCGTGCGAGCGGCTCGATACCGCGGCGAACGGCTTCTTCTTCCGTCATCAGTACGACGGCGGCAGCACCATCATTGAGACCCGAGGCATTTCCGGCCGTTACCGTACCTTCCTTGTCGAAGGCAGGGCGAAGTTTGGCCATCAGGTCCAGCGTCGCGCCGGCCCGGATATATTCGTCCTGGTCGACGGTGACATCACCCTTTCTTCCCTTGACGACGAAGGGCAGGATCTCGTCCCGGAACCGCCCTGCCGCCTGTGCAGTCTCGGCTTTGTTTTGCGAGGAAACCGCATACTGATCCTGGTCATCACGGGAAAGCTGCCATTGGCGGGCGATATTTTCCGCCGTAATTCCCATGTGATAACCGTAAAATGCGTCGGTCAGGCCATCCTTCAGCATCGTATCGACCATCTTGAAGTCACCCATCTTCACACCGCCGCGAAGATGGGCGCAATGCGGCGCCATTGACATCGATTCCTGTCCACCGGCAACAATGATCTTCGCGTCGCCAAGCGCCACCTGCTGCATACCAAGCGCGACAGCACGCAGACCTGATCCGCAAAGCTGGTTGACGCCCCAGGCGGTCGCTTCCTGCGGCACGCCTGCCTTCATCGCCGCCTGCCTTGCGGGGTTCTGCCCCTCGCCTGCCGGCAGGACCTGGCCGAGGATGACTTCATCCACCTCGCCTGCCTCGACCCCGGCGCGCGCCAATACCCCCTTGATGGCAACGGCTCCGAGTTCATGCGCCAGCACGCTTGCGAAGGCACCGTTGAACGAGCCGACAGCGGTACGACCCGCAGCGGCGATGACAATAGAAGGATGAGGCATGCGTTTCCTCCGGCATTATTGTTGGCCGGACACTGGCAAAGCTCGGTCGAGGTGTCAAATGGACGCACGCGACATCGGCTTTGAAGTCATTTGCTGCGCAACACGATTTTCGTCGCGCCGCACAAAAACATTGTCTCGGCGCATGGTTGAGCTTACATTTCATGCTGGGAGAAGGGCGCTTGCCCTGGAAATAATAAGATTTGTGCTGTGGGAGGCAAAACAATGGCGAAAGCCGAAGGCGAGACGGTTATCAAGAAATACGCCAACCGGCGGCTGTATAACACCGGCACCAGCACCTATGTCACCCTGGAGGATCTCGCCAAGATGGTGAAGAAGGGTGAGGTTTTTGCGGTGCAGGACGCAAAGACCGGCGAGGACATCACCCATTCGGTCCTGACACAGATTATCTTCGAGCAGGAATCCAAGACGGGAAACACGCTTCTGCCGGTTTCCTTCCTGCGCCAGCTCATTTCTTTCTATGGCGATCAGATGCAGATGGTCGTGCCGACATTCCTTGAACAATCCATGCACGCTTTCACCGAACAGCAAGTACAGATGCGAGAGCAGATGACACGCGCCTTCGGCGAGACGCCTTTGGCCAAGAACCTTCACGCTCCGATGCAGATGATGGAAGATCAGGTGCGTCGCAACACGGAAATGTTCCGTCAGGCTATGCAGATGTTCGCACCCTATTCCGCCCCACCGGCAAGCCCGGCACCGAAAAAAGCCGAGGCACGCGATATCGACGAGTTGAAGGAACAGCTCCGTAGCCTCCAGAGTCGGCTGGACAGCCTCGGCGCCTGACACTGCAATTCTGAAAATAGAATTCGCGCAACAAAAAAGCCCGGTCAGACCGGGCTTTTTTGTTTCTGCTTGAGAAAAGCGCTTATGCGCTTTCCTTCGGCGTCAGAACCTGGCGACCGCGGTACATGCCGGTCTTCAGGTCGATATGGTGCGGACGGCGAAGTTCGCCGGAATTCTTGTCCTCGACAAACGTCGGGGTAGCCAGCGCGTCTGCGGAGCGGCGCATACCGCGCTTGGATCGGCTAACTTTTCTCTTTGGTACTGCCATTTGTGTTACTCCACTTCGTGCAAAACGCCTTATTCGGCCCCTGTGAGGCCGAACCCGTCACGTCTCGATCTCGGAAATTTGGCTGGCTTATACATGCACGTCAGGGCTTTGACCAGTCCCCACAGGCATTTTTTCGCGGCCGCGCCGGATTCGTCGAATCCAGCCATTCATGCCTCGTCCGCCGGCACGATCCAGGTCTCGGCAAGCGCTGCCGTTTCCCACGCCTTCCACGCCGGATGCGCCTTCATCGCCGCCATATAGGCAAGCACAGCCTTGTCGGACACGAGGTCATACGCCTCGAACCGGTTGACCACCGGCGCGAACATAGCATCTGCCGCCGAAAACTCGCCGAACAGATAAGGCCCGCCCGAGCGTGCCGTCAGCTCGGTCCAGATCGCGGAAATCCGCGAGACGTCGGCATCCACGCCCGCCTGCACGTCCACCGCCAAGTCGAGCCGGCGTTTTGGCCGCCGCAGGTTCATCGGGCAGGCATTGCGTATACCCCTGAAGCCGGACAGCATCTCCATCGAAACGGAGCGCGCCAAAGCCCTGTCGGCAAGAGCTTTCGGCCAAATGGCTCTCTCCGGAAAAAGCTCGGCAGCATATTCGATGATCGCAAGCGATTCCCAGACGCGAAACGCACCATGATGCAAGCACGGCACTCGGCCGGTCGGCGAGATTTCCCTGAATTTCGGATTTCCGCCCTCATCATCGAAAGGGATCAGCACTTCACTGAACGGAACCCCCGCGGCGGTCAGCGCAATCCATGGCCGGAATGACCAGGATGAATAGTTCTTGTTGCCGATATAAAGAGTGAGTTCTTCAGCCATGACAGTCTCCAGCTTTTGCCTCACGCTACAGGCACACGCCAAAAGCCTCCAATGAAAAGCCTAGAACCTAGTCATAAATGCATTTGATATATTCGCCGGAATTCCTCGCCCGCCGATCGATGACGGCAGCCAGACGGCGCATTCCGCGGCCCGGTTTGCTGGCAACGCGGGTAAACGGATTGGGCAGTGCCACGGCCAGAAGTGCTGCCTGGCCGGTGCTGAGCTTTGCCGCACTTGTCTTGAAATAATGCTGGGCGGCGGCTTCCGCACCATAGATGCCCGGCCCCCATTCCGCTACGTTGAGATAGATTTCCAGCATCCGCCGCTTCGTCCAGATCGTATCGGCAGCAATCGCCAGCGGCATTTCCAGCACCTTGCGCACGAAGAAACGACCGTTCCACAAAAACAGGTTTTTCGCCGTCTGCATCGAGATCGTGCTGGCGCCGCGGGTCGCCTCGCCGCTGAGAGTATCCTCGACGACACCTCGCATCTGTTTCCAGTCGACTCCGCCGTGAAAGCAGAACTGCCCGTCTTCCGACATCATCACCGCGCGCACGAGATTGGGCGAGATCTCGTCGAGATCCACCCAACGCCGATCATAGCCGCGCAGGAGGAAAAGTTCCGACAGCATCAGCGTCGAGACTGGCCGCGTAAACGGCACGGCGTAAACGGGAATGAGCAGGTAGGGCAGGATGAGAAGTGCGGCGAGGACGAGAACCGCCCGCTTCGCGATATGCGAAAACGATCCCGCCTTTTGCCGTCGCGGCATGGCGGGTTCCTCTTCCTCAGTCTGTCGATCTGGCGTGATATCCAAACGAAGTTCCCAAGAGCCCCGATAAGCAACCCGATGTTTCATAGCCAGTATGTCGGCATGTGACGAGTCTTTCGCGTTAAACTTCCTGTGGGGTGGTAAATCCCGTTGCCAGCGCTGTGGCGGCATGCAACACAGCGGCCATGAACACGAAGCCCGCCGATCAGCCCCTTTTCGAGACCCGACTGAAGCAGAGCGCCGTCGAGACGGAAACACTGCTGATGCGCCTTCTGTCATCGCAGGCGCTGGAAGACGAGATCGCCCGGCCGGAAAACCTGACCGCCGCCATGCGCCACGGAACGCTGAACGGCGGCAAGCGGTTGCGACCCTTCCTCGTTCTCGAAAGTGCCGCCCTGTTCGGCGGAGATCGCGAGACGGCACTGCGCATCGGTGCGGCACTCGAATGCCTGCACTGTTATTCGCTCATCCATGACGATTTGCCGGCCATGGACGATGACGACCTGCGCCGCGGCCAGCCGACGGTCCACAAGGCCTTCGATGAGGCCGTTGCGATCCTCGCCGGCGACAGCCTGCTGACCTACGCTTTCGATATCATTTCGGCGCAGGAAACCCGGCTTCCTGCTGACCGCAAGGTGCAGCTGATCTCTGCACTTGCCCGTGCTGCCGGTGTCGGCGGCATGGCAGGCGGACAAGCGCTCGATCTGGCGGCGGAAAAGAAGGCCCCCGATGAAGCCGGCATCCGCACCCTGCAGGCAATGAAGACCGGCGCATTGCTGCGGTTTGCCTGCGAGGCGGGGCCGGTCATTGCCGGCGCATCCGATGACGACCGCAAGCGGCTCCGGCTCTTCGGCGAAAAGATCGGCCTTGCCTTCCAGCTCGCCGACGACCTGCTCGACGTCACCTCCGATGCGGCAACGCTCGGCAAGGCAGCCGGCAAGGATGCCGGACGCGGCAAGGGCACGCTGGTCGGATTGCACGGGATGGATTGGGCGGAAAAGACGCTGAATGCGCTAACGGTGGAAGCTGTCGATCTGCTCGCGCCCTATGGCGAAAAGGCAGAAGTCCTGCAGCAGGCGGCGCGCTTCGTCGCCAATCGCCAGAGCTAAGCCGGCAAACAACCGACTTCACAGAGATAAACCCACCGCCGGCCTGAACAAGCCGACGGTGGGTTTGTTTTTACTGCTGGATCGGAGCGATCGCCACTTCGACGCGGCGGTTCTGCGCGCGGCCGTCCGGCGTTGCGTTGGAAGCGACCGGCTGCGACGGACCGAAGCCCATGGTCGAGATACGACGCTGGTCGACACCGCGACCGCCGAGATAGTTTGCGACCGATGCCGCGCGGCGCTCGGAAAGCGCCTGGTTATGCTGCAGGCTGCCGGTCGAGTCCGTATGACCGTTGACGTCGATATAGGTCTTGCCGAACTTGTTGAGCACGATCGCAACAGAATTCAGCGTATCGTAGAACGGCGGGATGACCTGGTCCTGGTCGGTTGCGAACGTGATGTTCGACGGCATATTGAGGATGATGCGGTCACCCTGGCGCGTCACGGAGACGCCGGTACCCTGCAACTGCTGGCGCAGTTCGGCTTCCTGGCGGTCCATGTAATTGCCGATCGCGCCACCGGCGAGACCGCCGATTGCGGCACCGATCAAGGCATTGCGGCCCTTGTTGCCGCCGCCGATGACGAGACCGCCGAGTGCGCCGATACCGGCACCGATTGCGGCGCCGCCCGCAGTGTTGGAAACCTTCTGCTCGCCCGTATACGGATCGGTCGTGGTGCAGGCAGAAAGGAAGGTCGCGGCCAGCGCGACAATGGCAAATTTCTTGAGCATTCGAATCGTTTCCCGTCCTAGGTGGTCGCACTTCCTTACCACGAAATGCGGCAAAACGAGGAAAAGGCTGCTTTCTCCCCATCATTGGCCACTGACGGGGAGATCACATGACTGCAAATTCCATCATGCGGCAGGAGGAAGGATTTCGATACGGTTGTGCAATCCGCTGGCAACGATGGCCGGAATATCCGGCGGCGTTATCGGCGGGAATACCGTCTGTCCGAATTCGACCCTGTCGCCGACATCGACAAAGAAAGCCTCATGCAGGCTGCCGGGCAAGTTGATGATCAGCATCCGCGCATCGGTTTTTCCGGGGTTTCTGAAAGCATGCACGGTGCCGGGCGCGATATGAAGCGCCTCGCCAGCTCCCTTCCTGTGCCAGATACCGTCGAGCAGGAACTCGTATTCACCCTCCAGAACATAGAAGGCCTCGTCATCCGCCTGCCGGTGCATCGGCGCGCCTTGTCCGGGCGCTGTGCGGTTCTCGATCAGGGTGAATTTGTCATTCGTCACGGCACTTCGAATATGGAAGGTCAGCAGATTGCCGAGAAAATGCACCGTCATCGGTGCGGTGTCGTTGGGATTGACCTTGGCGGTCATGTCGTCTTGTCCTCTCTTGTATTTGTGATACGATCGCCTCTTAATGAGACAAGTTTCTCATAAAGGAAATATGATGACAGGTCAAGTATTGCGCGAAACAGGCTCCGGACGGATCAACCAGAAGAAGAGAACGCGCGCCGAATTGCTGAAGACAGCACGAAAAATGATCGAGGATGGAATGTCGTTTTCGGTCGCGGATGTGGCCGATGCATCCGGTATTTCCCGCGCCACGGCCTATCGATACTTCTCCAAGCCGGACGACATTTTGCGCGAGGCCGCACTGGATGCGGTGGCGGAGCAGGTTCAGCTTTCCGACGAGGTTTCGAACAACGGCACGGTCGAGCAGCGGCTGGACGAGATGGTCGGCCGGATTTTCCGGATGGTCGCCGAAAACGAAAGCGTGTTTCGCGCATTTCTGGCAGCGTCGGTCACCGACGACCAGATCCCGCGCACGGGCCGCCGCCTTCCCTGGCTGTCGGAAGCGCTGCAGCCGATCGAGGAAAAGCTGTCGAAACCGGCTTACGAGACCCTGCTCGCCGGCCTGTCGCTACTGACAGGCATCGAAGCGATCATCGTGCTGCGCGACGTCTGCGCCATGGATATCGACAGGGGGGAAAAGGTCGTGCGCTGGTCTGCCCAGGCCATGCTTGCGAAAGCATTGGCCGAGGCGGAATGACTATTCGGCAGCCGAGCGGTTCTGGCCGAAACGGTTTTCGATATAGTCGGTGACGAGCTTCTCGAAATCGCCGGCAATGTTCGGGCCCTTCAGCGTCATCGCCTTCTTGCCGTCTATGAAGACGGGCGCGGATGGCGTTTCACCCGTACCCGGCAGCGAGATGCCGATATCGGCATGCTTGCTCTCGCCCGGACCATTGACGATGCAGCCCATGACGGCGACGTTGAGCGCTTCGACACCCGGATATTTCTCGCGCCAGATCGGCATGTTCTTGCGGATATCCGCCTGAATGTTCTGGGCCAGTTCCTGGAACACGGTCGAAGTCGTACGACCGCAACCCGGACACGCGGCGACGACCGGAATGAACTGGCGGAAGCCCATGACCTGCAGGATTTCCTGGGCCACCTGCACTTCCTTCGTCCGGTCGCCATTCGGCTCCGGCGTCAGCGAAACGCGGATCGTGTCGCCGATCCCGTGCTGCAGCACATAGCCCATGGCCGCCGAAGAGGCGACGATGCCCTTCGAGCCCATGCCCGCTTCAGTGAGACCAAGATGCAGCGCGTGGTTGGAGCGCTCGGCCAGCATGGAATAACAGGCGATCAGGTCCTGCACTTGGCTGACCTTGGCCGACAAGATGATGCGGTTGCGCGGCAGGCCGATCGATTCGGCAAGCTCGGCCGAGATAAGCGCCGACTGCACGATTGCCTCATGCATGACCTGACGGGCCGAAAGCGGCGAACCGGCTTCCGCATTGCGGTCCATCAGCGTCGTCAGGAGGTCCTGATCGAGCGAACCCCAGTTGACGCCGATACGCACCGGCTTGTCATGGCGGATCGCCATTTCGATAATGTCGCCGAACTGCTTGTCCTTCTTGTCCTTGAAGCCGACATTGCCCGGATTGATGCGATACTTTGCCAGCGCTTCGGCACAGGCCGGGTGATCGGAGAGCAGCTTGTGGCCGATATAGTGGAAATCGCCGACAAGCGGCACATCCATGCCGAGCCGCAGAAGGCGCTCGCGCACCTTGGGCACGGCAGCAGCACTTTCGTCGCGATCAACGGTGATGCGCACGATTTCCGAACCGGCTTTGTAGAGCGCTGCGACCTGCGCCACCGTCGCATCGATATCGGCCGTATCCGTATTGGTCATCGACTGCACGACGACCGGCGCACCGCCACCCACGATCACCCCGCCCACATCGACCGCAACGGTTTGACGGCGCGGTTTCGGATCGAAGTCTATGGGTGATGTCATGGTCGGGTCTCGGTGCCTACAAGCAGAGTTGCAATTCAGGTGGCGTATGCATTGCCGCTTGTCAACCACCGAGCCGTGTCAGTTTTGCGGCATCGGCCTCAATGATGCGCTCCATCCGCATGCCGGGCGAGCCGGGAGACCGCCAGCACGACGACGAGGAAACCCGACAACGCAAGGAAGATCGACGCCAGCCCGGTATGTTCGGCGACAAAGCCGATCACCGACGGCGCAAGCAGAATGCCGGAATAACCCATCGTCGTGACGACCGACAATCCGACACCGGCAGCCATGCCCGGCAGGTTGCCGGCAGCGGAAAACACGATCGGCACCATGTTGGAGATGCCTATGCCGGCCAGCGCAAAGCCGGCGATCGCAACGGTCGTATTTGGCGCAAGCCCGATGATCGCCAGCCCGCAGATCGCGATCGTGCCGCAGATCCGAAGCGTCATGACGGCACCCAGACGGTCGCGGATAAGGTCGCCGGCAAACCGCATGATCGCCATGGTGCAGGAGAAACCGGCAAAGGCGAAACCGGAAAGGGCGACGGACGCGCCAAGCTCGTTGCGCATGTAAAGCGCGCCCCAATCGAGGATGGCGCCTTCCGGGATCATGCAGAACAGCGCGATCACGCCGATCAGCCAGGGCAGCGGCGAACGCGGCAACCGGCTGCGTGTCTCGTCCTTGACTTCATCAGGATGTGGCGCGTCATGCAGCACAATCCTCCAGCAGAGGATGACCATCAGCGCCGCAATCAGCGTGACGATAATAGAATGGCTGAAAACCCCGAGCTTCTGGATCAGAAAACCGCCGCTCGATGCGCCAAGCAGGCCGCCGAGGCTCCAGAAAGCGTGGCAGGACGACATGATCGCCCGGCGCATATGCTTTTCGGTCGCCACCGCATTGGCATTCATCGCCACGTCCATCGCACCGATCAGGCCGCCGAACAGGAAGATTGCCACCACCCCGCTCCAGACTTCCCCGGTTACAGAAAGAAGCAGCAGCATGGGTGTCAGAAGCACCGCAGCGAATTTTGAAACCGTGCTCGACCCGAACCGGGCGATCTGGCTTCCGGCGATCGGCATCATCACGATCGAACCAACGCCGAAGACGAGGATCATCAGTCCCAGCTCTTTTTCGCTGAGGCCAAGGCGCGAGGCGAATTCCGGAATTTTCGGCGCCCAGGAACCGATCATGAAACCGTTCATCAGGAAAAGAAGCGCGACACCGGCCCGCTCCCTGGTCAGATAGGATCCAAGCGGCCGGCCGGCCTTCTCGATCTCGGATTGGCTCATGGGGTATTTCCTCTTGATGCATTTTTTTCGTTGATTGAGGCGGCCGCACCGCATCGATGTGCCTCGACACCCTGAAGACTTATCTTTTCCACCAGCGCCTCGTCGGCATCGGCCTCGAACACCAGCGACAAGGGGGCCTGAAGCGCATGCACATGAAACGCGGCCTTCAAGCCCAGCTTGTCCGAGGTGATGGCGGCGAGGCTGCGTCTGCTGGCAGCACAGGCCATACGCTTGAAGGCAGCGTCTTCAAAAATATCCGCGGCCAGCCCGTCTTCCAGCGTCAGGCCGCAGGCGCCGAGAATGCAAAGATCCGGCCGGATCATTTCCAACTGCCGGATGGCAGTCGCATCGAGCGCAGCCCCGACAGCCGGATCCACCCTGCCGCCGATCATGATCAGTTCGACGCCGGGTCGACCGGAGAGTTCTGCAGCAATTGCCGGCGTATTGGTGACGGCGGTCAGGCGAAAATTTTCAGGCAGGCTGCGGGCAACAGCAAGATTGGTCGACCCCGCGTCGAAGAAGACGACACTGCCTTCTTCAAGCAGTTCCACCACCTTTTGCCCCAGCATCACCTTGCGATCCGGCTGCTCTGAGATGCGCGTTTTCAGCGGAACCGTCGTGCCGCCCGGCAGCAGCGCCCCGCCATAGACCCGTTCGCATTCGCCCCGTCCCGCCATTTCCCTGAGGTCGCGCCGAACCGTATCCTCTGAAACACCGAACGCCTGCGCGAGATCCTGCGCCGCAACACGCCCCTTGGTGCGAAGTTCGGCAAGGATGCGCGCCTGTCTTTCACTGACAAATTGATCCATGCCGTAACCATGCACGATTCGGCATAAATACGCAATATCGTGCAAAAACACGAAATATGTCACAACGCAAAAAGGCGGCCCGCATGGCGAGCCGCCTTCTATCATTCATGCGCAAACCCTGTTCAGGCGGCGTAGACCACCAGCAGATCCTTGGCGTCGATCTGATCGCCGGCCTTGACGAGAACTTCCGTGATCACGCCGTCCTTTTCGGCATGCAGCGCGGTCTCCATCTTCATTGCCTCGATCGACAACAGCACATCGCCCGCCTGCACCGTCTGGCCGGAAGAGACGAAAACCGTCGAGACGACACCCGGCATCGGTGCGCCCAGATGCGCTGCATTGCCGGCTTCCGCCTTGCGGCGGACGGTACCGGAGGCGGCACGATTGCGGTCCGGCACCTTGATGCGGCGCGGCTGGCCGTTGAGTTCGAAGAACACTGTCACCATGCCCTGCGCATCTGCAGCGCTGATTGCCTGGTTGACGATAACCAGCGTCTTGCCCCGCTCGATATCGGCAAACATTTCCTCGCCGTCTGCCAAACCGTAAAAATAGGTGGGCGTCGGCAGCACGGAGACCGGGCCATAGGTTTCCGACGCCAGTGCGAAATCAGTGAACACCTTCGGATACATGAGATAAGAAGCGAACTCGAAGTCATCGACCTTACGGCCAAGCTTCTCCTCGATGTCCTTGCGCTCCTTGGCAAGATCGGCCGGCGGCAGCAGCGAACCGGGCACCGCCGTATAGGGCTTTTCGCCCTTCAGCGCCTTCTTCTGGATACCTTCCGGCCATCCGCCCGGAGGCTGGCCCAGATCGCCCTTCAGCATCGAAACGACCGATTCCGGGAAGGCGATATCCTTGTCCGGGTTCTCGACATCGGCCACCGTCAGGTCCTGGGACACCATCATCAGCGCCATGTCGCCGACGACCTTCGAAGACGGCGTCACCTTGACGATATCGCCGAACATCTGGTTCACGTCGGCATAGGTCTGGGCGACCTTGTGCCACTTGGTATCCAGCCCCAGCGAACGGGCCTGTTCCTTCAGGTTGGTGAACTGACCACCCGGCATCTCATGCAGATAGACTTCCGATGCCGGCCCCTTGAGATCGCTTTCGAAGGCCGCATACTGGTTGCGCACCGCTTCCCAGTAGAACGAGATTTTTCTGATCCATTCCGGATCGAGACCCGGATCGCGCTCGGAGCCCGAAAGAGCCTCGACGATCGAACCGAGACATGGCTGCGATGTATTGCCGGAAAACGCATCCATAGCCGCATCGACCACATCGACGCCGGCGTCGACGGCCGCAAGCACTGTGGCTGCCGAAATGCCCGATGTGTCATGCGTATGGAAATGGATCGGCAGCGATGTCGCGTCACGCAGCGCCTTGAACAGAACCTTGGCCGCGGCCGGCTTCAGAAGCCCGGCCATGTCCTTGACGGCAATGATATGCGCACCGGCCTTTTCCAGTTCCTGCGCCAGCCCGACATAATATTTGAGGTCGTATTTCGGCCGCGCCGAATTGCCGAGATCGCCGGTATAGCAGATCGCAGCCTCGCACAGCTTGCCTTCCTCGTTCACCGCATCCATCGACACTCGCATGTTGTCGACCCAGTTCAGGCAGTCGAACACGCGGAACAGATCGATGCCGCCGTTTTCTGAACTGCCCTTCGCCGCCTGACGGACGAAATATTTGACGACATTGTCGGGATAATTCTTGTAGCCGACGCCGTTTGCCCCGCGCAGAAGCATCTGCAGAAGGATGTTCGGAGCCGCCTCGCGGATCAGCGCCAGCCGCTCCCACGGATCTTCGGTGAGGAAGCGCATCGAAACGTCGAACGTCGCACCGCCCCAGCACTCCAGCGAGAAGAGGTTCGGCAACGCCCGTGCATAGACACCGGCAATGCTGGCAATGTCGTGGGTACGCATGCGGGTCGCGAGCAGCGACTGGTGGCCATCACGCATCGTCGTGTCGGTGATCAGCGCCCTGCCTTCGCCGCGAATCCATTCGGCAAACTTCTTCGGCCCCAGCTCATCGAGTTTCTGCTTGGTACCGGCCGGGATCGCCCCTTCGATGAACGGCAGGACGGGCTTCGAGATTTTGTCCGATGGCGTCGGCCGCCCCTTCGTCTCCGGATGGCCGTTGACGGTCACGTCGGCGAGATATGTCAGAAGCTTCGTCGCACGGTCGGCGCGCTTCACCTGTTCGAACAGTTCCGGCGTCGTATCGATAAACCGCGTCGTATAGGTGTTGTCGCGGAATTTCGGGTGCCCGATGATCGCTTCGAGGAAGGTCAGGTTTGTAGCCACACCACGAATACGGAATTCGCGCAACGCGCGATCCATGCGGCTGATCGCTTCTTGCGGCGTCGATCCCGAGGCCGTCACCTTGACCAGCAGCGGATCGTAATAACGGGTGATGATCGCACCCGTATAGGCCGTACCGCCATCCAGCCGGATACCGAAGCCGGCAGCCGAACGATAAGCGGTGATACGCCCGTAGTCCGGGATGAAGTTCTGTTCCGGATCTTCCGTGGTGATGCGGCACTGAAGGGCGTGGCCGTTGAGCCGGATATTCTCCTGGGCAGGCACGCCCGATTCCGGCGTACCGATTGCAAAGCCTTCCAGAATGTGGATCTGCGCCTTGACGATATCGATACCGGTCACGACTTCCGTCACCGTATGTTCGACCTGAATGCGCGGGTTCACTTCGATGAAGTAGAACTTGCCGGTCTCGGCATCCATCAGATACTCGACCGTGCCGGCGCCGACATAATTCGTTGCCTTGGCGATCTTCAGCGAATAGCCGGCAAGCTCAGCACGCTGCGCCTCGGAAAGATAAGGAGCCGGCGCGCGCTCCACCACCTTCTGGTTACGTCGCTGGATGGAACAATCGCGCTCGAACAGGTGCACGACATTGCCGTGCGTATCGCCCAGCACCTGACTTTCGACGTGACGGGCACGTTCGACCAGCTTCTCCAGATAGACCTCGTCCTTGCCGAAAGCCGCCTTCGCCTCGCGCTTGGCCTCGACGACTTCCTTGGCCAGGTCCTTGGGGTCGCGGATGGCGCGCATACCACGACCGCCGCCGCCCCAGGAAGCCTTCAGCATTATGGGATAACCGATTTCCTCGGCCATCCGCGCCACTTCTGCAGCGTCGTCCGGCAGTGGATCGGTTGCCGGCACGACCGGCACGCCGACGGAAATGGCCAGATTGCGGGCCGCCACCTTGTTACCGAGCTGCCGCATCGTATCGGGCCGCGGACCAATAAAGATGATGCCAGCCTCATCGCATGCATCGACGAATTCCGGGCTTTCCGACAGGAGCCCGTAGCCGGGATGGATCGCGTCGGCGCCGGAAAGTTTAGCGACCCGGATCACTTCCGGGATCGAGAGATAGCTCTCGATCGGCCCGAGATCCTTGGCAAGATGCGGGCCGCGGCCGACCTGATAGCTCTCGTCCGCCTTGAACCGGTGCAGCGAAAGTTTGTCTTCCTCCGCCCAGATCGCGACCGTCTTAATCCCGAGCTCGTTGGCAGCGCGGAAAACGCGGATTGCGATCTCGGATCGGTTGGCAACAAGGATCTTCTTTATCTGCAAAGCGCTCTCCCCACGGCAATTTGAGTTTGTTGCACCGCAAGAGATCAATATCCCTGAAATTACGCAAGTATAAAGTTGGCCGAAAATGGCACCTCAAGTTGCACAGATTGCCTCAGGCGATCAGCGCCAGGCGAAACGCCAGCGCAATCAAATGCTGCCGGTTGTTAGCACCGAGCTTTTCGTGCAGCCCGTTGATGTACCAATCGACTGTATGGCTGGAAATATCCAGCTCCTTTGCTATCTCGTTAGAGGTAAGCCCGTTGGCCAATAGAAGTGTGATTTCCATTTCACGCCGCGTCAATTGTACATCGCTCAAAGGCGCATTCTCGAAGATATCCGCCTTGTGGCGAAGCTCAAGCAACTTCCAGAAAACCGCTTTGGCAGCCGCATCGAACAGGCTGATTTCGGCCGGCGAGAGGTCGACCGGGTTACCCCCAACCGCGAAACTGCCGACAAGTCCGTTGCGGCCATGAACCGGAAACAGATATCCGTCGTGCAGCCCGTGCCGCGCGGCCTCCTGAAGCATCCTCTTCATTCGTTGACGATGCGGATCGGCCTTCAACGTCAAAAGCGCATCCTTCCAGCGGAACGGCCGTTGAGCCAGGCGCAGCCATCGAAGCGTCGGATCGATCAGCGAATATTTCCGTTGGGTATAGAGTTCCGTCCAGTTTGCCGGCCATTCGGCGGCAAGGATTGATCTCTGCAGATTGAGCTGCGGCAGGGGCTGGATGAGAAGACTGTAAAAATCAAACCCATAGCTACCGACCAGGCTTTCCAGCTCGGCGGTAACCTGTTCCGGCGTCTTTGCTTCCCCAAGCAACACCAGGAACTGGACAATCATGGTAATATTCAATACCGCCCCCGAGCCCGAACCGGGCATGCCGAATTACATAAGCTACAATTGCCGAGATAGTTTACACAGACGGTTAGGATTGATTGAAACCGGGCCGCCAAATCTAGCATCGCTGAATCGATAAACACCACAAATACGTGCATTCCTATTTTTCTACACGACACACCATAGCGACACAATCTCGCCTACGATAATGGCTTGGAATCGCCTTGTATTGTCCATAAAGCTCTGTGACCCACATTAGGGTGAAAGTGACTGAAGAGGTTAGACGGTTGACACTATTTCAGGTTTATGGGCGGGCACTTGGATACCTGGGCAAGAACAAGTGGCGCGTGACGGCAATCGTCATCGCCAACATCGTGCTGGCCGTGATCACCATCGCAGAGCCGATCCTGTTCGGCTGGATCATCGATGCGATATCCTCCGGCGGTGCAGTGACCAATGTCCTGATCCTATGGGCAGCTTTCGGCTTCTTCAATACGGTAGCATACGTACTCGTGGCCCGTGAGGCTGACCGGCTTGCACACGGCCGGCGTGCATCGCTGCTGACAGAGGCCTTCGGGCGGATCATCTCGATGCCGCTCTCCTGGCATCACCAGCGCGGCACTTCCAACGCCCTTCACACGCTGCTTCGCGCCGCCGAAAGCCTTTTCGGTCTCTGGCTCGAATTCATGCGCACGCATCTCGCAACCGCTGTGGCGATCCTCTTCCTGATCCCGACCGCAATCTCCATGGACTGGCGCCTCAGCCTCGTACTGCTCTGCCTCGCCGTCTTCTACTGGGTGATCGGCGTTGCGGTGATGAAGCGAACCAAGGAAGGCCAGGCCTCCGTGGAAAGCCACTATCACCAGGTGTTCTCGCATGTCAGCGATTCGATCAGCAACGTCTCGGTCCTGCATAGCTACAACCGTATCGAGGCTGAAACCCAGGCCCTCAAGGTCTATACCAAGGACCTGCTGAAAGCCCAGTATCCGGTTCTCGACTGGTGGGCGCTGGCAGGCGGCCTCAACCGCACGGCCTCGACCGTCTCCATGGGCGTTATCCTCGTCATCGGCACCACGCTCGTCCAGCGCGGCGAGATCCGCGTCGGTGATGTGGTCGCATTTATCGGTTTCGCCAACCTTCTGATCGCCCGCCTCGACCTGCTGCGCCAGTTCGCCACCCAGATTTTCGAGGCCCGCGCCAAGCTCGAAGATTTCTTCGCGCTCGAAGATTCCGTCGATGACCGCACCGAGCCCGCCAATGCCGGCGAGTTGCGCGATGTCAGCGGCGAGGTCGAATTCCGCGATGTGAGCTTCGGTTTCGCCAACACCAAACAGGGCGTTCACAACATCTCGTTTACCGCCAAGGCCGGTCAGACTGTTGCGATCGTCGGGCCGACGGGTGCCGGCAAGACAACCCTCATCAACCTTCTCCAGCGAGTTTACGATCCACAACAGGGCAAGATCCTGATCGACGGGATCGATATCTCGACCGTCACCCGCAAATCGCTGCGCCAGCAGATCGCCACCGTCTTCCAGGATGCCGGCCTTCTGAACCGCTCGATCAGCGACAATATCCGCCTCGGCCGCGAGGGTGCCACGGAAGCCGATATCATCAAAGCTGCGGAAGCCGCGGCCGCGACCGAATTCATCGAAGACCGCCTCAATGGTTATGAGACTGCGGTCGGCGAACGCGGCAACAAGCTGTCCGGTGGCGAACGCCAGCGTATCGCAATCGCTCGCGCAATCCTGAAAAATGCCCCGATCCTCGTTCTCGACGAGGCGACCAGTGCGCTCGACGTCGAAACCGAAGCCCGGGTGAAGGTAGCGATCGACAAGCTCCGGCAGGACCGCACCACCTTCATCATCGCCCACCGCCTGTCGACTGTCCGTGACGCCAACACCGTCATCTTCCTCGATGGCGGTCGTGTCGCCGAAGTGGGAAGTTATGACGAGCTGAGCCGCCTCGGCGGCCGCTTCGCCTCGCTCCTGCGAACCAGCGGCTTGCTGGACGACAGCGAGGATGATGACGCGTCGAAGAAGGACAAGAAACCGGAGGCGACGCCGAACCCGGCGTGATGCAGTTTTTTGGATAGATTACTATACGGCCCGGCGCTCCATAAGACGCCGGGCTTTTATGTTTGTGGGATAAGCCTTTTGCGTGGCGTCATCCTAGGGACACGCCTGAGCATGACGAAAGAGGCAGCGGTTCTTACGCGGGCTTGCCGCGGTGGGGACGAAATCCGCCCTCCCCGCAAAAAACATCATTGCCAATCAATCACCTGGCGAAAATCATCGCCGACGATCATCCCCACACCCGGCCAACCGCTTAACCTGATCACGTCATCAAGCAGGGGGCCGGGTCGCGAACCGGACGCCTACGGACGAAAGATCCGGCGCACGATGATGGTCGTTAAGCGGAAGGGCATGCCGTCAGGGCAAAGTCCTTCACCGGAACGGAAAAACGGGATGCTCCTCACCCGTCAACCTTCCGGAACGCTTCACGATCGGGCGGGCAGAATGCCTGACACCAATATCCACCCATTATCGCACTGCCCGCCTCCCCAATGAGCCGACCGTGACGGAATCTCCCGTTGCGGTCACCTGTGCTGCGCTTCTTTTCGATGGAGACTGCCTTATGCCGACGTAGAAAAGCATCGCCCCGAAAACCATTCCGGTTTCCGGGGCGATGCCATCTCATTCGATTGTCACGTCACGCAGTTGTCTGGCTTTGCGGCCTATTTGGACGACAGCAGAAACCCGCCATCCTTGCCGGCAGAATTGCCGTCGACGGTAACATTGCCGCCTTCGACCTTGATCTTGTGGGCCTTGCCCTCAATCGTCAGTTCGGCCTCGAAACCATCCCAGCCGGTCGGCAGCGACGGATCGACGGTCAGACGATCGCCGTTGCGCTTGATGCCGAGAATGCCCTCGATCGCCGCGCGATAGAGCCAGCCGGCGGAACCCGTATACCAGGTCCAGCCACCTCGGCTCTGATAGTCGCCGGCGCCATAGACATCGGCGGCAACGACGTAAGGTTCGACCCGATATGTTTCGGCCGCATCGCGATTGAGCGCGTGGTTGATGGGGTTGAGGATCTGGAAGCATTTCCAGGCATCGTCACCACGTTTCATCTGCGCCAGCGCCAGCACGACCCAGATGGCTGCATGCGTGTACTGACCGCCGTTTTCGCGGACACCGGGCGGATAGGCCTTGATATAGCCGGGATCCTGCCGGGTCTTTTCGAACGGCGGGGTGAACAGGCGGATGATGCCCGCCTCTTCGTCCACCAGCTGTTTCATCACCGCATCCATCGCCTGGTCACGCCGGTCCACCCGGCCTTCGCCGGAAAGTACGCTCCACGATTGGCCGAGGCTGTCGATGCGGCATTCGTCGCTCTTGGCAGAACCGAGCGGCGTGCCGTCATCGAAATAGCCGCGACGATAATAGTCGCCGTCCCAGCCGTCGGTTTCGAGCGCATCCTTCAGCGTGTCGATATGCTTCTTCCAGCGATCAACGCGCTTCTTGTCCTTGCGCGCTTCGGCGTAAGGAATGAAGTCACGCAGGGCAGCCGCCAGGAACCAGCCGAGCCAGACACTCATGCCGCGGCCTGCAACGCCGACACGGTTCATGCCGTCGTTCCAGTCGCCGCCGAGCATCAAGGGCAGGCCCATGTCGCCGGTACGGTCGATAGCAAGATCGAGCGCACGCGCCGCATGTTCGTAGAGGTCGGCGATCTCGTTCGTCACCTCGGGCTGGATGAAGGCATCGTGCTTCGTCTTTTCGAGGATCGGACCGGAGAGGAACGGCAACTGCTCTTCCAGAATGGTCTGGTCGCCGGTGACCGAGACATACTGGTTGATCGCATAGGCGAGCCACACCACGTCGTCGGAGATCGTCGTGCGCACGCCGGAGCCGTTATGCGGCAGCCACCAGTGCATCACGTCGCCTTCCTTGAACTGGCGCGACGCCGCATTGATGATCTGCCGGCGGGCAAGCGACGGCTCGTGCACGAGGAAGGCCAGCGTATCCTGCAACTGGTCGCGGAAGCCGAATGCACCCGATGCCTGATAGAAGGCGGTACGGGCCATGATGCGGCAACCGAGCGCCTGATAGGGCAGCCAGTGGTTGACCATGTTGTCGAGCGACTTGTCCGGCGTCGAGATTTTCAGACGACCGGTGAACTCGTTCCAGAAGCCACGGTTCTCTGCCAGCGCACCGTCGAACCTGACGGTCTTGAGCTCGGCGGAAAGCGCAACTGCCTCCTCCTTCGTTGCGGCATCACCGAGGAAGAAGGTGACTTCCGTTTCCTGACCCGGAGCAAGCTCCACGTCATAGGCGAGCGCCGCACACGGATCGCCATCGAGATCGAGCGAACCGCTGAGTGAGGACACACCCGCCACCGCAGCCGGCATCTGAACCGAGCCGAAGCGGCCGACGAATTCGCGACGGCTTGCCGTGAAGCCGGTCGGCATCTCGCTCATGCCGAGGAAGGCAAAGCGGCTGAAATTGATGCTGAACGCGTTGTTGGCAAACAGCGTGCCCGTCGCCTCGTCCCGCGAAGGCAGGATGAAGGGAACAGTCTTTGCCGTGTTCGCACCGAGCAGCCATTCGACATAACCGTAAAGCTTCAGCTTCTTCGTTTCCGAGCCGGAGTTCTTCAGCTTGATATGCGAGAACTTGGCATGACGCGTCCGGTCGACGGTCTGGGTCAGTTCCAGCTTCAGGCCGTCCTCTTCGGACGAGAAGACCGAATAACCGAGGCCGTGGCGGGCTTCGAACAGGACTTCCGGGCGACGCGAGAGCGCAGCGAACGGCGTATAAACCTTGTTCGTTTCCGTATCGGATACGTAGAAACCTTCACCCGGACGGTTGATAACGAGATCATTGGTCCAAGGCGTCAGCTGGTAGTCACGGGAGTTTTCCGCCCAGGAGAAGCCTGCACCTTCGGCCGAAACGTGGAAGCCGAACGTATCGTTGGAGATGACGTTGATCCACGGATGCGGCGTCGACTGGCCACCGTTGAGGCGGACCACATATTCGTTGCCCTCTTCCGAGAAGCCGCCGATGCCGTTCCAGAATTCGAGATCCGTAGGCTCCTTCGGCAGGACTTCGGGAGCGGCAAAGATCTCGCCGTTCAGAAGCGGACGACGATCGGCATCGATCTGCTGTTCCGTCGAAGGCGCAAAGATCGTGCTCGTACGGTTGAGCTGATCCCCGAATTGGCCGTTACGGGCATGCAGGACGACGCGGGAAGCGGCGATCAGGCCATCAGCGCCCGCGCCTTCCAGAAGATCGCGGCGCAGCGTGAACACATGCGTGCGTCCGCCTTCCTGGCCCATGCGGGTCGCCATCTGCTCGATCGACTGCTGCATGTCCTGTGCATCGTCGGCCCCGCGCTCGTTGAAGATCACGAGATCGGAGACTACGCCGCGCGAACGCAGATATTGCTGCGCCAGGATGGCTTCCTTGGCGACCGGCATGTCCGCCTCGTCATTGATCCGCAGCGTGAATATCGGAAGGTCGCCCGAAACCGAGGACGGCCAGAGGCCCGACTGCTTCTGCATGCCTGCCTGCAGCGTCTGCTGGTCGGCGCGAAGCTGCATGTCGGGATAGACGAGATAACGGGCCAGATGCTGGAAGACGGCCGCATCCTGCGAGGTGACGCCGAGATGGCGCATCTGCATCTGCGTACGCGTCCAGGCCTGGGTCAGTTCGCTCTGGAAGCTTTCGGCGTGGCGATAATGTTCAATCGCCTTGTCGAGATCTTCGCGTTTCGGTGCTGCGATCGTCCAGAAGACGACGCTGACCTTCTTGCCGGCCGGAACCCGCACGCTGCGGCGCAGCGATAGGATCGGATCGAGCGTGAAGCCGTCGGTATTCGACAGCGACGCGCCCGGATCGAAGGCAGCAGCCTCCGACAGCGTGCGGCCACGGCCGAGGAATTTGCGGCGGTCGGTTTCGTATTCGGTCGGGCGGTCCGTTCCGGCGTGGTCGGCGGCGAGATGCGCAACCAGCATGTCCGGTTCGCTGTGATCGCGCTTGTTGCGCCATGCGCGGATCACGTCGCCGCGCTTGCCGATTTCGGTATTGATAAACATGCGCGAGAAGACCGGGTGGCCGTTATCGCCGTCATCACCCGCAATCACCGGCTCCATATAGGAGGTGACTTCGATGAAACGGTCTTCGGTGCCCATATTGAGCAGCGTCACGCGACGGCCTTCGGCATCGTGCTCGGTGCCGACGATGACCTCGACCGTGCTGGTCAGGTCGCCGACCGTCTTGTGGAACTCGGCCTTTTCGTCGCCGAACACAGCCTTCGACTGCTCGCCTTCCGCACGACGCGGTTCGGTCGTGGTCGACCACCAGTCATTGGTCGCCGTATCGCGTAGGAAGATGAACTGACCCCAGCGATCTTCCGTCGGATCTGGTCTCCAGCGCGAAACGGAGAGGCCGTTCCAGCGGGAGTAACCCGAACCGGTCGCCGTCATCATTAGCGAGTAATGACCGTTGGAGAGCAGCACCAGTTCGCGGTCCTTGGTGGCCGGGCTGGTGATCGTGCGAATTTCCGGACGAAGCAACTCGCCGCCGCCGGTACCCGGCTTTTCCTCGTGCTTGGCGCTCATCACCGGAATGTCGCGCGGCGCCTTTTCCTGCAGCAGCAGTTCGGCCGCCTCGATCACCGGATCGGCGTGGAAGAGCTCGCGCAGCAAGCCGTTCATGACGACGTTGGCAACAGCAGCAATCGACATGCCATGGTGGTGGGCATAGTAGTTGTAGACGACAGCGCAGCGCTTGCCTTCCGGCACACGGGTCGGTGTGAAGTCGACCGCATCGTGGAAACCGTAAATGCCGAGCGCACCGAGTTCGCGCAGTTCGGCAAGGTTTTCGACCGCTGCCGTCGGGTCGTACTGGCTGGCAAGGATCGACGCGTAAGGCGCGATGACGGCGTTCTGGCCGAGACCACGCTTCAGACCCAGCGTCGGCACACCGAAATTGGTGTACTGGTAGTGCATCTGATGGTCGAGCGCGTTGAACGCGGCTTCCGAAATGCCCCACGGCGTGCCGAGGCGGCGGCCATGGTTCATCTGTTCCTTGACGATCAGGTTGTTGGTCTGGTTGAGGATACCGCCCTGACGCTCCTGCATGACGAGCGGCGGCATCAGGTATTCGAACATCGAACCCGACCAGGACACCAGCGCACCGCGCGCACCGATCGGCACGACATGGCGGCCGAGCTTGTACCAGTGCTCGTTCGGCAGGTCGCCCTTGGCGATGCCGAACAGGCTGGTGAGGCGAGCCTCGGACGCGAGCAGGTCATAGCAGGCTTCGTCGACTTCGTTGCTCTCGACCCGGTAACCGATCGACAGAAGACGACGATCCTTGCGGAACAGGAACTTGAAGTCCATCGCAAAGGCGATCTTGCGGGCACGGACACTAAGCGACGCGAGGCGATCGCGCAGCTCTTCGACATTGGCGTTATCGAAGGTACTGTCGGCAATATGCGCTTCGCAGGCGGTTACCAGCGAGGCGGCCCACTTGGTCACTTCCTCGCTCTGGCTGGAGCGAACTTCGTGGTCGAGATTGTGCGAAAGCTTCTGGATCTCGCGCGCCAGCACCGACAGGTTGATGATGCGGATCGAGGCGAACTCGTGCTCGCGCTTGACGGCGGCAAGCGCATTGGCAAAGCCGTTGATCCGCTCTTCGAGACGGCGACGCAGCGGACGCACGGTCTTGCGATCGTCGGGAAGCGCCTTCAGCGTTTCACCGAGAATGCCGGCGACATCACCCAGACCATCGAGATTGCCCTGCAGATGCGCCGACGGCGCTTCTGCCCAGATGCGGCAGGCAGACGAAATCGCAATCAGGTGACCGGCGAAGTTACCGCTGTCGACCGACGACACGTAGCGCGGCATCAGCGGCTTCATCGTGTCGATATGATACCAGTTATACATGTGGCCGCGGAACTTGTCGGCCTTTTCGACGGTCGCAAGCGTCTGCTCAAGCCGTTCGATCGTCTCGGCAAAGCTGATCCAGCCGAAGTGACGCGCCGAAATGGTCGACAGGAGATAGACGCCGATATTGGTCGGCGAGGTGCGCTTGGCGACCGACGGATTCGGCTTTTCCTGATAGTTGTCCGGCGGCAGATAGCTGTGTTCCGGCGTCACGAACATTTCGAAATAACGCCAGGTGCGGCGCGCGATCTTGCGCAGCTCGACCGACACGTTTTCCGGCACGAACAGCTTGTCTTCCGTCTCGGCCGACTGGCTGACATACCAGGCAACGAGCGGCGAGAAGATCCACAGGATTGCAAACGGAATGCCGACGAGGAAGGCATTGTCGCCCGGGATGGCGGCAAGAATGATGCTGAGCACGGCAATTGCCGGCGCATGCCACATCGACCGGTAATAATCGGTCGGGCTGCCCTGCGCATTCGACTGGATAGACGCAGCCGTCTTCCATTCCAGCATCAGCTTGCGGGAAACGAACAGGCGATAGAGCGAACGGCCGATCGCGTCCGTCATGATGCAGGCAGAATCGGCAATGAAGACGATCCGGAGCGCCACCTGAGCATTGGTCGAGCGGACGTCGGACCAGACAGAATAGAAATGCGCCTTGGCGACGTTGTCGCTCGAACGCGGCAAAAGATTGGTCAGAAGCGAGATCGTCGGAGCGACGAACAGCGAGAAGATCAGCAAAATCTGCCAGATCAGCGCGCCAAGCGGGTCCATGCAATACCAGCCGAGCACGGAGGCGAAGAACCATGCGATCGGAGTGAGCGACCGGCGCAGGTTATCGAGCATCTTCCAACGACCGAGCGCGGTCACACCACGCTTGGCGTCGATGATGTAAGGGATGAGCTGCCAGTCGCCGCGTGCCCAGCGATGCTGGCGCGAAACTTCGACTTCGTAACGGGTCGGGAAATCCTCGACCAGCTCGACATCGGTGACAAGAGCGCAACGCGCGAAAGACCCTTCGAGAAGGTCGTGGGAGAGAACCGCGTTTTCTTCGATACGGCCCTTCAGCGATGCCTCGAAGGCATCGACGTGATAGAGGCCCTTGCCGGTGAACGAACCTTCAGCGGTCAGGTCCTGATAGACGTCGGAGACGGCGAAGACGTAAGGGTCGAGACCGCGGCCGACCGAGAAGACGCGCTGGAAGACCGAGGCTTCCGTGCCGGTCGTCAGCGACGGCGTGACGCGCGGCTGCATCAGGCCGTAGCCCTTGACCACCTGGTTGGTTTCAGGATCGAGAACCGGGCGGTTGATGGGGTGGTGCATCTTGCCGACGAGCTTGGTCGCCGCATCGCGGATGAGGCGGGTATCGGCATCGAGCGTCATCACATACTGGATGTTTGCCGGAACCGTGTTGGCGCCCTGGAGATAGGTCGTATCGCGGTCGCCGCGCAGAAGCAGGTTCAGCTCATGCAGCTTTCCGCGCTTGCGCTCCCAGCCCATCCATACGCCTTCGTTCGGATTGAACAGGCGACGACGATGGAGAAGGAAGAACCGGTCGCTTGCCACCTCGTCCTTGTAACGCGCGTTGAGCGCCACGATTTCGCGCTTGGCATAATCGAGGATTTCTAGATCGGCTTCGGTCTGCTCAACCTTGCTGTCGCGCCAGTCGGACAGCAGCGAGAAATAGATCTCGCCCTGCGGGTTGGCGAGATAATGAACCTCGAGATTGCGCACCAGTTCATCGACCGTATCGCGGTCGGTAATCAGGCACGGCACGACGACGAGCGTCTTTGCCTCTTCCGGAATGCCTTCCTTGAATTCGTAACCGACAAGCCGCGCCGGTTTAACGAAATAGGTGACGACCGTGTTGAACAGGCCGGTCGCGCCTTCCGAAGCAGGAAGCGCAAACATCAGGAGCAGGAAGAAAACGACGATCAGCGGGATCGCGGCCTGAACCAGGAAATGGCCTGTGATCGCCAGGGCAAGCACGGTCAGCAGGATCACCGGAGCGGCAATCGCGAGCCAGTTCAGCTTGCGATAGGCGCGCACGGCCCGCTGCAGGATCGGCGGGTGATAATTGACGGCTGCCTCCAGTTCCTTGCGGTGACGGCCGACGATGAATGCGCCTACATTGGTCTCGCGTACATCCGGGTCTTTTTCGGCCGCTTCCTGCGAAAGCTTGATAGCGGCCTGGGTGACTTCGGCTTCGCTGCGCTTGGAAAGGCGCGCGAGCTTTTCGATGCGGTTGCGATAGGCGTTGCGCGAACCGAAATCGAGCGCTTCGTAATCGGTATGCTCGCGAAACAGCTTGTCGATCTGCGAGACGTCCTCGAACCAGACGCTCCATTCCGTATCGATGATGAGACGCAGGCTCTTGATGATATTGCCCATCGTCACATTGCCGGAAGACAGACGGCTCTGCTCCGACTGCGTGACGGTCTCGACATCCGTGCCGACCTCGGCAAGGCGCTGTTCAATCCACTGCGTGGCGAACGTCGTCGACTGAGAGGCATTGCGCATTCTATAGAGGAACTGAGCTGCAAACGTGTTGTCGCGCACCAGATCCGCAACACCGGCCAGCACCTTGGCGCTTTCGGTCTCGTCGTTCAGGCGGATGATCTCGTCGGCCACGTCATTGGCGCGCTTGCGCATGTTGCGCGAACGGTCGACGCGGGTGGCGATACGGCGCAGGTTCTCGATCAGCACGAAGCGGATGAAGGACGGCAGCGCCCAAAGTTCGCCGATTTCGAGCGGTTCGTTTTCCTGGAAACCCTCGACCATGGCGGCCAGCGTCTCGCGGTTCACGCCCGAATGGGTATGCGCCACGTAAAGCCATGCGAGCGCCAGAACGCGCGGCATCTTCTGTCCCTGGACGACGCGGGTCGGCAGTTGCTTGAAGAACTTTTTAGGAAAATCGCGGCGGACTTCCTGGATCGCCTCTTCGACGATGTAATAGTTGTCGAGCAGCCATTCGGCCGCCGGCGTGATCGAGGCACCGGCGTCCACGTCGAGAGCCGCAGCGCGATAGACGCGAAGGATTTCCTTCTCGTTGTCGGAATGCTGCTGGAAGAACTCGAAGGACATGAGGCCGGGAAGATCTTCCCCCTCGCCGCGGCCGAGCCTTACGCCGCAGTCTCTCAGGTCGTCTATCGTCAGATAGCTCGCACGGATCGAATCATTGTGATCGATCTGCTTGACGTCTGTTTCGCGCGAGGAGCCGGGCTTCGGAGTATCAAGGGACATGGACACGCTTCTGAATGAAAGATCGGGGTTTATCGGCCAAATTTCTTGGGCCTACGCCGGAAGATCACGTCGCCATCTGGGAAATGGCGCCAAGTTCCGGTGCAATCCGCGCGAAGGGAGATAGAGGCCGGCTTGAATATTGCAAATCAAAGACACCAATTATCGCCAGCCACAGCTCGGATTGACACAATCTATCCAATTAACCTTGGCAGCCTGAATAAAGGCTGAACGGATTCAAACGATTGATTCAGGAAGAAAACTTTAAAGCTTGAGCCACTCGATTGGCGCATAGCGGCCAATGGTCTATACCCGCGCCTTCTCTTTGCGAAAGCCAGAAAGGCCTGACAGATGACGCTGCGATTTTCAAACGACATGACCGACGTGATCGCCATCCGCCGGCATCTGCATGAAAATCCGGAAATCGGCCTTTCAGAATTCAAGACCTCGGATTTCATTGCCGGGAAGCTTGAGGAGTACGGCTACGAGGTCACGCGCGGGCTGGCGAAGACCGGCATCGTCGCAACGCTTAAAAACGGCGACAGTTCGCGTTCCGTCGGCATTCGCGCCGATATCGACGCCCTGCCGATCACCGAAGAGACCGGCCTCGAATATGCCAGCAAGAACAAGGGTGTGATGCATGCCTGCGGCCACGACGGACACACCGCCATGCTGTTGGGAGCGGCAAAAATCCTTGCCGAGCGAAAGAATTTCGACGGCACGATCCATCTGATCTTCCAGCCGGCGGAGGAAAACTTTGGTGGCGCCAGGATCATGATTGACGAAGGCCTGTTCGATAAATTCCCCTGCGACGCCGTCTTCGGCATGCACAATGATCCGGCCATGCCCTTCGGCAAGGTCTTCGTCAAGGACGGCCCACTGATGGCGGCGGTCGATGAAGCCCGCATCATCGTCAACGGCCATGGCGGTCACGGCGCCGAACCGCAGGCGGCATCCGATCCGATCGTTGCTGGCGCCAGCATCATCATGGCGCTGCAGACGATCGTCTCGCGCAACATCCATCCGCTCGATCCGGCTGTCGTCACGGTCGGCGCATTCAACGCTGGCATCGCCAGCAATGTCATTCCCGAACGCTCGGAAATGGTCATCACCATCCGCTCCTTCGATCCGGGTGTGCGCAACAAGCTGGAAGAGCGCATCCGCGCCATCGCCGAAGGCCAGGCCGCAAGCTATGGCATGACCGCCACGGTCCATTACGAGCGGGGGTACGAAGCGACTATCAATCACACAGCGGAAACCGATTTCGTTCGCGACCTGGCAAAAAAGGTCGTCGGAGCAGAGAATGTCGCCGAGATCGAACGCCCGATGATGGGCGCCGAGGACTTTGCCTATATGCTGGCTGAGCGTCCCGGCAGCTACTTTTTCCTCGGCACCGCGAAGACCGACAACGACCCTTCGCTGCATCATCCGCGCTTCAACTTCAACGACGATGCACTACCGATCGGCGTCAATCTCTGGGTTGAGCTTGCCGAGACTTATCTGGCGTCGAAATAGGATTTCTTTACGGGAGGAGACGTTATCGACGATCTCTCCCGCTCGTCATCCTCGGGTTTGTCGCGAGGATCTAATCACGTTTCCACCAATTCAACGTAGCAGATGCTCGGGACAAGCCCGAGCATGACAGAACGCGGCATTACCGCATTTAAGGCTCAGAAAATACCGAGCGTCACGGCACCGACGAAGACAAAAGCCGCAACGGCGATTGCCAGATGCGTGGCAGATTGCCAGCTGTCGAACAGCGAGTGGCGATGGGAAAGCGATCGTGTCTGAACAGTCGAGTGTCGCATGATCTTCCTCCAGCTTTTCTTAAAGCCACCATTCTCCGGGTGATGACTGATGCTACCTTATCCCTATCAACTTGGTAGAGATAAAGTTCCAAGCAAAAGCGGCGGATTGGAAAATCCTTTTCCGTTAATGCCTGTAATGCGACGTTAACGGTTTATTATGCCTCCGGTTCCGACGAGCGCCTTTTTGTCGCCTCAATCCGGATTTCGTTCGAGCGCCATGCGGAAAATGTCGCTATCGACATTGCCGCCCGAGCAGACCGCAATCACGGTGTCGCCGAGCGTCTCGCCGTGGAAAAGCGCTGCCGCAAGCGCCACAGCGCCGCCCGGTTCGACGACGATCTTCAACCGGCTGAAGGCAAGCGCCATGGCTTTCAAAGCCTCGTCCTCGGTGACGACGAGCCCGGCGCCGCAAAGCTTCGACATGATCGGAAAGGTGATGTTTCCCGGCTGCGGCGTGATGATCGCATCGCAGAGCGAACCGGACTGCCTCGCGTTTTTTTCGATCGTGCCGGATGCCAGCGAACGCGTGACATCATCGAACCCTTCCGGCTCGCAAGGGTGGACAGTGAAGCCCGGCGCCTTGGCGGCGAGCGCCAGCGAAACGCCGGAAATGAAGCCGCCGCCACCGGTCGGGACGAGAACGCCGGCCTTTTCGATACCCAGTTCCTCTGCCTGTTCGGCGATTTCGAGACCCGCCGTCCCCTGACCGGCGATCACCAGCGGTTCATCGAACGGTTTGACCAGCGTGAGGTTGCGCTCGGCCGAGAGCCGCGCACCGATCGCATCGCGATCCTCCGTCGCGCGATCGTAGAGCACGACTTCGGCGCCATAGGCACGGGTGTTCTCGATCTTGATGCGCGGCGCATCGGCCGGCATGATGATGACTGCCGGAATGCCGTGCAGCTTCGCGGCAAGCGCCACGCCCTGCGCGTGATTGCCGGAAGAAAACGCGATCACGCCTTTTGCACGAACCTCCGGCGCCAGCCCCGAAATCGCCGACCATGCACCGCGGAATTTGAACGATCCCGTATGCTGCAGGCATTCGGGTTTGACGAAAATCCGCCGTCCGGCGATCTCGTCGAGGAAGGGAGAGGAAAGCAGCGGCGTGCGGCGGACATGGCCGTCGAGACGGGCTCGGGCGGCTTCGATCATGGCAATATCGGTCATGGAAATCCTTGCTCGGAAAAGGCAGCGGCGCGTGAATGACAAAAGCCTATTATCGCCCCGGCTCGAGGTAAAGCGACGCAAGCCGGGAAGATTGTCACCAAGTCAATTCAGCCGGCCAGTTTCAACGAGTAAGCCGGGCACCGATCTTCACCACAGCCTTGATCGGCAAATGATCCGATGCCCGCCGAGAAAGCGGCGTGTCATGCGTTTCGACACGATCGATCAACTCGGGGCGGTTCGCCATGATGCGGTCGAGCGCCAGCACCGGCAGTCGTGACGGGAAACTTGGCACCGCCGATGGCAGGCCGAAAACCGTCGCCAGCGTGTTGAGCGAGGAACGATCGCCCAGCCGCCATTCGTTGAGGTCCCCCATTAGAACGGTCGGATATTCTTCGCGTGCGCGCAGGATATCGAGGATCATCCGCGCCTGCTGTTGGCGGGACCGATTGAGCAGGCCAAGATGCGCGGCAATCACCCGAAATGTATTTCCACCTGCAAGGTCGAGTTCCGCCATCAGCGCCCCGCGCGGCTCCAGTCCCGGCAGCTTCACCTGGTGCACATCACGCACCACCCCCTCGCGGAAAAACACGACATTGCCATGCCAACCATGCGCGCGCGCGACGCCAGAGACCGGAACCGGGTAAAGCCCCGTTTCCCTCTCCATCCATGCGAGATCGAGAAGCCCACGGCGCTCACCGAAGCGTGTATCCGCCTCCTGCAGCGCGATGATATCGGCACCGATTTCGCGGATTACCTGGGCGATCCGGCCAGGATCGAATTTGCCATCGACCCCGACGCATTTGTGCACATTGTAGGATGCGACAAGCAGGCCGGTTGAAGGATCATGCTGTGAATGGATGCCAATCCCGCGCGCCTTTCGGGCGCGGATCGACGCAATGATGCTGGCCGGCAAGGTTGTACGTTTCTCGTGCATCACCGTCATTCTTCAAAGCATGACCGACGCGGGCCGCGCCGACCGGTACAGATCACAGATAGGGTGAACCCAACCAGAGCACCCGTTCAAGCAGGCGTTTTGCAAATGGTCGTGAACGAAGACCATGCAGCGTCACCTCTTCCGCAGAGGAAATAGCCAGGTCGACCCTTCGTTCCAGCGCTTGCGCAAATCCACGATCGAAAACTTCAAGATCGACCTCGAAATTCAACCTCAGCGAGCGGGGGTCGATATTCGAAGAACCGACATAGGCCCAGCAGCCGTCGATAGCCATCAGCTTGGAGTGGTTGAACGGTCCTGCCGCCCGCCAGATGCGGCAATAGTTTTTCAGCATCTGGTCGAACTGAGCCGTCATGGCGAGATCGACTAGTTTCAGGTTGTTGGCGCTCGGTACGACGATATCGACCACCACGCCGCGCCGGGCCGCCGTGATCAGCGCAGTGATCAGCTCCCGGTCGGGCAGGAAATAAGGTGAGACGATCTTGATCGAGGACCGGGCGATGGAAAAAGCGCCCATCAGCATCTTCTGGTTCGTCTCGACGCTGCGATCCGGACCGGAAGAGACGGCTCGCATTATGGTGGGCGAACCGGGCCGCATGCCAGGTGTCGGAACCTTCCAGGCTTCACCCTCCAGCTTTTCGTCGGTGGAAAACTCCCAGTCGGCAGCCGAGATCGCCAAAAGATCGGCCACAACCGGTCCGGTCACGCGGAAATGCGTGTCAGCGGCACATTTATCGCCGCTGAATTCGCAGGAAAATCCCTCACGGATGTTCATGCCGCCGGTAAAGGCTATTTCGCCGTCGATGACCATGATCTTGCGGTGGGTCCGCAGGTTCGCATAGGGCAGCCGCAGGCCGGTGATGACATTGCCGTTGAACACATCGACGGTGACGCCGCCCTCACGCAGCATGCCGAGCACACTCGGCACGGAATAACGTGCACCGACGGCATCAATCAGCACCCGGACCTCGACACCACGCCGAGCCGCCGCACTCAGCGCCTCGATAAACCGCGCGCCAATCCGGTCCCGGTCGAAAATATAGGTTTCGAGCAGAATGGAACGGCTCGCGAGCGCGATCTCTTCGAGCATTGCGCCATAGGCTGCATCGCCATTGTCGAAGGCGGAAATCGTATTGCCGGTCGTCAGGTGGTGCCGGGTGACACGGTCGCCAAGCGTCTTCATCCCCCGAAACCGGTGGCCGAAGTCCTCGATCACCTGATCATCGGTCGCATCATAGGAGGCGAAATCGAAACGCTCCGCTCCCTGCAGCAGCGAGCGCCGATCACCGATGACATTACGGCGGATACGATTGACGCCGGCGATCAGATAAAACGCCGCGCCGACGATGGGCGACAGAAGGATGACGCCGACCCACCCGACCGCGGAGCGGACCTCTTCCTTCGTCATTGTCGCGTGAAAGGCCGCAGACGCGCCGGCCACCACCGAGACAATGAACAGGATGTGCGGCCAATAGGCGTCGATAAGCAAGATCATGGCGTCCAATATAGGGACGCCATGATACTAGGCAATGCGGCTAGACAATTGGAGAAATCAGCGGTTTACGCCGTCAGCTCCTTGGCGAATTTTTCAAGCCCGCGCTCGACCTTGTCGAACATGTCATCGACCTGCTCGTCGGTAATGATCATCGGCGGGCAAAACGCAATCGAATCGCCGATCGCGCGGCTGATGACGCCCTCCTCCATCAGATATCCGAACAGCTTAGGCCCGAGCTGCCCGGCGGCAAAGCCTTCGCGCGGCACAAGTTCGAAGGCGCCGATCAAGCCCACCCCGCGGTATTCTATGACCAGCGGATGATCAGCGATCGACTTCAGCCGCGCCAGGAATTTCGGGCTGAGCGACCTGACATTGCCGACAAGATCACGCTCCTCGATGATCCTGATATTTTCCAGAGCGACGGCAGCAGCGACCGGATGGCCGGCAGCAGTGACGCCATGGCCGAACGTACCGATCTTCGCCGATTCATCCGCCAGTGGCTGGTAGACATTTTCGTTGATCAGAAGCGCCGAGATCGGCTGATAGGAAGACGAGATCTGCTTCGACAGCGTCATCATGTCGGGCTGCAGCGCATAGGTCGTGGCGCCGAACATCTCGCCCGTGCGGCCGAAACCGCAGATAACTTCGTCGGCGATGAAAAGCACATCATATTTCTTCAGAACCTTCTGGATCGCTTCCCAGTAACCGGCCGGCGGCACGATGACGCCGCCCGCACCCATGACCGGCTCGCCGATAAAGGCGGCAACCGTATCGGGACCTTGCTTCAGGATCAGGTCTTCCAGATCTTTTGCGCAGCGCTCGACGAACTGCGCCTCGGTCTCGCCCTCGGTCTTGAAGGCGCGGTAATGCGGGCAGCTCGTGTGCAGTACGCGGGCAATCGGCAAGTCGAATGAGCGGTGATTGTTGGGCAGGCCGGTCAGGCTGGCGGACGCGATGGTGACGCCGTGATAGCCCTTGGTGCGGGAAATGATCTTCTTCTTGTCCGGCTTGCCGAGCGCGTTCGACCGGTACCAGACGATCTTCATCGCCGTATCATTGGCTTCCGAACCCGAATTGGTGAAATAAGCCTTTGACATCGGCACCGGCGCGATCTCGATGAGCTTTTCGGCAAGCTCGACGGAGGGGCTGTGGGTGCGCGCGGTGAATGTGTGGTAATAAGGCAGCTTCGCCATCTGCTTGGCAGCGGCTTCCACCAACCGACTTTCGCCGAAGCCGACGCCGACGCTCCAAAGCCCCGCCATGCCCTCGATATACTGCTTGCCGGCATTGTCGTAGACATGGATGCCTTCGCCGCGCTCGATCACCAGCGCGCCATCGCGCTCCAGCGCCCGTGCGTTCGTGTACGAATGCAGATGATAGGCCTTGTCGCGGGCCTCGATGGAATTGGGCTGGATCGTCACGGGCTGTTCTCCTCTTGCACGAACGCGAATAGGAAATTCATAAGAGGAATCCAGCGGATTTCCAGCCCTCAAACACGATTTAGCAGAGCCCGTCGTTTAAAATAATTGACGGGCTCATGAGCAATTTTCATAGGCCTGATCAGCGAACCGACATCCTAGCGTACAGACATGGCCGCGATCGGCGGCTCTGCTTGAGCAGGGATCGGGCTCTTGTAATCCTGCCCCTTGTGCCGGCGCTTCAGATCTGCCCAGGCAGCCTCGCGCAGCTGTTCGCTGGTCATCGCCGCAAGACCCGTGGCCGCCATCACTTTCGCGACCGAAGCCATACCCTTGTGGGCGAGCGCGCTCTTGCCCTGCGCAACCACCTGCCAGGTATGAAGCTGCGTGCCTATGGCGAGCGTCGCACCATAGGCCTGAACAGTCGGCACGACCCAACTGACATCGCCCACATCAGTCGATCCGCCCATCTGGCGAACTTCGTTGTGAGGCGGCAGAACGAAGTCGGCAAGCGGGATATCCCGCTGTTCGAGGCGCTCCTGCGCCCAGCTGGCCGCAACATCCTCGGGTGTCAGTGTGGCGCGGATCTTTTCCGCAAATTCGATATCCGCAGCATCGAAGGCCGGCGGCCCCATGCTCTCCCAGATATCCTGCATCGTATCCATCAGCGGCGTGTTCACCACGAGGTTGGAAACGCCGGCAAGCGTGACGGATTCCATCTTCGTCTCGGTCATCAGCGCCGCGCCCTCGGCCACCTTCTTTACCCTCTCGATAAGCGCGAAGAGACCGGCGAGATCCGGCGCGCGCACGACATAACGAACCTTGGCATGCGCCTGAACGACGTTCGGAGAAATGCCGCCGGTGTCCAGCACCGCATAATGAATACGGCATTCGGACGGCATGTGCTCGCGCATATAATTGACACCGACGCTCATCAGTTCGACGGCATCGAGCGCGCTACGACCCAGTTCCGGCACGGCGGCGGCATGGGCGGCACGGCCGGTAAAGGTGAAATCGATGCGGCAATTGGCAAGCGACGTCTCACGCTGCACCCCGGCAAAGTTGCTCGGATGCCAACTGATGGCGATATCGACATCGGAAAAGGCGCCGTCACGCACCATGAAGGCCTTGGCGGCACCACCCTCTTCCGCCGGGCAGCCGTAATAACGGACCCGGCCGGGCGTGCCCGTCTTTTCAAGCCAATCCTTGAGCGCGGTCGCAGCCAGGAGGGAAGCGGAACCGAGCAGGTTGTGCCCGCAGCCGTGACCGTTTGCACCGGCAACCAGCGGATCGTGCTCTACGGTGTCCGCCTTCTGGCTGAGACCGGCCAGCGCATCATATTCGCCGAGAAATGCAATGACCGGGCCACCGCTGCCGGCCTCGCCCATCACAGCGGTCGGGATATTGGCAACCGCATCGGTAATCCGAAAACCCTGCGCCTCCAGCATCTCGCGATGGGCAGCAGCAGACTCCGTCTCCATGTAGCAGGTCTCGGGCGTCTCCCAGACTTGGTTGGCCAGTTCCGCGAACACCTCCGTTTTACGATCCACGAGATCCCAGACGAGAGGGAGGTTCGAGTTGCCATCGGTCATGAAACAGCCGCCTTGATTTCTAGCTAAGATGAGTTTTGGGTATGGAATGCAATAACCGCATACCTATCCCTTTCCGGGCCAAGCGCAACGCATAATGCAAAGAATTAAGGCTATGCGCATCGATTAGGCAGCGTCACCGCAGTTGTGATCAAATCCCGAATCTTACCGTCTCGACAACCGAGTGATAATCGCTATTCTCGCGCGCCACGGGAAGCAGACACGCTGAGCGAGCATTGCTTCACCGCAAAACAAATATGGAGTGAATGAGCAAAGACCAAGCATGACGTTCTGCATTTGTCGCCTCGATTGAAAATCTATTCCTTGAGGCAGCCGATATGTAGGACGACCCGCATGATCCTGCAGTTTCACCCGAGATGGGGAAATATATTTCGACCGGCATAGAGTTGGGCTTGCCGGTCAGGAGGTGAACAACACAGGACTTGGTCAAAAGATGCGGCAAAACGCATCGTAAATCAGGGAAATCAACCGTGCTGGCAAAGCCGGCACAGGTAGGGAGACTATCAATGAAACGTGTACTTACTCTCGCAGCGGCAGCGCTTCTGTCCGCAACATTCTTTGCCGGCGCCGCCAGCGCGAAGACCTTCGTTTATTGCTCCGAAGGTTCGCCAGAAGGCTTCGATCCGGGCCTCTATACCGCCGGCACGACCTTCGACGCCTCGGCTCATCCGATCTTCAACCGCCTGCTCGAATTCAAGCCGGGCACGACGCAGCCGGAAGCCGGTCTCGCAGAGAGCTGGGAAATTTCCGCTGACGGCACCGTCTACACCTTCAAGCTGCGCAAGGGCGTCAAGTTCCAGACCACGGACTTCTTCACCCCGACCCGCGAATTGAACGCAGACGACGTCATCTTCTCGATCGGTCGCCAGATTGACGAAAAGAACGCCTGGAACAAGTACATTTCCGGCGGCACCTGGGAATATGCCGACGGCATGGGCTTCCCGAAGCTGATCAAGTCGATCGAAAAAGTCGACGACCTGACGGTCAAGGTCACGCTGAACCGTCCGGAAGCACCGTTCCTGGCCAACCTTGCCATGCCGTTCGCTTCGATCCTGTCGAAGGAATATGCCGACAGCCTCGAGAAGGACGGCAAGAAGGAGCAGTTGAACCAGAACCCGGTCGGTACCGGTCCGTTCACCTTCGTCGCCTACCAGCAGGACGCCATCATCCGCTACAAGAAGAACGCCGACTACTGGGGCACCGCTCCGAAGATCGACGATCTCGTCTTCGCGATCACCAGCGACGCTGCCGTTCGTTACCAGAAGCTGAAGGCCGGCGAATGCCACCTGATGCCGTTCCCGAATGCCGCCGACGTTGAATCGATGAAGTCCGACCCGAACCTGGAAGTTCTGGAGCAGGAAGGCCTCAACATCGCCTACCTCGCCTACAACACGACCCAGGCTCCGTTCGACAAGCCGGAAGTTCGTATCGCTCTGAACAAGGCGATCAACAAGAAGGCCATCGTTGACGCCGTCTTCCAGGGCATGGCAACGCCTGCAACCAACCCGATCCCGCCGACAATGTGGTCTTACAACAACGAGACCAAGGACGACACCTACGACCTCGACGCTGCCAAGAAGATGCTGGCAGACGCTGGCGTCAAGGATCTCTCGATGAAGATCTGGGCAATGCCGGTTTCGCGTCCATACATGCTCAACGCACGTCGCGCTGCTGAAATCATGCAGGACGACTTCGCCAAGATCGGCGTCAAGGTCGAGATCGTTTCCTACGAATGGGCTGAATACCTGTCGCGTTCGAAGGCAAAAGACCGTGACGGTGCCGCAATCCTCGGCTGGACCGGCGACAACGGCGACCCGGACAACTTCCTCGACACCCTGCTCGGCTGCGATGCAGTTGGCGGCAACAACCGCGCACAGTGGTGCAACCAGGAATTCGACGCTCTCGTGAAGAAGGCCAAGGTCACCTCCGACCAGGCTGAGCGCACCAAGCTTTATGAGCAGGCACAGGCCGTCTTCAAAAAGGACGCTCCCTGGGCAACCATCGATCACTCGCTCGCCGTCGTTCCGATGCGCAAGGGTGTGACCGGCTTTACCCAGAGCCCGCTCGGCGACTTCACTTTTGAAGCAGTCGATATCGCCGAGTAAAACTGGCCTATCACAACTTTTTGCCGCGGGACGCGTTGCGTTTCCCGCGGCATTTTCTTATGAGATGCCTAAAAATATGGCGGTGACGCCGATATGGTTCGATCCATGGCTTGACAAAAGCCCAGGTCGGTCCAGCCCCCTTTCCGCAAAGGCTTAAAATGTTTGGCTTCCTTCTGCGGCGCCTCGCCGTCCTGATCCCGACTTTCATCGGGGTCTCCATCATCGCCTTCTCCTTCATCCGGCTCTTGCCGGGTGATCCGGTTGCGCTCCTTTCGGGTGAGCGCGTCATGTCTCCGGAGCGTCACGCGCAGATCAGTGCGCAGCTCGGCATGGACCGGCCGATGATCGTGCAGTATTTCGATTATCTCGGTGGCGTACTCACCGGCGACTTCGGCACCTCGATCGTCTCGAAGAAGCCGGTTCTTGATCAGTTCCTGACACTGTTCCCGGCAACGGTCGAACTGTCTTTCTGTGCCATCATCATAGCGATCGCGCTCGGCATTCCCGCCGGTGTCATTGCCGCAATCAAGCGAGGCTCGATCTTCGATCAGGGCCTGATGGGCATCGCACTGGTCGGTTATTCCATGCCGATCTTCTGGTGGGGTCTGCTGCTGATCATCCTGTTTTCGGGCACCCTGCAGTGGTTCCCGGTATCGGGTCGCATCTCGCTGATGTTCTATTTCCCGCAGGTCACCGGCTTCATGCTGATCGACAGCCTGATTTCCGGCCAGAAGGGGGCGTTTGCCTCGGCACTCAGCCACCTCGTTCTGCCGTCGATCGTGCTCGCCACCATTCCGCTCGCCGTCATCGCCCGCCAGACCCGTTCGGCCATGCTGGAAGTTCTGTCCGAAGACTATGTGCGCACCGCCCGCGCCAAAGGCCTGTCGCCATTCCGCGTCGTCGGCATCCATGCGCTGCGCAACGCCATGATCCCGGTTATCACGACGGTCGGCCTGCAGGTCGGCGTCATGTTGGCCGGCGCGATCCTGACCGAGACGATCTTCTCCTGGCCGGGCATCGGCAAATGGATCCTCGATAGCGTCTTCCGCCGTGACTACGCCGTCATCCAGGGTGGACTGCTGCTGATCGCCGCGATCATCATGACGGTCAACCTGATCGTCGACCTGCTCTATGGTCTCGTCAACCCGCGTATCCGCCACTAAGAAGGAGCAAAATCCCATGGCTGACGCCACTCTTACACCAAAGGCTGCGGAGCCCGTATCCTCGGCCCAGATGCGACGCCAGATGCTCAAGGAGTTCTGGTTCTACTTTTCCGAAAACCGCGGCGCCGTGATCGGCCTGTTCGTTTTCCTGGCTTTGGTGCTGGTCGCGATCCTCGCACCGGTGATCGCGCCCCATTCGCCGTTCGAACAGTATCGTGATGCGGTCTTGAAGCCGCCGGTATGGGCTGAAGGTGGCACCGCCACCTATATTCTCGGCACCGATCCGGTCGGTCGCGATATCCTCTCGCGCCTGATCTACGGCGCGCAGTATTCGCTGTTCGTCGGTCTGGTCGTCACCACACTGTCGCTGGTTTCCGGCATCGTCGTCGGTCTTCTGGCCGGTTATTACCGCGGCTGGCTGGACACGATCATCATGCGCCTGATGGACATGATCCTCGCCGTTCCCTCGCTGCTTCTGGCGCTGGTGCTCGTCACCATTCTCGGTCCGGGCCTGAACAGCGCCATGATCGCGATTGCCGTGACGCTGCAGCCGCATTTCGTGCGCCTCACCCGCGCCGCCGTGATGGCCGAAAAGACCCGCGACTATGTCACCGCCGCCCGTATCGCCGGCGCAAGCCCGCTGCGCCTGATGTTCCGCACCATCCTGCCGAACTGCACCGCACCGCTGATCGTCCAGGCAACCCTGTCCTTCTCCAACGCCATTCTCGATGCGGCCGCTCTCGGCTTCCTCGGCATGGGCGCTCAGCCGCCGACACCGGAATGGGGCACGATGCTGGCCGAAGCCCGCGAATTCATTCTGCGCGCCTGGTGGGTCGTCACCTTCCCGGGTCTCGCAATCCTCATCACCGTTCTTGCCATCAACCTGATGGGCGACGGCCTGCGCGATGCGCTTGATCCGAAGCTGAAGAGGTCCTGATCATGTCGCTTCTGCAAATCGACAATCTCACCGTCGAATTCGAAACCGCCAGCGGCTGGTTCCGCGCCGTCGACGGCGTCTCGATCTCGGTCGACAAGGCCGAAGTTCTTGCCATCGTCGGTGAATCCGGGTCCGGCAAGTCGGTCTCCATGCTTGCCGTCATGGGACTTCTGCCTTGGACGGCCAAGATCACTGCCGACCGTATGCTCTTTGAAGGCCGGGATATCCAGAAACTCAGCCCGGCCGAGCGCCGCAAGCTGATCGGCAAGGATATCGCCATGATCTTCCAGGAGCCGATCGCCAGCCTCAACCCCTGCTTCACGGTCGGCTTCCAGATCGAGGAAGTCCTGCGCATCCATCTCGGCCTCGGAAAGAAGGAGCGCCGAGCGCGCGCCATCGAACTGTTCAAGCAGGTTGGCCTGCCGAACCCGGAAGAGCGCATGCATGCCTTCCCGCACCAGATGTCGGGCGGCCAGTGCCAGCGTGTGATGATCGCGATCGCGATCGCCTGTAATCCCAAGCTGCTGATCGCCGACGAGCCGACCACGGCGCTCGACGTGACGATCCAGAAGCAGATCCTCGACCTGATCATGGACCTGCAGGCACGCACCGGCATGGGCCTGATCATGATCACCCATGACATGGGCGTAGTGGCGGAAACCGCCGACCGCGTCGTCGTGCAGTACAAGGGTCGCAAGATGGAGGAAGCCGACGTGCTTTCGCTGTTCGAAAACCCGAAGAGCAATTACACCAAGGCGCTTCTGGCAGCCCTGCCCGAAAACGCCACCGGTGACCGCCTGACCACGGTTTCCGCCTTCTTCGACGGCAACCCGGAACCGGCACCTTCCGCAGGAGCATCGGTATGAGCGACGTAAAGACCACCGACACCATGCTGGAAGTCCGCGACATCAAGCGCGACTACGAACTGCCGGGCGGCTTCATGAAGCCGAAGAAGACGCTTCATGCGGTGAAGGGCGTTTCCTTCAGCCTGGAACGCGGCAAGACGCTGGCGATCGTCGGTGAATCCGGTTGCGGGAAGTCCACGCTCGCCCGCATGATCACCTTCATCGACGAGCCGACATCCGGTGAGCTGATCATCGACGGCAAGAAAATGGACACCCGCCCGGGCCATCTGACGTCGGAAATGCGCCAGAAGGTGCAGATCATCTTCCAGAACCCCTACGGTTCACTCAACCCGCGCCAGAAGATCGGCGACGTTCTGGGTGAGCCGCTGGCTATCAACACCGATCTGTCTGCTGCCGAGCGCCGCAACCGCGCCACCGAAATGCTGATCAAGGTCGGCCTCGGCCCGGAACACTATAATCGCTACCCGCACATGTTCTCCGGCGGTCAGCGCCAGCGTATCGCCATTGCCCGCGCGCTGATGATGAACCCGAAACTGCTGGTGCTCGACGAACCGGTTTCCGCACTCGACCTTTCGGTTCAGGCTCAGGTGCTGAACCTGCTCGCCGACCTGCAGGACGAGTTCAACCTCACCTACGTGTTCATCAGCCACGATCTCTCGGTCGTTCGCTACATCGCAGATGAGGTGATGGTGATGTATTTTGGCGAGGCGGTCGAATACGGCACGCGCGACGAGGTGTTTTCAAATCCGAAGCACGAATACACGCAGACCCTGTTCAAGGCGACGCCGAAGGCCGACGTGGAATCCATCCGCGCCCGTATAGCGGCGAAGAAGGCTGCTTCGGCGGCTTAATACTCACTGCTCGCGACAGATAGGGGACCGGAGAGAGAAATCTCTCCGGTCTTTTTTATTCGACGAACACCCTCACCGTCGCAGCCTTTCCCGCTGCATCGATCACCGTCAGCGTCGAAAACCCCGCGCCTTCAGGCTGCCATTCATTGGTGCGTCGGCGGGAGAGAGCATCCAGTGGCTTGCCGTTGGCGAGCCAGCGGAACGGCGGACGACCGCCCTGCAGTTTCAGCACCAGCGGCGAGAGTTCGCCCGATGACGCTCCGAGATCGACCTTCGCCCCTTCCGGCGGATAGACGATCTGCGGCGCAGTCTCGCGGGATGAAGAGCGGATAAGCCCGCTTGCGGTGACCGCAAACCGTCGCTGGGCAATCGGAAGGTCCGACTGCGACAGCCGCACGGCACCGGCCGGTGCGGCGGGATGCGGCGTGAACGGCACGCCGGAGCGCGAAAACGCCTCGAACAGGATCGGCGCCGCCGTCTGGTAACCGGCAATGCCCGGCACCGCGCCATTATCCGGCCGCCCGACCCAGACGCCAAGCACATAACGCCCGTCATACCCGACAGACCATGCATCGCGATAACCGTAGCTGGTACCGGTCTTGTAGGCGATGCCGAGTTTCCGGCTACCAGTCGGCGGCAGCACGTCAGAGAGAATATCCGTAACATTCCAGATCGCCTGCCGGTCCAGCAGCATCTCGTTGTCGAGCACGGCCGGTTGCTCGTCGATGCCATTGCCGACCCGCACCGGCTGCCCGCCATTGGCAAGCGCTGAGTACGACTGCACCAGATCTTTCAGCGTGATCCCAACCCCGCCAAGCCCGATCGCCAGCCCCGGCGCTTCGCTCGGCGGCAGGACCGGGCGCACATCGGCACGACGAAAACGGATCATCAGCCGCGACGGCCCGACCGCATCGAGCAACCTCACCGCCGGCACGTTGAGCGACAATTGCAGCGCCTGCCTGATCGTCACGTCGCCCTGATAGGTCATGTCGAAATTCTTCGGCCGGTAACCGAAGAAATCCGCCGGCCGGTCCTCGATCATGGTTTCCTGGGAAACCAGCCCCTGCTCGAAGGCAAGGCCGTAGATGAACGGTTTGAGCGTCGAGCCCGGCGACCGCAATACGCGCGTCATGTCGATCCAGCCGGAACGCCCCGCATCGAAATAATCCGCAGATCCCACTTCCCCGACGATCTCGCCGGTCGTTGCATCCGCCATCACAATGGCAAGCGAAACCTTTGGGGCTAGCTTTGCGGAAGCCTCTCGCGCCACCTCCTCAAGTTGTCTCTGGATGCCGCGTTTCAGCGTGGTGCGATATTCTTCCGCCTTCGGCTGCTTGCGGATGGCGGCTTCGGCGAGATGCGCGGCTAAGGCTGGCAATTGCAGCCTTTGCCGCGGCACCGCATCAAGGGAAGCCCGCTCCGCCTCACCCTCACCCGTCACCTCCGCCACCGCAGGACGGGTCAGCACCCGTTCGCGCGCAGCATGAGCCGCTTGCGGATGGCGATCCGGCCGGCGCATCTCCGGCGATTGCGGCAGGGCGACGAGAAGTGCCGCCTCCGCCACCGTCAGCCGCTTCGGCTCCTTACCGAAATACGCGAGGCTCGCTGCCCTCACACCCTCCAGATTGCCGCCATAGGGCGCATGCGTGAGATAGAGTTCGAGGATCGCCTTCTTGTCCAGACGGCGCTCGATCTGGATCGCACGGGCGAGCTGCAGGAGCTTTGCCGAAAACGACCGGGTCTCGCGTGGCTCGATCAACCGCGCCACCTGCATGGAAAGCGTCGAGGCACCGGAGACGATCCGGCCATTGGTGAGAAGCTGGAATGCTGCGCGACCGATCGCAAGCGGATCAATGCCGCCATGCTGGTAAAACCGTCGATCCTCATAACCGATCAGCATGGCGAGAAAACGTGGATCGACATCCTCGACATCCGTCTTCAACCGCCAGCGCCCTTGCGGCGCGGCAAATGCCCGCAGCAAGTCTCCATCGGCATCCAGCACTTCGCGCGAGGTGACCGTTGCATTCTCGAGTGGCGGCGGATAGGCGCGATCGGCCCAGTCAAGGCCGAGGGTCGCCGCTCCCGCCAACAAGAGGCAGGCGCCGAAACCGACCGAGAATTTCCACCTGCGCTTCATGCGGGTTCTTCTGTTGTCCGTTTTCAATCATGCGCCGAACCTTCGGCAACGTCCGCCCCTCATCCGGCTGCCGCCACCTTCGCCCCGTACACGGGGCGAAGGACCTGTGCCGCAGCCAATCCGTCTCCCTCCAACGTTGTGCGCGAGCCACGTCCCCTCTCCCCGCCTGCGGGGAGAGGGTCAGGGTGAGAAGCAAGCCCACCACAAATGAAGAGGGCGAGAGCAGCCCCATCTAGAATTAAGAGAGTGCTGGCCAATTGCTTGTTTGGCTAAGGCTAGCTCCCTCTACCAATCACCTCACTGCGCCGCCAAAACCTCCATCTTGCCCATCGCCGTCCGGCCCGAGAACTGCGGGCGGTACATGTCGTCCACCTGTGCGGCCGGATGATCGTAGACGCCCGGTGTCACGGCGCGCACGACGTAAGCCAGCTTGATCTGCCGGTTGTCGCCCTGGGCGCGATCGAAGGCGGCCACAAAACGGTCGTTGCGGAATTCCGTATGCGCCGCCTGCACCTCTTCGATCCAGTCAAAATTGGCAAGATTGGCGCTGTTGACGATCGACGGATTGTCGATCTCGAAACCGGCCGGCAGAAGGTCGGTGACGACGATACGCGACGGCCAGTCATTGGTCTCGGTGACGTTCAAGACAACGACATAGCGCTCGTTCTGCTTCGCCTCGCTGACATTCGCCTCCTCGCCTTCCATCGTGTAATAGGTCCGCGAGATCTCGAACCCGTCGCCACCAGCCGGAAGCGGCGTAGCGGGTGCGGCAACCGTGGTGATCGCGGCGGACAGGGCATCGCCGCTGTCATTGCGGATGGTCAGTGGGTGATCGAGCAGAACATCGCCCGCCATCTGCGACATCAGCGTGCCGCTATGGGCAGCGCCATTGACGTTGAGGCGAAGGCTCTCATCGCCATTCTGCAGCGCACGGGCGGCAAGCAGCATCCAGGTCTGTTCCTGGGTGCTGGTGTATTTTTTCTGCGTCCACTCCTTGGCAACGACATTGGCCAGCGCCGGAACGATCGGCGGTACTGGACGGCTTTCGGCGGCTAGCGCCAGAACCGCAGCCCCGTCACGCAGCGACGACCCATAGTCGGAACGGGCAAGGCTCACCTTATGGACCTGCGCATTTTCCGACATCTGCAGCGCATCGTTGAAGATACTTCGCGACCGCTGGCCATCGCCGTAAAGCGACAGTGCGGCCGCGATATGTGCCTTCGCAAGCGGTGTCGGAAAATCATTGAGCATCGTATCGGCGTAATAGCGGAGATCGCTGATCGCGGCCTTGCGGTTACGGGCCAGAACATAAAGCGCATAAGCGATCTGGTTGCCCTGGTCGCGCACGTTCGTCGTATAGGCGAGCGTGTTCTGCAGGTTTTCCAGCGCCTGCACCAGCGGCTGTTCCGGCACGTCGTAACCCTGCTCGCGGGCACGCGAGAGGAAATCGCTGACATAGGCATCGAGCCAGAGATCATTGCCTGCACCATCCGGTCCCCAGAGACCGAAACTGCCGGCGGAGGCCTGGAAAGACAGCACGCGATAGATCGCATCCTGCACGCGCTTCTTCACCTCGGCATCATCGGCAAGCCCGTTCTGCACCGCCATTTCGCTAAGATAGAGAAGCGGCAGCGCCCGGCTCGTCGTCTGCTCGGCGCAGCCATAAGGATAGCGGTCGAGGCTCATCAGTAGCGCCGGGATATCGAAGGCGTTGGAACGACTGACATTGACGCTGACCGATGCCCCCTGCAGCACGCTGTCTGCCAGCAGATTGCCATCGACGGTAACACTTGCACCGGGCCGAAGATCGACCAGCCGCCGTTCCGTCACCGGCATCGCCGCCGGGCGGACAGGGATATGGAGCACCTGATCGACGGAGAGACCAGAACTATTGGCAAGCTTGATCGACACCGTACCGTCTCCCGGCTCGATACCGACCAGCGGCAGCGTGACGCTGGTTTTACCGCCTGCAGTCAGTTCCACCGGCTTCACCGCGCTCTGGCCGACAGCCACCGCATCGCTGGTTTCAATGGTCAGGTCATAGGTTCCGGCAGGGCCATCGGTATTTGCGATATCCAACCGCAGATTGCTGTCATCGCCCGGAGCCAGAAAGCGCGGCAGGCTGGAGGTGATGACGATCGGATCGCGGATGATGACATCCTTCACCCCGTGCCCGACACCGGATTTCGACCATGCTACGGCCATGACCCGCGCCGTGCCGTTGAACTGCGGGATATCGAAGGAGACTTTCGCCTTGCCTTCGCCATCCAGCTTCACCGGACCGGAGAAGAAGGCGACCAGCTTTTCCTTCGGCGGGCTTGCCTGCAGCGCCATGCTGCCGCCATCGCCGCCGGTCCTCAGACGACCGGTAGCACCGAGCGAACCATCGATCAGCCGGCCATAGATATCGCGGATTTCCAACCCCAAACGACGCTGGCCAAAATACCAGTGGTCAGGCGCCGGCGGTTCGTAACGGGTGAGATTGAGAATACCGACATCGACGGCCGCGACCGTGACATAGGCGTCTTCGTTGGCACCCGCTCCGGCGATCTGCAACGAGAGTTCGAGCGGCTGGCGCGGCAGCGTCTTTTCCGGCGCGTCGATGGAAATCGCCAGATCACGGGTCTCGGGATCGACCTTCAGCCAGGTAATCCCGATCGCCCGCATCGGCATGCGGCTTTCACGCGCTTCGCCGGGGCGATAAAGTGTTGCGGTCACATAGGATCCTGCGCCCCAATCCGCAGTCACCGGGATTTCGACCTCACCGCCATTTTCCGCAATGCTCGCGGTCTCGACCGAGATCAACTCCTCGGAACCAGCCATCACCATCAGCTCGCCTGCATAACGCGACGAGACTTTCAGCTTGGCCGTATCACCGACCTTGTAACTCGGCTTGTCGAGCGCAACTTCCAGCGCATCCGGCGTTTCGGTCGAGGTCGCTGTAACGAACCAGCCGGCATCGAACTCGACGCTGGAGGCCGGGCCGCCGATATCGGCGGTTTCGATCTCGAGGCGATAACGCCCCCACTCGACCGGAACGGAAACGCGGCCGCCATCGGTCGTCACGTCAACGGTGCCGTTGGAAACCTGACGCGTGCGGGTGATCGGCTCGTAACGCCAGGAATTGCCGTCACGATACCACTGGTAATCCCGCTCAACCTTGACGAGCTTCCACGGCAGCGCCTTCAGCGGCTGCTTGGCACCGGCTTCGTTGACTAGGATGACATTGAAATTGCCGACCGCACCTTCCGGCAGGTCACCGGAAAACTCCGGCTTGATGCCGATCCGCGTTCCGTCAGCCTTGACCGGCAGCGACAGGTTGCGCTCGATCGCGCGACCGCCGGTTTCCTGCATGCGCACGACGATATCGGCATTGATGAGTTTCGTCGTCGACGGCAGTTCCGCCACATCCGCGTCGAACGTGGCCTTGCCGTCCTCATCCGTATCCTCCAGCGCATCGAGTGGGATGCGCACTGTCTCGGTCTCCTCCTCGTCGGCAAGGCCGAACTGGTAGCCCGGGAAGGCAGCGTTTTCGCGGGTCGGCTTCAGAGCGATCTCACCTTCGAGGCCGAGGCCGGCCGCAGGCGCGCCATAGAGATAACGCCCGTCGATGGAAACCTTGGCCGGCTCGCCGGCAACGATCTCCTTCGCCTCGCTTGTCATGTCGAATTCGATGCGATCCGGCACGAAATCGTCGACGAGAAAAGTCTTCTCGCCGATCGCCGAGCCCTTGGGGTCGGTAAACACCTGCATCGTCCAGATGCCGCGCATCGACGTATCCTGCAGGGCTAAATCGAGCGTATAGCCGCCGATATCGCCGTTCCTCACCATCCGTCGATCTTCCACGCCATCGGGGCGCAGGAAAACGAAGGTGAGCGGCAGGTTTTCGATCGCCGTTGCATCGACATTGCGGGCAAGCGCGCTCGCATGCACCACCTCGCCGGGGCGGTAGATGCCGCGTTCCGTCCAGGACAGAAGATCAATCGCGCCGGGAGCCGGGCGGCCGGTGACACCACGGTCGGAAAGATCGAAACCGGCGCGGGTCATGTCGAGGAAGACATAGTCCTTGCCCTCGTTCTGCGCGGAAAGCACTGCCGGCACCATCGCCGCCGTGCCGCGCATAAGGCCGGCCGTAAATGTCGCACGGCCGTCCGCATCCGTCTTCGCCGTGCCGAGGATTTCGTTGTTTTTGGCAAGAAGCTGAAGGTCGACGCCTTCGATCGGCTTGGCGGACCCGAGCGCGCGGGCAAACACATGCAGGCCGTCGGTGCCGGCATAAGTGGTGAGGCCGATATCGGAGACGACGAACCACTGCGTCGCCTTGTTGTCCCATTCCTGATTGACGGCATTGGCGGCGGAAGCCGTCAGCACATAGACGCCGGGCTTGCGTTCCGGCAACGCCTCGTCGACCGGGAAACTGGTCGTCACATCCTTGTTGAGGTCCTGCCCCAGATCGATCGTACCCTGCCAGACGAGTTCGCCGTTTTCCTGCTCGATCCGGTCGGCACTATAGCCGCTCATCTGGGTGAGGAACTGCGAATTGGTCAGAAGCGGCGCGATGTTGCGGTCGCCGATACGGTAAAGCTTCAGGTTGGCGCGTTCGGTATTCACCGAAACGATCGGGATGCCGCGACGCGCGGTCGACGGCAGCACGAAGCTGTCGCCGGTAAACCGCACCATCGGCGAGCGGTCCTTGACGTAGAGGTCGAGATCCACCTGCGCCGGCAGCGGCTCGTCAACCGAGGACGGCAGGCCACGGCGCAGCGACAGCTTGTAGCGCTGGCCATGGGTCAGGCCTTCGACGCAGATCTGGTTGTCTTTGGCCTCGATCGCCTTGGGCGCCTGCCCGTCAAGCGTCACGAAGGGCGCATAATCGACCCCAGCCTTCACCAGAGGCTCGGAAAACTGCACACAGGCGCGCGGATTGGCACTGTCGGCATCCACGGTGTTGCCGCTCACGCGAAAACCCTGGCGTTCGCGCAGATCGTTATAAGCGGCCTGAACCGTGCGGGCGCTGATGAGTGCAAGGCTTTGCTTGTAGGCAGTGAGCGCCTGACGATAATTCTGCTGTTTGGCGAGTGCCGCACCGAGCACTGCAAGCGCATCGGCACGGGCCTGCGTCGAGCGCGACATCAGATAACCGTTGATCGCCGCAAGCGTGCCTTCGCTGTCGGCCGAACCATTGTTCTTGGCGATGCCGGCTGCACGCGCCAGCGCGATCCACAGATCGCCGTCGTCGGGGAAGAGCGACAGGGCACCCTTGTAATTATAGATCGCCGTATCGACCCGGCCGGCAAGCAGCTCGGACTGCGCCACGGTTTTCAGGTTTTCAATACCGTAACCCTGCTGGTTGTCGCCGAGCGTCAGCCCGTCCTTCTGCTCGCGAGCCTGCTGCAAGACCTCGTCCGACAGGAAGGAAAGCCGCGGCGGGGCACCGATATCTGGCTGGACAGCCACTTCGACGATCTTGCCCGCAACGGCGCCGGCAAAAGTATTGAGCTGGCCGTGGTCGGATTTGAGAAAGCACCACTTGGCTTTGACATTGTACGTGAAGGCACGGCACTGGTTGTCGCCGATACAGGCAGTCTCGCACTGATCCTGGCTGACATTCTTCACGGTCCGTAGGTCGAAGCCAAGATAGTCGCCATCAACCGTCGTCTCTATCCGCCGCTCCTGGGCAGCAAGCGGAGAGCCGAGAACAAGAGATGAAAACACAAGAGCTGAAAAGCCGAAGATCGCGCGCCTAGACATTTGCAAGTCCCCCCGTGGCAGCCGTCGGATGCGCCTTTGTCCAATGTGAGGAGCAGCTTGTCAACGGAACTGATCTCCTTCGTTACGGACGAAATCAAACCGAAAGTGACGCAGCGAGAAAACTCCTCTACACAAAGCTGTGCCAGAAATGCCGTCTTGCACACGTCATTGATAGTGGCAGGCAGACAGTCTTGTGATGTAGAAGGCAGTCGATATGGCAATTCTGAACCTTTTCAAGAACAGGCGAGCAGACGAGAAGGCGGAGCGGGCAAGTTTCGGCGCTCTTCTCGACGGCTATTCGATCGAGGTCATGCCGCGCACGGCGGCCAAGATCGACAATTTCCGCGAATTCCTGCCGGCCGGAATGCGCGTCTATATCGCCCATATCGACGGCACGCCGATCGAGGACATGGTCGCGACGGCAAAACGGCTCACCGAAGACGGCTACGCGGTGATGCCGCATGTTCCCGCCCGCCTCATCCGCGACAAGGCGACGCTGGAAGACTGGATCAACCGTTATGTGAACGATGCTGGCGTCACTCAGGCGCTGCTGCTGGCCGGTGGCCTCAACGTCCCCAGGGGTGATCTCGAAAGTTCGCTGCAGCTTCTGGAGACCGGCCTGTTTGGTCGTTACGGCTTCAAGCGACTCCACGTCGCCGGCCATCCGGAAGGCAACAAGGACATCGACAAGGATGGCACGACAAGACTTGTCGACCGGGCCTTGAAGTTCAAGCAGGCCTATTCGGAAAACAGCGATGCCGAGATGGCGATAGTCACCCAGTTTGCCTTCGATGCCGGGTCGATAACCCGCTGGGTGGAGCGTATCGCCGATGCGGGCGTGACGCTGCCGATCCATCTCGGCGTTGCCGGACCGACGAAACTGCAGACGTTGATCAAGTTCGCCATTTCCTGCGGCGTCGGCCCGTCACTGAGCGTTTTGCAGCGACGCGCGATGGATCTGAGCAAGCTGCTTGTTCCTTACGAGCCTGACGAGTTCCTGACCGAGATCGCCAACTACAAGGCAACCCATCCGCAAAGCGTGATCGACGAGATCCATGTCTTCCCGCTCGGCGGCATAAAGGCAAGCGCCGACTGGGTGAACGAGCGCGTGCTCAAGGGCAAGGTCGCGAGCCAATAGCTCGATAACGGACGTTAGAAAGAAAACGGCGCGATCCGAGGACCGCGCCGATTTTTTATCGTGGAAGAGACCGTGATCAGCCCGAAATATAGGGCAGGACCTCATTCGTACCGCGCCAGATCATTTCGAGCGCAACGTAGAGAATGACGGCGAGACCGACATAGGCGATCCAGCGATGCCTGTTGAGCAGGCGGGCGATGAAGCTTGCGGCAATACCCATCAATGCGATCGACAGAACCAGACCGAAGATCAGCACTTCCGGGTGCTCGTGCGCCGCACCGGCCACAGCCAGCACGTTGTCGAGCGACATGGAGACGTCGGCAATGACGATCTGCCAAGCGGCCTGGGCAAAGGTCTTGCGGGGTGCACCACCGGCGACCGTACCATCGGCATTAAAATCGCTGTCGGCAAGAGCCTCATTGGCTTCGTCTTCATGCTGATGAGGCGTTCTGAGTTCGCGCCACATTTTCCAGCAGACCCACAAAAGCAGAACGCCGCCAGCGAGCAGCAGGCCGACGATCTGCAGCAACTGCGTGGTCGCCAGTGCAAAACCGATACGCAGCAGCGTAGCGGCAATGATGCCAACCAGAATGGCCTTGGCGCGCTGTTCCTTCGGCAAGCCTGCCGCAGCAAGGCCGATGACGATCGCATTGTCACCAGCCAGAACCAGATCGATCATGATAACTTGCGCGAGGGCGGACAAGGCCTCAGGCGTGAAAAATTCCATCATAAGACAACCTATTTAGACGGGGTGCCTCATGTCCTGACGACCTTTGGGGCGTGTTCCGGGCGATGAACCCAAGGACACACATTCCATCTGACCAAAAACCATCACGACACCGGGCACCGATATTGGACAATCCAGTCCGACATCACAGTTCATGGAAGAACTGCCAGAGGGGCCCGGTCCTGGTCGACCAAGATTTAGCGCCGGCTTGAGCGAAACTCAAGTGGCCGACTCACGAAACCGTCAGATCCTCGTGATCTCCGCTAGCGCAACGGCCGAATTGTCGGCCCGCACCGCAACTCGCCTCCGATGCGTTTTCACTTCGGAAGCCGCTTCTGCAGGCTGTCCAGGATGCGTTTTCCGAGCGCCTGGTAATCCTCGTCGAAGTGATGCCCGCCATCGATCGCCACCGTTTCCACGCCGGATGCCTTCATCGAAGGGCACGGGTCATCGTCTTCTTCGGTGCCGTAAATGCACTGGACGAGGCCGCTCTTGATCTTGGCGATATCGTCGACCGTCGTCCCGCCATCGCCTGCTCCGGCCATACCGAGCCAGCCGGTAACGGAAATTTCGAAATCCACTTCCTTGGAAAGCGCCAGCAGCGAAAGCTGCTTCACCCGTTTTTTCTCGGCCTTGGGAAGAAGATTGTAGGCCGCGGGAATCACATCCGCACCGAACGAATATCCAATCAACACGACATTCGAAACACCCCATTGATCGGCATAGGTATCGATGATCCGCTTCAGATCGTCTGCTGTTTCCTGTGGCGTGCGTTTCGCCCAGAAATACCGCAGCGAGTCGACGCCGATGACGGGAACGCCTTGGCTCTGCAGATATTCCCCAAGCTCGCTGTCGAGATCGCGCCAGCCGCCATCACCGGAATAGACGATCGCCATCGTGTCCATAGCCGGCTTTGTTTCCAGAACGGAAAGCGGCAGGTCGAGAGCGCCTTCGGATTTCCCGGACGATAGCTGGTTCTGCAGCCACGTTCCGAGATAATCCTCTGCGTCATCGGAAGTTTCCTTCACCACGATATCGCTATGGGCCTGTTTCAGGGTAAGCGCATGCGTCTTGCCAGCTGGATCCGCCTCCGGCGTGAAAGCAACCGTCACTGGAGCCGGCAATGGACCGTCAGTCAGTCCGTAGACGATCCCGGTATCGGTGGGGCGTTTGTCGGCAGGTGTGCAGAGCTGCTTTTTCAAAGGCACGATCTCGCCCGGATCAACGGCGATCGCACCGCCGATCGTTGCAAACGGGCTCTGTGCGATCATCGCGAGCGCAAGCGTGCCGCCTTCTTTCACGCCGGCCAGAACAGGATGCCGGTATTCGCGGTTTGCCACCCGCCGCTGTACCTGCTGCGAGAGATCCTCGATATCGGAAACCATGTAGATGCAGTCACCGTCGTCCGTCGCCAGCGATTTCATGTAGGAGGGGAAATCGATGCCGACGACGGCAGCACCACTCTCGACGAGATCCTTCGCCTGCGCTTCCTCGGCAGCACCCCAGCCTTTCGCATCGGAAATCAGGAACACCATGCCGGCCAAATCCTGTCCCTGCGGAAGATAGATATGCGGCGAGGGAATGAGCCCGGTATGGTAGTCCTGATCGGCCACAGGATTTTCGGCCTGTGCCTGAGGCGCTGCCAGGGTGGGAGATTGTGCGGGAGCTGGTGTCTGGGCATGCGTCAGGGGCGCAAACGCCATGCTCAGCGCCGTTGTCAGGCCAAGCGTAAACAGTGTAGCAAGACGCATTCTCATTTACCCACTACTCCTCTCAACCCACCACCGATCAAAAGCGTCGCATCCATCATGGCGACAGCCGGACCGATGCCGGAAACGGCAAGATAGCGCGGTTCCCAGCGAGGGTGAAACTTTGATTTGAAGGCCTTCAGACCCTTGAAGTTATAAAACCGCTCGCCGTGTTCGAAAATGACGCTGCCGATCCGGTCCCAGGCGGGTGCCGCTTCGCGCTGCGCCATGCCGGAAAGCGGCGCCATGCCGAGATTGAATTCCTTGAAGCCAGCATCGCGCAGATGCTCCATGATCCGCACGAACAGAAAATCCATCGATCCTTTCGGCGCATCCGGTGCAAACCGCATCAGGTCTACCGTTCCTTCCTGTTTGGTATCGGTGACGGCAAGCGTTGCAAACGCGACGATCCGGCCCTCCTTGCGCAGAATGCCAACCGGTTGCGACAGCACGTAGTCATCGCGGAAAGCGCCGAGCGAAAAGGTCTTTTCGCGCGTATTGTGTTCGTCGAGCCAACTCTCGGACACGCCACGCAGGGCCTCGAGCTGGTTGGCAACCTCATGCGGCTGCAGCATCTCGAATTCGAGCCCTTCGCGCACACCCTTGTTGATCGCTTGCCGGAGGCCGGATAGCCGGCTGCCCTTCAATTCGAAACCCGCAAGATCTACGACGGCAAGTTCGCCCAGCCGGAAGGCGCGCATACCGGCATCTGTGCAATAGGCGAGAAGATCAGGCGAAATCTGATAGAAGACGGCACGCCCACCACCGGTTCTCGCCTCTTCGACGAAACGCCAGACCAATTCGGCGATCTCGTCACTTGGACCGATCGGATCAAAAAGCGCGATCCAGGAACGGCCCTGGATGCCATACATGATGAATGCATTGCCGCTCGCGGAAAACATCAACCGCTTGTCACCCATGCGAACGAGGTTGGCGTCCGCGAAATCCTGGGCCATAGCGATATTTGTCGCCTGTGTCAGTTCTTCCGCGGTCGACAGGTCCGATCGCTTCACGGCAGGCCGTAACAGGCTGAAGATCGAAACGACCGCAGCGACGATGGCTATGCCGAGCATAGCGCGCAGACCTCGCGGTGCCTCGGCAGAGAATTCGAACCGCCACCAGAGATCGCGACTGTAATCGACCTCACGATAGACGAAAAACAGGATCGTGGTGGCAGCAGCGACGAGGATCAACATAGCCACGATCCATGGCGGCGTCAGCGCCTGGCGCAGCATCGAGGCCGGGCGGTTGAATTGTCGGGCGCTGAGCAAAAGCCCGGCCAGGAGCACCGTCAGGAACACAGCTTCGAAAAGTGCGAGCGCCTTGAGCAGCGAGAACAAAAGACCGAGTGCCGTGCAGAGGACTGCTGTCCACCATGCGCCATCCAGCCTCTGCGCCAATCCGCGAGCGCTGACGAAGAGCAAGATGCCGATAATACTGGAGAGAAAATGCGCGCTTTCAACCAACGGCAGCGGCATGTAGCTGCCAAGGAAATTGAGGTTGGAATCCGGCGTCGGCGTGACGCTCGAAAGAACCAGCATCGCACCAGCGATCAGCGCGAAGGCGGAAAGCAGGAGAGGCGCCAGCCGAAACTCAAGCTTTCGCAATGTGGAAGCGACCGGATGTTTCGACAACTGCCGCGCTTCGAGAAAGATGACGAAAAGCGTCGCGATCAGCAGGGGCAGGACGTGATAGATGACGCGATAGAGGACGAGGCTGCCAAGAACCTGATCGATATCGACGGTGTTGCCGAGAGCGGCAACGATAATTGTCTCGAAAACGCCCAGCCCAGCCGGAACGTGGCTGAGAACGCCGGCACCTACGGCAGTCGCGTAAATCGCCAGAAAAGACGGCCAGCCGATAGTGGTCTGAGGCAGAAGAACGTAAAGCACGGACGCGGATGCAGCGATATCGAGTGCAGTGACGAGAAATTGCTGCGACGACGTGCGGCTGTCGGGAAGCCTCAGATGCACCTTTCCGATTGAGATTGTGCGCCCGTCACGACCGATGAAAACCAGTATGCTCAGGCCGACGATGATGATCAGGGCGATGATGCGGATTGCCGTATCGCTGACACCGATGATCTGGCCGACCCGCGGGGCAGTAACAAGACAGGCAAGTGCCGTGACCGACAAAAGGCCAATGCCGAAAGCGAAAGTGACAAACGCGATGACACGGCCGATATCTTCCGGCGAAAGACCTAACCGCGAATAACCGCGAAACCGGATGGCACCGCCGCTCAGCGCACCGAAACCTGCCGTATTGCCCACAGCATAGGCGCTGAAGGCCGTCATCGCCACTGGTACCGTCGGCAGCTTGCGGCCGATATAGGTCAGGGCATTGAGATCATATCCGACCAGCGCTGCGAAGCTGAGGCCGGTGAAGAACACAGCAAGTGCGATCGACGACCACGAGGTCGAGACCAGCGCCTCGATCACCTCGTCATAACTGACTTCTGTCGTCAGCTCGTAAATAGCCAGAGCGGTGAAACCGAAGACCAGAAGCACGATGAAGGAAACGAACAAGCCGCGATGGGCCTGGAAAAAATCGCGGACGTAACTGCTAGAACTGTTGGACGCCATGGTCTGCTTTGCCCCGAAGACAAGCGATAAGATCTGAAAACGCGGTGCGAAAAGCAACTGGATCACGGCTTAAGTGTGTCATCCGCTGATTTGCGCAACCGCTCCTATCATATGCTTCTTAATATCGCTTGACGGATTCTGCGCGGCCCATATAGTTTAAACTTAAAATAACTACACACGGGAACTTCGGGAGATATTCATGCGCATCGTCTGCATCGGTGGCGGCCCGGCTGGGCTCTATTTCGCCCTGTTGATGAAGAAGTTTCATCCCGAGCACTCGGTTGCGGTTGTAGAGCGCAATCGGCCCTATGACACATTCGGTTGGGGCGTGGTCTTTTCAGACGCTACCATGGTGTCGATGCGTGCCTGGGATCCGGAGAGTGCAGCCGAAATCGAGGATGCCTTCAACCACTGGGACGATATCGAGCTTCTGTTCAAGGGCACCCGCCAGCGCACCTCCGGCCACGGCTTTGTCGGCATCGGCCGCAAGAAGCTCCTGAACATCCTGCAGCGTCGCTGCGAGGCGCTTGGCGTCGAACTGGTGTTCGAAACCGATTCCGATGGTGACACCGACTACCCAGATGCCGATCTGATTATCGCCTCCGATGGCTTCAACTCGAAGATCCGCAATCGTTATCCGGAAGTCTTCGAGCCGGATCTCGCCGTGCGCCCGAACCGCTATATCTGGCTCGGCACCAACAAGCTCTTCGATGCCTTCACCTTCGATTTCCGCAAGACGGATCACGGCTGGTTCCAGGCGCATATCTACAAGTTCGACGACAATACCTCGACCTTCATCGTCGAAACGACCGAAGAGGCCTACGAAAAGCACAACCTCGGTCAGATGGACCAGCAGGGCTCGATAGACTTCTGCCAAGGGCTCTTTTCCGAAGTGCTGGAAGGCGCCGAGTTGATGACCAATGCGCGGCACCTGCGCGGTTCGGCATGGCTGAATTTCAACCGGCTGATCTGCGGCAAGTGGAGCCATTTCAACGGCAATTCCCATGTCGTGCTGATGGGCGACGCTGCCCACACAGCCCATTTCGCCATCGGCTCCGGCACCAAGCTTGCAATCGACGACGCGATCGAACTAACCAACCAGTTCAACCGGCTCGGCCATTCGAAGGATGCAATCCCGCAGGTTTTGAAGACCTATGAGGATATCCGCCGCATCGATGTCGCCCGTATCCAGAACGCGGCACGCAATGCGATGGAATGGTTCGAAGTCGTGAGTGAGCGTTATGCCGAGACGCTGGAGCCGCCGCAATTCATGTATTCCATGCTGACCCGCTCGCAACGCATCAGCCACGAGAACCTGCGCCTGCGCGATCCGGTGTGGCTCGAAGGCTATGAGCGCTGGTTCGCGGAAAGAAACGGCATCGAAGTGCAGGGCAACGGCCGCACCCTGCCGCCGATGTTCACCCCCTATTCGCTGCGTGGCACCGACCTGCCGAACCGCATCGTCATGTCGCCGATGGCGATGTATTCGGCAAAGGACGGGTTGCTCGACGATTTCCACCTCGTCCATCTCGGTTCCCGCGCGCTCGGTGGCGCTGGCCTCGTCTTTGCCGAAATGACCTGCGTTTCGCCCGATGCCCGCATCACCCCCGGCTGCCTCGGCCTCTGGAACGACGAACAGGCGATGAGCTGGAAGCGTTTTGTCGATTTCGTCCATGCCAATTCGGAAGCCAAGGTCGGCATCCAGCTTGGACACGCGGGGCGAAAAGGTGCAACGAAACTCGCATGGGAAGGCATCGACCAGCCGCTGGAAACCGGCGCATGGCCGCTGATCTCCGCCTCCGCCTTGCCCTATCTGAAAAACAGCCAGGTACCGAAGGCGATGGATCGCGGCGACATGGACCGGGTAAAGGCTGACCACGTAAGTGCCGCAAGATATGCCGCCGAGGCCGGCGCCGACTGGCTGGAGTTGCACTGCGCCCACGGTTATCTTCTGTCGAGTTTCCTTTCGCCGCTGACCAACATCCGCAACGATGACTATGGCGGCAGCCACGAGAACCGCGCCCGCTATCCGCTGGAAGTCTTTGCCGCAATCCGCGAAGTCTGGCCGGCAGACAAGCCGATCTCGGTGCGCCTCTCCTGCCATGACTGGGCCGATGGCGGCAACACGCCGGAAGACGCCGCGATCTTTGCGAAAATGTTCAAGCAAGCAGGCGCAGACCTGATCGACTGCTCGTCCGGCCAGGTGTCGAAGGAAGAAAAGCCGGTCTATGGCCGCCTGTTCCAGACGCCGTTTTCCGACAAGATCCGCAACGAGATCGGCATTCCGACCATCGCCGTCGGCGCAATTTCCGAAGCCGATCAAGCAAACTCGATCATCGCCGCCGGCCGCGCCGACCTCTGCGCCGTCGCCCGCCCGCATCTCGCCGACCCCGCCTGGGTTCTGCATGAAGCGGCGAAGATCGGCCTGACCAACATTGCGTGGCCGAAACAGTATCTCTCCGGCAAGACGCAATACGAGACGGGCCTTGCCCGTGCCTCTGCCGCCCCGCCGCCGGTCGGCCCGACGATTGCCGCGAGATAGGGACGAGATGCGATGACCAGTACATCCGGCAGGCTTTCAAATGGCCACGCACTCGTCACCGGCGCCGGTTCCGGCATCGGCGCCGCAATCGCAAAGGCATTGGTCGAGGCCGGAGCACGGGTGACGCTGGCAGGCCGGCGGGCAGAACCGCTCGAAGCGCTGGCATTGGAACTCGGCACGGACAGCGTCTGCGTGGTTGCCGGCTTCGACGTGACGGACGCCGCCGCAATCGCCACCGGTCTCGATGCTGCGCGGAAAAAATTCGGGCCGGTGACCATCCTCGTCAACAATGCCGGCGAAGGCCCGAGCGCGTCGTTCGAAAAAACCTCGCTCGAAATGTGGAACCGGGTAATGGCGGTGGACCTGACCGGCGTCTTCCAGGTGACCCAGGCCGTGTTGCCCGACCTGAAGGCCCATGGCGCAGGTGCGCGCATCATCAACATTGCCTCGACCGCCGGGTTGACGGGTTACGCCTATGTCTCGGCCTATGTCGCGGCAAAACATGGCGTCGTCGGCCTGACCCGCGCGCTGGCGCTGGAACTGGCCAAGACCGAAATTACCGTCAACGCCATCTGCCCCGGCTTTACCGATACGCCGCTGATCGCCCGTTCGATCGAGACGATCGTGGCAAAGACCGGCCGTTCGCCGGAAGATGCATTGAAGGAATTCACCAGACACAATCCGCAGGGGCGGCTGGTGCAGCCGGAGGAAGTCGCAGACACGGTTCTGTGGCTGGCTTCGCCCGCCGCCCAATCGATCAATGGACAGGCAATCGCGGTTGCCGGTGGGGAGGTTTTGTCGGGATGAGCGACGCAACGGTTTCGATGGCGGGGCACCTGAAGCCTTTTCGGGATTATCAGGCCAGACACTTTGTCTGGCAGGTCAGCGAAGACGGTCGTGTCGGCACGATCCGGCTCAACCGGCCGGAGCGCAAGAATCCACTGACCTTCGAAAGCTATGCCGAGCTGCGCGACCTCTTTCGCGATCTGGCCTACGCGTCCGATATCCGTGCCATCGTCCTGACGGGTGCCGGCGGAAACTTCTCTTCCGGCGGCGATGTCTTCGAGATCATCGAGCCGTTGACGAAAATGCCGATGCCCGAGCTTCTGGCCTTCACCCGCATGACCGGCGATCTGGTCAAGGCAATGAAGAAATGCCCGCAGCCGATCGTCGCTGCCGTCGATGGCATCTGCGCCGGTGCCGGCGCGATCCTCGCCATGGCCTCCGACTTGAGGCTTGCAACGCCGGAAGCGAAAACCGCCTTCCTCTTCACCCGTGTCGGCCTCGCCGGTGCCGATATGGGCGCCTGCGGGATCCTGCCGCGTATCATCGGCCAGGGCCGCGCCGCCGAGCTTCTCTTCACCGGCCGTTCGATGACCGCCGATGAGGGACATGCATGGGGGTTCTATAACGCCCTTCACGCAGCGGACACGCTGGAGGCCGAAGCGCTGAAACTCGCACACTCACTGGCCGACGGCCCGTGGTTTGCCCATACGATGACGAAAACCATGCTGAACCAAGAATGGGCCATGGGCCTCGACGAAATGATCGAGAGCGAAGCCCAGGCTCAGGCGATCTGCATGGCGACCAGGGATTTTCGCCGGGCTTTCGAAGCCTTTGCCGAAAAGCGCAAGCCGGTTTTCGAGGGCAACTGATGGCAGTGCATTCGACGCTCACCGGCCCATCGCGCGATTTTCTCGACTGGCCCTTTTTCGATGCCAGCCACAAGGCGCTGGCGCAAAAGCTCGATGCCTTCGCAGCCTCCGGCGCGCTTGGCGATATCGACCATGCCGACACAGACAAGGCCTGCCGTTCGCTCGTCAGGTCACTGGGCGAGGCTGGCCTTCTGGATGCCGCAACCGGCCCCGGCGGCACGACACCGATAGACAGCCGTGCCGCATGCCTGACGCGTGAAACGCTGGCCTGGCATGACGGACTGGCCGATTTTGCCTTCGCCATGCAGGGCCTCGGCACCGGCGCGATCGGCCTTTCCGGTTCGGAAGAACTCCGTGCCACCGTCCTGCCAAAAGCCCGGTCCGGGGAATGGATCGCGGCCTTTGCTCTTTCGGAAAAGGATGCTGGGTCAGATGTCGCGGCCATGGCCTGCGCCGCCCGCAGAAATAGTGAGCATTATGTGCTCGACGGCGAAAAAACCTGGATCTCCAATGGCGGCATCGCCGATGTCTACACGGTTTTTGCCCGCACCGGCGAAGCGCCCGGTACACGCGGCATCTCCGCCTTTGTCGTCTTTGCCGACGATCCCGGTTTTTTTATCGCAGAGCGCATCAACGTGATCGCCCCACATCCGCTGGCGACGATCCGTTTCGACAATTGCCGCATCCCGGCCTCGCGCCTGCTCGGCGCCCCCGGCGAGGGCTTCAAGATCGCCATGCGCACCCTCGACATTTTTCGCGCCTCTGTGGCGGCAGCGGCCGTCGGCTTTGCCAGACGCGCGCTGGATGAGGCACTTGCCCATGCAAAATCGCGAAAAATCTTCGGCAATACGCTGTCCGACCTGCAACTGACCCAGGCCGCCTTTGGCGAGATGGCGGCAGACATTGATGCTGCAGCGCTGCTGACCTACCGCGCCGCGTGGCGCCGTGATGTGCAGGGCCTGCCGACCACAAGGGAAGCGGCGATGGCAAAGATGGTCGCCACGGAAAATGCCCAGAAGGTGATCGACCGCGCAGTGCAGATGTTTGGCGGCCGCGGCGTTCGTGTCGGCGAGATCACCGAAAGTCTCTACCGGGAAATCCGGGCGCTGCGCATCTATGAAGGCGCGACCGAAGTGCAGAAACTCATCATCGCCCGCGAATTGCTGAAGGTTTGACCATGGCTTACACGACGACGCGCCGGCTGAATTTCGGAGATTGCGACCCCTCCGGCATCGCGTACTTTCCCTCCTACCTGCACATGCTGGTCGGAGTTTATGAGGAATTCTTCGAAAGCCTCGGGTTTCCATGGCCAGAAATGATCACCGAGCGAAAACTCGGCTTTCCGACCGTCACACTGGACCTCACCTTCATCAATCCCGGTTTCCACGGCGACCGGATGGATTTCACCCTCAAACTCGCAAGGCTCGGCAACAGCTCGCTTGATCTTGAGCACGAAGTCCGCGCTGGCGACCGCCTGCTCTGGACGGCCCGGCAAAGGCTTGTCCTCACCTCTCACGAAACAACCAAGGCCTGCACCTGGCCGGATGATCTGCGCGCCGCGCTGACACAGCATTTGGAGAAACAAGATGCACACCATTCTGCAGCCTGAAGGCTGGGCCAAACCGATCGGTTACGCCAACGGCGTCTCCGCCACCGGCCGCCAGATCTTCGTCGGCGGGCAGATCGGCTGGAATGCTCAGTGCCAGTTCGAAACCGACGATTTCGTCGGCCAAGTGAAACAGACGCTGGAAAATATCGTGGCAGTGCTAGCCGCAGGCGGCGCCAAGCCAGAACACATCACCACCATGACTTGGTATTTCACCGACAAGGCCGAATATCTCGGCAACCTGAAGGGTATCGGCCAGGCGTATCGCGAGGTGATCGGCAAGCATTTCCCGGCCATGGCGGCGATGCAGGTCGTGGCGCTTGTCGAAGATCGCGCCAAGATCGAGATCCAGGCGACGGCCGTCGTGCCGGAATAAGGCCATGAGCGAAGTGACGCCCTTCTCCGCCACGGTTTCTGCAACGACCCGAAACGGCATTCTGGTCGTCACCATCGACAATCCGCCGGTCAACGCCACCTCGGCCGATGTCCGTCTCGGACTTTCCCGGGCACTTGCCCATGCCGAGGCCGAGGGCACGATTTCCGGCATGGTCATCACCGGCGCGGGAAAGACCTTCATCGGCGGCGCAGACATAAAGGAATTCGGCAAGCCGGCTATCGAGCCGACGCTGCCCGACGTGATCGAACGGATCGAGGCCCTGTCTAAACCGGTCGTCGCGGCGCTGAATGGCGCTGCCCTCGGCGGCGGGCTGGAACTGGCTCTGGCCTGTCATTATCGCATCGCTTCCCCCACGGCGCAGCTTGGCCTGCCCGAAGTGAAGCTCGGCATCGTACCCGGTGCAGGTGGCACTCAGCGCCTGCCGCGGCTTATCGGCATTCCGGCCGCGATGGAGCTTATTGCGTCGGGACGGATCGCCAGGGCCGGAGAGGCGCTGTCGCTCGGCATCGTGGATGAACTGGCAGAGACCGATCTTATCGACGTGGCCATCGACGCCGCGCAAAAGCTGGTGGGTACGCCACTTCGCAGGACGGGTGAGCTGGCTATTACTTCGGCCGATCCAGCGGAGATCGAAAAGGCATCAAGCACACTCCTTGCAAAGGCACGTGGACAGAAGGCACCGGCGGAAGCCGTGCGGCTGATCGCATCATCGCATCGCCCGCTGGGCGAAGGGCTGGCGGATGAGCGCGCCACCTTCCTCACCTTGCGGGACAGCCGCGAGGCAGCAGCGCTGCAGCACGTCTTCTTTGCCGAGCGGGAAGCCTCGAAGGTTGCCGGACTGGAAGGCGCCGAGGCGCGTTCGGTCAATACGATCGGCATCTGCGGACTGGGGCTGATGGGCAGCGGTATCGCCGTTGCGGCACTCGGCGCAGGCTACACGGTCATCGGCCTCGACCAGACACCGGAGGCGGCCGAAAAAGGCCGCGAGCGGATCACCGACCTGCTGGAACGCAACCTTGCCTCTGGCCGGCTGGATCAGGCCGGTTTCGACACTCAGACGGCCCGGCTATCGGCCACCGCAACGGATGCCGACCTTGCCCCTTGCGACCTTGTGATCGAAGCAGTGTTCGACGATCTCGACGTCAAGATCGACCTCTTCCGCCGCCTCGATAAGGTAATCCGCCAGGACGCCATTCTTGCCACCAACACCAGCTACCTGAACCCGGACGAGATCGCCTCAGCGACCGCATATCCCGAGCGCGTGCTCGGCCTGCATTTCTTCTCACCCGCCCATGTCATGCGCTTGCTCGAGGTCGTGCGTTGCAGGGAGACTGCACCGGATGTTCTGGCGACCGGCCTTTCCGTGGCGAAGAGGCTGAAAAAACTGCCGGTCGTGACCGGTGTCACCGAAGGTTTCATCGGCAACCGCATATTCTCCGCCTATCGCCGCGAGGCAGAGTTCTTGCTGGAAGACGGTGCGCTGCCGCACGAGATCGATGCGGCGCTGGAGGATTATGGTTTTCCGATGGGCCTTTTTGCCGTCTATGACATGGCAGGTCTCGAAATCGCCTGGGCGCGCCGCAAGCGTCAGGCAGCGATGCGTGATCTATCCAAGCGTTATGTCGAGATCGCCGACAGGCTGTGCGAGGCCGGGCGTCTGGGCCAGAAATCCGGCCGAGGGTGGTATGCTTATCCGGATGGCAGGAAAACCGTCGATCCCGAAGTCATGGCGATTATCGAAGCAGAACGGGCAAAGAAGAGCGTTGTGGCTCGCAGTTTCTCGAAGGATGAAATCCGGCAAAGGCTGCTCGGTGCCATGGCGACGGAAGGTGAGGCGCTACTGGCAGAAGGCATCGCGGCCCGGGCAAGCGACATCGATCTAGTGATGATCAACGGCTACGGCTTTCCCGCTCACAAAGGCGGGCCGATGTTTGCCAAAGGCTGAACGGCCCCTACCTCTCGCGTCTTCCTCGGGCTTGTCCCGAGGACCTAACCACGTTGCACGTTATCGAAGCGTTGCAGATCCTCGGGACAAGCCCGAGGAAAACGGAGTTTTGTAAGCCACGTCTAAACGAGAAAGGGGCGCCAAAGCACCCCTTTCCTAATTCGGAAATGCGAACCGGCTCACCGCCGCTGGTTATACACATCGACGCAGACCGCGCCGAGCAGGACCAGGCCCTTGATCACCTGCTGGTAATCGATGCCGATGCCGAGGATCGACATGCCGTTGTTCATCACGCCCATCAGGAATGCGCCGATTACCGCACCCGTCACCTTGCCGACGCCGCCATAGGCGGATGCGCCGCCGATGAAGCAGGCGGCGATAACGTCGAGCTCGAAGCCGGTGCCGGCCTTCGGTGTGGCGCTGTTAAGGCGTGCCGCAACGACGAGACCGGCAAGTGCCGCGAGCACGCCCATGTTGACGAAGGTCCAGAACACCAGACGCGTCGTCTTGATACCCGACAGTTCCGCCGCGCGGGCGTTACCGCCTACGGCATAGATCTGCCGGCCGAGGATGGTGCGGTTGGTGAAGAAGCCATAGGCGACGATCAGCACGGCCATGATGATCATCACATTCGGCAGGCCGCGATGCGACGAGATCAGGTAGGCGACGAAGGCGATCGCTGCAAAAACGAGGACGTTCTTGGCGACGAAGAAGCCCATCGGTTCGCTTTCGACGCCATGCAGAACGCGGCGCGCGCGGCTGCGGAAATTCTGCCAGACCATCAGAACGGCAACGGCCAGCCCAATGATGAAGGAGGTCACATAGATGCCGCCGTCGGACGAGATCAGCTCGACCATATAGCCGGAGGACAGTTTCTGGAAGATCGGCGGGAACGGGCCGATCGCCTGGCTGCCGAGAATGGCGATCATGAAGCCGCGGAAGACGAGCATGCCCGCCAGCGTCACGATGAAGGATGGGATCTTGAAATAGGCAACGAAATAGCCCTGAATACCGCCGATAATGCCGCCGACGACGAGGCAGGTCAGAATGGCGAGCGGCAGGTTGATGCCCCACCTGACCATTAAAAGGCCCGCCAACCCGCCGATGAAGCCGGCAACTGAGCCGACCGAAAGGTCGATATGGCCGGTAACGATGATCATCAGCATGCCGAGCGCCATGATGACGATATAGGCGTTCTGCAGCACGATATTGGTGACGTTGAGCGGCTTCAAGAGAATGCCGCCGGTGGCGAACTGGAAGAAGATGACGATGACGACGAGCGAGATCAGCATGCCGTAATCGCGCAGATTGTCCTTCCAGAAACCGGTGCCCGCTTTCGGAGCCACTGCTGCTTCCTGTGGGGTGCTCATGGGTTATCTCCCTTTGCGGCGCATGATGGCGCGCATGATATTTTCCTGCGTGGCCTCTTCGCCGGCCACTTCGCCGACGAATTCTCCCTCGTGCATGACCATGATCCTGTCGCAGGTGCCGATCAGTTCCGGCATTTCCGACGAGATCACGACGACAGCCTTACCGGCATCCGCAAGTTCGTTGATGATCGAATAGATTTCGTATTTCGCGCCGACATCGATACCGCGCGTCGGTTCGTCGAGGATCAGGATGTCGGGGCCGGTGAACAACCATTTCGACAGCACCACCTTCTGCTGGTTGCCGCCCGAGAGCTTGCCGGTTTCCTGATAGACGTTGTGGCTGCGGATCCGCATGCGGGAGCGGAATTCCTGCGCCACCTTCATTTCCCTGATGTCGTCGATGACACCATTGGACGAGACGCCGCCGAGATGAGCAAGCGAGACATTCTTGCGGATGTCTTCGGCAAGGATCAGCCCGAGCTGCTTGCGATCTTCGGTAACATAAGCCAGACCTGCCTTGATCGCCCGGTGAACGTTCGACGTATCGGCCTCTTTCCCGTGGATCTTCACGGTTCCGGTAATGTCGCGGCCATAGGTGCGGCCGAACACGCTCATGGCGAACTCGGTGCGGCCGGCCCCCATCAGGCCCGATATGCCGACCACCTCGCCGGCCCGGACCTTTATCGAGACGTTCTTGACCATCTGGCGGCTGGAATGCTGCGGATGGTAGACGGACCAGTTGTCGACTTCGAAGATCACATCGCCGATTTTCGACACGCGGGCCGGATACCGGCTTTCGAGATCGCGATCGACCATGCGGCGCACGATCTCGTCCTCGTCGACCGCGCCTTCATGGCAATCGAGCGTGCCGACGGTACGGCCGTCGCGCAGAACCGTGATGCGATCGGCGACTTCGGTGATCTCGTTCAGCTTGTGGCTGATCATGATCGAGGTGATACCGCGCCGGCGGAATTCCTTCAGCAGCTCCAGAAGGGCCGCACTGTCGGTTTCGTTGAGCGATGCGGTAGGCTCATCGAGAATCAGCAGGCGCACGTCCTTCGACAGTGCCTTGGCGATCTCGACGAGCTGCTGCTTGCCAACGCCGAGATTGGTGATCAGCGTTTCCGGTGCTTCGGTCAGACCTACCTTGGCGAGCAGTTCCTTTGTGCGAATGTAACGCTCATCGCGATCAATCACGCCGAACTTGGATGGTGCATTGGCCAGAAAGATGTTTTCCGCGATCGACATCAGCGGAATGAGCGCGAGCTCCTGGTGAATGATGATGATGCCGAGCTTTTCGGAATCGTTGATGTCGCGGAACTGGCGTTCTTCGCCGCCGAAGAGGATCGATCCCTCGTAGGACCCGTGCGGGTAGACACCCGACAGAACCTTCATTAGCGTCGACTTGCCGGCACCGTTTTCGCCGACGAGAGCATGAATCTCGCCTTCCCGGACGGTGAAGCTGACATCGGAAAGCGCCTTCACGGCGCCAAAACTCTTCGAAATGCCCCGCATTTCGAGAATGGGCGGCTTTTCCGCCGCAGATAATACGGGATCAAGCATGACGACTCCCAATATGAAGGGGCCGCGCGGCAGGTCGCCGCGCGGCCTGAATGGATTACTTGATCTGCGCTTCGGTGTAGTAACCGCTCTTGACCAGCAGATCGACATTGGTCTTGTCGATGGCAACCGGCTTCAGCAGGTAGGACGGAACGACCTTGTTACCGTTGTTGTAGGTCTTGGTGTCGTTGACCTGAGGCTCCTTGCCGCTCATGACCGCATCGACCATGTCGACAGTGACCTTGGCGAGATCGCGCGTGTCCTTGAAGATGGTCGAATACTGCTCGCCGGCAATGATCGACTTGACCGAAGGAACTTCGGCGTCCTGACCGGAAACGAACGGCATCGGCATGTCGCCGGAACCGTAACCTACGCCCTTGACCGACGAGAGGATACCGATCGACAGGCCGTCATAAGGAGACAGGACTGCGTTCAGCTTCTTGTCGGAATAGGTCGAGGAGAGGATCGCGTCCATGCGGGCCTGGGCGGTAGCCGGGTCCCAGCGAAGGGTGGCGACCTTGTCCATGCCGGTCTGGCCGGAACCGACGACGAGGGTGCCCTTGTCGATCAGCGGCTGCAGAACGCTCATGGCGCCGTCATAGAAGAAGTAGGCGTTGTTGTCGTCCGGCGAACCGCCGAAAAGTTCGATGTTGAACGGGCCCTTTTCGGTGTCGGCCTTGAGAGCCTTGACCAGCGAGGTTGCCTGCAGAACGCCGACCTGGAAATTGTCGAAGGTTGCGTAATAATCGACATTCGGGGTGTCACGGATCAGGCGGTCATAAGCGATGACCTTGATGCCGGCATTATGTGCCTGGGCAAGCACGTCGGACAGTGTCGTGCCGTCGATCGAAGCGACCACGAGCACCTTGGCGCCCTTGGTGATCATGTTTTCGATCTGGGAAAGCTGGTTCGGAATGTCGTCTTCGGCATACTGGAGATCGGTGGTGTAGCCGCGCTCCTGCAGGACCTTGATCATGTTGTCGCCGTCGGCGATCCAGCGGGCCGAGGACTTGGTCGGCATGGCAACGCCGACGAGGCCCTTGTCCTGCGAGAATGCGGGGGCAGCGAAGGCGATCGAAGCCATCATCGCCGCAGAAGCAAGCAATTTAAGTATTTTCATTGTACACTCCTCCGTAACGGTGGCCCCCAACGGGCCACCGAGTTAGTTCGGGCTGGCTCCTCGCCGCCCTCACGACCTCAAAAAGGACGCCTGCCTTTAAAGGTCAGTGATTGTCGCGCGGCAGACCTTCGGTCTGCGCAATGCGCTGGTATTTGACAGCCGGCTCAAGAACCGCACCGGTCTCCATCTGTCCGACAATGCCGCGCTGGATTTCCTGCCAGGGCGTCTGGTGCTTGGGATAATGATAACCGCCATTGGCTTCCAACTCGCGGCGACGTGCGGAAAGCTCGTCGTCGGAAATAAGGATATTCGCTTCGCCGCGGCCAAGGTCGATACGTACCCGGTCGCCGGTCTTCAGAAGCGCCAGGCCGCCACCTGCTGCCGCTTCCGGGGAAGCGTTGAGGATGGACGGGCTGCCCGACGTGCCGGACTGGCGACCATCGCCGATGCAGGCAAGCGAGCTGATGCCGCGCTTCAAAAGGTAATCCGGCGCGCGCATGTTGACGACTTCGGCCGCACCCGGATAACCGATCGGACCGGCACCGCGCATGAACAGGACCGTGTGCTCGTCGATGCCGAGCGACGGATCGTCGATGCGGTGATGGTAATCCTCCGGACCGTCGAACACCACGGCCTTGCCTTCGAAGGCTTCCGGGTCGCTCGGGTTCGACAGATAACGCTCGCGGAATTCCGGCGAAATGACGCTGGTCTTCATGATCGCCGACGAGAACAGGTTGCCGCGCAGCACGCGGAAACCGGCGCGCGCCTTCAGCGGCTCGTCATAACGCTTGATGACCTTGTCGTCCTCGATGATCGCCCCGCGACAGTTCTCACCGATCGTCTTGCCGTTGACCGTGATCGCGTCTTCGTTGATCAGGCCCTGGCCCATCAGCTGGTTGACGACCGCCGGAACACCGCCCGCGTGATAATAATCCTCGCCGAGATATTCACCGGCCGGCTGCAGGTTGACGAGAAGCGGAACCTCTTCGCCATAGGTCTGCCAGTCGTCGACCGTCAGTTCCACGCCGATATGGCGGGCAAGCGCGTTGAGGTGGATCGGCGCATTGGTCGAACCGCCGATCGCCGAGTTGACGCGGATGGCGTTGACGAAGGCGTCCTTGGTCAGGATGTCGGACGGCTTCAGGTCTTCCTTGACCATTTCGACGATGCGCAGGCCGGTCAGATAGGAGACCTCCTGGCGGTCGCGGTAAGGCGCCGGAATGGCGGCCGAACCCGGAAGCTGCATGCCGAGCGCTTCGGCAAGCGAGTTCATCGTGGTCGCCGTGCCCATAGTGTTGCAGTAGCCGGTCGACGGAGCCGACGAAGCCACCAGCTTGACGAAGCCAGCATAATCGATTTCGCCCTTGGCCAGCAGTTCGCGCGCCTTCCAGACGATCGTGCCCGAACCGGTACGCTCGCCACGGAACCAGCCGTTCAGCATCGGGCCAACGGAAAGGGCGATCGAGGGAATGTTCACGGTGGCCGCCGCCATAAGACAGGCCGGCGTGGTCTTGTCGCAACCGATCGTCAGCACGACGCCATCAAGCGGATAGCCGTAGAGAACCTCGACGAGGCCGAGATAGGCAAGGTTACGGTCTAGGCCCGCAGTCGGGCGCTTGCCGGTTTCCTGGATCGGGTGGACCGGGAATTCGATCGCGATACCGCCGGCTTCGCGAATGCCCTCGCGCAGGCGATTGGCCAGTTCGAGGTGATGACGGTTGCAGGGCGACAGGTCGGAACCGGTCTGCGCGATGCCGATGATCGGGCGATCGGACTGGAGTTCGGCCTGGCTCAGGCCGAAGTTCATGTAGCGCTCCAGATAGAGCGCCGTCATGTCGACATTGTCGGGATTGTCGAACCAGGCGCGCGAACGAAGTTTGCGCGCTCCGGTCGTTGCAATCTCGGTGGACGGGGTTTTGCCGTGATCTGCCATTGTCAGTCCTCGAATGCTTCAGTTTCGATGCGCCGGCCCAGCATGAAGGCATCGGCCACATGCACCAGCGGCGAAAAGTCGGTATCGCTCTCGCCCTTAGAGACGAGCGCAACGAAATCCCGGTAGAGATTGCGATATTCGCGATCTTCCTCGACGATCTGCGCATCGCCATCGACGATCAGACGGCTGCCGCCATGGGTCAACACGACGGAGCCTTCTTCCGTCTCGACGCGAATGTCCCAGGTCTGCGGGCCGGTCTGGCGCCAGTCGAACTCAGCCGTAATCGGCAGGCCGGACGCGGTTTCAAACGTCAGGTTGGCGGCAATCGGCGCTGCGCGATTGGACGGAATGGTCAGGTCCGAATGGGTGAGATGAAACGTCTCCGGCATGATGCGAGTGACGATCGACAGCGCGTTGATGCCCGGATCGAACACGCCGAGACCACCCGGCTCCCAGATCCAGGCCTGGCCCGGATGCCAGTGACGCACATCTTCCTTCCACGCGACAGAAGCGCTCTTGAGCTTGCGCTTGGCAAGCAGTGCCCGCGCCGGCTCGACGCCTGCGGCACCGCGGGAGTGCCATGTGGCAAACAGGCTCAGGCCTTTCGACTTGGCCAGCTTTTCCAGCGCAAACACTTCAGACAATGTAGCGCCCGGCGGCTTTTCCAGCATCACATGCTTGCCGGCCTCGATAGCGGCCTTGGCCTGGGCGAAGCGTCCCTGCGGCGGCGTGCAGAGCGAGATCGCATCTAGTTCAACGCCGGATGCCAACATGGCATCGATGTCGTGAAAGCAGTGAACGCCTTCCAGCTTGGCGTTACGGCTGGCGACAGCCGTCAGTTCGATGCCGTCGGTCGATTCGATCGCGCCGAGATGCTGATCTCTGGCGATCTTTCCAAGCCCGACGATGCCGAGACGAATTTTGCTCATGTCAATTTTCCTTAAAGCTTGCGCACGTCAACCGACATCGCCGCGGCGACGGTCAGACGGTTGACGAGCGGCAGCTTGAAGGGCGCAGCATCGATTTCAAACACATCACCTTCTTCGGTCTTGATGCCGTGCGAGACGGACAAGGTAGCCGTGCCGAAGAAATGAACGTGCAGGTCGCCCGGCGCGCGGAAGATGTCGTATTTGAAGTTATGGTATTCGAGATTGGCGATCGAGTGCGACATGTTGGCTTCGCCCGACAGGAAGGGCTTCTCGAAGATAACCTGATCGCCGCGGCGGATGCGCGACGTGCCCTCGACGTGATCCGGCAGATCGCCGATCAGCAGCTCCGGCCCGAGCGACGCCTGGCGCAGCTTCGAATGAGCGAGCCACAGATAGTTGCCCTTCTCGGTCACGTGATCGGAAAACTCGTTGGCGAGACAGAAACCGACGCGGAAGGGCGTGCCATCAGGACCGATCAGATAGATGCCGGCAAGTTCCGGCTCTTCACCGCCATCGAGCGCGAAGGATGGCGAGACGAGATCCGAGCCGGTGGACCTGAGTTGCGAGCCATTGCCCTTGTAGAACCATTCCGGCTGCGCACCAATCTGGCCCGGGGCAGGCTTGCCGCCTTCGACGCCCGACAGGAACATGCGCATGGAATCGGTCGGCTTGTCTTCAGCCTGAGCGGCTTTGTGCATCTTGTCGCGACCATCGGCCGAACCGAGATGCGTCAGACCTGTGCCGGCAACGATGAAATGAGCGGGATCGGGATGCGAGATCGGCAGACCGATACGGCCTTCGCGCGCAGCAAGCTCGACATCGATATCTGCACCAAAGCCGAGCGCTTCGATCTGCGCCGCAAGACTGCGGCCCGCAGCAATTGCCTGCATCGCCAGATCATAGGTCGAAGTCACACCATTGACGACATGGCCGGAGCCCTGCCCCTCCCATGCAACAACCTTGGTTGCACCAGCGTCATCGGCAATCTGCAGAATTCTCAGCATCAAACCCGTCATCCATTTTGTCTGATTTGACATGGCGCCTCCACAGGCCATGCCGTCCTCCTATCAGGTCGCGGACCTGACATCTTTCAAAAATACGACTATTGGATTTGCGTTGCCGATGTCAAGAACGTCTTTTTCCGTAAAGGTAAATCGGCAATGGTCAATTTTCAGGCTATAGGCCCAACCAATACACGCAATTCGCCAACATTTCCGACAGTTTGATCGAATTTTCGGCAAGTCGTGAAATTGGGGGTTGAAAAAGTATTATTATATGCCAATCCTTGCCTCGCCAGTTTGCTTCATCATCTCTGGGAGGATTAAGATGAAAAAAGCTCTCGTCGCGGCAACTGCTGCCGCTATTTTTGCAACTCTTGCATCCGGCGTTTCCGCAAAATCACTGACAGTCGGCTTCTCGCAGATCGGATCTGAATCCGGCTGGCGCGCAGCCGAAACGACTGTGACCAAGCAGGAAGCCGAAAAGCGTGGCGTTACGCTGAAATTTGCTGACGCCCAGCAAAAGCAGGAAAACCAGATCAAGGCGATCCGCGGCTTCATTGCCCAGGGCGTCGACGCCATCCTGATCGCTCCGGTGGTCGCCACCGGCTGGGATGCGGTTCTGAAGGAAGCCAAGGAAGAGAAAATCCCGGTCATTCTTCTCGACCGCGAAATCGAGTCCCCCAAGGATCTCTATCTTACCGCCGTAACCTCCGACCAGGTCTTCGAAGGCAAGGTCGCCGGCGAATGGCTTGCCAAGGACGTCGGCTCCAAGGACTGCAAGGTCGTCGAGCTTCAGGGCACGACCGGCTCTTCACCGGCAATCAACCGCAAGAAGGGCTTTGAGGAAGGCATCAAGGCTGCGTCCAACATCAAGATCGTGCGCTCGCAGACCGGCGACTTCACCCGCACCAAGGGCAAGGAAGTCATGGAAAGCTTCATCAAGGCGGAAGGCGGCGGCAAGGATATCTGTGCCGTTTACGCCCATAACGACGACATGGCCGTCGGCGCAATCCAGGCGATCAAGGAAGCCGGCCTGAAGCCGGGCACCGACATCAAGATCGTCTCGATCGACGCCGTGCCGGATATCTTCCAGGCTATGGCCAAGGGTGAAGCCAACGCGACCGTCGAACTGACGCCGAACATGGCCGGCCCCGCCTTCGATGCGCTGGAAGCCTATCTGAAGGACAAGAAGGAACCGAAGAAGTGGATCCAGACTGAGTCCAAGCTCTACACTCAGAAGGACGATCCGATGAAGGTCTACGAAGCCAAGAAAGGCCTCGGCTACTGATCTCCCGCTGTCCGGCGCTCGAAGCCGGACAGGATCAATGACCGGAGCGGGATTTCCCGCTTCGGTTTCTCATCAGCATGCGGGACGAAGACATGTCAGCACCACACGCTCTTCTCGAAGCCCGAGGCATCGGCAAATCCTTTTTCGGCATATCCGCCCTTGAAGACGTCGATTTCACCCTTCAGCAGGGCGAGATTCATGCGCTTCTCGGCGAAAACGGCGCAGGCAAATCAACACTGATCAAGATCCTGACCGGTGTCTATCGCCGCGATCGTGGCACGATCTATCTGCAAGGCAACGAGGTTTCCCCCGATGATGTCGCCGCCGCACAGGCGCTCGGCATCGGCACCGTCTATCAGGAGGTCAATCTTCTGGAAAACCTGACGGTAGCGGAAAACCTGTTTCTAGGCCGCCAGCCGCGCCGCTTCGGCATGATTGACCGCCGCACTATGCGCGAGCGCTCCAGAACTCTGCTTGAGCGATATGGCCTCAATATCGACGTCGACGCGCTTCTTTCTTCCTATTCCGTCGCGATCCGCCAGATCATCGCGATTGCCCGCGCCGTCGATCTTTCCGGCAAGGTCCTGGTTCTCGACGAACCGACGGCAAGCCTTGATGCCAACGAGGTGAAAGGCCTTTTCACCGTTCTGCGCCAGCTGCGCGAAGACGGCGTCGGCATCGTCATCATCACCCATTTCCTCGATCAAGTTTACGAGATCGCCGATCGCGTCACCGTGCTGCGCAACGGCCGGCTGGTCGGAAGCCGCGCAATCTCGGAACTGCCGCGCCTCGATCTGATCTCGATGATGCTCGGCCGCGAGCTGCAGCACATCACCCGCGATCATCAGGCAGAGCCGGAAACCATCGACGATCGCGGCGCGCCATCGATCCAGTTCCAGAATTACGGCAAGAAGGGCAGCGTCGCGCCCTTCGATCTTGATATCAGGCCGGGCGAGGTCGTCGGCATTGCAGGCCTGCTTGGTTCCGGCCGCAGCGAGACCGCTTTTCTGCTTTTCGGCATCGACCGCGCCGACAGCGGCACCGCCACGATCGATGGCCAACAGGTCTCAATCGCCTCGCCGGAAGCCGCTATCGGCAACCGCTTCGGTTTCTGTCCGGAAGAACGCAAGACGGATGGCATCGTCGGCGACCTGTCGGTGGCAGACAATATCGTGCTGGCGCTGCAGGCGCAGCGCGGCTGGATGCGGCCGATCTCGTCAGCCCAGAAGCGCGAATTCGCCGACAGCTTCATCAAGTCTCTCGACATTCGCCCCGCGGACCGCGAACGGCCGATCAAGTTTCTCTCCGGCGGCAACCAGCAGAAGGCGATCCTTGCCCGCTGGCTGGTGACGGAACCACGGCTGCTTATCCTCGACGAGCCGACCCGCGGTATCGATATCGGCGCTCATGCGGAAATCCTGAAAATGATCGAAAGATTGTGCTCCGAGGGCATGTCGCTCGTCGTCATATCTTCCGAGCTGGAAGAACTCACCGCAGTGGCCCACCGCGTCATCGTACTGTCCGACCGCCGCCATGTGGCTGAGCTTTCGGGCCGTCAGCTGACCACCGACGGGATCATCCGCGCCATTGCCGGCACCGGCGAAACGGAGGCTGCGTGATGACCTGGTTCACCCGCCGCCTGCGTCGCCTGGCACCACAGCTTGCCGCCCTCGCCATCATTCTCGGCATCATCAGCCTTATTGCCCCCGGCTTCCTAACGATATCCGTCCAGAACGGCCGGCTTTACGGCAGCCTGATCGATATTCTGGTTCGTGCCGCACCCGTTGCGCTACTTACCGTCGGCATGACGCTAGTGATCGCCACACGCGGCATCGACCTTTCGATCGGTGCCGTGATCGCCATTTGCGGTGCTGTCGCCGCCACTTTGATCACCGACGGTTATCCGCTGCCGGCCGTGATCGCCGTCTCTCTCGGCGTTGGCATTATCTGCGGTCTATGGAACGGCATACTCGTCGCCGTCCTCGATATCCAGCCGATCATCGCGACGCTTATCCTAATGGTGGCCGGCCGCGGCATCGCCCAGCTCATCACCGAAGGTGTCATCCTCACCTTCAATGACGATACGTTTGCAGCACTCGGCTCCGGCTCACTCGCCGGCATTCCAATCCCGATCTATCTCTGGGTCGGAACCGCACTTATCATCGGCCTTCTGATGCGGCGCACCGCCCTCGGCTTCCTGATCGAGGCGACCGGCATCAACCGCCGCGCGGCAAGCCTTGCCGGCGTGCGCGCCCGCTTCCTGCTCTTCTCAGCCTACGCGATTTCCGGCCTCTGCGCCGCCATTGCCGGCATGATCGTCACCGCCGACATTCGCGGTGCCGACGCCAACAATGCCGGCCTTTGGCTGGAACTCGATGCCATCCTTGCAGTCGTCGTCGGCGGCACGTCGCTCAATGGCGGACGTTTCTCGATCACCGCCTCGCTGATCGGCGCATTGATCATCCAGTCGATCAATACCGGCATTCTCGTTTCGGGCTTTCCGCCGGAATTCAACCTCATCATCAAGGCAGGCATCATCATCGTGGTGCTGACACTGCAATCGCCGGCGATCATGACCCTCTTCGGTTTCATCAAGGCCACCCGGCGAAGTGACAAGCTCAACCACGGCACGAAGGAGGCGACACGATGATCCATGCCCGCAACCTGCCCTTCGTCACCACGCTGGCGATCTTCGTCATCGCCTACGGGCTATGCGTCCTGCAGTTTCCCAACATGCTGTCGACGCGGGTAATCGGCAACCTTCTGACCGACAACGCCTTTTTGGGCATCGCAGCAGTAGGGATGACCTTCGTCATCCTGTCGGGCGGCATCGATCTTTCGGTCGGCTCGGTCATCGCCTTCACCAGCGTCTTTGTCGCCGTTTTGGTCGGCTCCTTCGGCGTACATCCGCTCACCGCCTTTCTCGCGGCACTGGTCATCTCGACCCTGTTCGGCTGCCTTATGGGGGCGATGATCCGCTACCTGATGATCCCGCCTTTTGTGGTGACGCTTGCAGGCATGTTCCTTGCACGTGGTGCTGCCTATCTCGTTTCGACGCAATCCGTGCCGATTACGCATGAATTCATCGACACCATGCTCGGCTTCTACATCCGTTTCCCGGGTGGCGGCCGGCTGACGCTGCTTGCGATGGTAATGCTCGTCGTCTTTGCAGTCGGCATCGTCGTCGCCTCGCGCACGCGCTTCGGCGCCAATGTCTATGCGATCGGCGGCAATCTTCAGTCAGCCGAGCTGATGGGTGTGCCGGTGGGTGCGACGACAATCCGCATCTACGCCTTGTCGGGCTTCCTGTCCGGCCTCGCCGGCATCGTCTATACACTTTACACGTCGTCCGGTTATTCGCTGGCGACGGTCGGCGTGGAACTCGATGCGATTGCCGCTGTGGTGATCGGAGGCACGTTGCTGACCGGCGGCGTCGGTCTGATCGCCGGCACCTTCATCGGCATCCTGCTGCAGGGGCTGATCCAGACCTACATCGTCTTCGACGGAACGCTGTCCTCCTGGTGGACGAAAATCGTCATCGGCATCCTGTTATTCGTATTCATTGTGTTGCAGCGCACCATCATCTGGTATTCGGACCGCCGACTTGCGGTACGACAATTGAAGGAAGTTTGATTTTGGGTCTTCTGGAAACGACCATCAGCGGCCGGAAGCGGCGCGGCAACCACGCCCATGTGGTCGCCGAGCTCGGGCGCGGTATCGTCTCCGGCAAGATACCGGAAGGCTCGCTCCTGCCCGGCGATGCGGAGCTTTCGGGCCGTTTCGGCGTCTCCCGCACCGTTCTGCGCGAGGCGATGAAGACGCTTTCCGCCAAACGGTTGATCGAAGCAAAGGCAAAGGTCGGCACGCGCGTGCTGCCGCGGGACAGCTGGAATTTCTTTGATTCGGATGTCCTCGGCTGGCGTTTCGAGAGCGGGCTGGATTACGAATTCATCGAACATCTTGCCGAGATCCGCCTTGCCCTTGAACCGGCAGCAGCCTCCGCAGCTGCGGCCCGCGCCACAAGCGACGACATCGTCGCGCTCTATGCGATCGCGGCGAAATTCGACAACCTCAACCACACGCCGGAATCGATCGCAAAGGTGGATCTCGAATTCCATCTGGCCATCGCCCGCATGTCCGGTAACCCGTTCATGCGTTCGGCGAGCGCACTGATCGAAGCGGCACTCGCGATTTCGTTCGAACTCTCGTCCCCCGCCGCTTCACCGGAAACAATCGACGAAGTGGCGACCAACCATTTGCGGATCGTCCATGCCATCGCCTCGCGTGATCCGGCCAAGGCGATGTCGGCAATGCGGCATGTGATCGAGGTCGGCAAGAGCCGTATTCGCGGATCGCTCCGCGGCTCGGATAAGAACGCGATCGACACCCGCAAGCCTGTCACGGTCAACAATAGTTGACTTCATAACTCATGAATGATCTTAGTCCGGGGAGACGATAGATATTCCGGACAACCGCCATGCTTCACCAGACCCGAGGCCGCATTACCCGTGACAACGGTGCCGCAATCGATGCGCTGAAGAAACGCGCAGCCGAGTGGGAAGTGCCGCTGACGCAGGAAGCAAAAGGTTTCTGCTTCCATGTCTGGAATTCCAAGGCAACGCTTTATCCGGACGAAACCGGCGTCACGATCGAGATCTCGTCGCCCGAACAGCGTCTGCTGCAGACCCTTCAGGGCAGCCTGACCGAGCTTTTCGAAGAATGTCTCCTCTGCCCGAAATGGGATGAAGTGGCCGAAGGCGCGCTCGCACCCGGCATGTCGCTGATGCAGGTCGCATCCATCACCAAACGGTCGCCCGGCTTCACCCGCGTGCGCCTCGAAGGGCACGATACGGAACGTTTTGGGGAAGGCTGCAGCTACCACTTCCGCCTCCTTATCCCCCGCAAGGGCCGCCCACCCTGCTGGCCGCGCATCGCTGCATCCGGCCGCACCGTATGGCCAGAGGGTGACGACGCCCTGCACCGGCCCGTCTACACCACCGTGGCTTATGGCCAGAACTGGCTCGAATTCGACATCTTCGAACACGCTGGCAGCCCGACATCCGCCTGGCTGGCGGAAGATCCGGTCGGACGGACGATCGGCATCATCGGTCCGGGCGGCGGCGGCTGCCCCGAGAGCCGCAACCTTTTCCTTTTCGGCGATGAAACCGCAGTGCCGGCCATCATCCGGATCCTTCAGGAAGCCCCAGGCGACGTCCGCGCATTTATCAAGGCAAGCCGTGAGGATCTCTGCGAACTCGCGGCCGATCACAGGGTCTCGACCGTCGACGATCTGATCCCGGCTCTGGAGGCTATCAACTTGGTCGACGGCGCTTATGTGTGGTTTGCAGGGCATGCAGATCAGGCACGCGTTGCGCGCGCATGCCTGACCGCTCGCGGCATGCAGAAACGTGATTTCACGGCCGCCGCCTACTGGAATTGAGCAGCCGGGCGGAACCTCTGAAAGCAGAAGCAGTAGAGTGATTTGCCACGCTCGGACATGCCGGGATGCACGGGAATTTTTGACATCCCTGTTTTAAGGTATCCTAATACCCGCAAGCGTCGGAATTGCTCGAATTAACCTTACCCCGTAACCTCGCTTGGTATTCTTGCTTGCTCAAAGCTGAAAAATGGGCACTTTTCATTAAATAAGAGCGCTCGCGGAGCTAATAGTGCCGCAAAGTGGAGGCGTCACAGCAATGTCGCGGTCGCCCTTTAGTGCGTGTTTCTGAATCGGATAATTGAGGTGCGGGCATGACTTACGAATCCGCCAGACTTATGTCTGAGGCTATAACGCTTTCTTCAGCGGCGGTTTTCTACTCCTTGATCGACGCCCTGGTCGAAAAGGGAATTCTGACCGGCGAGGAGGAAAAGGAAATCTACCTCTCTGCCATGGATAAGATCAGTGAGGTGGCCGGCGATGACGAAGACGGCACGCACGAACTCGCTCGCGAACTGATCGAACAGCAGATCGCTGATCGCGAGCTCTGACCCAACTCTGGGCCAACGTGCTGCGAGCAACATCGTCTCCATCATCGAGTTCCCGCATCCGCGGAAGCTCACCGTAACTCAGAAGAATGAAACGGCCAGCACAAGCAGAAGCGAGCTGGCCATCACGGTCGTTGCGAATGCACCGTTCCATTTGAGGACGATCGTCGTAGCCGAGGTGGATGTCAGGCGCGCCATGGTAATCGTCATCGCACTGATCGGCGAAAGCGCGATCCCCGCCGCCCAGCCGAGCGAAAGCGCCAGCGCCAGCAGCATCGGATGAGCATTGCCGAAGGCGGCTGCCCCGAACAACTGGGCGAGAAACACCACCACGATCGAATGCGGCACGAAGAGAAGCGCGCTCGCCGCGATCGCCACGATGCACAGACCTGCCAGCAGCGAAGGCGGTAACTGGTTCAACTCTGCCAGAAAATCTCCCCTGCCATCGAGGAAGACGACAGCCGTTGCCCCGATGACGCTGGCCGAGAGATAGATAGCACTCTCCGTCCGCATCACCGACATGTTGCCGACCATGCCTTTGACCTCGCGTCCGAGCCCCGAAATCGGCACACGCTGCTCGTAAACGATCCAGCCGAGAGCAAACAGCGGCAGGAGGATCAGCGAGGCGACAAGCGGACTTACATCGATCGCAGCGTGGATCGCCAGCGTGCCGCCAAACAGCCCGACGCAGGCGCAAAGCGTTATCGCAAGCGGACCGGCCGACGGCCTGTCACCGACATCGAGCACAGCATTGATTGTCTGGCCTGTCACCTCGGTGTGGAGGAGTGTCGTCACGAGGATCAAAGCCGCAGCAGTCGCGAAGGCGGCAATGATAAAAGCCGTCGGCGCGAGATTGGGAATGGACTGGGTGATGATGGCAAAACCGACACCGAGCGGCGACCATATGGTCATCAGAACCGTTCCGCGCATGGCCGCAAGCAGGATGGAACGACGCTCGCCCTGCCGGTCTTGGCCCTCGGTCGCCTTTGCCACCATCTGCCCGAGCAGCGAGATGATGCCGATATTGAAGAGCAGGCTGAGCAGATGGCTGCCGACCTTCACCGCCTGGTAACGCCTGCGGCCGGGCATGCTCATCAGATATTCCGCCGCATTCCTGATGATGTCCGAACGTCCGACCGCATAACGCAGCATGCCGAGCACGGACAGGAACGAGGAGAAGCCGACGCCCTGGTAGAGCGCCCGCTCAACGATCGCAGCCTTGCCGGCCGGAAGCAGGAATTCCGACGTTGCGCAGAGTATGAAGCCGGCGGTGACGAACACTTTGGCAATCGTCGCAAGCCGTTTCCAATCCGACAGCACTGCCACCGTGGCCAGAGCAGCGGCAGCCCGGAGCAGCCATACGGACCCCGGGGTCACATTTGCAAGAACGAAGAGAAACGCACCTGTGAGGGTAAGTACATCTGCCCAGCTGATAACCTGCTGCTTTTGCAGCGTTGCGGCTGAGGCACCCTTGCTCATGGATGAATAACTCCGGGACAGGCTCCGACCCGACACGCATGTGCGGAACGACGAGAAATCTTGAAATGGAATTCGGTGATATCAACAATCTGCAGTACGCGGCGATGCCCTGCCTGCAGGACAAACACCGAAATGCTGCATTGCAGCATAACATTGGAAAAGTCCAGCATTCGCAGAGCGAAAGCGCCTGCTGCGACGCAAACAATGCGCGTTTCACGCAGGTTGATGACCTATACACACAATTACGAAGTGCCGCTCAACGCGGCAGATCGCCTCGGTGGTGATTTTTAGGGCAACTGCATTCCTTGGCAGGCATGACTTCGCGATCGGTGAGCCAAGCGCATCCGAAGCACGATCGACTTAACTCGCCTGAGGTCAGGAAGCCTGCGACTCGTCATCCTCACGGGGCCGCTCTTCCGGGCCGATCGGATATTTGCGCGGAACACCATGGCTGCGGGCCGTGCGATCCCGGTGCAGGGCTGCACGCGCCAGAAGCATGAAGGTGATCGGCGTTGTGAAGGTCACGAAAATGCCGATCAGGATTTCATGGATGACCAGCCGCGAAGACGCGGCGGTGAAATAGATCATCGATGCAAGCATGATGCCGCCGATACCCCAGCTGGTGCCAAGCGCCGGCGCATGCAGCCGTTCGTAGAAGGACGGCAGACGCAGGAAACCGATCGCACCGATCAGCGCAAGAGCTGCGCCGACGAGAAGGAAGAAAGCCACCGCAAATGCGACGGGTAGGGGAAGGTCTACTGCAGGATAGATCATTCGATCACCTCCCCGCGCATCAGGAATTTTGCCAGCGCCACGGTGGAAACGAACCCGAGCAGGCCGATCACCAGCGCCGCCTCGAAATAGATGACCCGACCCGTGCCGATGCCGAATGTCACGAGCAGCAGCATCGCGTTGATATAGATCGTGTCGAGACCGATGATCCGGTCCTGCGCCCGCGGGCCGCGGAACATCCGGATTGCGGCGATCGCCATGGCGACCACGAGCATGAATTGCGCAATCGCGACTGCGGTGTAGATGATGACGGCACTCATGCGAATATCTCCATCAGCAGCTTTTCATAGCGGTTCTTGATCGTTGCGATCCACTGCTCTTCCTCCTCGAGATCGAGCACATGCATAAGGATCGAACCATCATAGGAATCATATTCCAGCCAGACCGATCCGGGCGTGCTCGTCAGGATGATCGCCAGAAGCGCCAGCGCGGTGCGGTCCTTGATCTCCAGTGGGATCGTCAGGAAACCGGCCTTCCCACCCTTCGTTCGGCCCCGGATGATCAGCCACGCCACCGCGATGTTGGAAAGCGCGATATCGTAAAGCACGATGAAAAACAGCTTGGGCAGAAGGTACCACTTGTTCAGCTTCGGTTTGTCCGGCCTAAGCGACGCCATCGCCCAGGAGGCAAATACCGCAACCAGCGCGCCGAGGATCAGATGTCCGAGCGTGAAGCTGTTGAGCAGCATCCACATCAGCGTCAGCGAGATCGTCAGGATCGGATAGGGAAGCATCAATAACCCTCCCCTGTGCCGTCATCGACACCCGGCACGACCGTCGCGTTGCGAACCGCGTCGATATAGAGGCTCGGATTGCTGAGCGTACGGATGGTCGTATCCATATACTGCATCGCCGAGTTGGCCTGCACCGTCAGGAACAGAGTCAGCGCCAGAAGGAACATTACCGGCACGATCTCGATCACCAGAACCCTTGGCACTACGCCTTCGAGCGAGGTCCAGAAGGTACGGATACCGACGCGCGTCATCGAAATCAGCGCTGCGACACCGGACAGGATGACGAGGATGATCAGCGTCCAGACGGGGGCAGTTGGCGGAACACCGATCGCGCCGGTGCCCATCATTGCCGACAACATGGCGAACTTGGCGATGAAGCCCGAGAGCGGCGGCAGGCCGGAGAGAAGAATGCCGCACATGGCAAAGCAGGTACCGAGGATCGCCATCGTGCCGGGCATGGTAACACCATCGCCCTCTTCCGGCTCGTCCTCGTCGGCATCGCCATAGGCTTCCATCGTCACGGCAAGAACGTTGGCGCCTGCATCCTGGCTTCGTTCGACAAGCTCGATCAGCATGAAGAAGGCGCTGATCGTCAGTGTTGAACTGACCAGATAAAGCAGCGCACCCGAGGACACCGCACCATCATTGATGCCGAGAACCATCAGCAGCGTGCCTGAAGACACAAGCACCGAAAAGCCGGCCAACCTGCCGAGTGCCTGCGATGCCAGGATACCGATCGTACCGAAGATCAGCGTCGCCATGCCGCCATAGAGCAGCACCGTGGAACCGAAGCCGGCCGACGGCCCGTTATCGAAGAGGAGCATGGTCAGCCGCAGGATGACATAAATGCCGAGCTTGCTGAGGATGGCAAAAATGCCGGCAACCGGGGCCGAAGCTGCGCTATAGGCCGTGGGCAGCCAGAAGCAGAGCGGCCACATGCCGGCCTTGATCAGGAAGGCAATGCCGAGCACCCCGGCGCCCGCCTCCATCAGCATCCGGCGATCCGCTTCCATGTCCGGAATACGGGCCGCGAGATCCGCCATATTGAGCGTGCCGGCCGTGCCGTAGATCAGGCTGACGCCGATCAGGAAGAGCAGCGCTGCCGCAAGGTTGACCGCGATGTAGTGCATCCCGGCCTTGACGCGCAGCTGACCCGAACCGTGCAGCAACAGACCATAGGATGCCGCCAGCATCACTTCGAAGAAAACGAAGAGATTGAACAGGTCGCCGGTCAGGAAAGCGCCGTTCACGCCCATCAGCAGCAACTGGAACATCGAATGGAAATGCGAGCCCATCGCATGCCAGCGCGCCAGCGAATAGACGAGTGCGGCGACAGCGACCGACGCTGTCAGAAGCAGCATCAGGGCAGACAGGCCGTCCAGCACGAGAACGATACCGAACGGCGCCGACCAGTTGCCGAGCAGATAGACACCTTCGTAGCCGTTCGGGCCGCTTTCGATGCGGAAAAGAATGAAGGCGACCGTCAGAAGCAGAAGCATCGAGACGAGGCTTACCATCGCCTTGGTCACGCGCTGTCGTTCATCGATGACAACCAGGATGGCCGCTGCCACAAGCGGGATCAGGATCGGTGCGATGATGAGGTGATGCGACCAGCCGTTCATCGCTTCTCCCCTCTGCCGTCCACATGGTCGGTGCCGGTCATGCCGCGTGAAGCGAGCAGGACAACGAGGAAGAGTGCCGTCGTTGCAAATCCGATGACGATGGCGGTCAGCACCAGCGCCTGCGGCACCGGATCGGCCAGAACGTCATGCCCGCCCCCTTCACTCAGAATTGGCGGAACATTCGTCTTCACGCCACCGACGCTGAAGATGAACAGGTTCACTGCATAAGACAGGAGCGAGAGCCCGATAATGACTTGATAGGTGCGCGGACGCAGGATGAGCCACACGCCGCAACTGGTCATGACGCCGATGGCGATGGAAAGGATGATCTCCATTAGCTCTCCTTCGCCTTTTCGGCCTCGATCGTGCGAAGGCGGGTTATGCGGATGGACTGGTGCGCAAGCGCGACGAGAATAAGCACCGTCGACCCTACCACCAGAAGGAACACCCCGAGATCGAAGAGCAACGCCGTTGCAGCCGGCACCTTGCCGATGAGCGGCAGCGTCAGATACTGCGAATGGGACGTCAGGAACGGATAGCCGAGGAACCATGCGCCTATGCCCGTGAGCGTGGCGATGATCAGCCCGAGCCCCATCCACCAGAGTGGCAGGATGCGGATGCGGTCTTCCGCCCAGCGCGTACCGCCCGCCAGATATTGCAGCAGGAAGGCGATCGACAGCGTCAACCCGGCCGAGAAGCCGCCGCCCGGCAAATCATGCCCGCGTATGAAGAGATAGACGGCAAAGGTGATGATGACCGGGAACATCCACTGCATGATCACCGATGGCACGAGCAGGTATTCGCGCACCGTATCGCCTGCGTTCCGCTCCGGCCGCTCCTCATCAAAACGGTTCTGGATCCGCTGCTGTTCAGGCATGACCATCGTGTCAGGCGCCGGACGGAAACGGCGGAGAAGCGCGAAGACGGTGAGTGCAACGATGCCGAGAACAACGATTTCGCCGAGCGTATCGAACCCGCGGAAATCGACGAGAATAACGTTGACGACATTGCGACCACCACCTTCGGAATAGGCGTTCTCCAGGAAGTAGGTCGCGATCGCATCCGGCACCGGCATTGTCATGACGGCATAGGCAATGAAGGTCATGCCGATACCGCAGATGATCGCAATCAGTAGGTCGCGGAAACGCCGGAAACGGGCGCGGAAGGTCACTGATTCATCCATCTTCTCCGTCCGCTTGGGCAGCCAGCGCAGGCCGAGAAGAATGAGAACGGTGGTAACGATCTCGACCAGCAGCTGGGTGATCGCGAGATCCGGAGCTGAAAGCCAGACAAACGTGATGCAGACGATAAGCCCGATGCCGCCCAGCATGACCAGTGCGGCAAGCCGGTGGTATTTGGCGAGATAGGCCGTGCCGAGCGCAAGGCAGATACCGATCAGCCAGATGCCGGCAAACACCTTGTCGACGCCCGAAAAGACGAAGGTCCGTGGCTCGAAACCGGAATGCCAGAGCGGCAGCAGTCCCGCCAGGAAACCGGTCACGACAACCCAGCGCAATTGCGGCTGCAGATTGCGCGTGCCGATCCGCTGTTCGGCCATGCGCGCCCAGCGCCATGAAACCTCGACCAGTATGCGCTCGAAGATACGCTGGCCCTTGAGCCGCCGGATCAGCGGAGGACCGTCCTCGCAGGTCGCAAGATAATGGCGCAGGACGAAATAGAGCGCCGCACCGCCGACAAGCGCGATGAGGCTCATGATCAGCGGCAGGTTGAAGCCGTGCCACATGGAAAGGCTGTATTCCGGCGTCTGCGTACCAAGTACGCTGACGACAGCCGTATGCAGGAACGGGCCGACCGAAAATGCCGGCACGATCCCGACGATCAGGCAGATGACGACCAGCAGCTCGATCGGAAAACGCATCCAGCGCGGCGGTTCGTGCGGCGTATCCTTCGGCAGATTGGTTGGCGACGGACCGAAGAAGACCGTATGGATGAAGCGCAGCGAATAGGCGACGCTGAACGCGCCGGCAAGCGTTGCGACATAGGGGAGGATGATGTCGAGAACCGAATCCGCATGCGTCTCGATTGCCTCGGCGAAGAACATTTCCTTTGACAGGAAGCCGTTGAGCAGCGGCACGCCCGCCATAGCCGCGCTCGCCACCATGGCAAGCGTCGCTGTATAGGGCAGATAGCGGAATAGCCCGCTTAATCGCCGCATGTCGCGCGTTCCGGTCTCATGATCGATGATACCGGCCGCCATGAACAGCGATGCCTTGAAGGTCGCGTGGTTGAGCATGTGGAAGATCGCGGCCACCGTGGCCAGCGGACTTCCGAGACTGAGCAGCGTAGTGATCAGCCCAAGATGGCTGATGGTCGAATAGGCGAGAAGCCCTTTCAGATCCTGCTGGAAGATCGCGAAAAATGCGCCGAGCAGAAGCGTGAAAATGCCGGCAGCGCCCAGAATGAAGAACCATTCATAGGTGCCGGAAAGAGCAGGCGAGAAGCGCGCCAGAAGGAAGACCCCGGCCTTTACCATGGTTGCCGAATGAAGGAAGGCGGACACTGGCGTGGGCGCCGCCATGGCATTTGGCAGCCAGAAATGAAACGGAAACTGCGCACTTTTCGTCAGCGCACCGAGCAGGATGAAGACTAGCGCCGGAACATAGAGCGAGTGACTGCGGATCAGATCACCCGAGGCGAGGATCTTGTCGAGATCGTAGCTGCCGACAATGTTGCCGAGCAGAAGAAGCCCGATCAGCAGGCAGAAACCGCCGATACCGGTGATCGTCAGGGCCATACGGGCGCCATCGCGCGCCGCAGCCGAGTTGTTCCAGTAGCTGATCAGAAGGAAGGACGAGATGCTCGTCAGTTCCCAGAAGATTGAAAGCAGGATCACATTGCCGGAAAGCACGATGCCGAGCATCGCCCCCATGAATGCGAGAAAGAAGGAAAAGAACCGCGGAACCGGATCTTCCTCGGACATGTAATAGCGGGCGTAAACCGTAACCAGGAAGCCGATGCCGTTGATCAGCACGCAGAACATCCAGGCGAAACCGTCCAGACGCAGCGAAAAATTCAGCCCGAGCTGAGGGATCCATTCTATGGTGTAACGAAGGACATTGCCGTCGGTCACCTGCGGATAGGCAAGCACGGTAATGACGAGGCAGCCGAACGCCACCAGCGAGGCCAGTCGCGACGGCAAAGCCGTCGATGCCGTGTTCAGGAGCAGTACGGAAAGGAGACTTCCGATAAACGGCAGGGCCAGCAGCAAGACAAGAAAGTGCGGCGCAAGCGTTATCCCAATGTCCCATCCCTTCATTCTCGAGGCATTTCAGTCCTTTATCATGTAATGGGGTGCCCCACTAGCCAACCGGATCAAACTGCCATATATGATTTATTCTGACCAATATGGGCAATTTGGAACAATGGGTCAACCGGATCAGGGAAAGATTTTGTCACCGGCGCTCTGTCGGGCAGGCCGTGGCTTCCTCGACTGGACGCAAGGCGATCTGGCGGATCGCTCAGGCGTGTCCCGCAGCACGATCAGGGACTATGAAGGTGATCGCCATGAGGTTCACCGCTCGACCGAAGCCCAGCTCAGGCGCGCCTTCGAAGAGGGCGGGCTGGCTTTCGTGACAGTGGAAGATGGCTGTGTCGCCATTTGCCCCAAGGACAAGAAAACGGCTTCCGACTGACATCGGTTCACCCGACGCGGGCTTTGTGGAACTGCTGCCGATATTCCGAAGGCGAGATGCCGACCTCCTTCTTGAACGCCTTGCAGAAATAATTCGCATCCGCATAGGAAAGATCGAGTGAAACATTGCTGATCGGGAGGTCGCTGTTTTGCAGCAAAACCTTGGCGCGCTCGATCCGCTGCCCCTTCAGATAGGAAATGAAGGTGGTATTCATTTTCTTGCGAAACAGCCGGCTAAGATAACAGGGGCTGACATGCGCAAATTCCGCCGCGTCCTCAAGCGTTACCCCCTTGGAAAGATTGCGCTCGATGAAATGCAGAACCGTTTCGATCCGCTCCCCGGCTGCCCCGCCATGCTCCTGTCCGGGGTCGAAAAGAATGTCGGTGATCTGACATAGCAATTCCTGGACCTTGTACTGGCTGCGGGCATCGAGGCGCTGGTTTTCCAGCTCTGCGACCTGCCGCGCCATCGGCAACGGTAATTTGCGGTCCATCTCCTCCAGAAGATCCGTCAGGATTTCGGCAAGATCGAGCACTTCATGGCGCGGTGCCACGTCCTTGTGAGCATAGATGCCTTCCAGCCGCGTCCGCACCAGACGAAGGCAGTCACGATAGGCGCGCCTTTCGACCAGAGACCGGATACGATCTGCGATGTCGATTTCGTCCTCCACCTCATCCTCAGCGGCATCCATCGCCGGCATCAGACGCAGGTTCGGCACTATCTTTTCAGTAACCGGCATGGCCAGGCAATCACGAACCCCATCAAGCAACGCCTCGGTCCGTACCGGCTTTAAGAGAAAACCGTCGGCCTTGTACTGGATCGCCGCCTGCATGATGTCGAAATAGTCGTAGGCCGTAACAATCAGCACTTTCGTCGCCAGATGCCGCTCACGCACCATCTGCAGCAGTTCCAGCCCGTTGGGACGTGGTATCTTGATGTCGAGCAGCATCACGTCGATGCGTTCGCTCTCAAGCAGCCTGACCGCCTCCGACCCGTTCTTGGCTTCGCCGACGATCCTGATGTCATCCGTATTGCGCTCGATGATCGAGCGCAGGGCGCGCCGCTCCAGTTCCTCGTCTTCGACGATTGCCATGTTGAACATGCAAATCTCCTCTCAAGCGTCAGCCGCCCGCCCTTCAGAAGTCGAACGGCTCGAATTCCAGAGGGAAACGCATGCGCACAAGCGTTCCGCGCCCCTGGCGAAAAGGACTGAGGATCTCCAGTCCGTGATCCGTGCCAAAGTAATAACGAAGCCGGCTATCGATATTGTAGATCCCGATACTCTTACGCCCGCCGCGATCCGCCTCGCCGCGCAGAACCGCCTGCTTGCGCTCCGACGAAATGCCGTCACCGTTGTCGACGATGTCGATGATCAGCTCGACCCCGTCGCGGTAGGCGGAGATCTCGATCACGCCGCCGCTCTCGCGCGGCTCTATCGCATAACTGATGCAGTTCTCGACGATCGGCTGGAGCACCATGACCGGACAGAGCACGTCGAGAAACTCCTCCGGCACATCGAGCGAGAACTCGAAACGATCACCGACTCGAAGCTTCAGGAGATGAAGGTAATTGCGAACGTGCTCCACTTCCATTCGCAATGGCACGAATTGCGACCCACTCTTTTTCAGCACGTAACGCATCATCTCTGCAAAGGAATGCACCGTGTTTTCGGTTTCAGGTGCGTTTTCGACCAACGCCAGCCGGCCGATTGTGTTCAGGACGTTGAACAGGAAATGCGGGTTAACCTGGTAGGAAAGAGCCTGCAGTTCAGCCTCTCGCAGAAGCCTTTCAAGCTCTGCCCGCCGTTTCGATTCCTCCGCAAGCCTCAGGTTCTTTGCATAAAGCTCCTGTGCCACACCGCGGGAATAACTCTCCTCGACGATATGCGATGCGATATAAAACAACGAATAGGCAGCCGACCGGAGCTTCTCGTAGGTTACCTCGTTGATCCGGTGGTGCTCTTCCAGCAGCGGCTGATGCTCCCGCCACGACCCTTCGAAGGGAAAGATATTCGAAAGATCGACGAGACCGGTCGCACCTTCATCCGAGGTAAGCTTGACCTGGCCGCAAATGACCGCCCCGAGATATTCACCGCGCACGATGATGGGAGCCGCAAAATCGACCAGGCTGCAGTGGCATCGATAGATGGATGGCTCCCCGGTGGAGAGCGCGGTGCGACCACCCACGGCATCGCAGTGAAAACACCGTTCCCGCCACTCGGCCCGAGCTCGAACCGCCTGGCAGAATGCCGAAAACCCTGACGGCTTGGTGACCGGTACGCCTTCCGGATCAACGATTACCATCGCCACCCCGACCGCAGCGCTGAAATTGTCCTGGACCTTCTGGAGCATTTCGGTGCTCATCAGCTCCAGCAATCTCTTGCGTCGCGCAGCCTTGGTTGCCAGCGAATTTTCAGCCGGCCGATCTATCGCGGCCGGAAAGATCGTGATCTCCGGATTTATCTGCGGCACCACCTCCTCAGGCTGCCCGCTCGGTCGGTCTGCTCCCATGACCACCCCTCCGCGTCACGGCCGAAATGGCCGTAAGAAGCGGTTTTCTCGAATATCGGACGTCTCAGTCCAAGCACATCGATCATTCCGGATACGCTGAGCGGGAAAAGCTCGCGTATCGCCTCCTCAAGCAAAGCGGAATCTACCGACAATTTCTCCGCGGATGATACCGCCACCATTTCCGGTTCTTTCTGACCTATCGCAAAAGCCAGCGAAATTTCGCAATTTGTCGCAAGTCCGGCCGAAACGATATTTTTGGCGATATACCGCGCCATGTAGGCACCGGTTCGATCCACCTTGGTGGCATCCTTGCCGGAAAAGGCCCCTCCCCCATGACGGCCGATGCCGCCATAGGTATCGACAATGATCTTGCGCCCGGTAAGTCCGGTATCGGCCGCTGGCCCTCCCTTGACGAAACGCCCAGTGGGATTGATCAGAACCCGTGTATCGCGGGTCAGCCATCGCCCCATCACCGGCGCGATAACCTCTTCCAGCACACCGCGCAGCAATTGCTCGCGTTCGATCTCCGCCGAATGCTGGGTCGAGACCACGACGCTGATCAGCCTTTCCGGTCGGCCCTCTTTATCATGGGCGAATGTCACCTGCGCCTTGCCGTCCGGCCGCAGCCAGGCAAGACGTCCGCTCTTGCGCACCTCCGCCAGCCTGCGCGTCAGCTTGTGAGCAAAATCGATCGAGGCAGGCATCAGACTTTCGGTTTCATTGCTGGCGTAGCCGTAGAAAATCCCCTGGTCGCCGGCACCGAAATCCGTCTCGCGGACCACACCCTGTGCGATATCGGGCGACTGCTCATGCAGATCCACGAGGATGAAACACCCATCCGCATCGAAGCCCAGATTGGGATCGATATAGCCGATACGCCGGATCACATCACGCGCAACGCGGGTCACATCAACCGAAGCCCGCGACGTCACCTCGCCCGCGATATGGACTGTGTTGCCCGAAACCAAAACTTCGGCCGCCACGCGTGCCATCGGATCCTGCGCAAGATGGGCGTCGAGAATGGCGTCCGAAATCTGGTCGCAAACCTTGTCGGGGTGACCTTCCGTCACCGATTCTGCCGTCGTGTAGCGCGCGACCATGATCGCCTCCTTTATCCAGGCCCGGGATGCGGGTCCCGGGTCATCGTCTTTTTGGTTCAGCCGCCGATGACGCAATTGAAGCCAAGCCCTTCGACTGCCGCCTTGAACGGTGTCATGTCCTCTGGCTTGAGATTGGGAGCATCCGCCATCGGGTAAGGCCGGCCGAGCAGCTCGTATTTGTTTTCGCCATAGGTGTGGTAGGGCAGCAGATGCACGGTATCGACGCCCGGCATCAGCTTGGCGAAATTGCCGATCGCGGTAATCGCCTCGACGCTGTCATTTACCCCCGGCACGACCGGAATGCGCACCACCGTATGGGTGAGCGAGGCGATGCAGAGCGCGTTTTCGAGAATGATGCGGTTGTCGATACCGGTATTGGCCCGATGCACCGCCGGATCGATGGCCTTCAGGTCCATCAGCACGTGATCGACAAATGGAATGACATCACGAACGATCTCGCGGGTCGTGCAGCCCGTCGTCTCCATCGCCGTGTTCCAGCCCTGCTCATGGCAGGCCATCAAAAGGTTTTTGGCAAATTCGTGCTGGAACAGCGGCTCACCACCCGAAAGCGTGATCCCGCCACCGGAACGACGGTAATGATGCGCATCCTTGCGCAATTCCTGCATCACCTCGGCAATGCTCATCGTCTTTCCGGCGCGTTTCAATGCCTGTGTCGGACAGACTTTCGTACAGGCTCCGCACTTGATGCATTTGCTGCGGTCGACGAAATCGGGATTCTCATAGGCAATCGCCTTGGTCGGACAGACCGCCATGCACTGGCCGCATTTGATGCAGGCTGAACGGCGGTAGAACAGTTCCGGCTCGGGGTTCTGCGATTCCGGGTTGGAGCACCAGCGGCACCGCAGCGGGCAGCCTTTCAGAAACACGATCGTGCGCACACCCGGCCCGTCATGGATGGAATAGCGCTGGATGTCGAAGACGATGCCTTGCCTGTCGTAGTCGATCGCGGTCATTTCAATATCCTGTCTTTTTATGCCGGGTTCCGGCGCCTCCTCCGGCGCCGTTCAGAACTCGGACTGTTGTGCTGCTGCGATGGCATCCATCGCCATGCGGACGGACGAGGTCTCTCCCATGATGGCAAGCGAAGTGACGTGCTGCGGGCAGGTGCCGTAAAGTTCGACGGTGAAAACGCCCGCAGCCTTCAATGCGAGATCGGAGAAGTAGAAAAGGTCCGCCACCGGGATCTGCATCAGCCCGACGGAATCCACCCGGTTGGCCTGCACCCAGGCCCGGCCATGCGGTGGCATCCGTCGCTGCAGCATCTGCAACACGTCGGGATGCGGAGCGTTGATGATGCGGGTCGCCATGGCGGATCTCCTCTCTTCCGGTCTTATTCGAACGCTGGACGCCTGTGCGTCAGCGGACGTTCAGCGCCTCCACCATCACGCACTTGCGACGGCGGGCGAAGGATTTCGGCGATGTCAGGCCCTCACCGGTCGGCCCGGCAATGGTAAAGGTCGTGTAACCCTCGCCACCGACGCCGATGCCGGCATAGGACGGGCCATTCTTGACGAAGATCGTCGTCTGGATCAGCTTCGCCATCTTGGTGATCTTGCGCACATCGGTGGAATGGATCATCGCCGTGTGGCGGTTGCCATGCTCCAGCTCGACGGCAAGATCGATCGCCTCATCGACATCCCCTGCCCGCACCAGCGGCAGGATCGGCATCATCAACTCCTCCTGCACGAACGGATGATCCTTCGGCAGTTCGATCAGGATGACGCGGATGTCCGGACCGACCGAGATCCCGACCTTGTCGAGCAGATAGACGGCGCTCTTGCCAACGCAATTGGTCTGCGGCCCACCCTTCGCGGTCAGCACCAACTCTTCGAGCTTCTTCACGACAGCCATATCCTTGACCAGATAGGCGCCGTTCTTCTGCATCTGCGAGATCAGGAAATCGACGATCTGGCTGACCGCGATCACTTCCTTTTCCGCAATGCAGGGCAGGTTGTTGTCGAAACTGCAGCCGCTGACGATGTCCTTGGCGGCCTTTTCGATATCGGCGGTTTCATCGACGACGACCGGCGGGTTGCCGGCACCGGCACCGATGGCTTTCTTGCCGGTCGACATCACCGTCTTGACGATGGCCGGACCACCGGTTGCAACCAGCATACGCACCTTGGGATGCGCCATCATCGCATTGGTATTTTCAATCGACGGTGCCTGGACGGTTACAACGAGGTTTGCCGGTGCACCGAGGCTCGCAAGCTTGCGATTGATCAGCTTGATTGCCAGGAGCGACACGACTTTCGCACGCGGATGGGGGCTGAACACGACAGCATTGCCGGCTGCCAGCATGCCGATCGTATTGCAGATGATCGTTTCCGTCGGATTGGTGGTCGGCGTGATCGAACCGATGACGCCATAGGCGGAATATTCAACCAGCGTCAGGCCGCCATCGCCGCTTTCGGCTTCGGTTTTAAGATCCTCGATGCCGGGGGTCTTGGAGGCGGCCAGCCGGTTCTTGATCACCTTGTCGCTGGCATTGCCCATGCCAGTCTGTTCGACCGTCATCCTGGAAATCCGCTCCAGCATGACCGGATCCAGAAAGATATCGCGGATACCGTCGACAAAGCTTTTTCGCGCCGCCATCGAGCAGAACAGATATTGCCGCTGCGCTTCGGCGGCGGCTTCCACGGCCTCATCCATGCTGGCAAACACACCGTCGCCAAGGACGACTGCTTCCTCATCCGAAACATCGAGCGAGACCGATGTGGCAGACAAGGCGCAGTCACCGCGTTCGCAACAGGAGCAGTTCATCTCACCGGCGGACTTCGTCACCATTCCCTCGGCTACGATGCAGCCTTGGCTGAACGGCGCAGTAGGGTCAGCAGCTGGAGCAGATTTGGAACCGCCCATTTCCGCGATGATGCGCGCAACCGTATCTTCGACCGAGGATGCTGCACTCTTTACTGGAGGAGGAGCGGGAACAGGGGTCGGAGCCGAAGCGATTGCACCGTTGAACCCGGCAAGCACGCGATTGACGGCGGCGTTGATATCTTGGTCGTTCATAATCCTCTTCCTTCCTCGGGGACCGTTCCCCTTCTTTCGGGAAATCCATCGATCGCGTAGCGGGCGATCTCCATGTCTTCAGCGACCGTTCCGCCACTGATACCGATGGCACCGATCACGGCGCCTCCGACGCGGCAGGGAATGCCCCCGCCGAAAAGCACGACCTGGCCTTCGCCCGAGCCGTTGCCAACCCCGCTGCCCGTGTGACCCACGCCAAAAAGCATGCCGCCCGGCTGGGCGAGACACCCAAGTTCATCGGTTCCCATGCGATAGGCGGCAGAAGTCCAGGCTTTGGCGCTGGCAAGCTTGGTGCTTGCCGGCAGGCTGCCCTCCATTCGGTGAAACAGGATCGGCCGTCCTTCGGCATCGGCGATCGCGATGCAGACCGGCACCGACATCTGCCGCGCGCGGCTCTCCGCACGCGCCGCAATGGCGCAGGCATCGGCAAGCGAAATGCCGGTCGCAAACCCTCTGTCGGCAATACGCCCGGCAAGCTCGGCGGCGAGTGCCGCTTCGATCAATTGCAGGTCGCGGGGGGCGAAATTACGGGTGGCGAACATCGTTCACGCCTCCGTCTGTTTCGACTGTATCGACAATGCCGACAATCGTGGCATCGACCACGGACTGCTGCAGCGTGCCGGCAAAGCGGCTGGCGCTGCCGGATGTAACGATGACCGTCTCGCCCTTGCCTGCACCGACCGTATCGACGGCAATTAGCGTCTGGCCCTGCGGCTCCAACAATTCATTGAGCCGGGTAATGATCAGAAGTTTCGAACCCGAGAGGCTCGCATCCTTGGTCGTGGCGACCACCCGTCCGATAACCCTGGCGAGATACATGGCTTGATCCTCACTCCCTCACAAGCGCGATGTCGCGCGCGCGCAGTTCTTCCGCAGCGGCCGGCGTGACGATCACTGCATGACCGAGACGCAGTTCCGTCGCGTCCAGGCTGCGCGCCTCGCGCAGGCCGAACACGCCCTCGGTTCGGGCGGCAACGAGCTTCGGCGCAGTGATCGGGGCTGCCGACGATAGAGGCGTGGCGCCCTCGACGGCGACGGCAAGCCGCGCCGCCCAGCTCAATTCGATGCCGTAGTTCATCAGTGTCTGCAGATGGCCGCTCATCGTCGCCTGATAGGCCGCATTTGGCAGCAAGCCGCGCGCGCGCCGATCCCGTCCATTGGGGCAGCCGCCATCTCGGGCGGCGATGATGCGGACACCTCTTTCCAGTCCACCCTGCAGAATTTTCGACAGCAGATCGTCGGCAATGCCGAGCGCCACCTTGGCTGCAAGCGAAATGCTGAGTGTTGGAACCAATATGGTCGTATGCTGATCCAGAATATCCCCGGCCTTGCCTTCGACTTCGGCTGCTCCGAAACCGGCAAGCCGGTCCTTCAGAGATTGCCGTGCCTCCGGCGCAATGACCGTCTCGAATGCCCATCCCGCATCGCGAAGCTGCTGCAATTGTTCGAGCGCAGCCTCAAGCCCGAAATCCGTTTCCGCAAAAAGCAACAGCGCCGAGCGCGGCTTTGCTGGCACTCTGCCACCCATACGCGCGATGATGCGATCGGATAGCAGATCGAGGAGGATACGATCGAGAACGGCATCGATGCTCATGCCTGGCCTCCATCGTGATACATCGCGATCCCGAGCGGCGTAACCAGCAGCGGTTCGACGGGCTTGATGACCCGGCGTCCGGTATGACTGACGAGAACCGCAGCAAAATCCTTGAACGAGCAGGCGCCGCCGACGACATGGATCGTATCGACATAAGGGTAATCTGCGAGAAAGCCGGCAACGATGCGGCCCATCTTGTCGGCCACCGGCCGGATGATCGAGAAGACGTCCCGTTCAAGCGCGTGATTGAGCTTTTCAGCTTCGGCATCCTCGAAGGAGATTTTTCTCGCGCCGGCCAGAACCAGCGTCATATGCGTGCCGCCGGTCGGCTCGTCGAATGTGGCAACCACCTCGCCGTCCTTCAGGACCGAAATCCCCGTCGTGCCGCCGCCGACATCGACCACCGCACCGTTCTCAACGCCAAGCAGGCGCGCCGCGGCGGTCGGTTCATCGACAATCTCCGCCAGCTCGAAATCGGCCGATTCGACCACATGGCCGATCGCCTTCGCATTGGACGGATGCACGCCGGGTGGAATGGCGGTCGCAGCGCGAAGAAGCGGCTGACCGAGCCGTTCTTCGAGCTCTTCCTTCATGCGGCGGACAGCGTGAACCGCGCCGATATAATCGACGACGATCCCATCGCGCACGACGGTCGAGCGCCAGGACGTTCCGGCCACCGGATTATTGTCCGCATCGACCACCGAAAGCACCAGATTGGCCGTGCCGAGATCGACGCCAACTTTCAGCCGGCCGGGCGCCCATTCCGGCTGCGGCACGATCGTGCCCTGCCGGACGAGTTCCCCGAAAGCCTTGAGTTTGCTGTCGATGCTCGACATGACTTCTCTCCGATCAGACCTTGCGGATCCGCACCATCGCGTCGTTCTTCAGGCCGAATGCATTGGCCTCCTCGACGTCGATATGCATTTCCATGAATGAGGCTTCGGCCGCGCGGATCGTGACATTGTGCATGATGCCGCCGCGCACGCCGCCGACCTCGACATCGACCTCTTCGCCATTCTTCAAGCCGAGCTTTGCGGCTTCAGCCGGCAGCATATGGATGTGGCGGAGCGCCACGATCACGCCGCTCTCCTTCTTGATCGCTCCATAGGGGCCGATCACCTCTATGCCCGGCGACTGTTCCAGTTTTCCCGACATCCGCAGCGGCGGCTTGATACCGAGGGTGAACCCGTCGGCAACAGAAACCTCGATCTGCGTTTCCTTGCGCAGCGGCCCGAGCACCCGCACCTTGGCGATCTGCCCCTTGGGGCCGCGGATCGTCACCGTTTCTTCCGCCGCATACTGGCCGGGCTGTTTCATCGCCTTCATCCGCGTCAGTTCGGATCCTGGGCCGAAAAGCGCGTCCATGTCCGGCCGGGAAAGATGGATGTGGCGGTTCGACACGCCGATCGGCACAAGCCACGGATCGCGGTCCTCGGCGCCTTTTGCGGCAGGTTTTGCCTGCTCTGCCGAGGCGGTGAGGCTCTGTGCCAGAAGCTCGGCGATCACGCGGTCGATCATGGGGCTGTTGATTTGCATTATGGTGTCCTGTTCGTCCTGGCCCGACATGACGACCGGGCCTTTCATGGGCGCAACGATCCACCCGGCGGTGTTGCCGCCGGCCTTCGCTGTCACCTGAAATTCTCGTCTGTTTGGCGCTGACTACCGCCGGCGATGGCGACGATCGGCGCGGGATTGCGCATGGCTTGCAGCTTGGGGTGCCGGCTCAGCCGCCACCTCGACCTCAGGCTCCACGGAAGCCTCGGCAACGGCCGGGACTTCCGGCTCTACCGATGCGACTTCTTCTACCGGAGCTTCAGCGGCTTCGGTCACCGGAGTTTCCGGCTCAGGCGATAGATCGTCTGCAACAACATCCTCGACCGCCAGAGAAACCTCCGGGGAAACCTCCGCCGCAGCAACCGCTGCGGCAGGTGGTTTCAGACCGACAGTGGACCCGCTTTCCACGATCTTGCCCAGTCCGTTTGCGGGACGGGCAATCACGCTGGTTGATACAACCGTTCCCACACGTGAAGCTTCTGCAGCGGCTGCGGAAACCGCAGCCTTGACGGCCCCGACATCCCCCCGAACCTTGACGACTGTCATGCCGTCGCCATTGGCAAGCTCGTAGCCCACCAGCGTGACATTGGCGGATTTCACCGCCGCATCGGCGGCAGCCACTGCAGCCGTCAATCCGATGGTCTCGATCAATCCAAGGCTTTCCTGCAACATGACAGTCTCCTTTCAGGGTCAGATATACGGCTTGGTCGAGGAGACCACCGCCGCCGGATCAAGCGTCCCGAGTACCTGCTTGCCGACATCGCGTGCGGCGCGGATGGCCTGACGGACAGCACCGGAATCGCCACTGAACAGGAAGATGGCTTCGTTCGAGTAACTCGTTCCGCCATTGCCTGGAGACGCAAAACCGGTCGGTACGACGGTTGCGGCCTTTGCGGCGGTATCGGCCAGAAGCACGCCGATTGCGGCGGGAGAGCCGACCGTGATGCCGAATGCCTGTCCGAGCGGTGCCCCGAAGGCCTTGTTCAGCGCATAGCTGGCGCGGGCGGTATACTGGAATTCCAGGTGGCCGGCCGGCGTTCCGTAGACGTCGCCGAAGGTACGATCGAGTTCCGACAGCGTCACTTCGACGGCACGGCGGGCGTCGGAAACGTCCTCGGCGCCGAAGATGATCAAGCTGCCATGGCCGCCGCCGCCTTCCGTGTCGCGCGGCAGTTCGATCAGCAGCACTTCACTGTTGGTGGCCTTCACCGCTTCGTCTGCAGCAAAGATATGCGGACCTGCGCCGGTACGTGCGCCGACAATGCCGATCGACCGGTATTTCTTGTCGATCTTCATCTGCTCGTGCAAGAGCGGGTCTACATTGGCAATCACCAGACCGACCGTATGCCCGATAGCCGTGCCGACGAATTCGGTGAGATTACAGGCCTTCGGCGCCGTGGTGCGGGCAGCCGGCTTCTCAGCGGGAGAGGCGGCCGGGGCCGGGGAGCTTTCGCTCCCACCCATCTTCCGGATCACCTCGTCCATGAGTTTTTCGACAAGAGCATCCTGCATTGTCGATCCTCCTTTGTGTGTTCAGGGGTTCAGGCGACCTTGCTTTCCGGCAGGATCTTTTCGACCTCAGTGTGAGGACGCGGGATCACGTGGACGGAAACAACCGTGCCGACCTTTTCGGCGGCGACGGCACCGGCATCGGTGGCGGCCTTGACTGCGCCGACATCGCCGCGGACCATAACCGTGACAAGGCCGGAACCGATCTTTTCATAACCGACCATGGCGACGTTAGCCGACTTGACCATGGCATCGGCGGCTTCGATGGCAGCAACCAGACCTTTGGTTTCGACCATTCCGAGAGCTTCCTGTTGCATGACTTAACTCCTTAGCGTTTCGGTGTTCAGACGTTGATGTGATGACCGTTTCTCGCGGGTTGGACTAAAATCGTCGGCCCCCTCCCTCCCGGCCTAGCCCCCGGCCCGGCCGAGAAGCATGGAAAGCTCCCCGAGCGTGGGCCTGCGTGGGTTTCCTGCGGTGCAGGCGTCCGCCATGGCGGCCGCTGCCATATCGGGCATTGCCCGACGATATTCCTCGGCATCCATGCCGAAGCCACGAAGCGTGGACGGGATGGAGAACCGTTGATTGAGTGCCTGGATCGCACGGATCAGCGCGATGACCCCGGCCCTCACGCTCGGCACGTCCAGCCCGATGCGCGAAGCGATGCGTGCATAGCGGCCGGCGGTCTCGCGGCAGCCCGGCGCATCGTCCTCAAGCCCCGCATTCCAGGCAATCACATGCGGCAGAAGCACCGCATTGATGCGCCCATGGACGAGATGCATCCGCCCGCCGATCGCATGCGCAAGACCATGGCTCACCCCGAGGCCCGCTTCGCTGAAGGCAAGGCCGGCAAGGCAGGAGGACTGATGCATCGCATCGCGTGCCTGCATGTCATTGCCGTCGTCATAGGCGCGCGGCAGGTTGGCGAAGGCGAGTTCCAGCGACTTTTCGGCAAAGGCGTCGGTAAAATGCGATGCGCCATTGGCAACCACAGCCTCAAGCGCATGGGTGATGACATCCATGCCCGTATCCGCCGTCACTTTCGGTGGCGCCGTGCGGACGAATTCGGGATCGAGGATCGCCACATCCGGCACCATCTCTTTTGCGATCAGCGGGAATTTCTTGCCCTTTGCCGGATCGGAGATGATGGCGAATGAGGTCACTTCCGACCCCGTGCCGCTGGTCGTCGGAATGGCGACGAATTCAATAGTTTGGGCCGTATCCGTAGCGCGAACCACAGACAGGATGGCCTTGGCCGCATCGATCGGCGACCCGCCGCCGAGCGCCAGAAGCACCTGCGGACGGAATTCGGCAAAGATACCGGCCCCCTTGGTCACGGTTGCAATCGGCGGCTCGGGAATGGCCTCGTCGAAAACCTTGACCTCGCAGCCATCGAGATAACGCAGCACCCGCTCCAGCGGACCGGATTTCGCCATGAAGGCATCGGTGACGATCCCGACCCGCTGCCCGCGATAGGCATGCAGCCGGTCAAGCAACCCTTCGCCGAACACGATCTCGGTCCGGGGGGAGAAGCTTTTGTAGGAAGGCATATGTCACCTGTTGCAGTTCGGGATTGACGGTATTGTTCGGTCTGGTGTTGCCCGGGCGGGCTTGGGACCCGCCCAGGCTGTTTCTTGATCCCGACCCCGCTTCAGGCGGGGTAGGGATTGCCGTCTCAGAAATGCTGTTCCGTACGGCTGATGATGTCGTCCTGCACTTCCTTGGCGAGCACGACGAACTGGGCGGAGTAACCGGCCACGCGAACCACGAGATCGCGATAGGCTTCCGGGTCCTTCTGGGCTGCGAGCAGCGTATCGCGGTCAACGACGTTGAACTGTACGTGCATGCCCTTCTGGTCGAAGTAGGAGCGGACCAGCGAGGCGAAGTTGCGCAACCCGTTGTCACCGGCGAGAGCCGAGGGCAGGAACTTCTGGTTATACAGCGTGCCGTTGGAGGCAATGAAGTGGTCGAGCTTGGCAACCGAGTTTGCCGCAGCCGTCGGTCCCAGATGGTCCTTGCCCTGGCGGGGCGAGACACCGTCTGCAAGCGGAGCCTTGGCCGGACGGCCGTCAGGCAATGCACCGACATCCTTGCCGAACAACACGTTGGCCGAGACCGGATAGATACCGGCCTGGAACTGGCCACCGCGCGGGTTCTTGTACTTCTCGACTTCGAGGCAATAGATCTGGGCGCATTTGCGGGCGATCAGATCGACGTCGTCGATGTCGTTGCCGAAGCTTTCGGCCGAGTCGAGCAGGCGGCGAATGCCGTCATATTTCGATGAGCCGGCAGGCGCCGTGATCGTATCGGTCGATAGCGTGCGATAGACCTCTTCCTTCAGCGCCGTCACATCCATCGACCTGTTGGACGAAAGCACCTTGCGGACGGCCTCGTAGATCTGGCCTTCCGTCAGTTCGCCACCGCCGGCCGTATTGGCCTTCTGGCCGATGGCAAGCCCGAAATTGGCGTCGAGCGCTTCCTTCAGTTCGGCCATGGAGATCTTCTTTTCGTCGAAGACGAACTTCTTCATGGCGTAGACGGAGTCACCCGTGTCGGCGACACCGAAGGCCTGCGGACCGGTGAAGTTGTAGAGCGCTCCACCTTCCTGCAGCGACTTGCCCCGTCCCATGCAGTCTTCGACCATCGGAGACAGGAACGGCAGCGGTGCACGCTCGCCATGGGCGATGTCGACGCAGTTGTCGGCTTCGGCCAGATATTTGACGAAGAAGGCCATCTGCTTGTTGAAGGCGTCATAGAAGTCTTCGATCGAGGTCCAGCGCTTCGGATCGCCGGTGACCGGGCCGAGCTGGGTCGAGCCCACCTTGCCGTCGTTCAGCGTGATCTCGAGAACCTTGGCGACGTTGAAGAAGGCAGCGTCGTGCCAGCCTTCGGTCTTGTGGATTGCCTGCGGTTCGACGCAGCCGACAATGCCGTAATCGCGGGCATCGGCCAGCGAGACACCGCGGTTCTGCAGCGCCGGAATGATGACTTCGTCGTTATAGACAGCCGGAACGCCAAGACCGAGACGGATGACTTCCGCGGCACGGTAGAGGAATTCGTCCGGCGTGCCCTGCCAGACACGGATGGAGAAGGACGGTGCCGGCAGGCGGCAATGAACCGTTGCTTCCATGCACATGTAGGAGACGTCATTGGTCGCATCGCGGCCTTCCGGCGTCTGGCCACCGACGCAGAGATTCTGGAACACGGCATAACCGGCAAAGGCCTGGGCCGAGACTTCGTCGCGGGTCTTGTTGACGTCGTTGAGCTTGATCCAGATGCAGTCGATCAGTTCCTGGGCGAACTCACGGCTGATCGACGTGTCGGCCTTGAGGAAGGGATACATGTACTGGTCGAAACGGCCGGGCGAGATCGAGTGGCCCGAGGATTCGATCTGCAGCATGCACTGGATGAACCACATCGTCTGGCAGGCTTCCCAGAAGTTGGAAGCCGGATATTCAGGCACGAGGCGGCAGTTCTTGGCGATCTGCTCCAGTTCGGCCCGGCGCGTCGGGTTGCTTTCGCGACCGGCCAGTTCCTGGGCCTTTGCAGCGTAGCGATGCGCAAAGTCTATTGCAGCCTTATAGGAAATGATGACGGCGTTATAGAACTGCTGCTTCTTGATATAGGACGGATCCATCTGGTCGAGCGCTTCGAGGTGCCGGACCGCTTCTGCAATCACGCCACTGAAGCCGATGTTGAGGATCTTGCCGTAATCGACGCAGACATGGCCGACACCGCCGTAGAAATAGTTGCCGACCGTGAAGACGCCGTTGGCGATGCAGTCCTTGGCCTTCTGCGACATGTAGGATGAAGCGAGATCGCTCGTCGTGCGGCCCGGCCAGTATTTGAAGGCCTCACGCAGTTCGTCTGCCGTCTGCTTCGGGATTTCGAAAGGATCGGCAACACGCGTTGCCATGGTCTCGAATTCCTTCTCTACCCAGTCGAAGGAGAATTCCGGGCAGATTTCGGTCGAGCGCGGGTTCTTGGTGATGGCGCCGACGACCAGTTCGTCGTCACGGATCGTCACCGGCAGCTCGTTAAAGATCTTCTCGACCACCTTGGCGCGGCGAAGGATTGGCGGCAGACCTTCGGTTTCCTTGTAGGCCTGGGTCGCCAGCACAGCGCGCTCGGACTCGACATGCGGCCGCGCGTCGATGATCTGTTTCTTCAACCGCAATATGCGGTCGGTCGGTTTGGAAAAGCCCTTCTCAATCATTACGTCCTCCAGGAGTGAATGTCGTTCCCACGGCCTCAAGCCAGCGGGAGCGCGTCTTGCAGTTCAGGGTATTGGGCAGTTCAGAATGGTGGGAGAAACCAGCTGCACGAAGCCGCGCATCAGTTTCGGATGTGCCAGCCAAGCCGGCGCGGTTACGAGGTTTCCATCGGTCACGGCATCATCGGCCGCGATCGAAACGAAATTACCGCCAGCCAACCGAACCTCCGGTTCGACGGCGGGATAGGCTGTCAGCTTGCGCCCGCGCACCACATCGGCGGCGGTCAGCAATTGCGGGCCATGACAGATAGCGGCCACCGGCCGGTTCCCTTCCATGAAAGCCCTTATGATGTTCAGCACCTGTTTATCGAGGCGCAGATATTCGCAGGCCCGGCCACCGGCGAGATAAAGACCGGAGTAATTCTCCGGCTCGACCAGAGCGAAATCGGCATTGATCCGGAACAGGTGTCCGGGCTTTTCCGAATAGGTCTGGTCGCCCTCGAAATCGTGGATCGCGGTCTTGACCATCTCGCCCCGACGCTTGCCGGGACAGACTGCGTCAACCTGAAGGCCGAGCATCTGCAAGGCCTGAAACGGCACCATCGCTTCATAATCCTCGGTATAGTCACCGACGATCATCAGGATCTTGTTGTCGCTGGGCTTTGCCATGAATTTCACTATCTGCCGGGATCGCCCAACGGCCATTCACTGGTCGTTTGGTCCGGCACCTCCTGTCGAAAAAGGTAGGCCCGCCGCACCTCAAGGGTCAACGAGACCGTCTTGACCAGCGCGGGTAAATAATTGACCTGACAGGGAAAATCGGAAAACACCTTAGAAATGAGGTGGTTCGGACCATCATCGGCGCAATTCGGCGAAAAGCGCATGACAAGGGATCACCACATGCGGTGTTTTCTTGTCATCGCAGCAAGCACTGGGGACGCTTCCGAGGCCGTCCTGCACCGCTCAAAAGCCTGCGACCAAAAGCGCAAGTCACTGATTTTGATAAAAATTTTTCCGAACTACTGACATCGGAGTGTCGGCTGTCAAGAAACTACCCTTCGAGGCCAAACCTGTTGCGTTGACCCGTTCGAGCGCGTCTCGATAATCTTCGCCTTGATCGACATTCCTTAAAAACATGGGACTCGCAAGACGCGTCAGCGATTGCGGCGGCTGGGCAGTTGCGCTCAGCCGGTGGGAACATGCGCGCGGAGAGGCTGGGATGTCCGATCGGGACAGAAGAGAGAGGTGTCCACGAGATTTGGACAGGTGACGGCCGGGGCGGCACGTATCGTGCCACCGGCATCCCAAGGAGGAAATGGAATGACAATGCTCGGTCTGCTCGTCGCCTTTGGCGGCGGGATTTTCGGCGCCGCAATCGGCGCCTTGCCTGCTTTCGCCTTCGTCGGCATCCTGACGATGCTTGGCGTCGGCATCCAGCTTGCGGTTGCCCCCGCGGCGACGGATTTCTTCGGCATCCCTTTCGGTGTGTTCGGCCCCCATGTCGGTGGCTTCGCCTCGGGTGTTGCCGCAGCAGCCTATGCCGCCAGCAAGGGTAAGCTTGATACCGGCCGCAATATCGTGACTGCCGGCATGGGCCTCAACAGCCCGGATGTACTTCTTGTCGGCGGCGCCTTCGGCATTGTCGGCTATGTAGTTTTCTGGCTGCTCACCATGGTGCCGAATTTTTCGCCGACGCTCGCCTGGACTGACCTGCCCGGCATGACCGTCGTCATCTCGGCCTTCATCGCCCGTTTCATCTGGGGCACCTGCGGCCTGTGCGGCAAGGCAGAACCCGGTCGCAAGTTCTTCGAACCGACCGATGCGACCAAGTGGCTGGTCTTCCAGAGCGGTGTCGGCCAGCTGGTGATGATCGGTATCGGTGGCGGCCTGCTTGGAGGATGGCTTGGGCTAACCTATGGCACGCCGGGCGCGCTTTTAGCCTTCGGCATCGCCGCATCCAGCCTGCTGTTCCTGACTGTCGGGGTGCTGACGCCGGTGACCCACCATATTATGCTGCCGGCTGCCATCGTCGGCGCATCGTCCGGCAGTATCATCTGGGCCGCAATCGCCGGTCTCGTCTGTGCCTTCGTCGGTGAATTTTTCGCCCGGCTGTTTCTCTGCCATGGCGACACGCATATCGACCCGCCAGCCTGCACCATCGCGCTGATGACGCTGGTCTTCAACGGGCTGACTTTCCTCGGTTTCTGGGCACTTATCCCAATTCCGGTCTGAGAAGGGCCTGCCGGCCCAGGCGGTGCGATAATCCCTCCCGATCGCGCCGCCGCCATTTTATCTTTAATCGTGAAGGACGTGCCCCGAAACAGGTCGGGGCACGTTTTTTGTTCGGCTCAGGCCTTGTCGAGGAACGCCTGCAGGCGGTCGAAGGAGAAGGCTTCTTCGGTCAGGTAACGGAAATCCTCGACAACCTTGGCCCGCAGCTCGGGCGTATCGATCGAGCGGCCCCAGAAGGACGTTTCCTGCAGATAGGCAGCAACCACGGCCTCGACGTCACCGAGCGCGCCGATCGCCTTGATCTTTTCGACCACTTCGAGTGCATCACGTGGCGGCAAGGAATCTGCGCCCTTGAACTTGCCGAGATAGAAAGCCAGCCACGAGGCGAGCGACAGCGTCATCAGCGGTGCCGGCTTGCCGAACTTTTCTTGATAGGCAAGCAAGCGCTCCAGATTGCGCGTCTGGTATTTGACGATGCCGTTGAGGCTGATGTCATACCAGAGGTGCCGGATATAAGGGTTCTGGAACCGGCGCAGCACGGCTGCGGCAAACTCCTCCAGCTCCGCCTTGGGCAGCGTCAGAAACGGGATGACTTCTTCGTTCAACAGCCGGTCGAGGAATTTCGCACCCGCAGGCTGCGTGACCGCCTCGCCGACAGATTCAACGCCTGCCAGCAGCGAGAGCGCGCAAAGACCGGTATGCGCGCCATTGAGGATCGCCACCTTCCGCGCCTTGTAGGGCGTCGCGTCCTCGACGACGAGTGTTCCCTCATCATATTCGGCAAGCGGGATCCTCAGATCCGGCATGCCCGGCTTCTTTTCGATGACGAAGAAATGGAAGAGTTCGGCCGCCGACATGAACTTGTCTTCGTATCCGAGTTCCTGCATCAGCGCATCTGCCTCGGCGCGAGGATAACCGGGCACGATGCGGTCGACCAGCGTGTTGTAGAAGGCATTGTCCTTCTCCAGCCAAGTGATGAAGACAGGATCGAGTTTCCATTCGTTTGCATGCTGCAGAACGATGCGCCGCAATTCATCACCATTATGGTCGATCAATTCGCAGGCAATCATCTGCAACCCGGCTTCCGCCTTGCCGCCAAACGCCGTCCAGCGCTCATAGAGGAAACGGGTCAGCTTGCCGGGGAAGGACACCTGCGGCGCATCATCGAATTTGACCGTCGGCACATAGGCAATGCCGGCATCGGTCGTATTCGAGACGACGACGGTGATGTTGGCATCATGTGCCAGAGCCAGCACGTCCTTCCAGCTTTCGTGCGAAGGGATCTCCTGGCGCACGCAGGCGATCAGCCGCGGCTCGGAAATCTTCTCGCCGGCCTCGTTCATGCCGCGGGAGAGGACCGTGTAGACGCCATCCTGTTCGTTCAGCGTGAAGGGCAAACCGCCGGCGATCGGGCGAAGCACGATGACACCCCAGTCGGAACCGGCCTTCTCGTTCAGAAGGTCGATCTTCCAATCGACGAAAGAGCGCAGGAAATTGCCTTCTCCCCATTGCAGAACGCGCGGGGTCGGCCGGGCGCGGCCCTTGAGAAAGCTCTCATCGAGACGTTTCATATATCTTTTTCCTTGATGCAAAGGCATTGATGAAAGAGTGACCCGCGATTTGAAGATGACGAGATCGTAGATGTCTTTGATCTCGCAACGTGTCACCGCACATTTCGCAACTTTCGGGACATATTCGATGTCTTGCATGGAGCTACATTCACGCAAGTTTGCGAAACGCCGCAATATGGCGTGCCGCTCGGGCACTTTGGCGAGCTGCGATCACTGCGCCACCAGGAACGGCCGCTCCGCTAGCCGCGATAAACAAGCCGGAAATGTCCTCAAAAACAAAAAAAGCCCCAGATGGGGCTTGTTCAATATTTGGGGGAGAAGCGGATCTCTGGATCCTTGGTCGTCGGCAGGCATAACGGATCCGCTTGGTATATCCTGCATGTTTCCCTCGCTTTCATGGCTTGGGTAGTATGGCACGGACTGCGATACAACGGCGAGCTTTGGGTCAGCGAGATGTTTTGGATGCGGCCACCATTGGCATGATGTATTTTTGGCTTTTGGATAATTTTGGTTGCGGGGGCAGGATTTGAACCTGCGGCCTTCAGGTTATGAGCCTGACGAGCTACCGGGCTGCTCCACCCCGCGCCAAGCGCAAATCCGAGATCGGATTTGTCGCGACTGCATAAACCGCAAT
>NZ_JBJDRG010000014.1:0-118309 GCF_044987325.1 Rhizobium sp. ZW T2_16
GAGAGCATTATGGCCAGCGGCCTCGTTCTGTGCCGCATCCAAAGGCCGGACACATGGCAGCTCCGACCAGCAACGTGCAAAAAGTCGACAAAACTCTTGCCAAACCGGAGCCGTCCACACATGGCGCTTCTGCGCCATGACGGTAGTCGGCCCGAAGCGGACGTGACGGCTGTCGGCCATTCGCGCCAACAAAATTCACTATCTCAACACCACGCAACAGTAAAATTGCGGCAAACTGAGGCAGTAAAGGTTCACAATCGAACGCTAAGGTTGCAGTGGTTGGCGACGGCCTCGTTGTGACGTCCAATTTAGGATTTAATCATGCTACGCGTATTCTGGGCTACTTTGCTTTCACCCCTTTGGGCACCATTGTACACGGCTTTTTTCGCCAATGTTGTCTTCACGGGGCTGCCAGAGGTTGGTGCGGATTGGTCGGTGCTATACGCGGCAAGTATAAATTGGACATTCGGATTTGCGTATGGGTTTCTTCCCATGATTGTCCTCGCTCCTCTCGCGCACTTATTGTTGAGCTGGAGAAGACGCACTTCCCTTCTCAGCTATGTATCTGTTTGGTTTCTGTTGTCGCACATACTGTGGTGGGGTTATATCAATTTGACGCCAGTTCAGAACGACATCGTAAGTGCGTTGGCTAGGTCTTTCCTCTTCAATCTTCCTTGGATTCCAGCTGGAGCTACATTCTGGGCAATTGCAAGACCGGATAAACGGGTCCGGAGGGACGGCAATGTAGCCGATTTCGATAAGGCAACGCTACGCAAAGCCGTATCGCCACCCGGACAGCGCAGCCAATTTGGAATGCGCGGACGGAAGCCTCAATAAAGCCTTCGCAGTCGCACTGGCCTCATATCGTGATGCCAAATCATTCTCTGTAGTAATGACTGCTTTTGGCGCGAAGCTGCCATGGTTTCTGGTCAGCTTCCGGCCCTAACCGGACGTTGTAAAGTCAATAATGGCTTGCTAATGCCGAAGCATGGTTGAGATAGAACTTCCCGAAGGCTGGCAACTCATATCCGCCGAATCCGCTGAGCATTTTGAACTTGAGTTACATCGAGAACTAAGCCCTGAACATGTTCTCCACAATGTGCCAGTGCGGGCATTGGCGAGGCTGCAACAGCGAGACGACTTTCTGTTTCAGGTCCCCGATGATTGTTATGCTCAAGTGCATCTCACCTGGCACCCTGAGACAAACCCGATGTTTCCCTCTACAGAAATCTTTCCCTCTTTAGTCAAGTGGAGGCTCTTCCTGGAAGACGACGAAATCAGCTAGATTTTTGCTATGACAGCAATTGGCGCAAAAGAGACGGTAGCCCTTCACGTCGGCATAACACTAGAAAATCACGCTGGCGAAAAACTGCAGTGCGATGAAGACGAGAAATAGCGCGAACCCGACCTCCAGCTGGCGCTTGGACAGCGCATGCGCAAGTCGTGCACCGTAAGGTGCCGTATAGAGCGTGACCGGGATCAGCAGCGCCACTGCCAGCCAGTTGATATAACCGGTCGAAAACGGTGGTAAGCCGCTCTTGCCCCAGCCGCCCCAGATATAACCGACAAGACCAGGGATTGAGATCAGCACACCGACGCCGGAGGAGGTTGCGACCGCTTGGTGGATGGTGCGGCCGTAAAGTGTCATGAAGGTGTTGTTCAACACGCCGCCGCCGATCCCCATCAGGCCAGACAGGATGCCGATGCCGGTACCGACCAAGAATTTCAGCGGATTTCTGGGGAGATCGTCGCCGAGTTTCCAGCTTGCCCGATTGAAAATCATTCGCAGCGCCAGGACGAGCGCGATCACCGCGAAGATCAGCCTTAGTTCCGTGCTGGACGCCCAGGCGGCGATCAATGTGGCGATAAGCGTGCCGAGCGGAACGGCAATGATCCAGCCCTTCAGGAGGTCGATATCCACGGCTCCACGCTGCCGGTGCGCCGTGAAAGAGCGAACCGAAGTCGGCACGATGATGGCAAGCGATGTACCTAACGCCAGATGCATGCGCACCGCATCGTCCACGCCGAGCAGCCCAAAGACGTGAAAGAAGATCGGCACGAGGATAGCGCCACCGCCAATCCCGAACAGGCCGGCAAGAAGCCCTGCCAGAACGCCGGCAGCAAGCAGCGCCACCACGAAGGGAAGAATATCGAGAAAGGCAGGCATCACGTTCTCCGGCAGCGATTTTAACTCATGAGCCGGAAGAAAAAGGCATGAGCGATTGGGCGGGGCATGCACTACTAAGCCGAGAAAACGGCCCTTGACGGTTGTTCATCATCAAGAGACCTCATCGCATCATTGTCGTTGTCAGACAAGTCACAGCGTGGCGACGGCCCCACAATGTCATCAGTACGTTCGGACCGTAGGGTAAAGGACAGGGAAGACTTGCCTTCCTACCGCCCCATGACACACTCGTCGGTCAATCCGTTTTGCCGAAACAGGGTATCCGGGTACCCTGTTATCAGTGCTGCAATTCCGAAAGCGGCTCACCCAAACGGGTGGCGACTGTAGTTACGGCAGATGCTGAAATACCCCTTAAATAATGGGGGGCAAGGGTTGGCGCAAACAGCAGCGACGCCGGTTCGCGAGATGACATTTAGAAAACAGAAATATCTGGGCAGATAAGATGCTGCCGTGAGTTGGCCGCTGCCGGCTCCCAGCAACATCCTGCTTTTCATTGCCGTCAGAAACTCTTTGGCGATGAAATAGATACAGGCAATTGACGTATGCAATTTCGGGTACGTTGCCTTATATGTGGTACCACGATACCAGACCACATATTTTTCCTAAATTCGTTGCTGCAGATGAGAGTCGATGATCATGCCGAATTCCGTGAAGAAGAACATAATTCAGCAAGAAACCGAAAACGCCCCAGAGGCTAATTCTGAGGCTGATGATTTCGACTTCGCGTCCCTTGATGATCTGGCGAATTTCATGGTCGATGCGCTGACAATTCCGATGCCGGCAGATTTCCGCGATACCGATAGCTGCGATATCGGTGAAAAAGACATGCTCGCGCCTTCCCCTTCCAAGCGCCTCAACTGAGCATCGAGAAGTTTCTCGCCATATCAGGCTTCAAATCCAGATAGTTCGCTCAGTTGCAATACTGGCGGCCGCCTTTGCGTGAGCGAAGGTCGAAGTGGAAATGGTTCCAATGCTCGGCATTGCTGCCCGGGCCAAGTACCGTCGAGAAATACTTGCAGCTGTCACCGCGCACCGATTTCAGCAGCCCGCCTTCGCGGAAAGAGAACAGCCCCTTCTTGCGAACATCGATATCGTGACCGTTCTTGAGTGTGATGCGGCCGATATCGATCGCGTTGCCGCGGGCATGTTCGGACATCGGATTGTAGCGCTGGCGGCTGTTGTTCATCTTGCGGCAGGAATAACCGCCCATCGGCTGGATCTGTCGAATGCCGGTGAGATAACGGGTGCGGGCGGAAATCGCCAGATCGTTCTTCACCCATTTGGCGAAGGCAAGCGTCACCTGGCAGTTCAGCGTCACCGCCGGCCTCACATCGATACCGCCCGAAAGGCCGGCAAGCTTCACCGGATAATCTATACCGCAACTCGGCCCCTGGGAAATGCGCGGCAGATCCTTGAACTCGACACCGAGACGGCGCAGTTCGGTGCGGCATGCCACTTCCGACTGCGGCATGACCGTGCGCTGCCAGGCGCCATCGGGCGCGCTCATCGGGGCATCGTCGGTTACCGGGCCGGCGACCGGATTATTCGGCCGCAGCATGGCGACCTCCTCGGCCCGCGCCGGCGCCCGACCGGGTGCGGTCACGGGAGAATTGTCACCCCAGGTCATTGGGGCGGAAGAGCCCTGCCTGCCAATGCCCGCTGCTGACCGCTTCGGTGGTACGATTACGCGGTCATCGATCGGCTGACGACGTGCGTTAAGCGCCACCGGATTATCGGTGCCGATGCCACCGACCACCGGCTGGTCGCCGACCCCTTCTGCGATATCGCCATCCTGCTCCTCGGCCAAACCGACGACATCGCTTTCGTCGGGGCTGAAACCGAACTCTTCATCCATGTTGACGCCTTCGGCCGGGATCGTCGCCGGCGCACCATTCGGGGCGCGCAGATAATGACCGCCGCCATTTGATTGCATCGGTGATTGGGCTGAAGGCGCCGCCAGATATCCGCCGCCGCTTGCCTGAGAAACGGGCGCGGAAGCAACTGAATAAGGCTGATGCGATGCGGGCTGGGAAATCGGTGACGGCGGCAACGAGCGCGAGATGGAGCCGACCTGCGTGCCATTGTCGATCGATGCCGGCGGCACGAGGCTCTCTGCCGAACAGGCGACCAGAAAGGTCGAAACCAGAAGCGAGCTGATCACTCGCGTCGATAGGGAAGCATACGCCATACCAGTTGCCTCTCGCTCGATGCCGAAATGACACAGGTTTTGATTTTAGGCAGATTGGGTAAACGAAAGCTTGATGAAGCATGGCGGTTTGCGGGCCATTTCGGATCGGCTTCGCCATATTACGGGAAAGGGCCGGACGCCTCCGCGTTCCGGCCCTTTGGGAAATCAACCGTATCGAACGCGTCAGGCAGCGCGGGAGACGGAGCGGATACCGGTATTGCCGAGCCTGAAGCCCCCCAGCAATTGCTGCAGATGCAGGCTCTGGTCGGCAAGCGTCTGGCTTGCCGCCGTCGTCTCTTCCACCATGGCTGCGTTCTGCTGGGTCATCTGGTCCATGTGATTGACCGAGGAATTGATCTCGGCCAGGCCGCTCGCCTGTTCCTGCGATGTGGTGGCGATCGTCTCGACATGGGCATTGACCTTCTCGACCAGCACGGCGATCTCCACCAGCGCCTCGCCGGTCGAACGCACCAGCGTCACACCGCCTTCGACCTCTTGCACGGAGTTGCCGATCAGAACCTTGATCTCCTTTGCAGCGGTCGCCGAGCGTTGCGCCAGTTCGCGCACTTCCTGCGCCACCACGGCAAAGCCCCTGCCCGCCTCGCCGGCGCGCGCCGCCTCGACACCGGCATTCAGCGCCAGAAGATTGGTCTGAAAGGCAATCTCGTCGATGACGGAAATGATCTGGCTGATCTGCCCGGACGACTGCTCGATCCGCCCCATCGCGTCGATCGCATTGCGGACGATCTCGCCGGAGCGGCTGGCGCTGAGCTTGGTTTCACTCACCATTTCCCGCGCTTCCCTTGCACGCTGCGATGCCGTGCGCACGGTGGTGGTGATCTCGTCGAGCGCCGCCGCCGTCTCTTCCAGCGCCGCCGCCTGCTGTTCGGTGCGCTTGGCCAGATTGCCGGTCGCACCGGAAATGTCCGACGCACTGTCGCGCACGATCACGCCCGTTTCGGAAATCGCCACGATCGCCTGATTGAGCGCGCCGACGGCATCGTTGAAGTCCTGCCTCAGCTTGACGAAATCCTCGCCGATATCGCCGAGCGACACCGAAAGATCACCGGCCGCCAGCCCTTCGAGCGCCTGCCCGAGTTCATGCATTGCGTGCGACTGCCGGCCAGCGGCGGTCGAAATCGCCCTTTCGCTCGCGGAACGTTCGGCGGCGATGGCGCGTTGCTGCTCCGCTTCGCGCGCCTGCAATTCGGCACGTTCCTCGACATTATCGCGCAGCACGACCAGCGCCCGCGCCATTTCGCCGATCTCGTTCTTTTCGCCCGTGCAGGGAACAACAACACCCGTCGCGCCGCCGGCAATCGCCTGCAGCACCCGCTGCACGCGCGACAGAGGTGTAGTGACGCTCTTGACCACCAGCCATGCTCCGCCGATCACAAGAAGAGCGCCGACCGCAAAGATCATGGCGAAATCCGTCGCATCCTCGCGGAACATCGCCTTCAGGTCATCGACATAAACACCGGTACCGACGATCCATCCCCAGGGCGCGAATCCAGCCACATGCGAAAACTTCTCCACCGGCTCGCTCGCGCCGGGCTTGGGCCAGTAATAATCGACAAAGCCCTTGCCGTTTGCCTTCACCACCTGAACGAATTCGACGAACAGGAATTTACCGTTCGGATCCTTGTTCTGTGAAAGGTCCGAGCCATTCATCTCCGGCTTTACCGCATGCATGACCATTTTCGGGTGCATGTCGTTGATCCAGAAATAACCGGAACCATTGTCGTAGCGCATGGCGGCGATGACGCCCTTTGCCTGCGCCTGCGCCTCTTCGCGAGACAGGGCGCCGGAGGCTTCCATCGCCTGATATTTGGCCAGCACGGCCAGCGCCGTATCATTCATCTGGGCAAGCCCGGCCTTCCGTTCCCGTTCGGAAGACGCATAACTTTCGAAAAGACTGAAGGTCAGCGCGCCGGCCAGAATGACGAGCGACAGCGCGACGAGACAATAAAGACGCCAGGAAATGGCAAGACGTTGCATGATACCTCCCCCGATATTTGCAATTCTCATTAAATGATAATGATCGGAAGTTACCGGGCCGTGAAGAACTCGGGCGGCAAGGCGCGATCAAGTCGAACCCACATTTCTTCTTGGGTTATTCTCCGCAGCCAAGTCATGACGATGGCTCATGGTCGCCATGACCAAAAGAAACTGGCAATCGCCAGAAACAAGGCTAGTGTCCGCCTCCCGACCGACACGAATAATTGCAAAGGATGATTCCGGAATGACCGAACTCGCCAGACCGACCGGTGAACTGACCCTTCGAACGCTGGCCATGCCGAGCGACGCCAATCCGGCCGGCGATATTTTTGGCGGCTGGGTCATGGCCCAGATGGACCTTGCCAGCGGCATCCGCGCCGCCGAGCGCGCCCGCGGCCGCGTCGTCACCGCGGCGGTCAAGGAAATGGCGTTCCAGCTGCCGGTCAAGATCGGCGATACGATGGCGATCTACACGGAAATCACCCGCGTCGGCACCACCTCGATCACGCTCAATGTCGAAGCCTGGGCCCACCGCGCACGTCACCAGCAACTGGAAAAAGTCACCGCCGCAACTTTCGTCATGGTCGCGCTGGATGAGGACGGCAAACCGAAGCCGGTTCCGGCAGAATGATGCTACTCTGTCGCATCGCCATTCCAAAACAGACATGAACCGAGCAGCCGAAGAACCCCGACTCCGGCCGCTCGGTCGAGGGATCATCTGCATCTAGCGTGCTCCCTCATTCGTACGCTTGACGACTAGGTCTCCGGTACCGGTTCAAAATGGCTTTGCTCGACCCACGCATCGACGAAAGGTTGGCGAGCAAAGTCATGGTGCAGTGTTCCCAGAAGGGCCTCATGGCAAAGGGAGTGAGCGCGCCAGTACACAAGGCCGCGCTTGTGCTTGAAATGGGCCTGCATCCACCTGATTGCGTCGGCAGGGCCTGACACGACCGTATCAAGCTGGTCGCCCTCGCCTACGTAGACTGGCTTCGCCCAATGTAGCGCGAAACCAATCCGCGTGACCGTCCCCATCTATGTGGGGCTCGCAGGAGCACTGCCTGTCTGAGCATGATTGGAAACCGGCAGCGGTTTGAGACGGCCATATTGGGCCGTCAGATCGTGTAGTTTTAGAAAATGCGAAATGAGTGCTGAGCTACGTGTCATGATCGACCGCCATGCTTTTGCAGGCGGGAGTTACAAACTCTCAGCCGTCAGCGCCTACGAATTCGGTTGCCGACGATATGCTGAACATATCCGATACCCACATGTAAGTCGATGCTGATATTGTACTTCTGCGTGGCCTCCGGCTGGGGCATCACCCAGCCGGGTCATCAGTTAGCGTCGATCGGTTTTGTCGTTTTCACGATCGGACGGCTTGGTCTGGACGCCTGATTTGTCATCCGGTCGGTTGTTCTGCTGATCCGAACGTTTATCGTCCTGCTGACCAGGCTTTGGAGTGTCAGTCATTGCTTACTCCCTGTCGCGGGATGCGACATATGGCCAACAAAACAGAACACCTTAAGTTCCATGGAAGCCAGTCCCTGTCAGTTCGAGATCATTCTCTCGGCGTCTGGGAAGAATGTCTGTCGGTTCTATCGGGAATTACTCAAGGCCTTTTCGAAAAGCTCGCGCGCAACATCAGGGGATGCCCGCCCTGCCAGAGCATCGAGTATCGCGCTTGCAGCGACGGCAAATGAGCTATCCTTCACGGCAGTCCACGAACTGACCATGTGTTCCTGCGCATCCAGCGGGCCAAAAATCAATCTGCCGCCCACGCTGACCGGCTTGTCCCAATATATCGTTCGCATCACGGTTCTCCAAAGCCGGTCAAATAGCGCGACAAAGGCGGAAGGCGAGAAATAAGGCATCCTCGCACTGTGCCCTCGCCCCAACATGGAGACAGCTTGCAGGCCACATAATGAGAGCGAACCGGTGACCGGCTTCAACAGGACGTCCACTCCGGGACGCAGGCAAGTTATCTAAAGCGCGTCACACCCGCGGTGGAATTGGCTCAGCCACCACCTCACCCCTTCAAAAACACCGAGCCCTCGTCAAACCCCAGCCCCGGGAACACCCGGCTGCTCAGGCTGCTCGGCTTGATGTCGAACTGGCGGTAGAGCATGGCGGCGGCCACTTCACGAACATCGCCGGTCGGCATCAGGTCGCGTTCGTCGAGCAGTTTCCCTTCGCCAAGCCCCGGCCATGTGCCGAGCACCTTACCGCCGGCGACGGCACCGCCGGCAAGCACGGCAAGGCCGCCCGTACCGTGGTCGGTACCATTGGTACCGTTTTCACGGGCAGTGCGCCCGAATTCGGTCATGGCCAGAACCACGGTCTTGTTCCAGACTTCGTCACCAAGCGTGTCCTTCAGCGTCATGATTGCTGTCGCAAGGTCGCCGGCCGCCTTTTTGAACTGGCCCGCCTGGCCGACATGGGTATCCCATCCGTTGATCGAGAAGCTTGCGACCCGGTATTGCTCGCGCAACATGCCGCCGGCGAGTTTCGCCATATCGGCAATGCCAGAACCGCGCTTTCCATCGGCATAGAGCTGATCCGCCGCGGCCCCCGTCGTCTTCGCCTCATCGAAAACCTTGGCGAACAGCGGATCGTGGGAATAAAGCCGGTCGAGAAAGGCGATCTCGTCATCGGCCAGCGAAAAATCGCTCTGGCTCGACCAGTTATCCGCCTGGTTCGGCCCGGTCAGGATCAGTTCCATCGATGTATTGATATCGATCGCCTTGCGCGCATCGGAACGCGGGATGACGGCCAGTGCCCGATTCAGCCAGCCGGTTTTCTGGCTTTTGTCGGCACCGCCGGTTTCCAGAATGTCCTGCCCGTCGAAATGGCTTCGCTGGTCGCGATAGGGCGTCGAAACAGCATGAACGAAGGATAGCTGGCCGGCCTGCCACAAGGGCATCAGTGCAGAGGCTGCCGGGTTAAGGCCGAAAAAGCCGTTGAGGTCGAGCAGTCCCGTATCGGGCGTCAGCCCGAGCTTGGGGCGCAGCGCGGCAAAGGCCGGGTCACCGTAAGGCTGCACGAGGTCGAGGCCATCCATGGCGCCGCGCAGGATGATGGTGACAAACCGGTTGTCTCCGGGCATGGCGGCGAACGTTACCGGGGTGAGGACCGGCGCGGCGGCAACGCAGCAGGCGCCGGCGAGAAAACCGCGACGGGACAGCGCAATACGCTCGATATCCTTGATCCATGCCATCCACCTATCTCCTGTTAAACTCGGGCGATGCCAGCACCATGGTCAGCCCGTGCAGCTTGCTTGGCGCCTGTGAGATAATCTTGCGTGTTTCCGGTGTCGCGGCGTCCGCGAGCGCCATCTGGAGAAAATCGGCCGGTTCGAGTTTTTGTCCAAGCAACCTGGCGGCACGACGCGACCAGTCGATCCGCTCGCTGAGCTGGCCCGGCGTCAGCCAGGCATCGCTTTTGTCAGGCACGCCTGCCGGACTTGGCGGTTGCCAGATCGGCTGCCCCATCTTCTGCAGCGCGCCGAGCGTCAGCGCATTTGCCTGTCCGGCGCGCTTGCGCCGCTGTTCGGCCGATTTCGCCGCCCCGGCCATCTGCATGGCCTTTCCGACCGGACCGACATCATCGTCATCGCCTTCCATATCGGCCAGAAGTGCCGACATATTGTCGTCGGGCAGGTTCAGTGCGCGAAAACCGGACACGACGAATTCGAACGGCTGCTTGATCTTCTGACCCGGATTCTCCCATGCAAGCGGATGTTCGAGCATGGCGCGGTAGACCTCACCGAGATTGCCATTGCTTGCCTTCCAGATTGCCACCATCACCTCGGTCATGTCGGCCGGCGGTTCATCGCTGATGAAATGGGCTGCAATCTTGCGGCAGATATGGGTGGCAGTGCGGGGATCGGCAGCAAGATCCTCCAGCATGCGCACGTGATCCTGGCTACCGGCCTCGTCGTCCTGATAGTCGCGTCCGAGCAGCGTGATCGTACCGCCCTGTGCGCGACGCGGGCGATAGACCATTTCCAGCGCTCGGTTATCCACCGTCAGCCCGGTCAGGATCAGTGCCGCGGCCCGTACATCCTCCTGAGTATAGCCGCTTCCAGCGCCCAGAGTGTGCAGTTCCAGCAGTTCACGTCCCAGATTTTCGTTCAGGCCGCGACCATTCTCCTGCGCAACCCGCGAATCCGGGCCCACGCTCTGGTCCTGATCGAGATAGATCAGCATCGCCGGATGCAGGATGGCAGCCTTCAACAGATCGGCAAACGACCCCGCCATGCGCGGCCGGATCGCTTCCGTCTCGTAAAGCGGCACGATCATGCGCATTGGCAGGGATTTGAGCGCGCTGGTGGAAAAATGATCCATCCAGAAACTGCCCAGGCGCTCGTAAAAACCGAAAGGCGAATGAATGGCCTGCGCGAGGCGCGACATCGCATCGAGCCGATAGATCCGCTGCGCTTCGCGCTGCGTCTCCTTGCGGATGCTTTCGTTCGGCTTGCCTTCCCGCGCGGCCTTGGCCTCCGCGGCCCTGAGCGAGATCACGCGCGTGGCGGTTTCACGACGGCCCACAAGTCCTTCGCGAGGAAAACGATCCTTGGCGGCAATGCCTTTGGCAAGCTGGGTCATCAGCCCATCGGCATCGGACGGGCTGTCCTGCCCGGGCCGAAGACCATATCCATAGCGGATTGCCGCAAGCGTGGGCCGTGCAAGAGCCATGCGCTACTCCTTGTTCGATAGAATCCTCACCGACAACTAGGGCGGAAACGGTGACAGAATGTGGCATTTTCGAGAGATGGACAGATTGTAATCCAACGGTCGATCCGTATTGAGGTTCCTGCCAAAGCAGCACTTCGAATTCGACCAACTTCATCTCAACACAATGGTTTCGCCGGCTCATCTCACACTTTCGGCATCATGCGTGAGGAGGATAGGGAAAGAACCTGACAGTCCTTTGAAAACCGGCATGTTGGGCCAATCAGAGCCTCACTCGCACTCGGCCACAGTATCGGAAAGACTTTATTATTAGCTTGACCTTATGTTACATTTGCAAACCGTGAATGTGACGACCTAGTGAATGCTGCAGGATTCGACAAGTCAGATAAACGCCCCGCGACTTGAACTCGCGGTGAGGCAGGCGCAAGCCGCGGCCACACTTGAGCGCCTCCCCACGACGCTTACGGTGAATGCGCTAGTGTCGGTTTCGGCGCTCCTGATGAGCGCGATCAATCGCGGCATAACAACTCTTGCCGTCGTCTGGTGCATTGCCGCATTGGCAACAGTTGTCTGGCGTTTTGCCGTAGGCACCGCAATAAAACGCCGCCGCCTGGACGAATTGAAGCCGAACCACTGTCTTCGCCTGATGACCTTGGGCGCCTTGGTCAGCGGCATCGCCTGGGCTGCCCTGCCCTTCATGCTTTCGAATTTCGATGCGCTGGGTGTCGACGGCGGCATCTATATCCTGATGTGCGGAATGGCCACGGGCGCCGTGTTGCTCGGAACCGGCCATGCAATCACCGCGCTCGCCTTCGCCCTTCCTGTCCATCTTTCGGTCGTAGTCACGCTTTTGATGAGTGAAGCGGCCGGTGGTCATCTTCTGGCACTCAACGTGCTGGCCCTGACATTCGTGCTCTACAAGAGCAGCACAAAGGGCCAGGCGATCGTCATCGGCAATATCGAGGCGCAGGTGAAGGCGACGGCGCTGGCGCAATCGCTCAGCCGGGCCAATGCAAGCATTCTCAGCGCCAATGAAAGTTTGGAAGTGCTCGCCAATCGCGATCCGCTGACCGGGGTTGCGAACCGCGCCGCATTCAATGTCGCGCTTGAACGCGGCATCGAAAATGCGGGCGCGCAGAATGAGCAACTGGCGCTGCTTATCCTCGACCTCGACCGATTTAAGACGATCAACGACACGTTCGGTCATTCGGCCGGCGACGAACTGCTGCTGGAAGCGTGTCACAGACTGCGCGAGGTCGTCGGCGAACGCGGTTTCATCGCAAGGCTGGGCGGTGACGAATTCGCCGTCGTCATCGGTGGCGCCACCGCTGCCGCCGAGGCGCGCCAGCTTGCCTCCCGCATCCTTGATCGCGGCCGCGAGCCCTTCGTCATCCGCAACCGGCCGGTCGTGTCCGGCGTCTCGATCGGTTTCGCCATCTGGCCGGAGCATGCGGAAAGCGCTGCTGACCTGTTCGTCTCCGCCGACATGGCGCTTTATCGCGCCAAGGATGAAGGCCGCGGCCAGTGGCGTGAATTCGACCCGTCGCTGAAAGCCCGCGCCGATCGCCAGCGGCGTATCGAACAGGATCTCGCCGGCGCGATCTCGTCCGGCGCACTGACCGTCGTCTTCCAGCCGCAGGTGGAGCTTGCGCAGAACAGCGTCATCGGTTTCGAAACGCTGGTCCGCTGGACGCATCCGTCACTCGGCGCCGTGCCGCCGCCGGAAATCGTCGCGGCGGCGCATGCGGCCAATCTTTCCGAAGCGCTGACGGCGAGCATCGCCACCGGCGCCTGCCGACTGCTCACCACACTGCCCTCGCTCGGCCTGCCGGAAGCGAGCGTGTCGGTCAACGTCTCGCCGCGCGAATTCGAATTGTATTCCGTCGCCGAAACGCTCGACCGCATCACCCATGCACATGGCATCGATCCGGCCCTGTTCGAGATCGAGATCACCGAAGAGGCGATCCTCGATACGCTGGTGGCCGGCGAGCAGCTGAAACATATCGAACGCTCCGGATACAAGCTCGCCGTCGACGATTTCGGCGCCGGCCATTCATCGCTTGCCTATCTGGTGACGCTGAAGGTCGACCGGCTGAAACTCGACCGCCGTTTCGTCGCCGGCATCGAGAGCAGCTTCCAGAACCAGGAAATCGTCGGCGCCATGGCGGGCCTCGGCAAGGCATTGTCTATGGATATCGTCGCGGAAGGCGTCGAGACGGCGGAAGAAGCCGCAACCCTGCGCGATCTCGGCTGTCCCGCCGCACAGGGCTATTTCCTCGGCCGCCCGATGCCTGTCGAGGCCATCGCCGGCTGGCTGCTGACGAGGCTTCTGACGCCGGCGGCCTGACCCGCCACGTCTATGCTCTCGGCGGCGCCCAGCTGTTTCCCTTTTGTACTCATTTTTCCACCTCCCCCTCTTCACTTCCGCAAAAACTCTCTCCATATTCGGGCCATGGCCAGATCCCCGAAAAAATCCACGCCCGATGCCTCCAGCGGCTTCGGTGAAGCTCCCCAGTCATCCTTTGAAGGTGCGCCGCTGGAAGGCAGTGTGGCCGACTGGGTGAAGCAGCTCGAGGCGGAGGCGGAAGCGTCGGGGATCGAGACCCAGCGCGAGATCGCCTCCAAGGCCGGCAAGCACCGCAAGAAGATCGAGATCGCCGCCCGCGAACAGGCTTTGCGCGAGGCGGAAGAGGACGCTGCCAAGGCGAAGAAAGCGGCCAAAACCAGCGGCAAGACCGCCAAGAACACGACGGCCAGCAAAACCGCCCGCGGCGTGTCGATCGGCGCCTCGTCCGACCCGAAAACCCGCGCCGCAGCTGGCCTCAATCCGGTCGCAGGCCTCGATATCAGCCTCGAAGACGCGCAAAGCCTCGCCCCCGGCGCCGTCACCGCCACTGTCGAAGCCCTCTCCGCCCTGATCGAATCCGGAAACCCGCTGTTCAAGGACGGCAAGCTGTGGACGCCGCACCGGCCCGAACGCCCGGCGAAATCCGAGGGTGGCGTCACCATCCGCATGGCCTCGGAATACCAGCCCGCCGGCGACCAGCCGACCGCGATCGCCGATCTCGTCGAGGGCATCAATAACAACGAGCGCTCTCAGGTCCTGCTCGGCGTCACCGGTTCGGGCAAAACCTTCACCATGGCCAAGGTGATCGAGGAAACCCAGCGACCCGCCGTTATCCTCGCCCCCAACAAGACGCTCGCGGCCCAGCTCTATTCCGAGTTCAAGAACTTCTTCCCCGATAACGCGGTCGAATATTTCGTCTCCTATTACGACTATTACCAGCCGGAAGCCTATGTGCCGCGCTCCGACACCTTCATCGAGAAGGAATCGTCGATCAACGAACAGATCGACCGCATGCGCCACTCCGCCACCCGCTCGCTGCTGGAGCGCGACGACTGTATCATCGTCGCCTCGGTCTCCTGCATCTATGGTATCGGTTCGGTCGAAACCTACACGGCGATGACCTTCCAGATGGAAGTCGGCGACCGCCTCGACCAGCGCCAGCTGCTCGCCGATCTCGTGGCCCAGCAATACAAACGCCAGGACATCAATTTCATCCGCGGCTCGTTCCGGGTCCGCGGCGACACCATTGAAATCTTCCCGGCCCACCTTGAAGATGCCGCATGGCGCATCTCGATGTTCGGCGACGAGATCGACTCGATCACCGAATTCGACCCGCTCACCGGCCAGAAGACCGGCGACCTGAAGTCGGTAAAAATCTACGCCAACTCGCACTATGTCACCCCGCGCCCGACGTTGAACGGCGCGATCAAGCAGATCAAGGAAGAACTGAAGCACCGCCTCGCCGAGCTGGAAAAGGGCGGCCGCCTGCTCGAAGCCCAGCGCCTCGAACAGCGCACCCGTTACGATGTCGAAATGCTCGAGGCCACCGGCTCCTGCGCCGGCATCGAGAACTATTCGCGTTATCTCACCGGCCGCAATCCCGGCGAGCCGCCGCCGACCCTGTTCGAATACATCCCCGACAACGCCCTTCTGTTCATCGACGAAAGCCACGTCTCCGTCAGCCAGATCGGTGGCATGTACCGGGGCGACTTCCGCCGCAAGGCGACGCTTGCCGAATACGGTTTTCGCCTGCCCTCGTGCATGGACAACCGCCCGCTGCGCTTCGAGGAATGGGACGCCATGCGCCCGCTCACCGTCGCCGTCTCGGCCACGCCCGGCAATTGGGAAATGGAACAGTCCGGCGGCGTGTTCGCCGAACAGGTCATCCGCCCGACGGGCCTGATCGATCCCCCCGTAGAGGTGCGCTCCGCCCGCTCCCAGGTCGACGACGTTTTGGGCGAAATCCGCGAAACCGCGCAAAAAGGCTACCGCACGCTATGTACCGTTCTTACCAAGCGCATGGCCGAAGACCTCACCGAATACCTGCACGAACAGGGCGTTCGCGTCCGCTACATGCACAGTGACATCGACACGCTGGAACGCATCGAGATCATCCGCGACCTGCGCCTCGGCGCCTTCGACGTGCTCGTCGGCATCAACCTCCTGCGCGAAGGCCTCGACATCCCGGAATGCGGTTTCGTCGCCATTCTCGATGCCGACAAGGAAGGTTTTCTCCGGTCAGAGACATCACTGATCCAGACCATCGGCCGCGCGGCGCGTAACGTCGACGGCAAGGTCATTCTTTACGCCGACAAGGTCACCGGCTCGATGCAGCGCGCCATGGACGAAACCGCCCGACGCCGCGAAAAGCAGATGGCCTACAATACCGAACACGGCATCACGCCGGAATCGGTCAAGGCAAAGATCTCCGATATCCTCGACTCGGTCTACGAACGCGACCACGTCCGCGCCGACATTTCCGGCGCATCCGGCAAGGGTTTTGCCGATGGCGGCCATCTGGTCGGCAACAACCTGCAATCCCATCTCAACGCGCTGGAAAAGAGCATGCGCGATGCCGCAGCCGATCTCGACTTCGAAAAAGCCGCCCGCCTGCGCGACGAGATCAAACGCCTCAAGGCCGCCGAACTGGCGACCATGGACGACCCGATCGCAAGAGACGAGGCAAGAAGCCAGGAACGCGGCGGCAAAGGTGGAACGAAACCTAACCGCGAGTCGATCTCCCCCCCTGTGGGGGAGATGTCCGGCAGGACAGAGGGGCGCGCCTTACCCTCTGAGCCCGCCTCGACACCCCCCTCTGCCCCTAACGGGGCATCTCCCCCACAAGGGGGGAGATCAGAGGAGAGCGCCTCCTACTTCAACAAACCCACGCTCGACGACATGGGCCCGGGCACCGACACCGCACGCCCTCTCTTCCGTCGCAACACACTCGACGAAATGACCGTCGGCCGCACCGAAAAACCATCGACCGGCGCCCTCCCCGAACGCCCGCCGGAAACCTATAGCACCAAAAAACGCTTCTCGCCCCTCATGGAAGGCCAACCCGAACGCGCCGATGGCAGCAAGGACAATCCCCGCCCGGTTGTCCGCGGCAAGATTGGTGCCGGGAGTTACGAGGATGCCGGGGAGCAGAAGCGGAAGGGACGTACGAAGGGCAAGACCGGGCGGCCGGGGCGGTAATTTGGACGCTCTAAATCACTACTCCGCAAATAGTACACTTTTCTACGTGAACATATTCAAGATGCCCAAAATCGACGGATGTCGATCTTGGGCGCTCACTCGCTTTGATAAGCGTTATCCTCACTGCCATGGCGCATAGACAGAAAATGTTCTGGTCTCAACGTAGTTACACTTAAAGAATTTTTACTATTCAACCGCCTTTCCTATAATATCGAACAATCCTTCAAACGAAGAAAATTCGTTATCTTTTGCTTTTTTTATACGAGATAAGGCAAGTTTCTTATCCGAAATCTCAATGTGCGTTTTTACGAATTGAGAAGTTTCCTCTAATCCAATTGCCTTTATTAAACCATCTATCTTTTTTTGCTGTAGACTTCCTGAGGAGCTTGAGAACTTATACTTGATAATATCCCGCCCAATCGTATCGGGGGAAAACATTTGTTCAATTGCAACTGGTCGTCCAGCCAACTCAAAGTATGGCACGTCCCAATCCAAATCGGGAAGAACTACCGCAAAAACATGCCCGCAAACACGACGCTTCGCATCTGCATAATGTTCAAATAAATCGAAATTTTTGAGATTCTCGAAGGACAGACACCCTCCCTTATCCCTGTCAAAAATAGCAACTCTTTTGAAACGCTCTTTAGATGGAATACTCTCAACGAGCGACTTTAGAGTTGTATGCCCACCTCCTCCCCCTTCAATACTTTCACAGCAAAATACATCGTAGAAGTCTGCATCGCCTAATATTCTCTTTTGGGCTTCACGGAGAATTTCAACATCCGTAGCACCTTCAGTCACGATTGCCGGACGATGCAGTCGTGATAATCGATCGTTATTGTCCTTCAGTATTCTTAATTCATCAAATAGAGCTTCCGTTTTTTTGGCTATAAACCGAGCAACACCTAAAGTTCCATCAGCCTTCTCAACATCTTGCAACTTAGATAATGAAGATACACTGGCGCCATTGTAATCTACCTTCTCAACAAAGTACTTCTGAGCTCGATCGCTTTCCATGCCGTAGAAAGCTGGAGAATGGCTAGTCAAAAAAATCTGATTTCGTTCAGAAAACTCACCAACAAACTGCTCAGCCTGCTCAAATGCATTTGAAAGCTCGAGTGAATTTTCTGGCTCCTCGTAAGCCCAAATGTTGCTTTTACTATTATTTTCCGAAATATACTCAATTATATGAGGGATATGCCTCGCCTGTATACCATCCCCTCTCCGGTTTAGCGGAACAAAATATTCTCCAACCTGAGTTGAAAAACTCAACCTCTCAAATATATCCAGAAAGTTGCTTGGAATATTTATCGTACTATCCACTCCAGTTGCTGACTTAATTCTCCCAGACATAGTCTCAACAGCACCATTTATGGTTTGAGACAAAAATTGCGCAGGAGCAACCAAATCTAAATCCTGTTTTGCAGATAAAATTTCGTAAAGCTGCCGCAGATAGTAAGAATAAGTATCTTGAGTCTTCACCGCCGGCACGTAATGAAATCTAATTTTATTTAGAAATTTAGTGAGGGATGCTTGATTTTCAACATCAGACGTCACTTCAGGAAAGTCTGCATATCTGTTCCAAACTTTTTTCACCCAAAACTTCTCCGGAAGAGTCTTCCAGCCCTCATAATTGAGAAACGTGATTTTCATCCAAATTGTCAGCCGGCCTTTTGCGTCTCTCGCCTCATCCTGCCGTAAATGAGTTACATCATCCAAAAAAGAAAAGTTCTCGAAATCAGATATTTCGTTATTAAAAAATAGATTAAGAGACCTTAATACATTACTTTTACCGCTGTCATTTGACCCGACGAAAACATTGTAATCTTTAACAGACTTAAGTTTTACCTGATATACAGAGCGAAAATAGTTTATTTCTACTGAGTATATAATTCTCATAACCCGTCAGCCTCAATCTATGCTACGATACCGAATGCAACCCCTCATTGCGGCGTATCAAGATTCGCCGGCATGCGAAATACGTTGGGCGTGATTATACCCTTAGTCTTTTGCATCTGATGTTTACTTTCACCGAGATGCGTTCTCAATAATACTCAATCACCGTATCACTCAGCACGACCCGCACCACCCGGTAGAGATAGAAAAACCCGGCGATACCGAAGGTGATGAGGATCAATATTCCCCAGATGATCACATGGCCGATCGAGGAGATCAGGTCGAAGTTGCAACGCAGCTTGCCGATCGGTCGGCCCTGCTGGTCGAGCACTTCGGTGCGGTTCAGCACCGCCCGGTTGAGGTAATAGGGAAAGACCAGCAGCGCGAGGCCGAAGGTGACGAGCGTCAGGACGACCCAGACAATGACATGGCCGATGGACTGGCCGATCGAAAATTCGCAGCGCAGACGCGCCGCGCGCGACCCGGTCTGAGCCGCCTGCAATACCTGGTTCATGCTGTCCTGTCCCCCGACACGATGATGCTTGCCCGTGGCCACAGTGACAGAACATGACAGAGTGTCAATTGCGGCGGGTTTTCGAGATTGGGGAAATTGGTCTCGGCTCAAAGTGGATAATTTCGCGCATGCGGTTCTGGGCAATCGCGTCTCCCACGCCGCTTGCTTTAGGCACCTTTGCGCCTCCCTCTCGGCCGTCATCCTCGTCCTCGGGTTTAACCCGAGGATGACCCGAGGATCCATGTACGGTCCCCATAAGATGACCTCAAAAGGGCCGATGTCAGTCCGCTTGGTTTTGGATCCTCGGGTCAAGCCCGAGGATGACGGCGGGCGGGGTTGCAATCCATAACGTGGACGTTGCAGCTCCCTCCAGCAAACAAAACCAACAACTTGCACGGAATCCCTTCCCTTTTCATCCCCGCCCCCTCGCCTCGTGCCTACAATCTCCCCGTCCCGTCACGGATACACCGGCAGGCGTGCCGACGAGATGGGACCGGCGCTGGTGGTGAAGGGACGACGTGAACCGTCGCCATCGGGGTCCGCGGAAAATGGTCTCCCTCCGGCGACACGGGGGAAGCGGCAAGGTTTCGGACCGGCCTGCCGCTTCTGATGCCCGAACGGCGCGTCGGATGTGCCTGTGCGGCACACATGGTGGCCTGAAGGATGGTCTCGCCGGGCTTCGACCAAGTCCGTCCGTGAGAACGGAAGGCCCGGCGGCGGTGAAATGGAAGGTTGGCGATAAGTCGTTTCGTCCGTTTTCCACCGAGCCAGACGAACATCATCCGGCAAGGCAACGGCAGAGGGACCGGAGTCGCGGATAAAAACTGCCGAACGGGGCGCTGAGAGGTGTCACCTATAAACTAACTTACGAGGCAGCTTTCAGCGCCCCGTCCGTTCAAGCCTCTTCGAGTTGACCCTCGAGAGGAAAACGAGGATCGCCAAGGGGGAAAAATGTCCAACAGCAAGCCGTCATTAGATGCCCATCTTGCCATGTGCACCGCCGACGCAATGGCCATGCCGCAGATGGTCTGCCGCCGCCATAGCTGCCGTCGTGGCCAGCGTTGTCGCTGGTATTTCGAGACAAGCCGCGAACCCTGCTGCCTGCGCAATCTCGATCCTGGTCAGCGGGCGATCTTCGACCAGATCTATCAGGCGGCGCATTTTGCAAAAGGGTTTCTCGGCAGCGACGGTCCGTTCTTCGAGGCACTGAGCGGGCCGGAGCGGCTTTCCGACGATCTGTCGATCGCAATCGCCCGCAATGTGGCGCATCGCTGGATGGTGGAACGATGGGATAAAGCCAGACGCGCACGCGAAAAACGGATAGTGGCAGCCGATCGGCTGAGGGGTGCGGAGGAATGAAGCAATGCGGCGGGAGTTTCCCGAAGACTTCCGGCCTGCGCCCTGCCCCCGCCGCCTGTCCTCGCCCCGCCTCACCCCCGCTTGCGGAAGGTCGGCACGCGGCGGATGCCGGACAGGACCTCTACTTCGCCGGCACTTTTCGGCTTGCCGAGCAGAAAACCCTGCAGCTGCTCGATGCCTTCCTCGATCACCATGCGGTGCTGGCCGAATGTCTCGATGCCTTCGGCGACGACCGGCAGGTCGAGGCTTTTGCCGAGCCCGATGATCGCCTTGACGATGGCGCGGGCGCTTTCATCCTCCTCCATCTGCCAGATGAAGCTGCGGTCGATCTTGATCTTGTCGAAGGGAAAAGCCTGCAGGTTGCCGAGCGAGGAATATCCGGTGCCGAAATCGTCGATGACGATCATCACGCCGAGCGCGCGCAGTTTTTGCAGCATGGCAAGCACCGTCTCGCGATTTTCGATCAGCGAGGTTTCGGTGATTTCCAGCTCAAGCCGGTGCGGTTCGAGCCCGCTGTCGGTGAGCGCCGATGAGACCGTGTCGACCAGATCAGGGAAGCGGAACTGCACCGCCGAAACATTGACCGCCACCGCCAGGCCATCATCCCAGGAGGCAGCGGTGCGGCAAGCCTCGCGCAGCGCCCATTCGCCGAGCGTGACGATGATGCCGGTTTCTTCGGCGACCGGAATGAAGGTTGCCGGCGAGACCTGGCCGAGGTCCGGGTGGTGCCAGCGCATCAGCGCCTCATATCCGGTACAGGTGCCGTTCGAGGCGTCGAACAGCGGCTGGAAGACGAGCGACAGCTGGTCGCGCAGGGCCGCGTGGCGCAGCTCGCTTTCGACGAGACGGCGCTGGCGCAGGTCGGCGTCCATGTCGGCGGAATAGAAGGCGGCGGTGCCGCGGCCGTTGAACTTGGCGTTATAGAGCGCCATGTCGGCGGCATTGCGCAGCTCGTCGGCGGTGCGGCCGTCCTCCGGGAAGATCGAAACGCCGATCGAGACGCCGACCGCCTTCGGGTCGAAATTGACGTTCATCTCCTGGCGGAACGTGTCGAGGATGCGGTCGGCCAGGAGATAGGCGGCGGTCGGCTGCTCAAGGCCGGGCTGGAGGATGATGAATTCGTCGCCGCCAATGCGGGCCGGCGTGTCGGTCACCCCGACGCAGCGGCGCAGGATATCGGCGACCCTGATCAGCACCCGGTCGCCCTCGGCATGGCCGAACACGTCGTTGACGGCCTTGAAGCGGTCGAGATCAAGCGCCAGCACCGCCAGCCGCTCGCCGGTGCCGCCCGCGACTTCGATCGCGGTGTCGAGCTTCTCGTTGAACAGCGAACGGTTCGGCAGATCGGTCAACGCGTCGTGGCGGGCCATGTGCTCGACCTTGAGTTCGGCGATGCGCTTTTCGGTCAGATCGCGGACCGCAAGCACCTGGCACTGGCGGCCGCGATATTCGATCGTGTGGACCGCGACTTCGAGAAAGGCCTCCTTGCCGTGCTTCAACGGTCCCGCCTTCAGGGGGGCAGCCTCGACCGCGCGGGTGCGCTCGACATCGATCAGCGAAATCCCGTCGGCGGCCACCATCAGCGCATCGGGAGAGCGACCGAGCACATCCCGGTCTCTGAGGCCGAGCATGGCGGGAAAACGGGCGTTGGCCTCGATGATGACACCCTCGCGCACCACCGCGAGGCCTTCGAGCGTCGCATTGGCGAAACCGCGCAGGTCGGTGAGATAACGATCGAGGAAGCTCGCGATCGTGCCTGCCAGCACGATCATGCCGACAACGACGGAGACCGCCCAGACCATCCAGATCCGGCCGACATCACCATCCAGAGACACTTCCCGCAGCGACGGATCTGGGACGAGCGTGGTGGCCGACATGGCGGAGAAATGCAGGAGGCAGATCGACAACACGCTTGCCCCGACAGCTGCCCAGAGGCCGCGGCGCCCGTTGCGACGCATCGACATTCGGAAGGCGAAGGTCACGAGGCCGATCGACAGCAGGGCAGCGACCGGGATCATGCCGATCTCGTGACGGATCGTCGCCGCAGCGCGGATCGATGCCGTGCCGGTGAAATGCATTGCCGCAACCGTCAGCGTCGCGGCAATGCCGGCGGCAATCTCGCTCTTCAGCGTGCCGCCCTCGGCGATCCTGAGGCTTGCCCAGAAACCGACAGCGGCGATGACGGCGGAAAGGATGGTGCGGAACAGTTCGAATTCGATGGCGACCGTGCCCTCATAAGCGAGCATGGCGACGAAATGGGTGGCCCAAACCGAAAGCCCGCCGGTGACGGCCGCAACGAGCAGCCAGATTTTTCGGCGTTTCTCGCTGCATTCGACTGCCCGGCGATGGATGAGAAAGAACGCCAGCATGCCGACGACGCAGATGCCGGCTGCCAGAGCCACCAGCGCGTGATCGTGCTGGACCGCGACGCATTCCAGAACCTTGAACATCATACACTACCAGATCCACGCGGTGATTGATTTCACCGTCACTGGGCTGGAACATTACGAGTACGCTATTTAAGAAATGTCTAATACGAAACAACGCAGGGCTGTTGCATTCTGATACATGCACCAATACCCATAAATTATTGGGGGTCTATCCCGCGATTCGTTCCGGCTCACGCTCAGCGTTGCCGGAAAGATCGACGGCGGCGAAGGCTGCCGTGATGATTTCCGTCCCCGCACCGGGTTTTGTCGCCTCGGACGACAGGATCTGGCGGAAACGCCGGGCACCGGCATAGCCCTGAAATAGGCCTACCATGTGGCGAGTGACATGATGCAGGCGTCCGCCGGAGGCGATGACCTCATCGGCATAGGCAATCATCGTGTCGCGGAGGCTCATCCAGTCAGTCTCACGGGTTCGAGCCCCGGCAGGTCTCGAACCATCCAGCATGGCATCCACCCCGGCCAGCAGACCAGTATTCTGATAGGCGGCGCGGCCGAGCATGACGCCATCCATAACCGAAAGGTGGCTTTCAGCCTGCTCAAGAGTGGAGATGCCGCCATTTATACCGACAAACACGTTGGGGTTCTCGCTCTTCATGCGGTGGACGAGATCGTAGTCGAGCGGCGGGATCTCGCGGTTTTCCTTCGGTGACAGGCCCTGCAGCCAGGCCTTGCGGGCGTGGATCCAGATTGCATCCGCCCCTGCCCCGATCATGCGGGCCAGAAAGTCAGGCAGGACATCGCGCGGCTCCTGGTCATCGATACCGATGCGGCATTTCACCGTAACCGGAACGGGAGACACTTTCTTCATTGCAGCGATCAGATCGGCAACATGGCCGGGATCGCGCATCAGACAGGCGCCGAACGTGCCCGACTGGACACGATCGGACGGACAGCCGACATTGAGCCCGATTTCGTCATAACCGTAATCGGAGGCTATACGGATCGCTTCGCAGAGCTTGCCTGCATCCGAACCGCCGAGTTGCAGTGCCACGGGATGTTCCTGAGCGGAAAACGACAGAAGACGTTCGCGCGGACCGTGAATGATTGCGTCAGCCACGACCATTTCAGTGTAAAGCAGAGCATCTGACGACAGCTGCCGATGGAGAAAACGGCAATGTCGATCGGTCCAGTCGATCATCGGCGCGACGGCGAAGATTTTTCGACCCGTTTCCAGCGCTGTCTCGTAAAAGCTCACGTCTTTTTCTCCGCGTGGGTGACACAATACTATGCCACACCCTTTCGCCTCGGGGATAAACCGGAGTTCATGACCCGATCTCCAGGCCGGGGCTTATCCGGGAAACCGCTCAGACCTTTAGGGCTGACCAGATGGCGGTGCTATACAGGCGATCGGCAGGGAAAGAAAGGTTCGAGGCCGTGCAAAGATATCAACGAGCAAGGAACAGTATCACGCGCTGACCGTTCATCATCACGTCAACGCCAACCGAGGACTATCAATGCACCGCGATCTGTCTAACGATATCGACCGCCTGACAACCCAGCTCGCAGATTTGCGTGCTGCCTTGGCAAAACAGGCCAGTGCTTCGGCAGACGACGCTTCGAGCTATATAATGCCGCGTGCTCGCCAAGCTGTACGTCAGCTTCGCCATGAAGGTTATCAGCTTTCAAATACAGCTCGGCAGAACCCGGGAGCAACGACCGGGGCAATTGTCGGAGCGCTGGCGCTGATCGCCGGCTTTGCATTTTTATTATCAAAGGGCGGTTCGGATCGCGGCTGAACGACGACAGCCCAGAGGCCTGAGAAGACTGCGGATCTATCGTCTGCAGTCTTTAAGCGCAGACTCAATGTACTGAGGGTGTATCATCCTCTTCCAGAAAACTCTTCAGCCCGTCGCGCTCAGCCGTTGCCAGGAATTCTTCCCACGCCGCCTGATCGGTTTCGAAGTCTTCTTCCCAAGTGGTGACGATCTCCGTCTGGCTGATGACTTCCAGCGTCCAGTCACCATTGGTGCCGGCTTCCCGAAAAATATCAACCAGAACAGTGACGCCTTCATCCTCGAACTCGCCTGCAAATTCGGAGTGCTCAAGTTGAGGCTCCTTCGATTGGTTCGACTTCGGCTGGTTCGGTTTAGGCGGTTTCGACATTGGGTACTGACCTTCTAGTCCTGTTTTAGTCCACAATAGTCATTGGCCGGAAACGCTAGCCAGTGCAAGCAGCCTTCTGAACAACTGATCAACTGCTGATGGCAGTCGCTGTGCAGCATTCTCCCCGACGATGACTTACGGGCTCGAAACGAGCTTATCGCTTTCGGCAAGTCACTCACTCCCGTATCACGGTCCGGGAATTTGCGGATCACTCATTCAGGCGCCGACCGCAATTCAGGTACCCAAGTCACACTGACACCCAAGACCACGCCCCTTCACAGACCAAAACAAAAAAACAAAATAAATAACAGCTAACAATTTAATAAAAATGACAATTAAATTAATCATCCGAATAACATTCGGACACCAACCCCAAACAATACTGTAACAAACAACTAAATAATCATCTTAAACGCGCTTCACTGGAAGGTGTTCTGTGGGTTTTTCTCATTTCAAGCGAACCATTGCGCCCGTCGTCTACACAATTGCCGAACAGATTGGTTATTATCGGAACTGGTCGCGAGATGAGAGGCGCTTCAGCAGACGCGAAGCTGTGAATTTTTCGGGCGAGATACCGCCGATGGCGGGCACGGAATTCAACCAGTACCGGCTGAAATACGATATTCCACGTAACGTGATCGGCAGTGCGTCGAATGTCATTTATACCGCAAAGGGCATGGGCTGGGTAAATGGCCGGCTTGAACGGCGCCTAAGCTTCCAGGAAGTAAATCTCAAACATCTTCTGGACAAGCCATCCAGACCGGCGCGGCGACTTGAACGCGGTACGATACTGCAGGCGCAAACGCCGAAGACATTTGGCGACTGGATGTCAGAACACGTGTCGTCGCTTGCTATAGCCCTCAATCGATTGGGAACGCTCGATCCTCTGATCCTGCCGAGCCACTGGCTGGCGAAACCCTATGTAAAACGAGACCTGGCACGACTGGGTATCGAGGCAATCGCAATCGATGAACCGGTCGAGATTGCGCAAGCAACCGTTCTGAGCAAGACACGTCCGGGACATTACTGGACCGCAGCGGAGACCGACAATCTTCGTAAAGCCCTGAAGGTGGCACCCAAGCCCGCCCGCCCCGGCAGCGCCATCTATCTCTCGCGACTGGGGGAAAAAGGCGAAGGGCCGCAACGGCAGATGAACAACATGCTGATCGAGGCAGCAATGACGGCTGCCGGCGTCTCCATCATCAGGACAGCGGGCCGTTCTCTGGAAGAATATCTCGCCGCAGCCGGAAATGCCGAGACGGTTTTTGCCGATCACGGAAGCGCCATGTACAATCTCGTCTATTGGCAGACCAAGCGGGTGGTGGAACTGCATTCGCCCGATTATTGGGACGGCTCGTTTCTGATGTTTGCCGATGGCCTGGGTATTCATGACTATCATGTCTGGATGGTTGGCGAGACGATGACTGTCGATGCCCTGAGAGATCGCGCCGTCTACCTGCTGGAAAAGCCGATCGACCACAATCAGGCACCGATCATGCTGGCAGGCTGATAACGAGGTATCCGCTGACATTTGCTGCGCGTGGCCAACCGGATACGGTCATTTCGGCCGTATCCATCTGACCGCATGTGAATTTATTTTCCTTCATCTCTAGGATTACCGGGCGAATTGATGGACAAAGACCCAGCGTTTTTTCCAGTGATGTAAGGATACCCAAGATGCGCGCTACAGTGATCCCTGCCCCCGAATCCGTGCTTCTCGATGTGGTCGGTGTAACCGAACAGTTTCCGGTGCGCCGGGTCTATTGCGTCGGCCGCAACTATGCCGACCATGCGATCGAGATGGGGCATGACCCTTCCCGCGAAGCGCCGTTCTTTTTCCAGAAAAATGCAGACAACGCCTATAACGGCGAAAGCTTTCCCTATCCGCCGCTCTCCTCCAACGTGCATTTCGAGGTGGAGCTGGTGATGGCGCTTTCGGGCGGCGGTGCGGATATTGCCGCCGAAGACGCGCTGTCCAAGGTCTACGGTTATGGCGTCGGCATCGACTTTACCCGTCGCGACCTTCAGGACCAGATGAAGAAGATGGGCCGTTCCTGGGAAGTGGCAAAGGCATTTGAAAAGTCGGCTCCGGTTTCGGCACTCGTGCCGGCTTCGAAGATCGGTCACCCGCAGGAAGGCGCAGTTTGGCTCGACGTCAACGGCTCCCGCAAGCAGGACGGCAATTTGAACCAGATGATCTGGAAGCTGCCGGAGATCATCGCAGAACTGTCCAAACAGTTCGTTCTGGCACCGGGTGACATCATCATGACCGGCACACCGGCCGGGGTCGGCGCAATCGTCAAGGGTGACAAGGTCACCTGCGGCGTGGCCGGGGTCGGCGAGCTTTCGCTGTCCGTCATCTGACGGAAACACTCGGGGAGTGACGTGATGCCGATCTATGCGCTCGGGGATTTCCTGCCTTCGCTTCCCGCCCCCGACCGTTACTGGGTGGCGCCGGATGCCAATGTCATAGGCAAGGTCATTCTTCATGAGGATGTCGGCATCTGGTTCGGCGCGACCCTGCGCGGCGACAACGAGCCGATCACCATCGGCGGGTTCCAATATTCAGGAAGGCGTGACGGTGCATACCGATCCCGCCTTCCCGGTCTCCATCGGCTCCGACTGCACGATCGGGCATCATGCGATCATCCATGGCTGCACGATCGGCGACAATTCGCTGGTCGGCATGGGGGCGACGATCCTCAACGGCGCGAAGATCGGCAGGAACTGCCTTGTCGGCGCAAATGCGCTGGTGACCGAAGGCAAGGAGTTTCCCGACAATTCTCTGATCGTCGGCTCGCCCGCCAAGGCGATCCGCGTGCTGGACGATGAATCTGCCGCCAAGCTCAAGGCCTCGGCTGCGCGTTACGTGGCAAACTGGAAGCGGTTTTCGCGAGATCTCAAAGAAATAAAGCCCTAATCAGGCCGCACATTTTTCGCAAAGGCCGCGAATTTCGATCGTCGTCTTGGACGGTTTGAACCCTTTCGACTTGGCCCAGTCGCCGAGTTGATGATCGACCTTGTGATCGTGGAATTCGATCACCTGATTGCAGCTTTCACAGATGGCGAAGGCGACCGTGCCGTGGCCGTGCCCCTGGGCGCCGCCGCAGCACTCATGCTCGCGGTGGGCGCAGGCGACGAAGGCGTTGAGGCTTTCCAGCCGGTGAACCATGCCGAATTCGGTCAGCTTGTCGAGCGCGCGATAAACCTGAAGCGGCGCGCGAAAGCCGTGGTCGCGCAGCTTGTCGAGGATCGTATAGGCGCTCATCGGGCCTTCGGCGCGGTTCAGCGCATCGAAGACCAAGGCCTGGTTTTTTGTCAGGGCCGGATTGACGATCGGGGCGTTCATCCTTGCACTCCCTTGTTTGCAGGCCGTTCGGCAGCGGTGCGACCGAAGGCAGGAATCAGACTTAATATGAAAAGTAGGAGTGCCGCGACCACGATGGAAGGGCCGGACGGCGTATCATAGGTGAGCGATCCGAAAAGACCGCCGACGACAGCAGCCGATCCGATGAGAGACGCGAACACCGCCATCCATTCCGGGCTTGCCGAAAAGCGGCGCGCGGTGGCGGCCGGGATGATCAGCAGCGAGGTGATCAGCATGATGCCGACAATCTTCATGGCAATGGCGATGACAAGCGCCATCAGGAGCATGAAGAACAGTTTCGTGCGCGCCGGGTTCATGCCTTCGGCCTCCGCCACATCCTCGCTGACGGTGGAGGCGACGAGCGGGCGCCAGAGATAGACGATCGCCGCGACGACAACGGCGCCGCCGCCCCAGATGAGGGCGATATCGGACGGCGTGACGGCGAGAATATCGCCGAAGAGGAAGGCGATCAGGTCGATCCTTACCCAGGTCATGAAGGCGACGAGAACGAGGCCGATCGCCAGTGCCGAATGGGAGAGGATGCCGAGAAGCGCATCGGCCGAGAGCGACTGGCGTCGCTGCAGCAAGAGCAGCATGGCGGAGACAAGGATGGCAACGCCGAAAACGGCAATCAAAAGGTTGACTTCGAAGAACAGCGACAGCGCCACACCGAGCAGTGCCGAATGGGCCATCGTGTCGCCGAAGTAGGCCATGCGTCGCCAGACGACGAAACAACCGAGCGGACCGGCAGTCAGCGCCACACCGATGCCGGCGATCAGCGCGCGGATGAAGAAGTCGTCAAGCATGGCGGGTGCCCTCACCTTTCTGCGTGTCATGGTGATGGGCATGATCGCCGTGGGCGTGATCATGAGAATGGCCGTGGTCGTGGCCTGAATGATCGTGGTGGTGGCCGTCTTCGGGATGGCAGTGTTCGGTGATCGAGCCGTCCGCATGACGCACCCGGCCATCGGGAAGATGGGTATGATCGTGATGGTGGTTATAGACGGCGAGCGAGCGGGCATTGCCGCCGAAGAGCTTCATGTAATCGGAACTCTGGCTGACGACTTCCGGCGTGCCGCGGCAGCAGACATGGCCATTGAGGCAGATCACCGTATCGGTGCCGGCCATGACCATGTGGAGATCATGCGAGATCATCAGGATGCCGCAGCCTGTCTTGTTGCGGATGGTGCGGATCAGATCGTAAAGGGCTGCCTCGCCGGCGAAATCGACGCCCTGGACGGGTTCGTCGAGCACCATCAGGTCGGGCTTGCGGGCAATCGCACGGGCCAGCAGGGCGCGCTGGAATTCGCCGCCCGAGAGGTGGCGGACTTCGGAATTGGCGAGATGCGCAATGCCGGTGGCCTCAAGAGCGGTCGCGATCTCGGTGTCCTTCAGCCGGCCGGTCAGCGTCATCAGGCGGCGGACAGAAAGCGGCATGGTCCAGTCGATGGCGAGTTTTTGCGGGACATAGCCGATACGCAGATCGCGCTTGCGGGTGACGGAGCCTTCATCGGCCTTCAAAACGCCGATCGCCATCTTGGCGGTGGTCGATTTTCCGGCGCCGTTCGGGCCAATAAGGGTGACGACCTCGCCTCGAGCAATATCGAATTCGATGCCGCGTACAAGCCAGCGACCATCGCGGCGGATGCCGGCATTGGAAAGAGAAACCAGCGTTTCTTTCGATTTCGGGCGGTTGTCTGCGGCCGGGGCGGCCCGCTTGCTCATCAGCATCTTGGTTCAAAATTCCTGTTACCGGCCCTCTTGCCGACCGTCTTGGCACACGTTATAGCATAACGCAATTGATGTAATAACATTACATCTCTAAACAAGGAAGAATGCCATGAAATTTGCCGCCGCCCTGCTTCTTTCATCTGCTGCGATGATAAGCGCACCCGGTGCCTTTGCCGCTACGCCGGACGTCGTCGTATCGATCAAGCCGATCCATTCGCTGGTCGCCTCGGTGATGAAGGGTGTTGCCGAGCCGAAGCTGATTGTCGAGGGCGCGGCCTCCCCGCATACCTACAACATGCGGCCGTCGAATGCAGCGGCACTACAGAATGCCGACCTGATCTTCTGGGTTGGCCATGGCATGGAGGCATTCCTGGAAAAGCCGCTCGAGGCGCTGGGCTCGAAGGCAAGCGTGGTGACGCTGGAAGATGCGCCGGGGCTGACGAAACTTAAATTCCGCGAGGGCGGCGTGTTCGAGCCGGAAGCGGAAGAAGAAGGCCATGACCACGGGCATAGCCATGGCGCAGCGCAAGAACATGCCGATGGCGAGGATGACGGCGATCACGACCATGAAGGCAATGACGTACACCTTTGGCTCGACCCGATGAATGCCAAGGCGATGGCGGCCGAGATCGAGAAGCAGCTGGTTCAGGCCGATGCGGAACATGCCGCCACCTATCAGAAGAATGCTGCCGAACTGATGGGCAAGCTCGACACACTGGATGCGGAACTGAAAGCGGAGCTGTCGCCGATCAAGGACAAGCCGTTCATCGTCTTCCACGACGCCTATCAGTATTTCGAGCATCGCTATGGCGTGAAGGTGGCTGGTTCGATCACGGTCAGCCCCGAGACCATGCCAGGTGCCGAGCGGGTCAAGGAGATCCATCAGAAGGTAGAGGATCTGGGCGCCACCTGCGTCTTTGCCGAACCGCAGTTCGAGCCAAAGCTGGTGAAGGTGGTGACGGAGGGCAGCAAGGCGAAATCCGGCGTGCTGGATCCGGAGGCCGGCGCCCTGAAGGAAGGGCCGGAGCTTTATTTCGACATGATGCGGGGTCTTGCGACCTCGTTGAAGACCTGCCTGTCGCAGTGATGTGACGGACCGGGCAAGAGTTTCCCCTCACGACCGGTCTTCAGGCAGACGACCGGCGGGTGCTTAACGACACACCCGCCGGTCTCCTATTTTTGCTCTTAGCGAGCAGCGATGATGCTGGAGATGACGCCGGTGGCGATGCCGATCATCAGGTAGTCGTTATCGACCTTTACCCACTTATAGCCGCGCGGCGGAGCCGACAGACGGTAACGGCGGTAGTCGCGAACATCAGCCATACGACGGCGCTCGGCTGCAGTCGCACGATGCCCCTTGGACCAGCGCTGCTTGTGGATGACCACCTTCTTGTCGACATGGACGCGCTTGTCTACCCGCTTGTCGACGTGACGCTCGACCTGACGGCTGCGGTCATTGCGCCAATCCTGCGCCTGGGCTGCGGTGGCGATCGGGCCGGCCAGAACGGTGGCGGCAACAAGTGCGACAATGAACTTCTTCATGGCTAAATCCTCGCGTTGAACACAGCCAAGAATTAGGGCGCAAGCGATGAATGCCGTATGAATGTAAGATTAAATATGCGTAATGAAAATATGGACTTGCGGTAACGTTCTCATGGCGAAAATTAACGAATTCGCAAGCCCTTCCAAAGATCAGCCGGGAATCGCCTCATAGGAGAAGCGGCTGAAATCCGCTGATTTCGCCCGGCCAGACGTATCGAAGGCGAACATGCCGGCAAAGGCACCGGTAAACGAGCCGTGCTCGCCGCGCCCACCCTCGTCCGATATTACGCTGGCATCAAGGGTGGGGCCGATCGGCTGCCAATCATTCGTTCCGCCGGAACGCCACGAAAATTGCAGGTCGTTGTCGCGGATTTCCATGGAAAGCTCCACCGGGCCATCGGGGATGGCGACGCCGCTACCGGCCGGGAACTGCATGCGGCCATGGGGAAAATCACCAGGGCAGGAAAAGATCGTCACAACGCGGCCGAGCTTTTCATGCAAGGTGACGACTAGGGCGTGGAACTTGTGCCGATTGTAATAGTGGGCCAGGCCGCAGGCCTGCTGGTAGGTGTCGGGATCGAAGGTCTCAACCGTGGTTTCAGCCCGAAACCTGTGATGCTCCTGCCGGCGAGCGACAAGGGACTGCTCGAACCACGAGCCGATGCTTTCGCGGCCGATCAGACGCAGGCGGCCGGGATTTGCCGTGAGGCTGAAGATGCGATCCGGCTCAGGCGTGCGCAGCCATTGAAAGTCGATCGGCAGCGTGTCACCGTCGAAGGTGTAATTGATACGTTCGGGTTTTGCGGCTGGCTCGGCGTCGGTTGGAGCAGGCACATCGACATCCGGCACGAGGCCGCTCTGGGCGAGATAAAGCCAATCGTCCTCCTTCCAGACGCATTTCTGCAGGCCGGTTTCGCGGCCGAGCGGTGAGCGACGGTTGGGCGCCAGCGGCCGGCTGCAGAGATGGGTGTGGTAGACGTCACCATCCGGTGTCTCGACATATTGGCCATGGCCGGAGCGCTGCAGAACGGCCTCGGGATTATCCTTCGACGTCAGCAGATGGGTGTTGGGGTGGAGTTCGTATTGTCCATCGATCGTGCGCGAGCGGGCCATGGTTACCGCGTGGTCGTAACCGGTGCCGCCTTCAGCCGTCGTCAGGTAATACCAGCCGTTGCGCTTGAACAGATGCGGTGCTTCGACGAGGCCGAGCGGACTGCCGGGAAAGATGTTGGTGATCGGGCCTTTCAGCGCGTTTGCCTCAACATCCCATTCCTGCAACAGGATGCCGTCGAAGGCCGGATGTTTCGGCGCGCCGCCATAGCTTTCGGTGCGATGGTTCCACTGCATGTTGACGAACCATTTGCGGCCATCGTCATCATGGAACAAAGACGGGTCGAAACCGGAGGAATTGGCATAGGCCGGATCGGACCACTCGCCTTCGATCGTCGGTGATGTGACGATGTAGTTGTGGGCATCCTTGAAATTGCCGTCATAACGTTTGACGTCGGTGTAGACCAGCCAGAACAGGCCATCGGCATAAGAGAGGCACGGTGCCCAGACGCCGCAGCTATCGGGATTGCCGCGCATATCGAGCTGGGATTTTCGTTCTAGCGGGCGGCGGATGAGCGTCCAGTTGACGAGGTCGCGGGAGTGGTAGATCTGGACCCCGGGATACCATTCGAACGTGGAGGTGGCGATGTAATAGTCCTCGCCGACACGGCAGATCGATGGGTCGGCGTTGAAGCCGGGCAGGATCGGGTTGCGGATCATGATCGTGTCTCCTCCCAGAGAATGTGTGAGGCGGCTCCTCAACCGCCTTTCGGCAATTTTTGATGTCTGTGTTGGCGACCGGAGCTGCCCCTCATCCGCCTGCCGGCACCTTCTCCCCGTTCTGACGGGGAGAAGGACGCAAGTCGCACCTCTCCGCATCTCGCTGACGTTCACCGTGGCAAGTCCCCTCTCCCCGCCTGCGGGGAGAGGGTTAGGGTGAGGGGCAGCTTCTTGCACAGAGCGTGGGCAACTATCTCCCGCCTACTTGTTCCGTGCCGGCCCCTGACGTTCTGCCGAGGCTGCCCAGATGTTGATGTCGGCCTCCTTTGCGAACCCGTCGATCTCGGCCAGCTCTTTCGCCGCGAAATCGCGCTTTTCGAGAGCCTTGACGCAATCCTCGACCTGTTCCGGGCGGCTCGCGCCGATCAGGGCGGTGGTAACACGATCACCACGCAGGACCCAGGCGAGCGCCATCTGGGCCAGGGTCTGACCGCGGCGTTCGGCGATTGCGTTAAGGCCCTTGAGGTTCTCGATGTTCTTGTCGTTGAGGAAAGCCGGACGCAGCGACTTGCCCTGGGCCGCGCGGCTGTCTTCCGGGATGCCGCCGAGATATTTCGAGGTCAGCATGCCCTGCGCCAGCGGCGAGAAGACGATCGAGCCAACACCGAGGTCTTCCAGCGTATCGAGAAGACCGTCTTCCTCGACCCAGCGGTTGATCATCGAATAGCTCGGCTGATGGATGAGGACCGGCACGCCCATCGCTTTGAGGATTTCGACCGCTTCGCGGGTGCGCTTGGAATTGTAAGACGAGAGGCCAACGTAAAGCGCCCTGCCCGAGCGGACGATGTGTTCCAGCGCGCCGCAGGTTTCCTCGAGCGGCGTATCCGGGTCGAAGCGGTGCGAATAGAAGATGTCGACGTAGTCGAGACCCATGCGCTTGAGGCTCTGGTCGCAGGAGGCGATCAGATATTTGCGGCTGCCCCATTCGCCGTAAGGACCCGGCCACATGTTGTAGCCGGCTTTCGACGAGATGATCAGTTCGTCGCGAAGGCCGGAAAATTCCTTGCGCAGGATCTGGCCGAAGGCGAGTTCGGCGCTGCCGGGCTTCGGGCCATAGTTGTTGGCGAGATCGAAATGGGTGATGCCGAGATCGAATGCCTTCTCGCAGATATCGACCTTGCGTTGGTGCGGCGTGTCGTCACCGAAATTGTGCCAGAGGCCGAGCGAGATCGCCGGCAGCTTGAGGCCGGATTTGCCGCAGCGATTATAGGTCATGCTTTCGTAGCGGTTTTCCGCCGGGAGCCAAGCCATATGAAAAGTCCTCCAAATGAAACCGGCGCCGAACCTCATTTCCGGCGCCGGCAGCAGTTGTAGCGTCTCACGCCAGAAGCGCCAGTGCCTCTTCTATTCCAAGTGCCGCAGGCTTGGTGCAGGTCGTCGTGGTGGCGACGAAATTGCCCTCCGCACCGGATTTCAGGATCGAGGTCATGACATCGACACCGTGAAGCGCGCGGTCAATCGAGCAGCGGATATCGCGGCCTTCGATCAGCGCCACCGCCATATCGGCCAGACCCGCCGTGCGGTAATTGGCGCGCGGGCCGTTCGGATGGTCCTGGTTGGCCTTGCCGAAGGGATGGTCCCAATCCTTGAGCGGCTGGATATCCTTGTTCCGGCCGCTCGCCTCGACCACGCCGCCGAAGAAGTTCGGGTCGGGCACGTAGAGCGAGCCTTCCGTGCCATAGAGCTCCATATTTGCATGGCGGTGGGACCAGACATCCCAGCTGGCCGAGAGCGTGATCGTCGCGCCTTCCGCGAACTCCAGCAATGCATGGATGTTGGTTGGGGTTTCGACCGGGATGATCGTGCCGTTCAGCGGCTCGCTGGTGACGGTGCGGGTCTTGTTCGCCATCGAGGTTAAAGCCGCGACACGCTTTACCGGGCCGAGGAAGTTGATCAGGTTGGCAATATAATAGGGACCGAGATCGAGGATCGGGCCGCCGCCATTCAGGAAGAAGAAGCCCGGATTTGGGTGCCACATTTCCATGCCGGGGCTCATGACGTGGCAGGTGCCCGACGTGATGCGCCCTACCCCGCCGCCATCGATATAGGCTCTGGCCAACTGGTGCGCGCCGCCGAGAAAAGTGTCGGGTGCGCAGCCGACAGCAAGGCCCTTCGACTTCGCCAGCGCCTGCAGTTGCTTGCCCTCTTCCAGCGTCACCGTCAGCGGCTTTTCCGAATAGACGTGCTTGCCAGCTTCGAGGATCGCCTTTGACACGGGGAAATGCGCATCCGGGATGGTCAGATTGACGATCAGGTCGATCTCGCTATTGGCGAGAAGCTCTTCGACCGTTTGCGCCTTGACGCCATATTCCTTGGCTTTCGCCTCGGCAGCGGCCGGGTTCAGGTCGGCGCAGGCCAGAACCCTGATGCCCTTGAACAGCGGTGACAGCGAAAAGTAGGTGGTGGAAATGTTGCCGCATCCGAGGATGCCGACGCCAAGTTCCTTGGTCATTGGGGAAACTCCGAATGATTACGTGAGATCAGTAGGTGTTGAAGGCGGCGATGGAACGGGAGGCAAGGCGCTCGATATCCTTGGGATTATCGTGCTCCAGAACATAGTATTTCGCCGAAGTCTTCGCCTTCAAGGCGGCGATCAGATCCTTCCACGGAACGGTGCCGTGACCGACATCCGCCCAGCCGTCCTCATCGGTGTTTTCACCGGCCGGCGCGATATCCTTAACGTGGACGGCGGTGATCTTCCGGCCATAGCTTTCGATCCAGGCGAAGGGGTCGGCGCCGCCGCGGATGACCCAGGCGATATCGGCTTCCCAGGTGAGATCCGGACCGCCGGCAAAAATCTGTTCCTGCGGGGTGGAGCCATCCGGCAATGCCTTGAACTCGAAATCGTGGTTGTGCCAGCCGAATGTATAGCCGGCATCCTGATAACGCTTGCCGGCTTCAGCCAGCCGCTTGCCGAAAGCGAACCAGCCGCCAGCGTCGGTCGGGCGCTGGTCGGCAACCAGATGCGGGCAATAGATTGCCTCGATACCGAGCGTCTTTGCAATCAGCAGCGCCTGTTCCGGCTCCTTTTCGAGAAGGTCGATGCCGAAATGGCCGGTCGGCATGGTGAGGCCGTTGGCGTCGAGTTCGGCGCGCATGGCCTTGAGGCCCGCCTCGTCCAGCGTCGCATAGAGCGCGCCATAACCCTCAACGTGTTTGTAGCCGTTTTTCGCCACGAGTTTCAGCACGTCGGAGAGCGGCGGGAAATTGCGGGCGCTATAAAGCTGGAAACCAAAGGTCGTCATGTCATCCTCCTTGAAATGAAATATCAGCCTGCGGACTGGCAGGATTGAAGATCGTAGATGCGGAAAACGGGCGGGGAGTCTTGGGAACTTGCCGCCTCTGGGGGACTTGCCGCCGGCACGCTCGGGGTGAAGCGAACCTTTCGGTTTTCGCCGGCGGCAAGATCGAAAGCGTTGTCGGAATAACGGCCTGGCGTCTCGCTCTCGATCAGGACGAAAAGTGCGAGGCCGGCGGACTGGACGAGAATGTCGAACGAGCCGTCTCCGGATGGAGACACCGACATTTCCAGGCTGGCGGGCAGAAGCTCCAGCGCCTTGTAGCTGTCCATCACATGATGGCCCTCGCCGCCTGAACCGTTAGACGCTGTGAAGTTCCAGGAAAGCAGGCTGTCTCTCGGGATCGTGTCTGCGGGGATGGTCAGGGCAGTGACTGCCGCATCCGGTGAGCAGACGGCGTCGATTCTCCTCAGTGAGCGGCGCTCGCCCCTCAGGCTGAGGGTCGAGATGTTGAGTGTTACGGTGACGTCTTCGAGCGTGTCGTTGACCAGCGAGAAGCGGATCTCCTTTCCGTCGTCGGACGGGATGGCGGCGACGGCGACCGGCTGGAAGAAGCGGCGGGCCATGTAATGCAGCACTTTCCAGCCGCCGCCGTAATCGAGGCTTGCCCAGGAGGCGACGGGCCATGTGTCGTTGAGCTGCCAGTAAAGCGCGCCCATGCAATGCGGCTTCAGCGAGCGCCAGTAGTCGACCGCCGTTTTGATCGCGATACCCTGCTGGACCTGGCTCAGATAGACGAAATTGGCAAAATCCTTCGGAAAGCGGAAATTGCGAAACATGGTGGCGGCGATGCGCTCGTTGCCGCCGACATTGCGCTGGTGATGCTCCATCACCGGCGAGGCGATGTTGAGATCCTTGTCTTCGGCGTAGGTTTGGATCACCGGCAGCGACGTGTAGGACTGGAAGCCGAATTCGGAGCAGAAGCGCGGCTTGACATCGCGGTAGTGTTCGAACGGCTTGTTCTCGTGCCAGACCGACCAGAAATGCATATCGCCGGAACCATCGGCATGCCAGGCATCGCCGTAATCGAGATAACCCGACGCCGGGCTCGACGGCCACCAGATCGCCTGCGGCACTGCCTTTTTCATCGCCCGCTCGATGGTGTGGTTGAGGCGGTCATAGGAGACGAGGTAGCGGTCGCGATTATTGCGGGTCTCCTCGTACCAGAGAAGCGCGCCGACGAGTTCGTTGTCACCGCACCACAGCACGATCGAGGGATGGGAGATCAGCCGCTTCGTTTGGTAGTCGACCTCGTGTTCGACATTTTCGAGGAAATCCGGCGTCGAGGGATAGATGTTGCAAGCGAACTGAAAATCCTGCCAGACCATCAGGCCGAGGCGGTCGCAAGTGTCGTAGAAATGCTCGTCCTCGTAAAAGCCGCCGCCCCAGATGCGGATCATGTTCATGTTGGCGTCGACGGCGGATTGCAGCAGATCTTCCGTCTTCTCCGGCCTGGTGAGCGAGAAGAGCGCGTCGGCGGGAATCCAGTTGGCGCCACGGCAGAAGATTTCGCGACCATTGATGCGGAAGGCGAAACGGCTGCCGGCCTCGTCCTTGTCGGTCAGGAGTTCGACGGTGCGCAGGCCGATCTGGCGGGTGATCGTCTCGCTCGGCGTATCGACGATCAGTGAATAGAGCGCCTGTTCGCCGCTTCCGGCCGGCCACCAGAGTTTGGGGTTCTCGACATGGAAGACGTGGGTGATGCTGTTTTCGCCGGGGCGCATGCCGCAATCGAGACGAAGGCGTTCTTCGTCGAATTGCAGATGGATGGGGACTACGCCCTGTGTGTCGGCGTGGAAGGATACGGTGACGTGGAGATCGACGGAGCCATCATTGTGATGTCTCTGCTCGGTGACGACATGTTCGATGCGGGCGATATCCAGGCGTTTCAGGGAGATTTCGCCGTAGAGGCCGAGCGGTGAGATCGCGAGGTTCCAGTCCCAGCCGAAATGGCATTGCGGCTTGCGCAGCATGTTGCCATCGGGGATCGGGCAGTTTTTCGAAAACGGCAGGTAAAAGGGCTGCCTTGCCTGGCGCTCCGCCCCTGCCTTGATGTTGGAATGGAAGAGGATACGAACCGTGTTTTCGCCCGGCTTCAGGGCAGACGAGACATCGGGGCGATAACGGCGGAAGCAGTTGTCGGCGGAGAGAACGGGCACATCGTTGACGAAAACAATCGCCACCGTGTCGAGATAGGTGATGTCGAGATACCAAGAGCCATCCGGGTCATCGATGACAAAGGTCCTTTCGATCTGCCAATCCTGATGGGCGACCCACTGAACGTCGTTTTCGTTGCGGCCGATATAGGGGTCCGGGATAATGCCGGCGGTTTTCAGCGCTGTGTGGATGTCGCCGGGAATCGGCATGCTGGTGGCGTGGGTGCTGTCGGGGGATGAGAGGTGCCATTGGCCGGTGAGCGGGATGATGGTCATTGGTGCCTCCCGGAGAGGTCACCATTTGCGGCAGCGAGCCCCCCTCTGGCCTGCCGGCCATCTCCCCCACAAGGGGGGAGATCAGCTAGGCTCAACGTTCTGCCCCAATTTTCACCGGAACTCGTCTCACCAAGTTGATTGCTCTCCATTTGAAGGCTCAGCAAAGAGCAAGCGTAGAGCTTGGGCAAAGGGCGCGCCACTTGTGATCTCCCCCCTTGTGGGGGAGATGGCCGGCAGGCCAGAGGCGGGTGGAACGAGGGACGCAGGACGGCCATCAGATCCGTTCCTCCGTTTCCGCATCGAACAGCGAGGCCATGGTCATGTCGAAGCCGAGGCGGACTTTTGCGCCGACGGCGTAACGCCGGGCTCCGCCGATGCGGACGGAGATCGTGTGGCCGGCGAGTTTCAGCCAGATCAGGTTGTCGGCGCCCATGGGCTCCTCGATGTCGACGATTGCGTCATGGGCCTCCTCACCCGTCAGATCGCCATCGACCTTGATATGTTCGGGGCGGACACCGAGCACGACCTTGCGGCCGGGGGGCAGCGTTTCTGTCGCCTCGTAGCCGGTGAGCGAAAAGCTGGTGCCATTGGTTCTGAACACCGTGCGGCCGCCCTCGTCGGCCAGTTCGCCGGTCAGAAAGTTCATCGAGGGCGAACCGATGAAGCCGGCGACGAACTTGTTCCGCGGGCGGTTATAGATGGTGATAGGGTCGTCGAGCTGCTGGATGACGCCGCTCTTCATGATGGCGATGCGGTCTGCCAGCGTCAGCGCCTCGATCTGGTCGTGGGTGACGTAGATCATCGTGTTCTTCAGCGACTGGTGCAGGCGCTTGATCTCGACACGCAGTTCGGAGCGCAGTTTTGCATCGAGGTTGGAAAGCGGTTCGTCGAACAGGAAGACATCGACATCGCGAACAAGCGCGCGGCCGATCGCGACGCGCTGGCGCTGGCCGCCGGAGAGCGCTGCGGGCTTGCGCTGCAACAGCGGCTCGATCTGCAGGATGCCAGCTGCACGGGCGATGCGCTTTGCAATCTCCTCCTTGGGCATGCCGGCGACTTTGAGCCCGAAAGACAGGTTCTTCTCGACCGTCATCTGCGGGTAAAGCGCATAGGACTGGAATACCATGCCGATGCCGCGGTCCTTGGGTTCTTCCCAGGTGACATTCTTGTCCTTGATGAAGATCTGGCCGTCGGTCGGCTCCAGCAGGCCGGCGATGCAGTTGAGCAATGTCGACTTGCCGCAGCCGGAGGAGCCGAGCAGGACGAGGAATTCGCCGTCCTTGATGTCGAGATCGAGATTCTGAAGAACGGTCACCGCCCCGAAGTGTAGGGACAGGTCACGGATGGAAACGGAATTGGAGAGGTCGGTCATCAAGGCTTACCCCTTAACTGCGCCGGCGGCGATGCCGCGAACGAACAGCCGGCCGGAGACGAAATAGACGATGAGCGGAACAGCGCCGGTGAGCAGCGTCGCTGCCATGTTGACGTTGTATTCCTTCACCCCCTGGACGGAGTTGACGATGTTGTTGAGCTGGACGGTCATTGGATAGGTATCCGGCCGCGTGAAGACGACGCCGAAGAGAAAGTCGTTCCAGATGCCGGTGACCTGAATGATGATCGCGACGACGAAGATCGGCAGCGACATGGGCAGCATGATGCGGCCGTAGATCTGCCAAAAGCCTGCGCCATCGATGCGCGCGGCCTTGAACAGCTCTTCCGGCAGGCCGGCGAAATAGTTGCGGAAAAGCAGCGTCAGGATCGGCATGCCGAAGATCGTGTGGACGATGACGAGGCCGGTCAGCGAGCCGTAGATGCCGATCTCGCGCAAGATGATAACGAGGGGGTAGATCATTACCTGATAGGGAATGAAGGCACCGATGATGAGCACGGAGAAGAACAGCTCCGAGCCTTTGAAGCGCCAGTTGGCAAGCGCATAACCGCTGACCGAGGCGACCGCGATCGAGACGATAACCGAGGGCACGAGAATGCGCACCGAGTTCCAGAAGCCGCGGGAAAGACCGTCGCAGTTGAGGCCGGTGCAGGCCTCAGCCCAGGCCTTCACCCAGGGCTCAAAGGTGATTTCCATCGGCGGCGAGAAGATGTTGCCGAGACGGACTTCCGGCATGCCCTTCAATGAGGTCACGACCATCACGTAGAGCGGCAGGAGGTAATAGAGCGCTGCCAGACCGAGGATGCCGTAGATCATGATATTGCGGCGGGAGAGGACCTTTTTCGGTTTCTTGCCGCGCGGTCCCGCTGCAATTTCAGTTCTCACGGCGTCTATCGCAGCGCCGGTCGCATTGAGAGTGGAGACGTTAGCCACGCTTCTTCCCTCCGAATTCGAGATAGGCCCAGGGGATGATGATGATGGCGACGGTAAGCAGCATCATGGTGGAGGCGGCAAAGCCCTGCCCCAGGTTCTGCGCCTGGAACATGTAGTCATAGACATATTTGGCAGGCACTTCCGACGCATTGCCGGGGCCGCCTGACGTCTGCGCCACGACCAGATCGTAAAGCTTGACGATGCCGCTGCCGATGAGCACGAGCGTGGTGATGAAGACCGGGCGCATCATCGGGATGACGACGAAAAGATAGGTCCGCCACATCGGGATGCCGTCGACGCGCGCCGCCTTCCAGATATCCTCGTCGATGCCGCGCAGGCCGGCAAGCATCAGGCACATGACGAGCCCTGTCCCCTGCCAGAGACCTGCGATCAGGATGCCGTAGATGACGATATCGGGATTGTAGAGCGGGTCGAAGGTGAAGCTTGTCCAGCCAAGCGAACGGACGATGCCCTGCACGCCGAATTCCGGATTGAGGATCCATTGCCAGACAAGGCCGGTGACAATGAAGGACAAAGCGAAGGGATAAAGGAAAATGGTGCGGAAGGCGCTTTCGAAGCGGATCTTCTGGTCCATCAGCGCTGCCAGCACGAAGCCGACCACGAGCGAGAAGATCAGGGACAGGATGCCGTAGATCAAGAGGTTCTGGATCGAGATGATCCAGCGGGACGAGGCCCAAAGGCGCTCATACTGGTCAAAACCGACAAAGCTTGCGCGCGGCAGAAGTCTGGAATTGGTGAAGGAATATATCACCGTCCAGATCGTGCCGCCGAAGAACACGACCGCGGCAACTAATATCATGGGGGTGAGCGCAATCTTGGAATTGAGATTGCGGAAGAGCTGATTAGGCCGGCCGGACGATTTCGGCAGCGGTCTGGATGGTGTAGCGGACGGCACGGTACGAGACATTATTCCTCCTCGATCGGCGCGCTCAAGGCGCAGCCTTTCCCTCCGGCCCCGCCCCTCTTGCGAAAGGGCGAGGCCAGTGCGGTTCAGGATCGTGATGGAGTGATCAGTCCGCCGAGCCGATGATGGAGGCGAAGCGTTCCTGCGCCTGTTTCGGCGTGATCGACGCATTGGCGAAGAATTCGGACATCAGGTCCTCCTTCTGCTTCTGCGTATCGGCCGAAACGAGCTGGTCGGTACTGGTTGCCGTGCTGCCCTTCGAGATGATCTCGATGCCCTTCTTCATGCAGTCGTTTGCAGCAGCAAGATCGACGTCACTCCGGATCGGCACGGAGCCCTTCTTGAGGTTGAAGGCGACCTGCACCTTGGGATCGACGATCGTTTCCGCCAGCACTTCCTGCGCCTTGGACTTTGCCTCGTCCTTCAGAACCGGGAAGTAGATGGCGTCACCACCGGTGGTCAGGGTCTGATTGAGACCAAGGCCCGGGAGGCAGGTATAGTCCTTGCCGGCAACCTTTCCGGCCTGCTGGAACTCGCCCTGCGCCCAGTCACCCATGATCTGGCCTCCGGCCTTGCCGGTGATGACCAGATTGGTGGCCTGGTTCCAGTCCTGCACGTTGGAGCCCTTGGCAAGCTTGCGGGCATCGTCGGCCGCCGCAAAAATCTTTGCCATTTCAGGACCGGCCGCGGTTTCCTCGTCCTTTTCCTTGTAGACCTTGTTGTAGAGGTCTGTGCCGCCCAGCGCGATTACCAGCGTGTCGAACAGGCCGTTGACCTGGAAGGCGGAACCGCCCACGGCGAGCGGTTGAAGACCGGCTTCCCGCAACTTGGGGCCGGCTGCGACGAACTCGTTCCAGTCTTTCGGGACCGGTACGCCCGCCTTTTCGAAGGCCGCATTGGAAAGCCACAACCACTGCCAGGAATGGATGTTGACCGGGGCGCAGTAGATCTTGCCCTCAAAGGTGCAGCTGTCGAGCAGGCTCGCGGGTTTGATGATATCCTTCCATTTGCCCTTTTCGGCGACGTCGCTCAGGTCGCGCATCAGGCCGGACATGACCAGTTCTTCGGCCTGGCGTCCGTGGTTGAACTGGGTGGCGCCCATCGGGTCACCACCGGTGATACGGCTGATCATGATCGGGCGCGCCGTGCTGCCTGAACCGGCAATTGCACCATCGACCCATTTATTGCCGGTTGCATCGAATGCGGTCGCCAGCTCTTTCACGGCTGCCGCCTCGCCTCCCGATGTCCACCAATGCGTGACTTCCAGATCGGCGGCCATAGCTGCACAAGGCAGCGCCGCGGTGGCAGCCAGAACGGCTGCAAATGCACGGATACGCATGAGTCTCCTCCCTCACTGAAACGTTGCAGTAAAAAGCTAGGGCAAAGCCAGAGGGGTGGCAAGCCTGCTTCTCCAAATTATTGCATGAACCATCACAATAACAACTTATAAGAGCATTAAATTCAGAATTATCAGGTATATAATTCCATGAAATGCCGCCATGAGATCGATCCAAGGCGATTTTATTTCGCATATGCACAAAATCGATGTGCAATTGCGTAATGCCAACACATGGTTGCGGATCGAGATGTTTTCGTCGGAGACGGGTTGAAAATTACCTGTAACGTTTCAGTTTTTTCTGTAATAACCGGACTGCGTCATTCAAAAGCCAATGGCGGCAATCGATGCGAGCAGCAAGATGGACGAGATCAGAAAAACATCCACGAGCAGCGCGGCGGCTAACGAACGCCCTACCCTCAAGACGATCGCCTTCATGACGGGTCTTGGGATCACGACCGTATCGCGCGCGCTGAAAGATGCGCCGGATATCGGGTCCGAGACCAAGGAGCGCGTACGACTGGTGGCGCGCCAGCTCGGCTACCAGCCGAACCGGGCGGGTGTGCGCCTGCGGACCGGCAAGACCAACGTGATCGCGCTGGTGCTGAGCATCGAGCAGGAATTGATGGGCTTCACCAGCCAGATGGTGCAGGGAATTTCGGAAGTGCTGGGGGGAACCCAGTATCACCTCGTGGTGACGCCGCACTCCTTCGAGAAAGACCCGATGGTGCCGGTGCGCTACATTCTCGATACCGGTTCGGCGGATGGAGTGATCATCTCGCGCATGGAACCGGAGGATCCGCGCGTGCGCCTGATGACGGAACGGAACCTGCCTTTCGTTACCCATGGGCGAACGGATATGGGCATTGTTCACCCATTCCACGACTTCGACAACGAGGCCTATGTCTATCAGGCGGTGCAACGCCTCGTGCAGCGTGGAAGACGGCGCATCGCGCTCCTGGCGCCGCTCAGCCGGTTTTCCTACCAGATACATAGCCGGATAGGTTTCGAGCACGGCATGAACGATTTTCAGGTGACGGAAGTTTCGATGGGCCGGATGACCACGGAGACGCCACTCGAGGAAATCCGCGCCTATGCGGAGCGCCTGTGTCGCCTTACTGAGCCGCCGGACGGTATCATCTCGCTCAGCGGATCCGCATCGATCGCACTGGTTGCCGGAGCCGAGGCAGCCGGACGCCGGCTAGGCAAGGAGATCGATATTGTCTCGAAACAGTCGGCCGAATTCTTGAACTGGATCAGGCCGGAAATGCTGACCGTGACGGAAGACGTGCGTCACGCCGGCCGGGAACTGGCAAAGGCGGTACTGGCCCGTATCGACGGTGTAGCGCCCGAATTGCTGCAGAGTATCGATGGTCCGGTCTGGTCGCAGATGGGACCGAAGGATTAGGCATTACCTGCAAAAAAGCCCGGCACTTGGCCGGGCTTTTTCATCTAGTTTATCAAGCGATCAGGCGAAATCGGCGAGGCCGCTGCCCCAGGGGCCGTGATGCTTGTCGACGCAATCGAGGCGGTCGAAACCGTGCGCGCCGAAGAAGTCGCGCTGGGCCTGGATGAGGTTGGCCGTGCCCCTGCCGCGACGGTAGGCGTCGAAGTAGGAAAGAGCCGAAGTGAGCGCCGGAGCCGGCAGGCCGTTCAGTGCTGCATAGGAGACGATACGGCGAAGCGCGCCGTCGGTTTCCTTGACCAGTTGCGAGAATGCCGGGGTGACGATGAGGTTTGCCACGTTCGGATCCTTGGTGAAGGCCGAGGTGATCTCATCGAGGAACTGCGAACGGATGATGCAGCCGGCGCGCCAGATCTTGGCGATCGTCGGCATAGGCAGGTTCCAGCCGAATTCCTTCGAGGCTTCCGCCATGACGGCAAAGCCCTGCGCATAAGCGCCGATTTTGGCGGCCAGAAGCGCGAGTTCCAGATCGGCGAGGAAGGCCATGCCATCCTTCGGGCGATCGACCAGCGCTGGCTTGCCGAGGATCTTTTCGGCGGCCTGACGCTCGGACCGGAGCGAGGAGATGACGCGGCCGGCAACGGCTGCTTCGATGGCGGTCGCTGCAACGCCCATGTTCTGGGCCTCGATGACCGACCACTTGCCGGTGCCCTTCTGGCCGGCACTGTCGACGATGATATCGACCATCGGCTTACCGGTGATCGGGTCGTTGGCCTTCAGCACCTTTTCCGAGATTTCCATGAGATAGGAATCAAGGCGACCTTCGTTCCAGCGGCCGAAGACGCCGCCGATCTCGGGTGCGCTCATGCCGAGGCCGTCACGCAGGATGCCGTAGATTTCGGCGATCATCTGCATGTCGGCATATTCGATGCCGTTATGGATGGTCTTGACGAAGTGGCCGGCACCGTTCGGGCCGAGCCAATCGACGCAGGGTTCGCCGTTGAATTTTGCCGAAATCGAGGTCAGGACCTTTTCGACGCGCTTCCAGCTGTCTTCCGTGCCGCCGACCATGATGGATGGTCCGTGACGCGCACCTTCCTCGCCACCGGAGACGCCCATGCCGATGAAGGTCAGGTCGCTGCCTTCGAGGCTCTTGAAGCGCCGCATCGTATCGCGGAAATTGGCATTGCCGGCGTCGATCATGATGTCGCCGGACGACAGGTAGGGCTTCAGAAGTTCCATCTGCTGATCGACCGGATCTCCGGCCTTGATCATGATGATGATCGGGCGTGGCGGGCGGATGGCCTTGATGAAATCTTCCATTGTTTCGCACGGAATGATCTGGCCCTGAAGAGCGCCTGCATCCGCGTAGAATTTCTTGGTGACTTCGGTAGTGCGGTTGAAAACCGCGATCTTGTTGCCTTTTTCAGCAATATTGAGGGCAAGGTTGGCGCCCATGACGCCAAGGCCGATTAGGCCGATTTCTGCCTGTTCCACGGGAGGAGCCTCCGATTTTGTTGCGCCTTCTTTTGGCATTGGTGCGCCATGGGGGCAAGGGAGCGATTGTCTAAATCGGCCATATTACGCTTTTGTATACCCCTATATCCTTGCCCATCAGCCGGGACGATCCTCGCCGTCGTCGATGATGCGCCATGCGGCGCCGTCAAGATCGTCATACTGGCCGTTCTTCAACGACCAGAGGAAAGCCGCAAGCCCGAGGCCGCCGAGAAACAGCGCGACCGGGATGAGGTAGATGAGCATGTTCATGCGGCGCGCATCTTTCCTTTTTCAGCCGTCTTCTCGGCCCCCGCCTGTGCCGCCAGATCCTCGCTGCCGATCCGGTTCAGCCTGAGTGCGTTGACGACGACGATGATCGAAGAGGTGGACATGGCGACGGCTGCGATCAGCGGCGTTGCATAGCCGGCAAGCGCGATCGGCACGGCGATGATGTTGTAACCGATGGCGAGCCCGAAATTCTGCCGGATCAGGCGGCTTGCGCGGCGCGAGATATCGACCGCCAGAGGCACGGCATTGAGGCTTTCATGCATGAAGACGAAATCTGCGGCCTTGCGGCCGATATCCGCCGCGGTAGCCGGCGCCATCGAGACATAGGCCGCGGCGAGCGCCGGCGCATCGTTGATACCATCGCCGACCATCAGCACGTTGCGGCCTTCGCCGGCAAGCGAGGCGCAATAATCGGCCTTGCCCTTGGGCGAGACTTCCGCCTTCCAGCGCGCGATGCCGAGTTGAGCCGTCAGCGCCCTTACCGGCCCAGCGCGATCACCCGAGACGAGGTCGACTGGCATGCCGTCAGCTTCAAGCGTGCGGACGGCCCAGGCGGCGTCCTGACGAAGCGCATCCTCGAAACGGATGCAGGCGACCTCGTGACCGTCGCGCGACAGCACGACTTCGAGATCGGCGTTCTCGCTGCCGCTCACGTCACCGCAGGCGAAGCGGCGATTGCCGAGCCTGTAGAGCCCTTCGGCACGGCGAGCCTCCAGCCCGCTTCCGGGGATTTCGATCACGTCGTCGAAGAGCGGGAACGGGCCGGATACCACGGCGCAGATTGCCCGCGACAGCGGATGGCGCGAATGGGCAGCAAGGCCGGCTGCAAGCGACAGAATAGGCCCCGGAATATCGCTGCCATTGACGAGGCGCGGGCGGCCGAGCGTCAGGGTTCCGGTCTTGTCGAAGATGACGCTGTCCGCCTGGGCGAGCCGTTCCATGGCCGAGCCGTCCTTGACCATGATGCCGTTCTTGAACAGGCGACCGGCGGCGACGACCTGGACGACCGGCACGGCCAGCCCAAGCGCGCAGGGGCAGGTAATGATCAGGACGGCGATCGCGATCAGCATGGCGCGCTTCCAGTCCCCGCCGGCAAGCCCCCACGAGACGAAGGCGGTAAGTGCCAGAAGATGGACTGCCGGCGAATAATATTGCGCGGCTCGGTCTGCGAGACGGCGGTAACCGGCCTTGGCGCCTTCGGCCACTTCCATCAGCGCGATGACTTCGGCGAGGAAGGATTCTCTTGCCGTTGCGGTGACCTTGATGACGAGCGAGCCGGTGAGGCTGAGCGTGCCGGCATGGACGGCGGCACCGGCTGCGACGGCCTGCGGCACGCTTTCGCCGTTGACGATCGAGACATCGAGATCGCTTGCGCCCCATTCGACGGTGCCATCGACGGGAATGCGTTCGCCAGCGGCAATCGCGACGCGATCTCCGGGTTTCACGTCCTCGACGGGGCGGTATTCACGCGTACCATCGGGCAAGACGACCATGGCACCGCGCGGTGACAGGCGGGCAAGACCGCTGATCGCCGCCCTCGCCCGGTCACGCATGATATGGTCGAGCGTTCGACCGATCAGCAGGAAGAACAGAAGCGAGACGGTAGCATCGAACCAGGCATGTTCGCCGTGATGCATGGTCTCCCACAGCGACACCGCATAGGAGAGCGTGATCGCAAGAGCGATCGGCACGTCCATGTTGGTGCGGCCGCGTTTCAGGACGGCCCATGCAGAGGAGTAGAAAAACCGGCCGCCATAGATCAGTGCGGGTGCGGCGATGAAGGCGGAGATCCAGTGGAACATGTCACGCGTGGCATCATCGGCACCGGACCATACGGAGACCGACAGAAGCATGATATTGGCGGCGGCGAAACCGCAAAGGGCGACTGCGCGCACGAGGTCGCGCTGCAGCTTGTCGCCGTCATCAAGCGAGGCATCGAAAAGATAGGCGTCATAGCCGGTTGCCGCGGTGATCGAGCCGACGAAGCCGGCCGGATCGACGGACAGTTCGTCGGATTTCTGCCGCCAGACGATGGAGACACGTTTGGTTGAGAGGTTGACGCGAGCCTTTTCTACCGCGGGCATGGCCTTCAGCGCGTTTTCGATCGAGACGATGCAGGCGCCGCAATGGACGCCCGGAACGCTCAGGTCCACCTGCCGCCTGCCTTCGCCGAGATCGCGGCTTGCCAGCAGCATTTCTTCGGAAGACGGTGCGGACCTGACGATCTCGCCTTCCGTTCCGGGTGCGCAGCAGCTCATTATTTTGCTCCGTGGACAGAGACACGCTCCGCATGGTGGAGGATGCGTTCTCCGCCGCGCTCGGCGATTGCCTCGACGATCCAGTGACCCGGCAGGATGTCATGGGAAGCGCTGAAAGCTCCCTTGCCTTCTGCGGTCATATCGATGCTGAAATCCTGATGCTCGCCGACAGGGCGCTTGAAATTGAGGACAAGGTGGTCTGCTTCAACCGGCTGTCCGTCGGGGCCGAGCACTTCATAGCGAGCTCCATTGGCGGCGACGGCGAGCTTGCCGTTGACACCCGTCGCGGCAAGCGCCCTCGCTTGGGCCACCTTGCCGTTGAACTGCTGGCTGGCGACATAGGTGTTCGGGACGACGAGACCGCTCCAACTGGTAATGGCGTTATAGGCCATGAAGACATTGACCGAGATGATCGTGCCGAAGAAGAGCACCATGACGCCCGCCATGTGCCAGCCCGTGAAAACGAAGCCCTTTTGCGATGCCGTGCTCATCTCTTGCCCCCTGGTACGAAAAAGTTAGCCGAGTAACTGTTGCGCTCGTGACTGGAGCGGTCTTCGGCGATGAAATGGAAGGATGCTTCGCTTTTGGCTTCATCCTTCGGCAGCGTGACATAGACCTTCAGCGCCATCGCCTTGTCCGGCGCGGCCTCGATGGCGAATTCGCGTCCGGGCACGTCCGAAATGCCGATGATCTTCATCGTCGCCTCCGGCATGCCGTCGAGCGTCAGCATGATTGTGCGCGGTTCGGGGATCATGTTGAGGAGGCGAACGGTGTAGCCATTGCGGATGGAACCATCCGACTCCATGACGAATTGCGGATTGCGATCATGCAGCACGTTGATTTCCAGCCGGTCGCGGGACAGGAGCGCAACGACAAGGCCGATGCCGACCGCAGTCCAGACGCCCATATAGAGCAACGTGCGCGGGCGAAGCAGGATTTTCCAGTTGAAATGGCGGACGCCTTCAACAAAACCACCATCCGGCTTGCGGGCTCGGGTGGGATTGATCGGCGATGTACCACCGGCCGTCGCCAGCGCCATGTTGGCATCGTATTCGTCGAGCGTCGCATAAGCGATCAGACCGCGTTCCTTGCCGATCTTGTCCATCACGCCATCGCAGGCGTCGATACAGAGTGCACAGGTGATACAGGCCATCTGCTGGCCGTCGCGAATATCGATGCCCATGGGACAGACTGCGACGCAGGCGTTGCAATCGACGCAGTCGCCGACGATCTGGCCGCTCGCTGCCGCCTTCTTGGCGTGGCGGCTGCGCGGTTCACCGCGCCAGTCGTTATAAGTCACGACCAGAGAATGCTCGTCGAGCATGGCGCCCTGAATACGCGGCCAGGGACACATGTAGATACAGACCTGCTCGCGCATCAGGCCACCGAGCAGATAGGTGGTGGCGGTCAGGATGGCGACGGTGGAATATGCAACGAAGGCGGCCTGACCGGTGATGAAATCGAAGGCAAGAGATGGCGCGTCGGCGAAATAGAAAATCCAGGCGCCGCCTGTAGCGATTGCGATGGCAATCCAGATCGAATGCTTGACGACACGCTTGGCGATCTTGTTCGCTGTCCAGGGGCCGGCATCGAGTTTCATCCGCGCATTGCGATCGCCTTCAATGAAGCGTTCGACGACGAGAAAGAGATCGACCCAGACCGTCTGGGGACAGGCATATCCGCACCAGGCGCGACCGACGGCCGAGGTCAGCAGGAAAAGGCCAAAGCCCGCCATGACCAGAAGGCCGGCAACGAAGATGAATTCCTGCGGCCAGATCTCGATGAAGAAGAAATAGAAGCGCCGGCTGGCGAGATCGACAAGCACGGCCTGATCCGGTGCGAAGGGGCCACGATCCCACCTGATCCACGGCGTCAGATAATAGATGCCCAGCGTGACAAGCATCACCAGCCATTTGAACCGGCGGAAACGTCCCTCGGCACGCTTGGGAAAAATCTTCTTGCGTTTTTCATAAAGCGGCTGGCGTTTTTCGCCAGGCGAATGCACCGCCTTGACATCAATCCGTTCGACAGATGCGTCACCTGCGGCAACGCTTTCGGCGGTATAGAGATTCATCGGAACATTCCTTTGCACCATGCCTTTTCCCACCGCGCGACCCTCAATTCCTTGACGCAAGTCAAGGCATGCAGCATTCGCAGACCGGTTCACGCCCCTCGCCCATGCGGACGACAGAACGGAGATTACAATGACGCCAATGCCCGCACGCATCATTCACACGACGATCGACAGGCCCTGGCGTGACGTCTACGCCTTCGCATCCCAGCCGGAAAACATGCCCCGATGGGCTGCCGGCCTCGCTTCGGGCTTGAGCCGAGAAGGCGAAGACTGGATCGGCGACGGTGGGCCTATCGGCAAGATCCGTGTGCGGTTTACGCCCCGAAACGATCTTGGCGTCATCGATCACACCGTCACGCTGGATACAGGGAGGAGTTTCGAAAATGCACTGCGGGTCGTGCCCAATGGCGATGGCGCAGAAATCATGTTCACCTTGCTCCGACAGCCAGACACGGACGATCAGGCTTTCGAGGTGGATGCGGCGGCCATCCAAACGGACCTAAGCACCCTGAAGCATATCCTTGAACAATCCTAATCGGCCGTAACCTCCTGCCATACCGGATGTTCGATGGCCGGGACCCAAGGATCCCGGCCCAAGAGAGTTTCTGCCCTGGAAGGACTGAAACTCTACTCCCCGCCTCCCAGGGAATGGACATAAACTGCCAACTGCTTGACGGTGACGTCACCAAGACGGGTGGTCCAGGCCGGCATGACGCCATGCTTCGGTGCACGGATCTGGCCCGCAATCTGATCTTCACCATGCACTTTCAGCCAGATGGCGTCGGCCAGGTTCGGAGCACCCAGATCACGATTGCCCTCGGCATTTTCGCCGTGGCAGGATGCGCAGTTATCCATGAAGATCTGCTTTCCGGGTTCGACCATCGAAGGATCGCGAGGCTTACCGGTGAGGCTGACAACATAGGCCGCTGCCTGACGTATTTCGTCCGGCTGAAGCACATCCGCAAAAGCAGTCATCTCACCGATACGAGTATCGGGATCAACCGCATCGCGAATTCCATGCGCAACAGTCTGGTAGATGGCATCTACGCTGCCACCCCAAAGCCAGTCATCGTCGTTAAGGTTGGGATAACCTTCACCACCGGCTGCACCGGTTCCGTGACAGGGCGTGCAGTTGACGCGGAAAGCCGCCGCGCCGCCGGCCATGGCAAACTGGTTGAGTTCAGGGTTGGCGATGATTTCTTCTGGTGTCGCAGCCGCGATCCGTTCAAGGATTGCGCCCTGGGCTGCTTTTGCTGTCGCCATTTCGTCCAACAGCGCACCACGGCTGGAATAGCCGAGAACACCGCGGGTCGCATCGTTTACCAGCGGCCATGCAGGATAAAGGACGGTGTATCCGAGAGCCCAGACGATCGTGGCGTAAAACGTCCACACCCACCAGCGGGGCATGGGATTGTTCAGTTCGCGGATGCCGTCCCACTCGTGGCCGGTGGTTTCGACGCCGCTGATCTCATCGATATGTTTGTCCGCCATTTTAGTCCTCCTTCAGAGGGATCTGGGCGGCATCGTCTGCATGAGACTTCGAGCCCGGGCGCAAAGTGAACAGGATGACGCCGGCGAAGAACAGGGTCATGGCGAGCAGCCCCCAACTGTCGGCGAATTGGCGGAGTGCGGTATAGGTTTCCATATCGCGCCCTCCTCAGCGGTAACCGGTTGTGTCGTCATAGGTCGAGAAATCGACCAGCGTGCCGAGCATCTGCAGATAGGCGACCAGCGCATCCATTTCGGTCAATTTGGTCGGATCGCCGTCAAAATCGCCGACCTTTGCCTTCGGATACCGTGCCAGCAAAGCGCTGGTATCGGCATTCGGATCGGCCTGCGCCTTCAGATCGGCATTCGCCTCTGAAATCATCTCGTCGGTATAAGGAACGCCGACGATGCGGTTTGCCTTCAGATCCATGGAGACATCGGTTACTTCGAGCGTATTTTCCTTGAGGAAGGAATAGCTCGGCATCACCGATTCCGGCACGACGTCGCGCGGTTCGATGAGATGCTGTACGTGCCACTCGTTCGAGTAACGATCGCCGACGCGTGCCAGATCCGGTCCGGTTCGCTTCGAGCCCCACTGGAACGGATGGTCGTACATCGATTCCGCCGCAAGGCTGTAATGACCGTACCGCTCCACCTCGTCGCGGAACGGGCGGATCATCTGGCTATGACAGACGTAGCAGCCCTCGCGGATGTAGATGTTGCGGCCGGCGAGCTCCAGCGGCGTATAGGGCCGCATCCCGTCGACTTTCTCGATGGTGTTTTCGAGATAGAAGAGCGGTGCGATTTCCACGATACCGCCGATTGAGACGACAAGTAGTGAGCCGACGAGAAGGAGCGTGGCATTTCGCTCGATGAATTTGTGTTTATCGAGAAGAGACATGCTGTCAGCTCCTTATTCGGCCGGCTGCAGACCGGCGGGGGCGACACCGGGGGTGCGTTCCTGCCGTTCGTGACCGAGAATTGTCATTGTGACGTTGAATGCCATGAGCAGTGCGCCGGCGAGGAACATGAGGCCACCGAGGGCGCGCAGCAGGTAATAGGGGAACATGGCCGCGACAGTTTCCGCGAAGGAATAGACGAGGAAGCCCTGGTCATCATACTCGCGCCACATCAGGCCCTGCTGGATACCGGCAACCCACATGACGGCGGCATAGAGAACGATGCCGAGCGTTGCGAGCCAGAAGTGCCAGTTGACCAGCTGCAGGCTGTAGAGCCGCTTGCGGTTCCATAGTTTTGGCACGAGGAAATAGACCGCGCCGAAGGTGATCATGCCGTTCCAGCCGAGTGCGCCGGAGTGGACGTGACCAATGGTCCAGTCGGTATAGTGGCTGAGCGAGTTAACGGCCTTGACCGACATCATCGGGCCTTCGAAGGTCGCCATGCCGTAAAAGGCGACGGCCATGACCATCATGCGGACGATCGGGTCAGTACGAATACGGTCCCAAGCGCCGGAAAGCGTCATCAGACCGTTAATCATGCCACCCCAGGACGGCATCCACAACATGATGGAGAAGACCATGCCGAGCGTCTGCGCCCAGTCGGGCAACGCTGTGTAATGCAGGTGGTGCGGGCCTGCCCAGATATACATGAAGATCAGGGCCCAGAAGTGGATGATCGACAGGCGGTAGGAATAGACCGGACGGTTCACCTGCTTCGGGATAAAGTAGTACATCATGCCGAGGAAGCCGGCCGTCAGGAAGAAGCCGACCGCGTTATGGCCGTACCACCACTGGGTCAGGGCATCCTGCACGCCGGAGAAGGCCGAATAGCTCTTGATGCCCAGGAAAGAGACCGGCATCGCCAGATTGTTGACGATGTGCAGCATGGCAATCGTGACGATAAAGGCCAGATAGAACCAGTTCGCCACATAGATATGCGGCTCCTTGCGCATGAAGATCGTGCCGAGGAAGACGACGAGATAGGCGACCCAGACGATGGTCAGCCAGATATCGACATACCATTCCGGCTCCGCATATTCCTTGCCCTGGGTGATACCGAGCAGATAGCCGGTTGCCGCCATGACGATGAAAAGCTGGTAGCCCCAGAACACGAACCATCCGAGATTGCCGCCAAACAGGCGGGCCCGACAGGTGCGCTGGACAACGTAGAATGATGTGGCGATCAGAGCGTTGCCGCCGAAGGCAAAGATGACGGCTGAAGTATGCAGCGGGCGCGTGCGACCGAAATTGAGCCATGGCTCAATGTTCAGATCAGGAAAAGCCAGTTGCAGGGCAACGACAACGCCGACCAGGAAGCCGACGACACCCCAGAAAACAGTGGCGATCGTGCCGTATTTGATGACTTCGTCGAAATATTCCGACTTTGCCGGGACGGCTCGTGGTGCACCTGCGGGTGCGAAAGAGACGCGGCGCAGCATGACGATGCTGCTGATGCCGAGTGTCAGGAACAGCACCCACATATGGGCGGCAAACAGACTGTCATGCGCGTAAGCCGCGCCAAGCAGCGCCAGGAATGTCCCGATTACCAGCGCTGCAGTTTCCAAAGGGTAGTTCATTGTTGGTATCCCCCAACGGCGTGATTGGCCGTCGCGAGGGTGGCTAAACAACGATTCCGAACGAATCCCCCCTGCCACTTTCCGTCGCGACCACCGCGACAGATGGCAGCAGGCCACGTCAAATGCCTTGATTTGAATCAACGCAAGTAAGCCGGGCATGATGGAACTTTGCGCGATCAACGGTCATGCAGCTTCCGGAGGTCAGACTTGAGACACGATATCGATCTGACGAATGCAGTTCTGTCTGCTCAGCCCGTCCGACAATACGATCAGGACGTCATCATGTCGTGGATCCGGCAGGCGCATGGGGAACAACTCGCGCTTTGCGTCGAACTTGAAGAAATCGCCGACTCGCTGCCGGCGAGCATCAACAAACAGAAGTGCATCTATGCCGCCAAGGCACTCTGTCCGCTGATCCGCAGCATCCACCATTACGAAGAGAGCGTTCTGTTTCCGCATATCGCACGACAGCACGCCCATTCCGGACCGATGCTGGCAACGCTTTCACGGCTCAAATTCGAACATCTCGAGGATGAAGGCTATGCGGAGGAACTGACGGAAGCGCTCTTGCGCCTCGGCTCAGGAGAACCTGTCAATGACGAAGCGGTGGGATATATGTTGCGCGGCTTCTTTGAGGGCGTAAGGCGGCATATCGCCTTCGAAAAGGCCTATCTGCTACACGACTACCTGCCGTTCAGCCCGATATCTGAGTAACGACCGGTCAGTCGGCACGTCGCCGCCGGCGATCTTCCTTCTCCTGCATCACCACCAACGCTCCGATCAATGTTCCCGATCTGCTTATCGGCGACATGCGGCAATGAATGACGACTGTGCGGCCCTCAAGCTTGTCAGCATAGGTCAAGGTCAGGCTCTCGCCTGCAAAACAACGATCAAGGCTGGGCTGCAGATCATGACGGAAATGATGCAGTCCGACAAATTCGGCGAAATGGCGGCCAATGAGAGTATCGCGCGGCACATCCATTCGCTGCGCATTGGTTTCGTTACTATAAAAGATGCGATAACCGGGCGCGACAACCATGACCCGTTCCGGCAGGCTATTCAGCAGCGCATCATCGAGATAACCGTCGGCGATGGCCTGCGGGATATCGACGGGCAGGGCCGGATCTTCGGTGGTTTTCGTTTTGGAAGGCAGCGACTGGTCGGTTATCAGATAACGCTCGACCAGCATCTGCAGCAGGTGGCCATTGCGCCTGACGCAGCCACCATCATCGGCTTCCTCATTCAACAGATCGAGTGCGAATCGGAACTGCACGCCAATCGCCGACTGATCGCGCCCCTGGCTTCCAAGTATAGCCTTGACGAGCGGATCAATTTCCCGGTCGATCCGAGAAACCGCATCGTCGTCTTCCTGCTCGACCGCCTGGCGAAGATCAGAATATTTCGCCCAGAACAGATCAATCAATGCCTTCAAAATCGACCCCTCTCAAAACAACGCGAGAAGTGGCGCCTTCTACTGATGCGAGCCTACCCTGCATAAGATATGATTATAATTAATCATTTCGTCTAGTGCGGCCCCAAATAATGCCCCACAAAATACCATAGGATCACAAGTTATCGAAGGCCGATCAACGCTCGACTGTTCCTTTGATGTTCCAGCGATCATGATACCACAGCCATTGTTCGGGATATTCGCGAACCCAGCTCTCAACCTTGTCGTTCAACACCTGAGCCGTACCCTGAACATCAAGGTTGCCCTTTTCATCGCGCGGCAGATCGATTCTCGGTTCGATTTCCAGGCAGAAGCGATTGTCGGGAAGGCGGATGCAGCGGGCCGGGTAGACCTCCGCATCGAACTGACGGACCAGTTTGGCCAGAAGCGGATTGGTTTTGACCGGCTGCCCGAAGAAAGAGGTCGACAGGCCCTTCTTGAATTTCTGGTCGACCAGAACCCCCACTCCGCCGCCGGCCTCGAGGCGGCGGGCAAGCGCGAAGGACGATCCCGCATGCGAGGGGACGAGACTTCCCATCCGGGCCGCACGGAAGGAAAAGACCTTGTCGGCAATGTAAGGGTTGTTCGGCGGACGGAACAGCACCATGACCTCAAGACCGAATGCCTTTCCAGCAACAGGCAGCAGTTCGAAATTGCCGGTATGCGCGGTAAAGACGATAAAAGGCCGCGGATTATCGCGTAGATCGAGGAAAATCGGTATGCCCGAAACTTCTACCCTGCCCGCTTCCGTCTTTTCCGGATCGAAATCGAAAAGCCGGTCGAGGAACACATATTCGGCAGCCATGCGCCCCATATGTCCCCAGCTGGCGACCGCGATCTCTTGGAGATCATTCTCCGACTTTTCCGGGAAGGCGTTGCGCAGATTGGTCATCATCAGCTTGTGACGCCACAGCTTCGGACCAACGAAACGCGCAATGCGATCGGCAAAACGTATGGCGGGATCCGCCGGCAATACCTTCAACAGGTTGAGCAAGCCAAAGGTCGCCTGCGCCACCAGCCACTGCCGGAAATGCATGAGCGCCAGAACGATGCGGGTGATGACCATCTTCATGGCCGATCAATCCATGCGCAGGACGATCTTGCCGAAGATCTGGCGACCTTCCATCCGCTCGAGCGCGCGGTCGATCTCGTCGAAGGTGACTTCGGTATCGATAACCGGATGAACGATGCCCTGCGCCATCTTCTGCATAGCGTCGGCCATGTTTTCCATGCGGCAGCCGAAGGAGCCGAGGAGCTTGAGCTGCTGTTGGAAGAGCATCATCAGGTTGACGTCGGTCGAGACGCCAGAAGTCGAGCCGCAGGTGACCAATCGGCCGCCGCGCTTCAGGCAGAACATCGAGGCGGCGAATGTATCCTTGCCGACATGTTCGAAGACGACATCAACGCCCTTCTTCTTCGTCAGCTTGCGCACGACGCCTTCGAAGCGGTCCGTGCGGTAGTTGATGACGTGATCGGCACCAAGCGCCTTGGCCTTCTCGATCTTATCGTCGGAACCGACCGTGGTGATCACGGTGCAGCCGATCTTCTTGGCGAGCTGGATGGCCGCCGAGCCGATGCCTGAGCCGCCGGCATGAACGAGAATGGTTTCGCCCGGCTGCAGTTTTGCATTGTCGAACAGCATGTGCTCGACCGTGCCAAAGGTGACCGGAGCAAGAGCGGCTGCAACCGCATCGACGCCCGGAGGAGCCGGCACCAGCTGGCGGGCCGGAATGTTCGCCTTTTCCTGGGCAAAACCGTCGAGGTGGAAGCCGTGGACGCCCGAGACGTGCTCGCAGAGATTGTCTCGTTTTTCGCGACAGGGCTTGCAGAGACCGCAGGTGCGGGCGCCGTAGATCGACACAAGCTGGCCGGGAAGGACGTTGGAAACGCCCGGGCCGATGGCTTCTACGACGCCGGAGGCTTCGGCGCCGATCGTCAGCGGCATCTTGCGCTTGGCGAATGCCATGCCGCGCCAGCCCCATACGTCGATGTGGTTGAGAGCAACAGCCTTGACGCGCAGCGTCACTTCACCGGGACCCGGGGCATCCGGCTCGGGAATATCGACGGCTTCAAGTTTGCGGTCATCGATCAGTTGCAGCGCGCGCATGTACTTCTTTTCCTTCCGGATGCATGAGGCGGGCGCCGACGTTCAAAAATGCGTCATGCCCGGGCATATCCCGAGCATCTGCCAACACTCAATTTCACGTATCAACGTCAATAGATCCTCGGGACAAGCCCGAGGATGACGTCCTTTTTCTGTGGCGCAGGCCTTAGACCGGTTCCAGCGTCATGACAAGGCTGGCGTTCTGGCCGCCAAAGCCGAAGGAGTTGGACAGAACCGCCTTGGGCGAGCCGTCGCGCTTCACATTCGGCACCACATCGAGCTCGATCGTCGGATCGGGATTGGTGTAGTTGATGGTCGGCGGCAGCGTGCCGGTCAGCATGGTCTGGATCGAGAATACGGCCTCCACGGCACCTGCCGCAGTCAGCGTATGGCCGATCATCGACTTGTTCGACGAAGCCGGGATGTTCTTCATGCGGTCACCGAAGACGGCGAGCATGGAGCCATATTCCATCTTGTCGTTTTCGGGCGTCGAGGTGCCATGGGCGTTGATATAACCAATACCGCTTTCATCCATACCCGCGTCTTCGAGTGCGGCGCGAATGGTGGCGATAGCCGGGCCGCCATCCGGCGAGGACCGGGTACGGTGGAAATGATCGGCCTTTTCGCCAAGACCCTTGATGATGCCGAGCACGGTTGCGCCACGCGCAAGCGCGGATTCGACCGATTCAAGTACCAGTGTCGCAGCACCTTCGGCGATGACGAAACCGTCGCGATCCTTGCTGAACGGTTTTGATGCCTTTTCCGGCGGGTCGTTTTGCGTCGACAGGGCCGAAAGCAACGAGAAGCGCACCAGCGCCTCGACGCTGACGGAGCCGTCAGTGGCGGCAACAAGCGCCCGGTCGGTGCGACCCTGGCGGATTGCCTCGACACCAAGCTGGATTGCCGTTGCGCCAGATGCACAGGCGGTCGACAGCGTTACCGGCAGACCGCGCGTGCCGAACATGTCGGCAAGGCGCTCGGAAATCGAGCCGAACTGAACGGCTTCGAGGAAGACCGGATCTGGACGTTCGCGCATGGCAGTCAAGAAGCGATCATAGGCATCGCCCTCGGTCTTCGACGGCGGCGAACGATCGGCAAGCGCAAAACGGTCATGCCATTCGGGCTCGACGGGCGGCGCGGCGAGGAAGAGCGGGCCTTCGAAATCACCCGAAAGACCAGCCTGCGCCAGCGCTTCCTTGGTCGTTTCGCGGGCGAAAGCGAAAGAACGTTCGACGGAATTGTTGGCAGGAACGGCGATAAAATCCACCGTGCCGCTGATGCGGGTCGACAGACCATCGGTCGGGAACCGTGTGATCTTGTGGATGCCCGAAGTACCGGAGGTCAGCGCCGACCAGTTATCAGCAAGCCCCTGACCGAGCGAGGTGATGACGCCCATGCCGGTAACGGCTACGAGCGGGCGGCCAAGGTGGTCGGTGAAGCGGTTGTCACTCATCGTCTACTCCTTCACGCGTTCGCCGAGAGGACGGCAACACCCTCACCGCGCGTGTAACCCACCGTTGTCACCACGGCGTGATTTGCCGGCTTGGACATCGGCTTTTCGTGGTCCGTATCAAAGACCGGGACGAGGCTCTTGCCGTCGAGCGAGAGGGCCGCAAGGACCAGGCCGAGCGGGAACTGGGCTTCCAGCGCGTGACCGGTGACACCACCGAAACCACGGATCGCAGCGCCGTCGAATTCCTTTTCCAGCACGATCTTTTCGCGGGCTGCCAGATCCACAAGGCCGCTTGCGCCGGAAAACACCACCGTGTCGTCGCGCTTGAGGCCGGAGGCGGAGGCTGCGAGACGCGACAGGCGTGTTTCCAGCTTGCCTTCGTCGCGGTTGCCGCGATCACCTTCGACCGCATCGATGACGGCATAGATATGGGCGCCGCGGCTTTCGGCACGGGCGCGGGATTCCAGCACCAGGAATGCGCCGACCGAACCGGTGATCATTCCGCCGCCATTGTCGCCCGAACGGGACCACAGAGGCTGCCATTCGCCTGTCGCATGGGCACGGATGCCTTCAACGAGAAGCAGGATATCGGCGCGCTCGGCGATGAAGGCGCCGCCGACGAGGCTGTGGCTCGACTGGCCTGCCTTGATACGATGAAACGCCGTCTCGACAGCCGAAATGCCGGCAGCCTCTTCACCCATGAAGGTGCGCGAGGAACCGGTGACCTTGTGGACGATCGAAATATTGCCGGCCATCAGATTGGAGAGCTGCGCGAGGAAGAGCGTCGGCCGCAGTTCCGTCGTCAACTTCTCGTTCAGCAGAATGTCGCGGTCGTTGCGCTTCAAGGCTTCATCGACGATCAGCGAATCGACCTTGATGTCGCGCTCACCGCCACCGGCGGCGACAATCATGTCCATCGAGGCGCATGCTTCGGCATCTTCTTTGAGACCGGCGTCATCAAGCGCCAGACCGGCGGCAAAGACGCCGAGGCGCTGCCAGTTTTCCATCTGGCGCTGGTCGCGTTTGACGATCTGGGCGGACCAGTCGATTTCCGGAAGCGGATGGACCGGATAAGGCGCGAAACGCTCGGTTTCCACGGTCGGCTTGCCGGTGGTGGCCGCAGACAGGAGCGCGACATGCGCATCCTTGCCGACGCCCTGGCCGGTGACAATGCCAATACCGGTGATCACAACATCATTGTCAGACTTCATCTCTGTCCTCTTTCGCGGACTTGCAGCTTTTGCCGCGCCTTCAAAGCAAACCGCGACCCATCAGGATCGCGGTTCAAGCTTCTGTTTCATTCCATGCCGTGGCCACAAGGCCGCCGCGCGTTTCCGCGCAACAGTCTTCACCTGCCGGCATTCATCGCAGCGACCAGACCGACTTCCTCTGCACGCTTGCGCACGATCGGCGCCAGCGGGATTTCGGAAAAGGGCATGGTGCGCAGCTTCAGCTGAGCGTCGCAGACCTTTTTGCCGCCGGACGAAATCTTCGCCTTGGTGACAGCATAGCCAGAACCTTCGTGTTCGAGATACGCTTCGATATCGAGCACGGCTTCGGGCTCGACGAAAGCGCGCATCTTGGCGCCGTCAACGGACATCAGGAACGGCATGGCGGCAAAATCGGTGGCGGCAAGCACGAGCATGCCCGACGCCTGCGCCATGGTTTCGATGAGAAGGACGCCCGGCACGAGAGGCATGCCGGGGAAGTGACCTTCGAACACGGGGCTTTTCGCCGGCACGGTAGACCGCGCCGTCAGCGTCTTTCCTTCGAGATCGAGCGTTTCCACCCGATCGATCATCTGGAAATATTCAAGCAGCATCTGGTTTACGGCAGGACCTTAGCCCTTGGCCGCCTTCAGCTCGTCGATCTTGGCGCAGAGGTTTTTCAGAACGAAATACTCTTCGGTCGAAACCTTGCCTTCATTGACTTCCTGGGTCCACTGCTCGAGCGGAATCTTGATGCCGAATTCCTTGTCGATCGCAAACACGATATCGAGGAAGTCAAGGCTATCAATGCCGAGATCGTCGATCGTGTGGCTTTCCGGGGTGATGGTTTCCCGGTCGATTTCGCTGGTTTCAGCAATGATGTCGGCAACTTTGTCGAATGTAGCAGTCACGCCCATGTCCTTTGAGAATAGGTAATTCGTAGCTCCACATAGGGAAAATGGTTCCAAATGCCAATGGCTTCGTTTTTTCGGACGCAAAATTTGCACCGAAACTGTTGCCTAAACAGCAATCGTTGACACCGCAATCATGAAGGCTTGCGACTTATACCGCAATAGAGTGCCTGCCACGCCCGCTCTCAAGATAACGATCGAAGACCGCGGCGATCGTCCGGGTAAACGGCCGCCCCTCCGGCGTAATCGTGAAGGAGGCGTTGCCGACGCGACAGATGTCATCCGGATTGCTGCGGGCAAAAGCGCGGGCCTCGGAAATCAACGCATGAGCGCCGGCCGGAAAATTGGCGAGCAAGGGCATGAAATCGAAGCCGAAATCGCACATCAGCCGCTCGATGACATAGGCGCGCATACGATCATCTTCAGACAATTCCACGCCCCGGACTGCCGCCATCCCCTCGACTTCGACCATGCGCTGATACTCGCCGGTAGCCGGCATATTCTGCACATAGCCCTGCGGCAACTGACTGATGGAAGACGCGCCGAGACCTATCAACGCATCAGCGCTATCGGTCGTGTAGCCTTGAAAGTTGCGCCGCAGCCGGCCTGTCCTTGCCGCAACAGCCATCGAATCAGACGGCTTTGCGAAATGATCGATACCGATCTCCTGGTAACCCGCTTCAATAAGAAGCCGACTGGCAAAATTGCTCTGACGGAAGCGTTCGCCGATATCCGGCAATGCGGATTCGGGTATCATCGTCTGATGTTTCTTCATCCACGGAACGTGAGCATAGCCGAAAAGCGCCACGCGATCGGGCGAGAGGGACAAGATGTCGGAAAGCGTGCGCCCGACGCCTTCCAGCGTCTGATGCGGAAGCCCGTAGAGCACATCACAATTGACCGAACCGACGCCACGTGCACGGACGGCATCAACGACGGACTTGGTCTGTTCGAAGGTCTGGATGCGATTGATCGCCTTTTGGACGGTCGGATCGAAATCCTGAACGCCGAGGCTTGCGCGCGTCAAACCAATCGCCGCCAGCGCGTCATAACGGGCTTCGTCCAGATCGTTCGGATCCATTTCGACGCTGATTTCGGCATCGGCGGCGACATTGAATGATGCCCGCAGACAGGCCATCAGATCGGTCATGTCCTCAGGCTTCAGCATTGTCGGCGATCCGCCGCCGAAATGTATGGCCGTGACCTTTGCACCTTTCGGCACTTTTGCGCCGACAGCAGCGATCTCCAAGCGGAGTGGGGCGAGATAGGTTGTTATCGGATCATAGCGGAGCGTCTGCTTGGTATGGCAGGCGCAGAACCAACAGAGCCGATCGCAATAGGGGATGTGAAGATAGAGCGACAGATTGTTGCCGGTATCCAGTTTGGACAGCCACTGCGAATAGATGTCGCAATTTACACCAGTGTGAAAATGCGGCGCAGTCGGATAGCTAGTGTATCGCGGCACAGAGCCTGAATATTTTGCAAGCAATCTTTCGCTCATCGCACACCTCTTCTCATGTGCCTCAAGAGCTACCTGCGGAATATTTTAGCGACTTTGACTTGGATCAAGCATGAGAAGGGCAACTGAACCAAGTTCGGACCATCGATCGCCGCCTGCAGCGCCGCGCCTTTCGTCAGGTGAATGAGGAGTGCTGTAGCTTTTGAGCAGTGTATCAGGTTTACGAAAATCAATTCCGATTTTCGGGCCAGGTGTGCCGGCGTGGGGGAATGGGAATGGATGCGCAGCTAAAGATTCTGGACATTCACGAGGTGCCGCTGGTGTGTCGCGCCTGCGACGCCCGTCATAGCGGTATCTGTTCGACGCTCACCCCGCTTCAACTCACAGAGCTGAACAAGCATTCGCAACGCAGAGCGGTAGAAGCTGGTACGGAGCTTATCGGCCAGGGCCAGCAGGTTCATTCCTATTCGAATATACTCAGGGGCGTCATAAAGCTTTCGAAGATCATGGCGGACGGACGCCAGCAGATCGTCGGGCTGCAATTTGCGCCGGATTTCATGGGCCGGCCGTTTCTCGGCGAAAGCCTGATGGCAGCGGAAGCGGCAACAGATGCCGAACTTTGCGTGTTGCCGCGAAAAATTCTCGAACGAATGATTTCCGAATCATCGGAACTCGGCAGCCGTCTTCACAACCAGGCACTGACGGAACTGGACGAAGCGCGGGACTGGATGCTGACGCTGGGGCGCAAATCCGCCCGCGAGAAAGTCGCAAGCCTTCTGGTTCTGGTCGCAGCACATGCCGACCCCGACCGGCTTGGTGCCTGCGCCTTCGAACTGCCGCTGTCGCGCGCGGATATCGCAGACTTTCTCGGATTGACGATCGAAACGGTCAGCCGCCAGATGACCAAGTTGCGCAAGGACGGCCTCATTCACATAGAAAACAACCGGCAGGTTTATGTGCCGGATCTCGACAAGCTGGCCGTGACCGCGGGCGGCGACTGACCGCCCGCACACACCACGATTACGGCGTACGTCCTTCGACGAGTACAGCGCGGATTGCTTCGAGTATCGCATCCGGCTGAATGCCGGTGCAAACGAGCTGGCTCGGCACGCCGTCCCAGGCGCTGCCGACATATTTGCGGCCGTGATCCGGTGCCTGGATCGTCTTTCCATCCGCAAGGCCGCCACAAACGACACGAACCGGACCGGTGCGAACTTCAAAGAGATGCGGCTCGGTGAGATAAACGCAGGCGCAGCTGTCGTGCAACGCCATGCCGTCGAGACCGACGCGCTGGCGATAAAAATCGATGTAATATTGCGACAGGTCGGAAAGGAGCCTGAGCTCCGAAGGCCCGGCCTCGACCATTTTCGCCAGATAATCCGATGACATGGTTGTTTTCAGGGTCACGTCGAGACCGATAATCGTGACTTTCCAGGATGCGGTGAAGACGACATCCGCGGCTTCGGGATCGCCGTGGATATTGGCCTCGCCCGCCGGAGTGACATTGCCGTTAACGTCGAAAGCGCCGCCCATGATCACCACGTCCTTGACGAGGGCCGCGATTTCCGGATCGGCCTTCAGGGCGAGCGCCAGGTTGGTCATGCGACCGACGGCGACCAGCGTGACATTGCCGGGATCGGCTCTCACCGTATCGATGATGAACTGCGCCGCCGAACGCTCGTCAATCGGATGGTCGACGTCCAGCGGCACGCCAATATTGCCAAGCCCGTCCTCGCCATGAACGATCGGTGCGAAATGTGCGGCATCACGGCCATCGTCAAAGGCCCGCCCCGCCCCCTTGGCGATGGGCGCTTCGATCTTCCACTGCTGATGCAGGTACTGTGCGTTTCGGGTCGTGATCTCGATCGGAGCATTGCCGAACACTGTCGTGACACCGACGAGATCTATGCCCGGATGGCGGTGCAGGTAGAGGAGTGCCATGGCATCGTCCACGCCGGGATCGGTGTCGAATATCACTTTGAGCATGCGAGCTTATCCAGTCTTTCAATCGAATGCGAAGCCGCGCACCATAACGGCATTCGGATCAGGCGCAATCCCGAGGGCATAAGGCAGAACGCCATCAAGGCAGAGAGGGCTTGTCGGACCGGCCGTTCCATGGAAGAAGGCGGCACCTTCCTGAAATTGCCCTCCTCCGAGCCTGATCCCGTGCCCGATATCGCATTCGAACTTCTGTTCCTCCTGTTTCTTGCCGCCGTTTTCGCCGGCTTCGTCGATTCGATCGCTGGCGGCGGCGGGCTGATCACCATTCCCGTCCTGCTGATCGCCGGCATACCGCCGCTGGAGGCGATCGCGACCAACAAGCTGCAAGGCCAGTTCGGCGCGGCGTCGGCAACGATTGCCTATGCGCGCAAGGGACATATCAACCTGCGTAACCAGTTGCCCATGGCGCTGATGGCAGCCGCGGGCGGCGCTGTGGGGGCAGTGCTTGCTTCGGTTGTTCCGGCTTCGGCGCTGGCCGCCGCCATCCCTTTCCTGCTGATTGCAATCGCGCTGTTCTTCGCCTTCAAGCCCAGCCTGTCGGACACGGATGGGCGGCGGCGGGTGACACCGTTCGTTTTCGGCCTGACCGCCGTGCCGATCGTCGGGCTTTATGACGGCCTGTTCGGGCCGGGCGCGGGCTCTTTCTATATGCTCGGCTTCGTGCTTCTCGCAGGCTTCGGCATGCTCAAAGCGACGGCACACACCAAGCTCATCAATTTCGGCTCGAATTTCGGCTCGTTCCTGGTCTTCGTCGCGACAGGATCGATCCTGTGGAAAGTCGGCTTGCTGATGGGGGTCGGCCAGTTTATCGGCGCGCAGATCGGTTCGGGACTGGCGATGAAAAAGGGCGCGAAGATCATCAAGCCGCTGCTGGTGCTGTCATGTCTTGTGCTGGCGACAAAGCTTCTTGCGGACCCGAACCACCCTGCCCGGCTCTGGCTCGGCTGGTGAGAGGAAGATTACCCCTTCATACGAAGGGGTAGCCCAGCGGCCACGAAGAACACTTCGTCAACCGCGGCGGCAATCTGCTGGTGCAGGCGCCCGGCGTGGTCGCGGAATTCACGCGCCATCCTGTTCTCCGGCACGATCCCTAGACCGACTTCGTTCGAGACAAAAATGATCCGGGCGTCGAGGCTGGAGAGTTCTGCGGCGAGTTCGGCGCAGCGGATCGGGATATCTTCGCCCTCCATCATCAGATTGGTGACCCAGAGCGTCAGGCAATCGACAAGCACCACGCGTCCCGGCCTGTCGATTGCGCCAAGCGTATGGGAAAGTTCGACCGGCTCTTCGTGCGTCACCCAGGATGCCCCACGATCCTCCTGATGGCGGCCAATCCGTTCGCGCATCTCGTCGTCATAGGCTCGACCGGTTGCTATATAATGGCGCTCGAGGCCTGTCGCCTCAGCCAGGCGTTCGGAAAAGGCCGATTTCCCGGAGCGGGCGCCGCCGAGCACAAGAGCTGTTTTGCCGGATAGGATCATTGAGGAAGGTCGCATAGAGGCCAGACGAAACCGGACGATTCGTAGATGTCAGAGGCGTCCGGTCCGTGTTTGGGTTTGTCTGGATTCGTATTGCACGCAGATCGTCGGACATGCGGGGCTTGAAGTCAACAGGTCCCGCAAATCCGAACCGGATCGCCGCCTGCCTGCGCATTTGGACGCACTATTCATTTTGCGACATCGCGTGACGAATTACAGAGGGGCGTCGTGGGTTTGTGAGGCGTATTGGATCGACAAAACATAAGGCGTCGCGACGAGATCGCAGCCACTGAGGAAACACCCAAATGCTCTACGTGTTCAAAAACAGCAATGGCCTGCAGATCGCCTGGAATTCCGAACCCCCCAAGGCATTCCGTCAGACGCGCCCATCGGACATCTCACGCCGCATGTCGCTGTTCGGCTTCATCAGAACATCCAATTCCGGCTGAAGCCGGCACTGCCGATATTCCGGGCTTTCCGGCACATCACGCTGACAATCGGCAGACGATGGATCACAAAGCCGCCTTGATGCCACCTAGGAGAGCATCCTTGCTGCATCACAGCTCTGAAATATCTTAGATATGATGAACTAGCCTGAGGCCTATAAAGAGGCAGCCGGTACGCATTACCAAAATTCCGGCGCCACTGGCGGAGCTCTTGTCCGCGTCACGAAACTTAGCGACACTTCCTTACCGGATGGTTATTGAGGAGTGCGAGAAGCAAACAATATTCACCGGTCACACGTTTTTTCGGTGCACCGCACTTTTTTCTGAAATTTTTTCGCGCCGCTAATCGGCTACAAAAGGTCAAATCTCGGGCGTGACTTTATCGCCATTTATGATCGCGCCGAAGTTGCGCCGATACGGACAGCGCAGATAGGCGGCAATTGATCGTTTTTAGGCCTTCCAAGCAGCACAAATCACGTTCTTCCAAGGAGTTACGAGAAACTCTCGGATAAGCAACGCTGACAGCTGCTGTTGATTTATTTGATTTAAGCCGTACGCTGCCTGCGCTGACAGAAAAATGCGCCCTATCTGTGGCTGTTGACAGGTAGCAAAAAGACGCATGGGGACAGCGACCATTGAGAGGGTGCGGCCTCGTCGCTCCCAGGCGCTTTCATCACGGATTTCGGTAACACCGGCTCCACGTATCGATTGTCAACACCAAGACTGGGAGGTCTTACGATGAAAAAACTCCTCGCTTCCACCGTCTTCGCAGCCGGTCTTTATGGGTTTGCCGGGGCAGCCTATGCCGACTGCGGCTCAGTCTCTATTGCTGAAATGAACTGGGCTTCGGCCGGCGTTGCCGCGAATGTCGACAAGATCATCCTTGAAGAAGGTTATGGCTGCAGCGTTGAACTCGTTACCGGCGACACGATGCCAACCTTTACCTCGATGAACGAGAAGTCGCAGCCCGACATGGCACCCGAGTTCTGGGTCAATGCCGTGCGCACCCCACTTGATGCGGCGGTCAAGGAAGGCAGATTGATCGAGGCCGCCGAAATCCTTGCCGATGGTGCCGTCGAAGGCTGGTGGATCCCGAAATTCCTGGCTGACGCCCATCCGGATATCAAGACCGTCGAAGAGGCGCTCAAACATCCGGAACTCTTCCCTGCCCCGGAAGATCCGTCCAAGGGCGCAGTGACCAACTGCCCATCCGGCTGGAACTGCCAGGTTTCGACGGCCAATCTATATCGCGCCCTCGGCGCCAAGGATAAAGGTTTCGATCTGGTGGATACCGGGTCGGCTGCGGGCCTCGATGGCTCGATTGCCAGCGCTTTCGAGAAAAAGACCGGCTGGCTGGGCTATTACTGGGCACCGACCGCCATTCTCGGCAAGTATGAGATGGTGAAGCTATCCTTCGATGTGCCGCACGACAAGGCAAACTGGGACGCCTGCACCGCGGTTCCGGACTGCGCCGATCCGAAGGTCAATTCCTATCCGACATCGCAGGCCTTCACAGTCGTGACCAAGCAGTTCGCCGACAAGGCGGGTGTTGCGATGGATTATATCAAGGCCCGAAAGTGGACCAATGCGACGGTCAACGGCATTCTCGCCTGGCAGACTGACAACCAGGGCACCAATGCGGACGCAGCCAAGCATTTTCTGGAGACCCAGCCGGACGTATGGACCAAGTGGGTTTCACCGGAGATCGCCGAAAAGGTGAAGGCATCGCTTTGATGCGGACAAGGGAGGCGGCGGATTGCTGCCGCCTCTCCTCCGGATGACCTCACAGAAGCGCGCAGCATAAGATCCCTTATGGGCTGCGACACGCCAAGTCGTCCGCGATGATTGCCAGCCCGAGCATGAAGCGATGCCGGGAAGCCATGCTGGCAAGATGCAAACAGGCACAACAAGGGGAAGAGCATGGCAATCTGCGAGTTCCTGCCACGAGCCTTCTGTCGGTTCCCGGCCATCAGCGACAGTTATATTCGCCAGGCACGCCAAGTCATCGATGACGGTTTTAGAGGCCTCGTGCGGGAATACGGATATATAATCGATGCGCTGAAAGCTCCGCTTCAGTGGTTCCTAAACTATCTCGAGAGGCTGTTCACCACCTCGCCCTGGACGGTCGTTCTGATCGTCATGCTGGTGGTCGTCTATTTTGGCAGCCGAAGCATCCGCATAACCGTCGGCACTGCGATCGGGATGCTGCTCATCGGCCTTGTGGGACTGTGGGAAGACACGATGACGACGCTTGCCATCGTGACCGTGTCGACATTGATTGCCATCATCATCGGCCTGCCAATCGGTATCCTGATGGCGCGATCGGAACGCGTGCAGGGCGTGATAAATCCCATTCTGGACGTGATGCAGACGATGCCCAGCTTCGTCTATCTCATCCCGGTGGTGGTTATTTTCGGGATCGGCAAGGTACCGGGACTGATCGCGGTCGTCATTTATGCCGTGCCGCCAATGATCCGCCTCACCAATCTCGGGATCAGGCTTGTCGACAAGGAGGTATTAGAGGCAGCGGATGCTTTCGGGTCTTCTCGCGGCCAGAAACTCTGGAACGTGCAGATGCCGCTGGCGCTGCCGACAATCATGGCCGGCATCAACCAGACGATCATGATGTCGCTTGCCATGGTGGTCGTCGCCTCGATGGTCGGGGTCGGAGGGCTTGGCCGCAATACGCTGCAGGCGATCAACAATCAGTTTTTCACCTACGGCTTCCTCAACGGTTTTGCGCTTGTGGCGATCGCCATCATCTTCGATCGCACCAGCCAGGCCTTCGGCATGCGGCTTCAGCGTCATTCGGAGGTGGTGCATGGCTAGTCACGGCATAGAGATAAAAGGCCTCTACAAGATCTTCGGGGCAAATGCCCGACAGCATGTGGAGGCGGTGAGGAACGGCCTTTCCAAAGCGGAACTGAATGAACGCTACGGCCATGTTCTGGGGCTGAAGGACATCAACATTTCCATGCCGGCCGGTGGCATTACCGTTGTCATGGGACTTTCCGGCTCCGGAAAATCGACGTTGATCCGTCACATCAACCGGCTGATCGAACCGACCTATGGCGAAGTCGTTTATGACGGTGTCAATGTCTGCGGCATGAACGAGCGGGACCTGCGCGAATTCCGTCGTCACAAGACGGCGATGGTATTTCAGAAATTTGCGCTTTTGCCACATCGTACAGTGATCGAGAACACCGTTTACGGGCTCGATATCCAGGGCATTTCCCGCTCGGAAAGCCTGAAGAAAGGTCAATACTGGATCGAACGCGTGGGGTTGACCGGGTTCGAGAACCATTATCCGAACCAGCTGTCGGGCGGCATGCAGCAGCGCGTCGGCCTTGCCCGTGCACTGACCAACGATGCAGACATCCTGCTGATGGACGAAGCCTATTCGGCACTCGACCCCCTGATCCGCGTCGACATGCAGACCGTTCTTCTCGACCTGCAGGCGGAACTGAAGAAGACCGTGGTTTTCATTACTCACGATCTCGACGAGGCTTTGCGGCTTGGTGACAAGATCACCATCCTGCGCGATGGCCAGGTCGTGCAGCAGGGGACCGGCCAGGAAATCGTTTTGTCACCGGCCGATGACTACATCACCGCCTTCGTCAAGGAGGTGAACCGCGGCCGGGTGATCCAGGCGAAAACGGTGATGAAGCCGTTCGACGGACTGGCGGACGGGGTGCGCATAGAGGCGACCACCACGCTCGAAGCTGCCGCCAAGGCTATGACCGAGAGTGGCCAGACAAAGGCGACGATCATCGACGAAGCAGGAGCGCCCACCGGCACGCTCGACCTGCAGACGATGATGGCAGCCATGGTGACACCCGCCGGTTCCGACACCTCCAAGATGGCGGCTGAGTGAAGACGGAAACAGAAGCGCCGGCGTCGCAGCCGGCGCATATCCTGTTGGTTGAAAGCATATAAAGAGATCCTTATGTCTTACTTTCAGCTTCAGGAGGGTGCCATGCCGACAGCCAATCCATTGACCGCGCTCATTGCAGAAAAGGGCGTTCTGCTGGCGGATGGCGCAACCGGAACCAACCTGTTTGCCGCAGGGCTCGAAGCAGGCGAAGCGCCGGAACTCTGGAACGAGGCGCATCCGGACCGGATCACCAAGCTGCATCAGGATTTCGTCGACGCTGGCGCCGACATCATTCTCACGAACACATTTGGCGGCACCCGCCACAGGTTGAAGCTGCATCATGCGCAAGACCGGGTGTTTGAACTCAACAGGCGGGCAGCCGAGATCGCGCGCGCCGTGGCCGACAAGGCTGGTCGAAAGGTCATCGTTGCAGGTTCTATCGGGCCGACCGGCGAGTTGCTGATCCCGCTCGGGGCTTTGTCCTATGAGGATGCGGTTCAGGCTTTTGCCGAACAGATGGAAGGATTGAAGGCCGGCGGTGTCGATGTCGCCTGGATCGAGACCATGTCGGCGGCGGACGAGATCCGTGCCGCGGCAGAAGCGGCGGTGAAAGTCGGCCTGCCGTACACCTATACCGGATCGTTCGACACGGCCGGCAAAACGATGATGGGGCTTAATCCCAAGGATATCCATGGTGTTGCCGCCGATGTCGGCAGCGGGCCGGAAGCAGTCGGCGCAAATTGCGGCGTCGGTGCGTCCGACATTCTTTCCTCGCTTCTCGACATGACCGATGCCAACCCGGATGCAATCACCATCGTCAAGGGCAATTGCGGCATTCCGGAGTTTCGCGGTTCTGAAATCCATTATTCCGGCACACCGCCGCTGATGGCGGAATATGCGCGGCTGGCGCGCGATGCGGGCGCAAAAATCATAGGCGGCTGCTGCGGTACCTCCTGCGAGCATCTTTCGGCAATGCGTGTAGCGCTGGACAATTATACGCCGCGCCCGCGCCCGACAATCGAAGAAATCGTCGACAAGATCGGCCCGCTCCGCAATAAGACGGCGAGCGAATCCGGTGGCGATTCCGGCCGGGAGCGCCGTCGTCGCCGGAGTTAAGGCAACGGGGACGAACAGAATGACCAGTGTATCGCCAATAGGCAGCCGCGAAACCGTCGCCGAAGGGCTGGCCAGCCTTTCCGAAGACAAACAGAGCTGGCTTAATCTTCTGATGGAAAATCCGGCCCAGGACGACCTGATCCTGGCTGGTCTGCATCTTTATCTCGATCAGGCTTCGGAGGCGCGTTTCCTTAATACGCTGAAGCTCGAAAAATGCGGTGAGTGGCTCGGCAACACAGCGCCGGACCGCCTGCAAATCCGTCTGTCGGAAGCAGGAAAATCCAGCCAGCATCCCGCCTATCTGGCCTTCAAGCAAGGCTTGACCCGCTGCGGTGGTCTGGAGCGGGCCTATCCCAAAGCGCCGGTCTGATCAGCGCGCTAAAGCACGTCGTGATGCTCAAGCTTCGCTTGCCGTGCTTTAGCTCTCTGTTTTTGCGCATGGCTTTATCCCGAAACCAGTGACCACTTTCGGGAGACATGCTGCAGGCCTATCGCTTTAGCGTCTCCGCGAGCCGGACCAGATCCAGGAAACCCGATCGATAACCGAACGGGTCTTCGCCGCGCGCGTTGCGGGCGATATCGAGGATCGAGCCGTAGGAATAGGCTTCAAGCGTCCCGGCGCCCCGCAATTTCTGCCCGAAGGCGGCAATTGCCGTTGCAAAGCGGACATCCTGCGGCGCCGCGTTGAAATCGCTGAAGGCATTTTCCTGTGTCACCGCGGTGGTGATGAGCCTGCTCGTGTCACCATCCGGTTGCTTGTAGCGAAGCTTGACGAAGGCGAGTTCGTCGGAAGCAGGCGTTTCGGATCTTTCGGAGGACGGTTTGCCATAACGCAGCGGATCGTTGAGCACGGCCTCGCTGCCTTTCGGAGTGACCTCGTAGATCGCCGTCACCGCATGGCCAGAGCCGATATCGCCGGCATCGACGCGGTCATTGTTGAAATCCTCCCGTTGCAAGGCACGCGTCTCGTAACCGATCAGCCTGTATTCGGCGATCCGCGCGGGGTTGAACTCGACCTGGATTTTTACATCCTTGGCGATCGGGAAAAGCGTCGACCCCGCCTCCTCCACCAGCGCCTTTTGCGCCTCCGCCAGCGTGTCGATATAGGCGGCCGTGCCGTTGCCATTCTGGGCAAGCGTCTGCATCAGGCTATCGTTGAGATTGCCTTCACCGAAGCCGAGCACCGAAAGATAGATTCCATCGCGGCGGCGATCCTCGATCAGGCGCTTGAGATCGCCATCGCTCGATGCGCCAACATTGAAATCGCCATCGGTCGCCAGCATGACGCGGTTGACGCCATCCTTGATGAAGGCCCGGCGAGCCAGATCGTATGCCGCCTCGATGCCTTGCGCACCGGCGGTGGAGCCGCCCGGCTGCAGCGTGTCAATGGCGTTCAGGATTGCGTCACGTTCGCTCGCGGAAGTGGGTTCGAGCACCGTGCCTGCGGAACCGGCATAGGTAACGATCGATACCTTATCCTCGGGCCGCAGCTTGCCGAGCAAAAGACGGAAGGCGCTTTTCAACAGCGGCAGCTTGTCCGGTGCATTCATCGAGCCGGAAACATCGATCAGAAACACGAGATTGGCGGGCGGCGCGGATGACGGCGCGATATCGTAGCCTTTGATCGCGACGCTCATCAGCTGCGTGCCGGCATTCCAGGGCGTCGGCGTCATCGTGACGGTGGTGCGGAACGGCGTGTCGGCCGATTGCGGGCGCGGCCAGTCATAGGGGAAATAGTTGACCATCTCCTCGACGCGAACACTGTCGGGATCGGGCAACCTCCCCTGCATCAGCGCCCGACGGACGACCGAATAAGAGGCGGTGTCGACATCGACGGAAAAGGTCGAGACCGGGTCGGTCGCGACGCTCTTGACCGGATTTAAGTCGGCATTGGCGAAACGGTCGCCCGCCTGATGTGATTGAAACGCGGCGGGATCAGAACTTGGCGCGCTGGCTCGCGGCGCAGCACGCAGGGCCGGCGGCGCGGCGATGATGTTCTCGTAAATCGGTGCAGGCGCCGGGGCTGCATCCTGCTGAGGTTTCATTGCGGTGACGTTTCTTGCCGCGCCACCCGCAGAGTTTTCCCTGTTCAGGGTTCGTGCGACGTCATCGGCATTAAAGTCCTTTTTCTTGCCCGATGCCGATTCTGCTTCCGATTGGTATTGCACTTCGGCTGGCTGTGAGACGGAAATTCCGGTCGCGAACGGCAGATTGCCACGATTAAGTTCGAAGGTGAGATAGGCGGCAGACGGGACGAGCAGAAGCGTGGCGAGCGCCGAGCCTGCGAGATAGTGATGTCGGGTAATCATGTTATTGCTCCAGATCCGGTTGAGGATGGAGCTTTGACGGTGCCACCAGTTTGTTCCTTGGGTCTGGCTCGCGTTTTTTTCTTCCGCGTCAAAAGCCTGCATGGCGGCGGAAAGCGCACGGGTGCGTGCAGCCTTCGAAGGAGCGGGAGCTGGCGGATTGTTCCGCAATCTGTCGAATTCGTCGGTCATGGTCAGACTGCCTCCTTCCTCAGAAGGTCCTTCAATCGTTTTCGTGCCTCGTGCAGATGCCAGGACACCGTTTTTTCGGAACAACCGATCACATCGGCCGCCGCGGCGTGGCTGAGGCCTTCGGCATAAACGAGCAAAACTGCATCACGCTGCTTTTCCGGCAGGGTACGGACAGCGGCCCAGAGTGCGTCATCGCCGCTACCATCGTGCTCAGGCGGCGGCGAACTATAAAGCGGGTCGTTTGCGAGCCGTTTCTCTTCGCGACTGCGGCGAGCGGCTTGGCGCTGGTGATCGCGTACCGCATTCAGCGTCATTGTGTAGAGCCAGGTACGCAAGGAAGAGTTTCCCCGGAACCCGCGGATCGCCCGGGCAAGCCTTATGCAGACCTCCTGGGCGATATCTTCGGCGTCGCTTGCGACACCGGACCATCGCCAGGCGACCGCGTGGATGAAATCGTAATGCGTCTCGATCAGTGCCGAGAATGCATCCCGGTCACCTTCGCACGCTCTCTTGAGGATCTCGGCGCTCACGCTCGTATTATCCGCTCTCTCGTCTTCTGGAGCTTAGACGCCAGGCGAGAGAAAATCCTTGGGTGTTCAGGGAAAAAATATTCGATCGTCTTCTCGACATAAAAAGGACCGGCCCCTTTTTGTCAGGAACCGGCCCTTTTTTTTAATCTCGTGTCAGCAAGCCGTGTCAGGCTGCGACCGCGGATTCGCGCACGTCATCGAACAGGAAGTGCGCGACGACATATTTGGTCGTGTATTTAGTGCCACTGCCGGAGACGGAATCATCAGATCCGCCATCGGCCGGGTGCCAGGCGTGATAATGCGGATTGTTAGTGATCAGCGTGATCGCCTTGCCGGCAAAGCGTCCATCAAGCCGGTAACGGGCCTCGGCGAGTGGCCAGATCCGTTCGAAATCCTGCTGTGACAGACGAACCTTCAGGGCTGGTCGATTGATCGCATCAAGCTCCACACCATCTTCATTCACAGAAGCCGGAGCCTCCAGCATGACCTCCTCGGCGTTGTCCAGAATGTAGTCAAACTCGTCAGGCCACATACGTTTCATACAGTCACTCCTCCCGGCTGGTTTCATATGTCAGACATCATGAATGTAGCGCGCCTGTTGGCAGACGCAACGTCATTGAGATGCGATGGCGATTTTGACGCGGCTCAGCCCAGCGCCCGCATGTGGAATTTCAGCTGCTCCTTGGGATAGCGGTATCCTTGGCCGACCGGACAGGCATTGCGAGCAAGGCAACCGGAGACCATGCAGCCACCCTGCCCCGACGGCGTAACGAGGTGGCTGCGACAGGTCGAAACTCCGAAATCCGCCGGATCCATGCAGATGGCAGAAACGGGACAGGTGGTCAGGCACGGTTTCGTCTCGCAGACGTCGCAGGCATGTCTCCCAACGGTGACGACCTTTCCGGCATGGGACTTTCCGACCACAGCGGGAAAACCGATCGCGCCACGATAACCATGCCAAGGACCGTATTCCGGATGAATGAGGATGCCGAGCGGAGAAGGCTTCAGGCCTTCTGCGCGCATTGCCCATTGCTGGAACGGTTGCCAGGGCGGATCGGAGGGGAAATAACTTGTGCCGCCAATCTTTTCCGCCAGCGGACAAATGATCTCCTTCGACCATGTGTCGAGCGGATCGGGGCCGTTATTGCGAGTATTCCAGCGGGAGAAAGCCGGCCAGATCGAGCCGCCGGCATTGCCGAGCAGGACAACCGAGGCGGCTGGTTTTCCATCGGCCAGCAGAGGCCCCTCGCCCACGGCAAAATCTACCGTGCCGCGGATCACGATACCGCTCGGCTTAAGCGCGGCTTCAATCTCGCGACAGATGGACAAACGGCCGCTCATCGTCTCAGCGCGGCCCCTTGTATTCATAATGCGGCCGCCAGACGCTGCCCTGGATAAAATCGGCTACCTGCCGTGCGCCGCCTTGCTCCCTGGCGGCCTCGGGCTCTCTTCAAGTAAAGGCGTCGGGCATGGAATCCTTGCGATCCTTGATGAAGGCGAGAAGCGCCTCGTCGATCGCCGGGTCGAGCGGCGGGGCTTCGTAATGATCGAGCCAGGAGCGGCAGAGCGCATTAGCGCGGTCTTCGATGCGCTTGGAGCCTTCGATTTCCCACTGTTCGAAGGAATTGTTGTCGGCAAGCGGCGAGCGGTAGAAGGCGGTCTGGAAATGCGCCTGGGTGTGGGCGCAGCCAAGATAATGGCTGCCGGGTCCAACCTCGCGGATCGCATCAAGCGCTTGGCCCTCGGCCGACAGATCGACGCCTTCCGCCATTTTCTGCATCATGCCGAGTTGATCCTGGTCGATCATGAATTTCTCATAGGACGAAACAAGACCGCCTTCGAGCCAGCCTGCAGCATGGAGAACGAAATTGGTGCCGGCGAGCAGGGTCATATTAAGCGTATTGGCCGATTCGTGGGCTGCCTGGGCATCAGGCACTTTGGAAGCACAAAGCGAGCCACCGGTTCTGAACGGCAGACCGAGGCGGCGGGCAAGCTGGGCTGCCCCGTAGGAGACCAGCGAAGGTTCCGGCGTTCCGAATGTCGGGGCGCCGGACTGCATCGAGATCGACGCGGCAAAAGTGCCGAACAGGACGGGCGAGCCGGGGCGGATGAGCTGGGTGGTTGCGGCACCGGCCAGAACCTCGGCCAGAATTTGGGTCAGCGTGCCGGCAACCGTGACCGGGCTCATGGCGCCCGAGAGGATGAAGGGCGAAACGACCGAAGCCTGGTTATGCCGTGCATAGACTTTCAGTGCACCGAGCATGGTGCCGTCGAAGACCATCGGCGAATTGGCGTTGATGAGGTTGAGCGTGACGCTATTGTTTTCGACAAATTCATCACCGAAGACGAGTTTCGCCATGGCGATCGTATCCTCGGCGCGTTCGGGCGCGGTGACTGACCCCATGAACGGTTTGTCGGAATATTTGATATGGCTGTAGACCATATCGAGATGACGCTTGTTGACCGGCACGTCGACCGGCTCGCAGACCGTGCCGCCGGACGAATGCATCGACGGCGCGAGATAGGACAGTTTGACGAAATTGCGGAAATCCTCGATCGTCGCATAGCGCCTCACCCCGTCGAGATCGCGGACAAAGGGCGGGCCGTAGACGGGCGCAAAGATCGTCGCTTTTCCGCCGACATGAACATTGCGCTCCGGGTTGCGCGCATGCCAGGTAAATTCGCTCGGCGCCGTCTTCAAAAGTTCACGGCACAGGCCCTTGGGGAAATGCACGCGGCTGCCGCGCACATCGGCACCGGCCTTGGCCCAGAGTTCCAGCGCTTCCTCGTCGTCGCGGAACTCGATGCCGATCTCTTCGAGGATCGTGTCGGCATTACGCTCGATCAGTTCCAGCCCCTCTTCGTCGAGGACTTCGTAAACGCCGATCCTGCGGGTGATATAGGGCAAGGATGCGCCGGGGCCGCCGCCGGTGCGGGCCGCGCGCCTGCCGGCTGCTCCCCGCTCGCCCCGACCGCGCCGTCCAGAACCGCCACCCGCGTCCGCCTGCTGGCTGATATCGTCCATGATCTTCCTCGCCTCGATCTCACCTGGTCTTTTGATGGGCATGCTAGGCCCCCGCACGGCGACGCTCCTGCCTTTATGCGTCACGCGCTTGTGTGAGACAGACATTCTATCATGCGCCGCCGAGTGTCGCTTTCCGACGTGCGACGTCGCTTACGAAAGAAAACGCGAAACAAAATACGGTTAGACATAGTTGCGGGTATCGTTACGATCTGGGCGATCCGGAACATCGCCCCCAACCAGGGAAGAGAATTCATGTCCGACGACGACATCATTCTATCGGAGCTTTCCGACGAAGAACTCGTTCAACAGATGCATGACGATCTCTATGACGGTCTCAGAGAAGAGATCGAAGAAGCGACCAATATCCTGCTGGAACGCGGCTGGACGCCCTACGACGTTCTGACCCAGGCTTTGGTCGAGGGCATGCGGATCGTCGGCATCGATTTTCGCGACGGCATTCTGTTTGTGCCGGAAGTGCTGCTATCGGCCAATGCGATGAAGGCCGGCATGGCGATCCTTCGGCCGCTTCTGGCAGAAACCGGCGCTCCGAAACTTGGCAAGGTGGTGATCGGTACCGTGAAGGGCGATATCCACGACATCGGCAAAAACCTCGTCGGCATGATGATGGAGGGTGCGGGCTTCGACGTCGTCGATCTCGGCATCAACAATCCAGTTGAGAACTATCTCGATGCGATCGAGCGCGAGAAACCAGATATCCTCGGCATGTCGGCACTGCTGACGACGACCATGCCCTATATGAAGGTCGTGATCGACACGATGAAGGAAAAGGGAATTCGCGACGATTATGTTGTGCTCGTCGGCGGCGCGCCGCTTAACGAGGAATTCGGCAAGGCGGTCGGCGCCGATGCCTATTGCCGTGACGCGGCAGTCGCCGTCGAGACCGCGAAAGACTTCCTCAGCCGCCGTCACAACCGGATGGCCGCGGGTGCCTGACGGGCAGCGCCGCATCTCAAGCGATGCGGCGCGTTTCTATCGGCCGTCTCGATTTAGTGCGAAGCTGCACGGTCTACACGACGACCGGCGTCCTGGGTGGCGTTCACGGTATTTGCCGTATCCTGACCCATTCCGCGGATCGTATTGCCGCAGGAGCTGAGCGAAACCGTGGTGGCGAAAAGTGCGGCGATAACTGTGAATGTCTTGGCCGTCATGATGGAATACTCCGATGGGTAAGGATCAAAATGTGCCGGAAAGTGATTTTCCGGCTATGGAACGTTCAACTCGCGAAAAAGTTCACGTGATCGCGTGCGGAGCGATCGCAAGGGAAATTCTTGCGGTTTCCAGGCAACAGGGGCTCAACCATATCGACCTCAACTGCCTGCCAGCGATTTGGCATGCCTATCCGCAAAAGATCGTTCCGGGGCTGGAAGCGGCCGTGGCCGAGGCCAGACAAAACGGGTTCGAGAGAATCTTTTTCGCCTATGCCGATTGCGGAACCGGCGGCGAGATCGACCGGCTGTGTGAGCGAGAGGGCATTGCCCGGATCGAGGGGCCGCACTGTTATTCGTTCTTCTCCGGCAATGAGGCCTTCCACGACAAGGCCGACGATGATCTCCTGTCCTTTTTCCTGACGGATTTTCTCGCACGTCAGTTTCGTGCTTTTGTCATCGAACCGCTTGGCCTCGATCGTCATCCCGAACTGAAGCCCATGTATTTCGGCAATTACCGGAAACTCATCTATCTCTCGCAGGAAGAAGACGAGGAGTTGCAGCATAAAGCGCGCGAGGCGGCAGACTATCTCGGGCTGGAATACGAATATCGTTTTACCGGCTATGGTGACCTAACCTCGGCGATCCGCTCGGTGTGATTGTTTCCGGCAAAACATATGAAAGGCATGACGTCGCTTTTCGTCATCTGCGACGTCGTGCGAAGCACAGTCCGAACCGAAGGACCGGTGCATGTTCACGGAGTAATCGGAGGAGCTCATGGCGGATCGCATTGTCGTCTTCTGGCGGGATATCCCGGCCCAGGTGATCATCAAAAAGGGACGACAGACCGCAAAGCGCGAGCTTTCCTTGCGCTTCACCGAGGCGATCGACATGTGCGCCATGCGCACCGGAGCGGCAGAAACCGACGATTACCTCGCTGAATGGCGTAAGGCCGATCCGATACCGGTTTCCGACGACCTGGAAGCTGAGGCGGATGCGGCAGCGGCGGAGCTTGAAGCCGCCTACGACAAGGAAAAACTCGTGGCGCTGGTAAAGGCCGGCGGCCGGGAGAGCGCATAAACCACCGCCGATCCTTTTATCACTCCCCCCTGAACCGGAGATCGCAATGACACGCACCATCGTCGCATCCGCAACCCGGGAAATCGTGATCGGCTTCGACCAGCCTTTCTGCGTCATCGGAGAGCGGATCAACCCGACCGGCCGCAAGAAGCTGGCCGCCGAGATGATCGAGGGCAATTTCGACACGGTCATCAAGGATGCGCTGGAACAGGTGGCGGCTGGAGCGACGATGCTCGACGTCAATGCCGGTGTCACCTCGGTCAATCCGAACGAGACGGAGCCGGGGCTTTTGGTAAAGACGCTGGAGATCGTCCAGGGCATGGTGGATGTACCGCTGTCGATCGACAGTTCGGTAACGGCGGCGATCGAGGCGGCGCTGAAGGTCGCCAAGGGGCGGCCGCTGATCAACTCGGTCACTGGCGAGGAAGAGAAACTCGAAGCGATCCTGCCGCTCTGCAAGAAATACGACGTGCCGGTCGTGGCGATCTCGAATGACGAGACCGGGATTTCGATGGATCCGGACGTGCGATTTGCAGTGGCGAAAAAGATCGTCGAGCGCGCAGCAGATTACGGGATCAAGAGCCATGATATCGTCGTCGATCCTTTGGTGATGCCGATCGGGGCACTCGGGTCGGCGGGACTGCAGGTGTTCGCCCTTCTGCGGCGGTTGCGCGAGGAGTTGAAGGTCAACACGACCTGCGGGCTTTCCAACATCTCCTTCGGCCTGCCGCATCGCCACGGAATCAATGCAGGTTTCATTCCCATGGTAATCGGTGCCGGCATGACATCGGCGATCATGAACCCCTGCCGTCCGCAGGAAATGGAGGCTGTTCGCGCTGCAAATGTGCTTAATGGCACCGACCAGAATTGCGGCAATTGGATCATGACCTATCGTGATTACAAACCTGCCGAAGGAGGTGCGACCGCAGCGGCGGTCCCTGCCCCATCGGCTGGTGGCGGACGGCGTGGTGGAAGGGCCGCACGGGCTGGAGCGGGAGCGAGGGCGGAGTAAGCGACGAGAATGGCTGACGCATCCCGTAGAGATCCCCTCGTCCTGTTCATGCCATCCGGCAAGCGTGGCCGCTTTGCGGTCGGCACGCCGGTGCTCGATGCTGCGCGCCAGCTTGGGGTCTATGTGGAAAGCGTGTGCGGCGGGCGGGCGACCTGCGGACGTTGCCAGATTTCGGTGCAGGAAGGCAATTTCGCCAAACATGGGATCATCTCGTCAGTCGACCACATCTCGCAAGTCGGGCCGAAGGAAGATCGATACGACCGGGTACGCGGGCTGCCCGGAGGGCGCAGGCTTTCCTGTTCGGCACAGATCCTCGGCGATCTCGTCATCGATGTGCCGCAGGATACGGTCATCAACGCGCAAGTGGTGCGCAAGGCAGCCGACGAGCGGGTGTTCGACCGCAATCCGGCAGTGCGCATGTGTTATGTCGAGGTCGAGGAACCCGACATGGAAAAGCCGCTCGGTGATCTCGACCGGCTGAAAGTGGCGTTCGCGACCGACTGGCATTTCGACGATGTCGAAGTGGATTTCCATATCATCCCGCAGGTGCAGCAGATCCTGCGCAAAGGCGAGTGGAAGGTGACGGCGGCGATCCACAAGGATCGCGAGGACGAACGCCCTCGCCTGATCGCCCTTTATCCGGGGCTGAAGAACGAGGCTTACGGGATCGCCTGCGACATCGGTTCGACAACGATCGCCATGCATTTGTCGTCGCTTCTGTCCGGCCGCACGGTCGCGTCTGCCGGCACCTCCAACCCGCAGATCCGATTCGGCGAAGACCTGATGAGCCGGGTTTCCTATGTGATGATGAACCCGGACGGGCGCGGAGCGATGACCGATGCCGTGCGTGAGGCTCTGAACGGGTTGATCGACCGGGTGTGTGCCGACGGTGGCATTTCACGCGCGGACATTCTCGACAGCGTCTTTGTCGGCAATCCGATCATGCATCACCTGTTTCTTGGAATTGACCCGACGGAACTGGGTGGCGCGCCATTTGCGCTGGCGGTCTCAGGTGCCGTCGAGGTGAAGTCTTCGGAAATCGGCCTGCCGATGACTGCCGGTACGCGGACCTATCTTCTGCCCTGCATTGCCGGGCATGTGGGCGCCGATGCGGCGGCGGCGACATTATCCGAAGGACCGCACCGGCAGGACGAGATGATGCTGCTGGTCGACATCGGCACCAATGCGGAAATCGTGCTCGGCAACCGGACGCGTGTCGTTGCCGCATCTTCGCCGACCGGCCCTGCTTTCGAGGGCGCCGAGATTTCATCGGGCCAGCGTGCAGCGCCGGGTGCGATCGAACGGGTGCGGATCGACCCGGTCACGCTTGAACCGCGTTTCCGCGTGATCGGCGTCGAACCATGGTCGGACGAGCCGGGGTTTGCTGAAGCGGCGGCGCAAATCGGCGTAACCGGAATCTGCGGTTCCGGCATCATCGAGGTGATCGCCGAAATGTATCTTGCGGGGATCATCTCGGAGGATGGCGTTGTCGATGGCGGGCTCGCCGCGCGCAGCCAGCGTATTCTCGAAAACGGCCGCACCTTCTCCTACCTGCTGCATGACGGGACGCCGCGGATCACAGTGACGCAGAATGACGTGCGGGCGATCCAGCTTGCCAAGGCGGCGCTTTATGCCGGCGTAAAACTTCTGATGGACAAGCAGGGCGCCGGCCATCTTGACCGGATCGGACTTGCAGGAGCCTTCGGCACGTTCATCGACCCCAAATATGCGATGGTGCTGGGCCTCATCCCCGACTGTGACCTTGAAAAGGTGAAGGCCGTCGGCAACGCGGCGGGAACCGGCGCGCGCATGTGCCTGCTCAATCGCGATTATCGCCGGGAAATCGAAGAAACGGTCAGCAAGATCGAGAAGATCGAAACTGCACTGGAGCCTAAATTCCAGGAACACTTCGTCGCGGCCATGGCTCTGCCGAACAAAGTCGATGCGTTCCCCAACCTCAGGATGGTCGTCACTCTGCCGGAACGAAAGATGTTGGCGGATGCAGGTGCGGATGGCGGACGCAGAAGGCGCCGCTCGCGTGATACGTGAACGGCGCCGGATATTATCTTGAAATGATGTAACTCAGGCCGCGACGGCATCCAGCGAACTGAAGGCATCCTTGATGCTCTCGGCAACCGCCTTGGCCGGAATGGAGAGATTCGGCGCGGTCAAAAGACGAATATCGAACGTGATGAGATCCGGCATGCCTTCCTTGGGCCCGAGAATCTGCATGTCCTCGGTAATGTAGGACAGCGGGAACGGCGCGATCGCCAGGTCGGAAACGACTGCAGCACGCTGTGCCATCGTGTGGGCGCTGGCATAGGCGATCCGGTAAGGCCGCTTCTGTTTATCCAGCTGGGCGATTGCATCATTGCGCCAGACGCAGCCTTCTTCCCAAACGGAGATGGGAATCGGATCGCGCAGATAGGCATTGCCGCATTTGGCGCCGGCCCAGACGAGTTTTTCCGTGTGAATAATCTCGCCACCGGTCGGAAACGGGCGGGTGGCGCAGTTGATCAGTGCCAGATCAAGCCGCTGTTCCTCCATACGCTTGCGCAACAGCGTGCTCTGATCGACAGTTACGTCGACCATGATGCCGGGAAAATGCTCGCCGAAATCCTTGAGGATCTTTGGCAGCAACCTTTCGGAGATATCGTCCGGTGCGCCGAGCCGTACGACGCCCGACAGTTCCGGCATTACGAAGCGCGACACCGCCTCATTGGACAATGCCAGCATGCGTCGAGCATAAGATAAAAGCACTTCGCCGTTCTGGGTGAGCGTCACAGAACGGGCATCACGCAGAAAAAGCGTCGACTTCAACTGCTCTTCCAGCTTTTTGATCTGCATCGAGACTGCCGAGGGTGTTCGCAGTACGACATCAGCAGCTGTCGAGAAATTGCCGGTTTCGGCAATGGCGACGAAAGTGCGCAGGACATCATTATCAAGCAATGGCAGCGGCGTTCTGAACGGTACGGTCATCGGTGCACCCATCAAATTTTCTGAACTTAAGCACCATATCATTTCGTTTGATTGAAAGTCAAACAGGGCGGATACTGCAAAACATCGGAAGCAGGCGTCTTTGCAAAACAGAATTTCATAAGACGTGCGACAGCCATCCGATCGATTGATGGATTGGCCTTTTCCCTCCCAGAAGGAAGCCGCCGAAAATCTGAACGAAATCCAAGGAGCAAGCGAAATGACGACTATCACTTATCTCGACGAGCGCCGGTTGGGCGCCTCATCAAAGCCTCAGACCTCCCACCCGCAGCAGGTCATCTCCCTGTTCGACCGTGCGGTTGCAGCCTGGAACCGCCGCAAGACGGAACGCATGTTGGAAGGACTTCCGCAGGAAATCCGCAAGGACATCGGCTGGCCGACAACGATCGGCAAGTGATGTCCATCCCGGGGTCGACCCGCTATACGAGCCGGATAGTTCCGGCGATACAGAGATATGAACCCTAGACATGGTCCGCCAGCCAGACGCTGCGGACCATGTCGCATTCCGGCAATTTGATAAAATGCAGGAAAAGCCAGGAACCTATCACCAGTGCGACGCCTAGATGTCGCAAAAATGCCATTTCCCTGTCGTCAAAAGCTCTGCTCAAGAATAGCATCCATGCGAGTGTCGCTTTTGAAGCAATGCAAGACCGCATCAAGCGGCGGCAAGGGGAACTACGACAATGGATCTGACCAGCAAGCCACAGGTAAAGAAGCGCACGATCGTCTTCTTTCTCGTTCCACACTTCACCATGCTGCCGTTTTCGGCGGCGATCGAAACGCTGCGGATTGCCAACCGCATGCTCGGTTATTCGGCTTATAGCTGGCGGCTCTGTTCCGCCGATGGCGAAAAGGTATATTCGTCGAGCGGGATAGGTATAGAAGTCAATTCGTCGCTGGCAGACGAAAGACGTCATCTTAGCGGCGAAAACCGACCGAACATGGTTCTCGTCTGCTCAGGTATCTATGTCGAGGAATTCAACAACAAGTCAGTCAATGCATGGCTGCGCGAGACCTATAATCGTGGAATCGCCGTCGGCAGCCTGTGCACCGGAGCGCATGTCCTGGCGCAGGCGGGCCTGCTCAACGGCAAGCGCTGCGCGATCCATTGGGAAAATCTGCCCGGCTTTTCCGAAGCCTTTCCGCAGGCAGAGGTCTATGCCGATCTCTATGAGGTCGACGGCAATCTCTATACCTGCGCCGGCGGCACGGCGTCGCTCGACATGATGCTAAACCTGATAGGCCAGGATTTTGGCGACAACCTCGTCAACCGGGTCTGCGAACAGCAATTGACCGACCGGGTGCGCAACCCGCATGACCGTCAGCGCCTACCGCTTCGCGCGCGTCTCGGGGTACAGAATTCCAAGGTGCTTTCGATCATCGAGCTGATGGAAAACAATCTTGCGGAGCCTTTGTCGCTCATCGAGATCGCCGATGATGCCGGCCTATCCCGTCGGCAGATCGAACGGCTGTTCCGCCAGGAAATGGGCCGTTCGCCGGCACGGTATTATCTCGAAATCAGACTGGATCGCGCCCGCCATCTGCTTGTGCAGTCCTCCATGCCGGTAGTCGAAGTGGCGGTCGCCTGTGGCTTCGTTTCCGCCTCGCATTTTTCCAAATGCTATCGCGAGGTTTATAACCGCTCGCCGCAACAGGAGCGCGCCGAGCGCAAGCTGACGCTCAACACGGCGCGCACCGGCGTCGTTGTTTAATACACATCCGGAGGTGCTGTTTATCCGGCGCCACCCTCGCCTCTCGACGAGGGTCTGTCTGCGTTGCAGCTGCTGAGGCGGCAGTAGATGCTCGGGACAGGCCCGAGCATGATGATCGCCGGATCACGCCTCGTCCTTCAGCGTCTCTTTCTGGGTTATCAGGCGAGCGCTGTGCTGGCCCGAAAGATAGATCCATAACCAGCTCCAGGCGACGGCGAGCCGTGATCGCGTGCCGATCAGGAAGTAGATGTGGGCGAGCCCCCATATCCACCAGGCAAGCCCGCCCTTAAGCTTTATCCTGCCGAAATCGATGACAGCGGCTCGTTTTCCGATCGTCGCAAGACTGCCCTGGTGGAAATACCTGAAGGGTGCCGGCGCAGGCTTGGCAGCCAGACGCGCCTTGATGACTTTGGCCACATAAGCGCCCTGCTGCTTGGCAGCCGGCGCGATACCGGGAACAGGCTTTCCATCGTCCTGTTTGACCGACGCTGTGTCACCAATGACGAAAATGTTCGGATCGTGTGCGGCAGAAAGATCGGGACCAACAATGGTACGCCCCGCCCGGTCGGCCTCGGCACGAATCCATTGTGCGGCGGGAGATGCCTGCACGCCAGCCGCCCAGATGACCGTACGGCAAGGCACGAAGGTTTCGCCGACCGTGACCCCCTCCTCGGTAATCGCAGTTACAGGCTTCCCGGTTCTGACTTCGACGCCAAGCTTTTCCAGCGCTGATTTCGCATAAGCCGACAAATCCTCGGAGAAGGCTGCCAGAACCCGCGGGCCGGCCTCGATCAGTATCACCTTCGTTGCTGTCGTATCGATGCTGCGGAATTCCGGCGGCAGAACTTTCTGGGCGAGTTCGGCAATCGTGCCGGCCATCTCGACGCCGGTCGGACCGGCGCCGATGATGGCGAAGGTCAATAGCGCATCGCGGTCGGCCGTCTTCTCCGAAAGTTCTGCGCGCTCGAAGGCAAGCAGGATACGGCGACGCAGCGTCGTTGCATCTTCCAGCGTCTTGAGGCCCGGGGCGAGCTTTTCCCATTCGTCGCGGCCGAAATAGGCGTGGCGTGCGCCGGTTGCCAGAACGAGCGTGTCATAAGGGATAGCGCGGCCGGATTGGAGGCGAACAAGCTTGGCCTCCGTATCAACGTCGACAACCTCATCCAGAATGGTGGTGACATCCTTCCGATCGCGGTAAAGCCTGCGAATCGGCCAGGCGATTTCCGAGGTTGCGAGCAATGTCGTCGCGACCTGGTAGAGAAGCGGTTGGAACAGATGGTGATTGCGCCGGTCTATCAGGGTTATATCGGCGGAGCTGCCTTTGAGCCCATGAACGGTCTGGATCCCTCCAAAACCACCGCCGACGACGACAATCCTATGCTTGGTCACTGTAAGCGCCCTTTCTTCTGGCAGCTTCAATTGACGCAGGCTCCAACCTCAACGGTGGAGCCGCGCTAACAGTGACTTAGGTTGATAATCCTCAAGAACAAATGCGCTGAGCGCATATCACCGATCCAATTCAAAGTGATCCGATAGGATGCAGACCTCAGACCGCCTGGCCGCAGGCGTGGCGGAAGCGGCGGACGGTTTCCGCCATGCCGAATTCCAAGGCATCGGCCGTCAAGCCGTGGCCGATCGAGACTTCCGCCAGTTTCGGGATACGTTTGACCAGCGCCGGAAGGTTGGCAACCGTCAGATCATGGCCGGCATTGATGCCGAGACCAAGAGCGATTGCAGCATCCGCAGTCTTGCCCAGATCGACAAGAATGTCCGCGCCCTTCTGCGGATCGTCGAAGCAGCCGCCATACGGACCGGTATAAAGCTCGATACGATCGGCCCCCGTGGCCTTTGCCAGTTTTACAGCCTCAAGGTCTCCATCACCATCGGCAAACAGGGACACCCGCATGCCGCCCTTTTTCAGCCGCGCGACAATCGGCTTCAGCATCTCGCCGTCACGGCGAAAATCAAACCCGTGATCGGACGTTGCCTGAGACGGGTCATCAGGCACAAGCGTAACCTGCTCAGGTTCGATCTTTTCACAGAGGGCGAGAAAATCCTCGCTCGGATATCCCTCGATATTAAATTCCGCATGAGGGAACTCGTCATCAATCAACGCCCGAATCGTCGGAAGGTCAGAGAAGCGGATATGCCGCTGATCAGGCCGGGGATGAACCGTCAGGCCGGAAGCGCCCGCCTGAAGTGTGATGCGCCCCAGATTTTCGACGCTCGGCCATGGAAGATCACGACGATTGCGCAGCATGGCAATGGCATTCAGGTTCACGGAAAGCAATGTAGGCATGGCGGGTATCCGTTGATCGAAGGACAATCCTTCTTAGATGACCGACCGCGCAAAAACCACCAACCGAAAACCATGATTGTCATCAAGAATTTTCATCGAAGAGATTTTGGTGCACGGCAAGGTTGGATTTGATCGCATTTTACATTAGATTTATCTAACAGAATTCGCCCACCACCCACCGGACCGAGGCGGCGGACCGGGACTGGCGCGGCGAATTCTGTCACTTCTTTCTTTCTGCAAACAAAGCAGACCGTATCCGAACAGCCCTGGTAACGCGTCATTATCGGGCAGAAGATTTGCGCTTATAAGCCGAAAATATCCTGGTATCCGCAGATTGACGTATCCTGTCTTGTAGAATGTCTATTTTTGCAGTTGCGGCCTGCCCAGGAACCGTGTATCTCGCCTTCACCTTGGCACGGAGTGTAGCGCAGTCTGGTAGCGCATCTGGTTTGGGACCAGAGGGTCGGGAGTTCGAATCTCTCCACTCCGACCATTTATTTCCCAAAAAATCATCTGCTCTAAAGCGCTTAGGCGCTCATCTCAACCCGTTTTGGTGCGAAACAGCCGCAACGTGTTGAGTTGACTGTCTTTAAGTTACGCTCACGATGGTTTTTTAAAGCGGTTTCCGCGAACTCAGCAGTCAGCCGCCATTGTGCAAAGGCTTGCCGATTACCTTGTCGCCGACCTTGATGCCGAGGGCTTTGGTGCGGCCGGCATTGAGTTCCAGCACGTATTTCACCGGGCCGCGCGAATCGATGATGTCGCGAGAAAAAGGGACTGCGTTTTCACGGATATGGGCGATCGACCCGTCGGTCCGGATGAAGACCATATCGAGCGCCAGAACCGTATTCTCCATCCACATGGACACCTGACGTTCCGCTCCGAAATCGAAGAGCATACCGTGATTGGTGTCCATCTGCTTGCGGAACATCAGGCCGTGTTCGCGTTGCGCGTCGTTGAGCGCAAGTTCGATCGTGAAAGGATAAGTCTTGCCGCCGGCGGTGCGAATGGACAGCTCGGATCGTGGAAAAACCACATCCTGTTGCGCCTGCGCCGTCTGCGATGACGCGCCGGCGGCGGCAAAAACGAAGAAAAGCGCCATCAAGGCGCCTTTCATAACATTCCTGGTTTCTGACCGAACTGTTGCAAACATCAATGCGACCGGTTTGTGGGCACGACGTTATCAGGATGGATTTCGGCTGCCATCAACCCCTTGTCGCCAGGTCCAAAGCGCACCAGAACGACCTGACCCGGCCTCAACTCGGTCAGGCCGAAGCGTCGCAATGTTTCCATGTGAACAAAGATATCTTCCGTGCCCTCGCCGCGGGTCAGGAAGCCGAACCCTTTGGTGCGGTTGAACCACTTGACCAGCGCGCGTTCAAGACCGCTCGTCGCCGTCACCTGCACATGGGTGCGTACCGGCGGCATCTGCGATGGATGAACCGCCGTCGACTGGTCCATGGAAAGGATGCGGAAGGCCTGATAGCCGCGATCGCGTCGCTGGATCATCGCCACGATGCGTGTGCCTTCGAGAATGGTCTGGTATCCGTCGCGGCGCAGGCAGGTCACGTGCAACAACACGTCCTGCATGCCGTTGTCCGGCACGATGAACCCGAAGCCCTTGGCCACGTCGAACCATTTCACGACGCCGGTGATCTCGATCAGATCAACCGGTTCACCCGCAAATTCTTCGAAACTGGCAATGCCCTTCGATGACATTCTGTCTGCCATACCTGTCGGCCCCTCGGTTACGCGCCACACATGACGGTTAACTGATTCTTAGAGGATAGATTAACATTGCGCCAACCGTCCAGCGCAAGTCTCGTGTTCTTCTTATTCACGTCCTTTCTATTCGCGGTGGCTTGCTCCAGGCTGGCGGCTGTTCCATATCGAAGATGGCGAAAACGCTTAAATCGAGGGATCCAAATGCGATATCTCCACACTATGGTCCGGGTCAAAGACCTGGATGCCTCCCTTCATTTTTATACAACTCTGCTCGGCCTGAAAGAAGTCCGCCGAATTGAAAACGAAAAGGGCCGTTTCACCCTGGTTTTCCTAGCGGCAAGCGACGATATCGATCAGGCGACAGCCAATCAGGCACCTTGCCTGGAACTCACCTATAACTGGGACACCGAGGATTATACGGGTGGCCGCAATTTCGGCCATCTCGCCTACGAAGTCGACAATATCTATGAATATTGCGAGCATCTGCAGAAGAACGGCGTGACCATCAACCGGCCGCCGCGCGAAGGCCGCATGGCCTTTGTACGTTCTCCCGATGGCATTTCATTCGAAATCCTCCAAAAAGGCGGCAATCTTCCGGTTGCTGAGCCATGGGCCTCGATGCCGAATATCGGCAGCTGGTAATGACTTTTGACGGCGGCGCATTTCGTGTCGCCGTCAACCACTCAGGGTCCACGCAAGCTTGAAGGTAATGATTGACGCTACGCGATTCGCGGCTTCAATCTTTCTCACCAGCCGGAAGGCCAGAGCGTTGACGACCATATCTCCCAGCCATTTTCCCCGTTCCGCCACAGGCACCGTCATCAGGCAGATTGCGTTGACGGGAATTCTGATCACCCTGCTCGGAAGTTGCGCCACGACAAAAAAAGTGGCCGAGGCAGATGATGCGGGCCAGGCGGACACCGCCGCGGCGGCGGTCGACATGCTCGCAAGGGGCGAGACCGCGACAACAGGCTCCCAAAGCGCTTATGTCGATCCGATGGTGACAACCGCGCATGGCCGCAAGATCCCCCAGAAGGGAACGCAGGCTATGGGCATGCGGGCAACTGCTGGCGGCACGCCCACCCACAACGCACTGACACAGACCTATTCGCCCCTTCAGGCATCGATCGCGGGCGCGGTAACCGAGCCGACCGGCGTGCGTGCCGGCAATACAAGCATCTTTTCAGGGCACGCCCAGGCGGCTGGCCCGGAAATGGCGGCGACAATGACGACCGGCTCGACTGCGCTCGATTCCCCCTATCCTGCAGCAAGAGCCATGCCGGCTGGCGGCGTGAACGCAATGACGCGCAGCGTATTCAGCACCGGCACACCCGTCGCTTGTGGCAACGACGTCAATGGAAACATGATAAGCTGCTGATTTCACGAGCCCTTCTCTGGTTTCATACAAGTTTTTACCGCTTGTCATTTTTTTTGCAAAAAACATCGTTTTGCAGCTTGCGGGAAAGAAATCCCCTCTCTATAAGGCACCTCAGCACGCGCCCTTCGTCTATCGGTTAGGACGTCAGATTTTCATTCTGAAAAGAGGGGTTCGACTCCCCTAGGGCGTGCCACTCCCCCTCCGCCAAGTCATTGTTAGAATTACCCAATTACCATCTGATGGCAGTTTGGAATTTTTCTTAATTTGACCTTTGAAAAGTGCATTTTTGCGCTTGCGGTCTTTAATCGACGCCCCTATAAGGGCGCCACAGCACGCGCCCTTCGTCTATCGGTTAGGACGTCAGATTTTCATTCTGAAAAGAGGGGTTCGACTCCCCTAGGGCGTGCCACTTCCTCTCTGCCAAGTCGTTGTTCAAAAGAGCCTATTCGGTTTTGTGGATATTTCTGTTTTTTTCCGCAGAAGATGGCGAAGACACGCATTTTTCGCTTGCGATATCTCCTCTTCCCCCCTATGAGAGCGCTCACCGCACGCGCCCTTCGTCTATCGGTTAGGACGTCAGATTTTCATTCTGAAAAGAGGGGTTCGACTCCCCTAGGGCGTGCCACTTCCTTATCCAAAAATCGGAAAATCATTTTGCCAATGCTGCATCCAGCAGGCGCAACTGTATCCGTCGACTGCCCTGCCAATAGTCTGCGCTCAGGCTTCCGGCGGCATGGATTTGCAGGCCGCGTGATTTCATCAGGAGGTCGCCCAGAGGTGTATCTGCGGCACGGAAAGCGATCCCGTCCAGGCGTGAGCCGTCCATTGCTTCCAGTGTTATCTTGATGTGAGCAGTGCCCACCGGACGGACATCCCTCAAACGATGGGAGGGGATGGCGAAGATCGGCTGCGGATGACCGGAGCCATAGGGCCCGGCTTTTTCCAATTGATCGAAAAGGTCGAGGGTTGCTCCTGATGCCGACAGAGCGCCATCGATCTTCAATGAGTGGCTTGAGACGAGAGACGGCACGCGCGAGGCGGCACTCTCCTCGAAAAATGCCCTCAACGCCCCGAGTTTGGCTCGCTCGACGGTGAGGCCCGCTGCCATGGCATGACCGCCACCCTTCACCAGCAGACCGCTTTCCACGGCCGCCCGCACCATATGGCCCATGTCGAAACCATTGATCGAGCGGCCGGAGCCGGTGCCTTTCCCTTGCGAATCGAAGGCGATCGCGAAAGCGGGGCGCTTGAACTTCTCCTTCAGCCTAGCCGCAAGCAGACCGACGATGCCGGGATGCCAGCCTTCATGTGCGGTGACCAGAACATTGGCGCCCTCGCCGTCTCCGTATTCGGCCAGCACTTCGGCTTCCGCTTCGGCAAGCATCGCCGCTTCCATCGCTTGACGATCCCGGTTGAGTTCATCGAGGCGGGCTGCGATTTCCTCTGCCTGCACGCCGTCTTCGAGGGTCAGTAGGCGGCTGCCGAGCGCTGCATCGCTGATGCGTCCGCCGGCATTGATGCGCGGACCGATGAGGAAGCCAAAATGATAAGGCGTAACCGGTCCCGATAGGCCAGCCTTCCTGAAAAGTGCCGCGAGGCCGAGATTGGTCATATGGCGGGCCGCAATCAGCCCCTTGACCACGTAAGCTCGGTTCAACCCCTTGAGCGGCACAACATCACACACGGTCGCGAGCGCCACGAGATCGATCCACGCAAGAAGATCTAGATTTGCCGCTCGCTTGTCTCCGGCTTCACGCAAAAGACGCGCGGTGGCGACAAGAACAAGAAACACCACGCCGGCGGCGCATAGATGCCCCTGCCCCGACAAATCGTCTTCGCGATTGGGATTGACGAGCGCGACTGCTTTCGGCAGCTCGGTTCCTACCTGGTGATGGTCGATCACCACCACGTCACATCCCTTCGCCGCGGCGGCCGCAAGCGATTCGTGGCTAGTCGAACCACAGTCGACGGTGACGATCAGGCTCGCGCCGCGTGCGATCAACTGTTCCATGGCGGCAACATTCGGGCCATAGCCTTCGAATATGCGGTCAGGAATGTAGATTTCGGCATCGATCTCGAAATGCTTCAGGAAACGATAGAGAAGTGCTGAGGACGATGCTCCATCGACGTCATAGTCGCCGAATATAGCGACACGTTCGCGCCGGCGGATCGCTTCGAGAATTCGCGCCGAAGCCTTGTCGCAATCCGTCAGCGTCAATGGATCGGGCATCAGCGAGCGGATGGTCGGATCAAGAAAGGCCGGAGCGTCGTCCAAAGACACGCCACGCCCGGCAAGAACACGGGCGATGATCTCGGGAATCCCATGGATCTGGGCGATTGCCAGCGCACGGTTCTGCGCTGCCTGATCGAGCCTGGACATCCAGCGCTGCCCGGATGCAGACCGCTCCACTCCTAGAAATGCCCTCTGGACGGGATCCGCGGGTTCCTGGGGCGTTAAAGCGGTAAATGTCTTTGTCGTCATCGGCTATCCATAGCCGACGACGTGCAGAAGCGGAAATGCTTTCGCGTCAAAGCCAGTTGTGAATCAACAACCACACTGCAGCGAACATAGACGCCGATGCAACAGCGAGGATAGCGACAACAAATGAACCTGCCCTTTCAGGCTCGCCATCGTCTTCACCAACCAAATCCTCGTTGAACGAATAAACAAGCTTCAGATACGGCACACTGCTGTGCCCGCTGTGACGCTTGGGTTGGCCGTAAAGGCCGTCACTCATGTCAATAGACATCACGCAAACGCCTCCTCCTGCGATGGTGAATGAGGAGAGTGTACGGCGATTTTCTCCCTGCGACCAGTCATCAAACTGTCATTCGGGAATATTTTCACAAAATACTAAAATAGGGCCAAAGCGCGTCGCCGCTTCAGGTCTACACGCTACGCCTTGGCTTCTTGTTCTTGGCTGTTGTTACGCAGCCGGCCCGAGATTTTTCAGGATGCGCGGGGCCGCTCGATGCGGATCACCTGCGGCTCGCCGACGAGATAGGTCTCCTGCTTGATCCCCTCGACTGCCTTGCGGATCGATGCTTCGGTCGTGGCGTGGGTGACGAGGATGATCGTCTTGGAGGTGTCCGTCTGTGCGGGCTTCGGCCGCTGGACGATCGATTCCAGCGAAATGTTGTTTTCCGCCATGCGGGCCGCGACGCTGGCAAAAACGCCGGTGCGGTCGGCAACCGTCAGGCGGATGAAGTAGCCGCCTTCATGGCTGCGCATCCGGGCCTTCTGGTAGGGAGCAAGTGCGACTGCCGGAGTGCCGAGTACCGGCACGCGCTGCGCACCAGGCTGGCTCTTGGCGATGTCGGCGATATCGCCGAGCACGGCCGAGGCCGTCGCATTGCCGCCGGCACCGGGGCCGACCATCAGAAGTTCACCCAGGATATCAGATTCGATCGCCACGGCATTGGTGACGCCGTCGACCTGCGCAATCACGCTGTCATGCGGCACCATGGTCGGATGAACGCGCTGTTCGATACCGCTTTCGGTGCGCTGGGCAACGCCGAGCAGCTTGATGCGGTAACCGAGATCGGCAGCGGCCAGAATGTCGTCGATCGAGATGTTGGTGATGCCCTCGAGATAGATCTCGTCGGCTGCGATCTTCGTGCCGAAGGCGAGCGTCGTCAGGATCGCCAGCTTGTGGGCCGTGTCATTACCCTCGATATCGAAGGCCGGATCGGCCTCGGCATAACCGAGACGCTGGGCTTCCTTCAGGCACTCCTCAAACGAAAGGCCTTCCTTCTCCATCTTGGTGAGGATGTAGTTGCAGGTGCCGTTCATGATGCCATAGACGCGCGAGACAGTGTTACCCGTCAAGCTCTCGCGCAGCGCCTTGATGACCGGGATACCGCCGGCAACGGCGGCTTCGAAATTCAGGAGCGCGCCCTTTTCTTCGGCAATCGTCGCAAGCTCGACGCCTGAGGCCGCCAGAAGCGCCTTGTTGGCGGTCACCACATGCAGGCCGCGCTCCAGCGCGATCCTGACGGAATCGGCAGCAGCACCCGTGGCGCCGCCCATCAATTCGACGAAGACATCGATATCGGCTTCGGCTGCAAGCTTTTCCGGTGTTTCAAACCATGCCATGCCGGACATGTCGAAGCCACGGTCACGGTTGCGGTCGCGGGCGGTAATGGCAGTGATCTCGATCGCTCGTCCGCATGTCACGGCCAGTTCATTGGCACGTGTCTGGATGATCTTGACCAGCGAAGCACCCACGGTTCCAAGACCCGCGATGCCGACTTTGAGGGCGTCTGCCATTTCGCATTCCCGATGTTTGAAAAAGCGGCCACGAACGGGCCGCTTGAGGATTATGACGGTCGATGACCGACTTAGCGGTGCGTATTCAACGAAATGACGTTGTGCATCGTCTCGTCGACGGTCGAGAAAAACTTCTTGATATTACGGGCCGCCTGGCGGATCCGATGCTCGTTTTCAACGAGTGCGAGGCGAACGTAATCGTCGCCCATTTCGCCGAAACCAATACCCGGAGCGACGGCAACGTCAGCCTTTTCGACGAGAAGCTTGGAGAATTCAAGCGAGCCGAGGTGACGGAACTTTTCCGGGATCTTTGCCCAGGCGAACATCGTGGCAGCCGGCGGCGGCACTTCGAAACCGGCCTTGCCGAAGCTGTCGACCATCACGTCGCGGCGGCGCTTGTAGACATTGCGGACTTCCGCGATATCTGAGCCATCGCCGTTCAGCGCGTGGGTTGCAGCAACCTGGATCGGCGTAAACGCGCCGTAATCCAGATAGGATTTCACACGCGTCAGCGCTGCGATCAGGCGCTCGTTGCCGACGGCGAAGCCCATCCGCCAGCCCGGCATGGAGAAAGTTTTCGACATCGAGGTGAACTCAACGCAGACATCGATCGCACCCGGAACCTGAAGGACCGAGGGCGGCGGATTGTTGTCGTCGAAATAGATCTCGGAATAGGCAAGGTCAGACAACACGATGATGTCATGTTTCTTGGCGAATGCGATGACGTCCTTGTAGAAATCGAGGCTCGCCACAAAGGCCGTCGGGTTGGACGGATAGTTGATGATCAGCGCCAGCGGCTTGGGAATCGAGTGCTTTACCGCGCGCTCAAGCGGCGGGAAGAAGCTGTCGTCCGGCTCTACCGACATGGAGCGGATCACGCCGCCTGCCATCAGGAAGCCGAAGGCGTGGATAGGATAGGTCGGGTTGGGGCAAAGGATGACATCGCCAGGCGCGGTAATCGCCTGCGCCATGTTGGCAAAGCCTTCCTTCGAGCCGAGGGTCGCAACGACCTGTGTATCCGGGTTGAGCTTCACGCCGAATCGGCGAGCGTAATAGGCGGCCTGAGCGCGGCGCAGCCCCGGAATGCCCTTGGAGGACGAGTAGCGGTGGGTGCGCGGGTCCTGAACCACTTCGCACAGCTTGTCGACGATCGCCTTCGGTGTCGGAAGGTCGGGATTGCCCATGCCGAGATCGATAATGTCCGCGCCACCCGCTCGCGCGCTGGCCTTCAAACGGTTGACCTGTTCGAAAACGTAAGGCGGCAGTCTGCGGACTTTATGAAACTCTTCCATCTCTCTTCCCATTGGCGCACGAAGCAGCAATTGAGCGACATCAATGTGTCGCATCCGATTGCTTTGCGGCCAAACAGGACGAAAGGCAAGTGCTAAGAGAGGCGACCCGTTACTTCGAGATGGTGTTCAGCGCGTCAGTGCCATGCTCAGTGGCCAATTTGCGATATTCGGCGACGCGTTTCTTGTATTCAGCTTCGCTGATCGAACCGCTGCGGCGAGCACGAGCAAGTGCTGCCATACGAGGCTCGGTCTTGTTATAATCCTCGTCCTCGATCTGCTCGTTGGCGGCGAGAAGCGTGCGATCGAAGGTTGGATAGGTGCCGGTATCCTTCTTGGCCAGCGGACCCGGCGCGCGTTCAGTCTTAGACTGAGAAATAACGGCCGGCGGCGCGGTGTTGGGGATACCGTCGTCAAGCGCAAAGCTCTGGCTGTTGCAGGAGGCCAGCAGCGGCAATAGAGCCAGAGGTGCCGCGACAGACAAACATCCGATCCCGCGCTTTAGAATTCCCATGGCCTGCCCCATCTCCGTCAATGCCGTCATCGGACCCTGTCCGACCCTGACGCGGGCGGTGATCCGCCATCGTCGTCCTTTCCGGCACTTGTATTCGGTTTCGGGCGCGATGTACAAATGAAAACAACGGTCATGCACGGGAGGCTGCGATTGGCGCAAAAGTCCGACGATCACGGGCATTCCGGACAGGAATTTCCGGGCTTCGATGCGCGTTTCTTCGATGCCTATGCGATCAAGGACCCCCAGTCCCTGATGATGAATGCCGCGCGGGCATTCGAAAATCTGGGTCGCGCCGCCTCCGAATGGCTCGGACCGCGTGAACGCGGCGAGACATCCGATGATCTTTTCGCCGGGCCGATCGGCGATTTCATCAAGACCATGTCGGCGCTCACCGAATACTGGACTTCGGACCAGAAGCGGATGCTCGAAGCGCAGACATTGCTTCTGTCGACCTATTTCGAGATCTGGATGCGCAGCATTCAGCAGGCCGGCGGGCAGCAAGAAAACAGCGCCGAGGCGGATATGGCTGCAAACAAGGACCGGCGCTTCGCCGATGAGGACTGGTATCGCAACCCGTTCTTCTCCTTCCTGCGGCAAATCTATCTTGCAAGCGCCACCTGGGCCGAGAGGCTAGTGAGCGAGGCGGAGGGGCTGGACGAAATCACTAGATACAAGGCCCGATTCTATGTCCGGCAGTTCACAGCCGCGTTTTCACCCAGCAATTTCGCGATGACCAATCCGGAGGTCTGGCGCGCAACGGTGGAAAGCCAGGGCATGAACCTCGTCACCGGCATGCGGATGCTGACCGAAGACGTGATTGCCGGCGGCGGGCATTTGCGGTTGCGCCAGACGGATGCCAGCCAGTTCTCTGTCGGAAACAATCTCGCAATCACGGCCGGCAAGGTGATTGCCCGCAACGAACTGTGCGAGATCATCCAGTATGCGCCATCGACCGAGACGGTGTTCAAGCGACCGCTGGTGATCGTGCCGCCCTGGATCAACAAGTTCTACATTCTCGACCTGACGCCGGAAAAGAGCTTCATCAAGTGGTGTGTCGATCAGGGGCATACGGTCTTCGTCATCTCCTGGGTCAATCCGGACCGTGAGCATGCGGCAAAGGATTGGGAATCCTACATTCGCGAAGGCATCGATTTCGCGCTAGATACGGCCGAACAGGCAACCGGGGAAAAACAGGTCAATGCGATCGGCTATTGCGTCGGCGGAACGTTGCTTGCCGCAACCCTTGCCTGGCATGCGCAGAAGAACGATGCGCGCATCGCCTCCGCCACACTTTTGACCGCGCAGGTGGATTTCGCCGAAGCTGGCGAGTTGAAGGTATTCGTCGATGAGGAGCAGCTTGCCGTCATCGAGGCACAGATGAAGACGAGCGGCTATATGGCGGCATCGCAGATGGCGGCGGCGTTCAACCTTCTCCGCTCTTCGGAGCTGATCTGGCCCTATGTCGTCAACAACTACCTGAAGGGCAAGGAGCCTATGGCCTTCGACCTGCTCTACTGGAACTCCGATTCGACGCGGGTGGCGGCCGCCAACCACGCTTATTACCTGCGCAGCTGTTATCTCGACAACGCGCTCTCTGCCGGCCAGATGAAGCTCGGCGGCGGCTCGATCGATCTCCGCGACATCAGCATCCCGATCTACAATCTCGCCACGCGCGAAGATCACATTGCCCCTGCCCGCTCCGTCTTTCGCGGCAACGCCCTGTTCGGCGGGCCGGTCGAATTCGTTCTCTCCGGCTCCGGGCATATTGCCGGCGTCGTCAACCCACCGAGCCGGACGAAGTATCGTTATTGGGCCCAAGGCGACACAGGTGCCAAGTCTGCAGATACGCTGGACGGCTGGTTGAAGGAGGCGACTGAAACCGCTGGCTCCTGGTGGCCGCATTGGCAGGCATGGGTGGAAGCGCAGGATACCGACCTTGTTCCGGCCCGCATTCCCGGCGACCGAACCCTGTCACCGCTTGGAGACGCCCCCGGCACCTATGTTCTGGCGCGCGCCTGACGGACTTCTCATGCGTTTTCACCCTCCTCTTATTCCCGCCACGCTGGTGCAGCGCTACAAGCGCTTCCTGTTCGACGCCATTCTGGGCGACGGAACGCCGATTACCGGCTCCTGCCCCAATACCGGCTCGATGCGCGGGTTGACGACGCCGGGATCGCGGATCTGGCTTTCCGAGCATGACAGCCCGACGCGCAAGTACCGGCATGTCTTCGAGATGATCGAGGCGGATGGAGAGGTAGTCGGCGTCAATACCGGCATGCCAAACAAACTCACTGAAGAAGCAATCCGCACCGGCCTGATCCCCAGCCTTTCCGGTTATCCGACAATCTTACGGGAGCAGAAATACGGCCGCAATTCGCGGATCGATTTCCTGCTGAAAGGCGACGGCCTGCCGGATGCCTATGTGGAGGTGAAGAACGTCCATTTCAGTCGGCAGGCGGGACTGGCCGAATTTCCCGATACGGTCACCAAGCGCGGCGCCAAGCATCTGGAAGAACTTGGCGACATGGCGGAACTTGGTCACCGGGCGGTGATGATCTACCTCATCCAGAGACCGGATTGCCAAAGCTTCTCGATCTGCGCCGACCTCGATCCGTTTTACGCTGCGGCATTCGCCCGGGCACAGAAACGTGGTGTCGAGGCATACGCACTCAGATGCGCGGTTTCTCCCGAAGGAATAGAACCGCTGGATCTGATCGAAATGAAGCCCCTGCCGGGAGGAATGCAGTCGGAGTTATTGTTCGCCATGGACTAAGGCGGGCGTGCTGCATTATGAACGGGGGAACGATTGAGAGAAATATGATGGTCAATTACATCGAGGCGGTTTCCGCCCCCCAAAAAAACACGGGTGCAATCCGCCTTTACAACACGGCCGACGACTTCGCCAGCATGCGCAAGGCGTGTCTTCTGACCGCACGTTGCCTCGACGAACTCGCTTCGATCATCAAGCCGGGCGTTACCACCGCGGCGATCGACCGGTTCGTTTTCGAATTCGGCATGGATCACGGCGCGCTTCCCGCTACGCTGAACTATCGCGGTTACAAATATTCGGTCTGCACTTCGATCAACCATGTCGTCTGCCACGGCATGCCGGACGACAAGCCGCTGCGCGAAGGCGATATCGTCAATATCGACGTGACCTACATTCTAGACGGATGGCATGGCGATTCCAGCCGCATGTATCCCGTCGGGCAGATCAAGCGTGCTGCCGAACGGCTGCTGGAAGTGACGTATGAATGCCTGATGCGCGGCATTGCCGTCGTCAAGCCCGGCGTGCGCACCGGCGCAATTGGTGAAGCGATCCAGACCTATGCGGAAGCCGAGCGCTGCTCCGTCGTGCGCGATTTCTGCGGCCATGGCGTCGGGCAGTTGTTCCACGATTCGCCGAACATCCTGCATTACGGCAGATCCGACGAAGGGCCAGAATTGAAAGAGGGCATGATCTTCACGATCGAGCCGATGATCAATCTGGGCAAGCCGCATGTGAAGGTTCTTGCCGATGGCTGGACGGCGGTGACCCGCGACCGGTCGCTTTCGGCACAATACGAACACGCAATCGGCGTTACCGCCACGGGCTGCGAGATCTTCACCCTTTCGCCGGGTGGTTTCGACCGCCCCGGACTTCCGCCGCTCGAAAGCTGATCCATGAACAAGCGCCCCGCCTCCTCGCAAGATTCGCATGAACCGGCCGAGGAGACGGGCCGCGACGACCTGTTCGCCGACGAGCGCGGTTATTTTGCCGAACATGTGGGAAAACGGCCGCCGCTCAAGGCGGATCAGCTGCCCGGAGCCGCCGAGCATTATCTCGGGCACCGCGAGCGGTTACGCGACAAATACCGCGACCATGGCGATACGTCGCTCGCCGACTACGAAATCCTCGAACTTCTGCTGTTCCGCTCGATCCCGCGCCGGGACACCAAACCTCTCGCGAAAGCGCTATTGGCCCGTTTCGGTTCGCTTGCAGGCGTGTTTGGCGCCCCGACAAGCCTGCTGCAGGAGGTCAAGGGGATCGGCGAGAGCGTCGCGCTCGATCTGAAACTGGTTGCGACGGTCGGCCAGCGGATTTTGCGCAGCGAGATTCGTGAAAAGCAGGTTCTCTCTTCCTGGTCTTCCGTGATCGATTATTGCCATGCGGCCATGGCCTATGAATCCCGCGAGCAGTTCCGCATCCTGTTTCTCGACAAGCGCAATGCGCTGATCGCCGATGAAATCCAGGGCAAGGGAACGGTCGATCACACGCCGGTCTATCCGCGCGAAGTGGTGCGGCGGGCGCTGGAACTTTCCGCCACCGCCATCATTCTCGTCCACAATCACCCGAGCGGCGACCCGACCCCGTCACGCGCCGATATCGACATGACCAAAACGATCGTGGATACGGCAAAACCGCTCGGCATCACCGTTCATGATCACATCATCATCGGCAAGGATGGCCATGCCAGCCTCAAGGGATTGAGGCTGATCTGACCCCTCGCCCGGTTTTCAGCCGGCGAAATAGGCGTCCTGATCGAGATCTTCCAGCAGGCCGGGTTGGGTTGGCTTCCAGTTCAGCCACGCTTTTGTTTTCGCGCTCGATGCCGGGCTATTCATGCTGGCAAAATGGGCGAACCAGCCGAAATGCGCCGCGGCCTCTTCGTGGTTTTTGGAGACGACCGGCACGCCGAGACGGCGGCCGATCAACTCGGCAATCTGCCTGAACGGGACACCTTCTTCCGCCACCGCATGGTAGCGCGGCTCAAGTGCTCCCCGCTCCAGCGCCAAACGATAGACGTTTGCGGCGTCTAACCGATGGACCGCCGGCCAGCGGTTGTCGCCATCGCCGACATAGGCGGAGACGCCGGTATCGCGCGCCTTGGCGATCAACATCGGGACGAAACCGTGGTCGCCGGTTCCATGAACGGAGGGCGGCAGACGGATCAGAGAGACTTTAACGCCGCGCTCAGCGATTGCCGCCACGGCCTCTTCAGTCGCGACACGGGGAATGACGGATGAGCCGACATTCGGCAGGTCGTCTTCCGTGGCCGGCCGCCCCAGCTGAAGCAGGCCCGTGCCGGATGTCACCAGAAAAGGACGATTGGATCCGGCGAGCGCGTCACCAAGGGCCGCTATGATCGGTCGATCCGCCTCGCAGTTCTCCTTGAACCTGGAAAAATCGTGGTTGAAACCCGTATGGATCACCGCATCGGCCGCAGCAGCTCCGGCCTGAAGGCTGGTAAGATCATCCAGAGACCCAGAATGCACCTCGGCTCCGGCAGCCTGCAACGAAGCATGACTGGCCTCGGAGCGAGACAGGCCGAGAACCTGATGACCCGCAGAAACAAGCTCCCGAACGACGACGGAACCGACAAAACCCGTTGCACCCGTAACAAAGACACGCATATGAAACCCTCATGCTGGCATGTTGACGGATGTCGAATATGATCCGGATGCGGGCGATAAAAGCCGTGACCTTATACCCGTATCGGGACTAACAGGCTGACGACAATGGCAGAGGCGATCGACAAAGCGCGGGACGACAATCCGCTTGGGAGCTACCTGAAGGATCGCCGGGCAAAGCTCGATCCGGCGGAATTTGGTATCGAAGCAACACGCCGCCGCACGCCGGGGCTGAGGCGCGAAGAAGTTGCTCAGCGCGCCAATGTCAGCGCCACATGGTATACGTGGCTGGAACAGGGCCGCGGTGGCTCACCGTCGAGCGATGTACTGGACCGGCTCGCCAAGGCGCTGGCGCTCACCAGCGCCGAACGCGAACATCTTTTCCTGCTGGCGCAGCATCGGCCGCCTGAAATACGCCACCAGCCGTTTGAGCCCATATCAGCGCAATTACAGCGGGTTCTGGACGCAATGACATTTAGCCCAGCCGTACTGCGCACCGCGCTTTGGGACGTCGTCGGCTGGAATGCCGCGGCAAGCGTGGTCATGACCGATTACGCTCTCCTGCCACCGGAAGAACGCAACATTCTGAAGCTGATCTTTTGCAACCAACGGGTTCGCGGACATATGGTCAACTGGGAACGGGACGCTCGCTCGGCGGTCGCGTCTTTCCGTGCCGAAGCGATCAAGGCGGCACCTGCGCAAGCTCTGCAGGCGATGGTCGAAGAGCTCAGCCAGGCAAGCCCCGAGTTCAGTGCGATCTGGCAGAATTACGACATCCAGAATTACGGAGCCGGAACGAAGCATTTCCGCCACGAGATCGCCGGCGACCTGATGATGGAATATTCCTCCTTTACCGTCGATGGCCGGCCGGATCTCGGCCTTGTCGTGTTCACACCGATGACCGAAGCCGATGCCGAGCGCGTCAGGCAGCTGCTCAAGACCGCGCGAAACGACCGATAACCACAGGCATCACTCGAAAGCCATCATCGCTGCACCGCACAATAGTCGTATTCTTAGACAGGCTTGGGCCTTGCTCACGCAGTTGTCTTTTGTCATTTTCGAAAAATTGCCGCATGCAATCAGAATTTTAGAATAGTCGTGTAGATCAGGTCTGGTTGTTTTGGCTGGCGAGACCAGCGGGTTCCAAACGGAGAATTTCATGCACCAGTACGACCTCATCGTGGTTGGCAGCGGACCGGCCGGACGGCGTGCTGCCATCCAGGCGGCAAAGCTCGACAAAAAGGTGCTCGTCGTCGAGCAAGGTCGGCGCGTCGGCGGCGTATCGGTTCATACCGGCACGATCCCGTCGAAGACACTGCGCGAAACCGCGCTCAATCTTTCCGGCTGGCGAGAACGGGGCTTTTACGGCCGCTCCTACAGGGTCAAGCAGGAGATCAGCGCAGAAGACCTGCGCCGCCGCCTGCTCATCACGCTCGACCATGAAGTCGACGTTCTGGAACATCAGTTCGCCCGCAACCGGGTTCAGCATATTCGCGGCAAGGCGAGCTTCGTCTCGAAGGATACGATGCAGATCGTCAAGGATGACGACGACACCGTTCACGTCACGGGCAAAAGCATCCTTCTGGCAGTCGGTACCCGCCCCTATCGTCCGGAATCGATTCCCTTCGATAACAAGACGGTTCTAGACAGCGACGAATTGCTGGAGATCCACAATCTCCCTCGCTCGATCGTGGTGATAGGCGCCGGCGTCATCGGCATCGAATACGCGACGATCTTTTCCGCGCTGGACGCTGCGGTTACCGTCATCGATCCGAAATCGACGCTTCTCGATTTCATCGACAAGGAAATCATTGAAGACTTCACCTATCAGCTGCGTGACCGCAACATGAAGCTTCTGCTCGGGCAGAAGGCCGAGAAGGTGGAGAAACTGGCGGATGGCAAGGTTGCCGTGACGGTGGACACAGGCCGCAGGATCGTCGCCGACATGGTGCTCTATGCAGCCGGACGCGTTGGTGCGACCGATACGCTGAACCTCGCGGCCGCGGGACTGGATGCCGACAGCCGGGGCCGACTTCGCGTCAACCCGGAAACCTTCGAGACCTCCGTGCCTGGCATCTATGCCGCCGGCGACGTTGTCGGCTTTCCGAGCCTTGCCTCCACATCGATGGAACAGGGGCGGATCGCGGCCCGTGTCGCAGTCGGCGCGATGGCCAAGGAGCCGCAGAAATATTTCCCTTATGGCATCTATGCCGTGCCGGAAATTTCCACCTGCGGCCTGACAGAGGAAGAGATGCGGGAGCGCGGCATATCTTATGAATGCGGTGTCGCCCGCTTCCGAGAAACGTCGCGCGGCCACATCATGGGTCTCGATAGCGGCCTCTTGAAGCTGATCTTTTCGCTGAAGACGCGGCGCTTGTTGGGTGTCCATATCGTCGGCGAAGGTGCGACCGAACTGGTTCACATCGGCCAGGCAGTGCTTAACCTCAAGGGCACCGTCGAGTATTTCGTCGAGAACACTTTCAACTATCCGACGCTTGCTGAAGCCTACAAGATCGCTGGCCTCGATGCCTGGAACAGGATGGGGGAAAAACGGACCGAGGAACCCGCCACCAAGACCGTTCAGCTGACGGATACCGCCACTCCAACAACGGTTGAGGTGAATGTCACCGTCGAAAAGAAGAAGGCATCTTCAAAGTAGGCAGTATTCACGACTAACAAAAAAGCCGCTCCTTTCGGGCGGCTTTTTTGTTGTGGCCGATTTTGACCAGCAGATACAAAAATGGCCCCGAAAGGGGCCATTTTCGCAAATTTTCGTCGCGATTAACGCGAGTAGAATTCGACGACCAGCGACGGTTCCATGATGACCGGGTACGGTACATCCGAGAGAGCCGGTACGCGGGCGTAGGTGGCAACCATCTTGTTGTGGTCGACTTCGAGGTAATCCGGAACGTCGCGTTCAGCGAGCGAAACGGCTTCGAGAACCGTGACGAGCTGCTTGGACTTCTGACGGACTTCGATGACGTCGCCGGCCTTGCAACGGTAGGAACCGATGTTGACGCGAACGCCATTGACCGTAACGTGGCCGTGGTTGACGAACTGACGGGCAGCGAAGACGGTCGGAACGAACTTGGCGCGGTAGACGATGGCGTCCAGACGCGATTCCAAGAGACCGATCAGGTTTTCACCGGTGTCGCCCTTGCGGCGGTTGGCTTCTTCGTAGATCGCGCGGAACTGCTTCTCGCGGATGTCGCCGTAGTAGCCCTTCAGCTTCTGCTTTGCGCGGAGCTGAACACCGAAGTCGGAGAGCTTGCCCTTGCGGCGCTGGCCGTGCTGGCCCGGGCCGTATTCGCGGCGGTTAACCGGGGACTTCGGACGGCCCCAGATGTTTTCGCCCATACGGCGGTCAATTTTATACTTGGACGATTCGCGCTTGCTCATCGCATTTCCTTTCGAACGGTTGCACCGGTTTGTTGCCAAACCGGATGAAGGAAACACGCCCTCCTCTGAACCTCGTTTTGGAAGTTCTGACAGGCTTCTCACGAAAGCGATCGGAGAGTGCCACGGGACATGTCAATAAAACACCGGGCGTTGCCACCCGGTGCTGGGCCGGTCTTTAGGGGGCTGTCATGGAATTGTCAACAGCGGAATGGCTTTAAGCCCTTTATTCCGCAGCGATCTTGAGATCGCCCTCATCGGGTGCCTCGGCCGCACCGGGTGCGGTTTCAGCCTGCAGGTCCGGGAACGCGACGATGCGCTTGCCGGCGAAATCCGCGTGGACGACGATCAACCCCTGCTCCTCGAAATAACCGAGAAGGCGCCTCGCGCGGCGCGCGGAATGGGTGCCGTAAGCGCGGGCGATGCGGGCATCAGACGGGCAAGGCTCGGAACCGAGTGCCGCCTTGGCCATCATCAGGAACACGCCCTGAAGGTCATCGGAGACACCATTCGACAGCGAAAGCACGGTCGCCCAGGCCTCGCTCGCCGCCATGGTCGCATCGACGCCGGAACGGGCGATCGCGGTGCGGCGGCGGAAATCGCTGAGCGAGATCGGCGGGCCGGGCAGACGGCGCATGCGGGCGCGCACGAGAAAATCCTGATAGAGGACGCTGTCGGTCCGATAAGCCGATTGCGGATCGTCGAGAATTTCCGACATCACCGCCATCAGCCGCTCTTCGCGCTCTTCTTCAGTCAATTCCGGCATGGCCACACGGGATTCGTTGGCCGCTGGCTGAACTGCTGCCGGCGTCGAACGGGAGAGTTCAGCCAGAATATCGGTGGTCGGGCGTGGCGTCGGTGTCGGGCGGCGAACTGCGGTGATCGGCCGGGCGAATTCTTCCGGATCCGGCGTGAAGATCAAGTCTTCGACATCCTGCGGCGCATCCGGCAGCGGCATCAGCTTGGGGCTGGAGGAGCGCGCCGAGGTTTCGACATTGCCGATGACGATCGGCAGCGGGCGGCGCGACAGAGCCGGGCCGAGAGCGACAAAATTGCCGCGCTTCAGGTCGCGGAACATTTCCGCCTGGCGGCGATCCATACCAAGCAGGTCGGCCGCTCGCGCCATGTCGATATCGAGGAAGGTACGGCCCATCAGGAAGTTTGAGGCTTCGGCCGCAACGTTCTTGGCAAGCTTTGCCAAGCGCTGGGTTGCTATGACGCCGGCGAGACCACGCTTACGGCCGCGGCACATGAGGTTGGTCATCGCGCCGAGCGACATTTTTCGGGCATCTTCTGAGACATCGCCGCCGACTGACGGCGCAAACATCTGCGCTTCGTCGACGACAACGAGAACCGGGTACCAATAATCGCGATCGGCATCGAACATGCCATTCAAGAAGGCGGCCGCGGCACGCATCTGCTCTTCGAGATCGAGACCTTCGAGCGTCAGCACGCAGGAGACGCGGTTCTTGCGGATGCGGTTGGCGATGCCGGCGAGTTCGGCTTCGGTGCGTTCGCCATCGACGACCACATGGCCGTATTTATCCGACAGGGTGACGAAATCGCCTTCCGGATCGATGACGACCTGCTGCACCCAGGGGGCAGACTGTTCCAGCAGGCGGCGCAGAAGATGCGATTTTCCCGAACCGGAATTGCCCTGAACAAGCAGACGCGTCGCCAGAAGCTCCTCGATATCGAGCTTGGCCGGCGCTCCGCCGGTCACAGTTCCCATATCGATGCCGACTTGCACTATGCTGCCCTCGTATGCCGTAGATTGGTGGTTTGCCGGCAGTCTTGCTGCGGTGACACAGCGCGCCGACCCCTCCCCTTAACAGAGATCGAGATTCGTTTCTGCGGGAAAGAGAGAAAAATCACAGTCTTTGAAATTCGACTTCTGCGATCAGGCAGCGGCCCGTTTGAAGCCGAGCGACAGAAGCCCCGCACCGATCATCAGTGAACCGCCGGTGCGATTGACGATGCGCTGAACCCTGGGCTTGCGGATCGTGTTGCGCGCCATCGAAGCCAGAAGACCGTAAAGTGCGGCATTGATGGTCGCGAGAACCAGAAAGGTCACTTCAAAGACCGCCATCTGGAAGAAGAGCGGCCGCGTCAGATCGAGGAACTGCGGCAGGAAAGCGACGAAAAAGACGATGCTTTTCGGGTTGAGCGCCGTCACCGCATAGGTGTGGAGGAAGACGCGAAATGGTCGGACGACCGGCGTATCCGCCTCTTCGACGGCTTCCGCCTGTGCAGAAACAGGAGCGCGCCAGAGCTTGATGCCCAGATAGATGAGATAGGCGGCGCCGACCCATTTCAACACCGTGAACAGCATGGCGGATGTCGCGAGCAGCGCACCGAGGCCGAGCATGGACGCGGTCATGGCAGTGAAATCACCAAGAGCCACCCCAGCCACCGTCGCGCTTGCCACCTTGCGACCATGGCTCAGTGCATAGGATATGACGAGAAGGATGGTCGGTCCCGGAATTGCCAAAAGCACGGCGGAAGCGGCGACGAATGCAAGCCAGTGTTCGAGCGACATGGAAGTTTCCTCAGGTAGATAAGCAAGATCAAGTCACGGAAAGATCCGCATGACAAGTGTGCGTTTCAGGCGCAGCGGCGCCAGCTGTAAAGAATGTCAGGCTCGTATTGTTCGTTGTCTGCGCCATCGGTTTCGCGAACGGCCTCAAATCCCTGACTTTCATAAAAATGCCGGGCACCGGTATTCTTCTGAAAGGTCCAGAGATTAAGGCGCGCATGACTGGCCTTGGCGAGATAGAGAAGGCGAGAGCCGATGCCCTGCCCCTGCATGTGCGGCAGGATATAAAGTTGATCGACCCAGCCCTGGCGGAACGCGATGACGCCGATCAGTTCACCCTCTCGCGTGGAGCCCCAGATGGCGCAATTCGAGAACAGGTATCCCGACCAGAAAGCCCGATCCTCTTCCGGCTTGTGAAGGCCGGCGAGCCATGGAAGTCGCGCATGGAATGTGGTGCGAAACACATTCGATGCGGCCTCCATGTCTGCCAGGGCCAGTTGGCGGCAGGTCAGACCGTCGCTCACAGGTAGTTCCTCCAGTCGACGAACCGGGACTGCAGGACGAAATCGACCTCCGGAACGTTCTCCGGCAAACCGATATCCCGAAGCATGTGATTGTCGAGATCGGACGAGCGGTTTGCCGAAAACGGCGAAGAGCGCCTGACGAGGGTCGCGACAAGTGCCTTTATCAGACGCCAGGGACCGTGGCGCCGGTGAAGAGCGTCCATTTCTGCCGACAGAACATCGGCAACCATTACGTGCATTTCACGCATAGCTTTTCCGCCCCGCTTCGCGCATGCGAGCGGGTCCTTTCGTGGTTTTGGAAAGACGCGCGCGGAAGTGCTAACGGCGATAGCCGCCAGACGGATAGACCGGTCACGTCAAATCGAGTTTAGATCGAGAAAGATGCCAAAAGGCGGATTCCGGGCGTTATCAGCCGCGGAAAGCCAGTCCGAGCAGATTGCGCGGGTAATTCACCCGCATGGTTCGGACCAATCCGCCAGAGAGGCGCATGTAAGCAGAAAATGTATTCATCGATGCTCTCCCTTGCTTGAGTTGCGGATGCTGGAACATTGCACGCTCTTTCCAAACGCGCAAGCACTCACAATCGAAAATTGCACTCAAAGGTATTTTTGTTGCACAAGGGCAACAGTCGGCGATCAGGCCATGCCTCAGCCGGTGCGCAGGCCAAACCCCTGCATCAGACGGCGGGTGGCAAAATCCGGATTACCCGAGGTGAAGACGGCAAAGTCGAAACCTTCGGGATGTTCAGCGCCTTCGATGAGCGGCGCTTTGCGTCGTGCCTGCCTTGCTATTGCTTCAGCTGGGTCGAGCCAGTCGACGGGCCAGGGCGCAAGACGCCGGAAGAGATTGGCCATGAAGGGGTAATGCGTGCAAGCAAGCACGACGATATCGGTCTTCTCGCCATCCTTCTCGACGAAACATGGGGCGATCTCGGCGAGCACCTCGTCATCGGAAATCGCCTCGCCGCGGATATAACTTTCCGCCATGCGGGCGAGATTTTCGGATCCGACGAGGCGGACATGACACTGGGTGGCGAAGGACTGGATGAGATCGCGCGTATAGGCGCGCTTGACGGTGCCGGGAGTTGCCAGAACCGAAACGAGGCCGGAACGAGTGCGTTCGGCCGCGGGCTTGATTGCCGGCACGGTGCCGACGAAGGTCATGTGCGGGAATTTTTGGCGCAGTGCGGCACCGGCAAGGGTGAAAGCCGTATTGCAGGCGATGACGCAGATTTCGGGCTGATGTTCCGCAAGAAGCTTTTCGAATAGCGAAAGGATGCGGCTCTGCAGAGCGCCCTCCTCCCAACTGCCATAGGGAAAGGCTGCATCGTCGGCAACGTAAACGAAACCGCGCTCGGGCATCAGCACGCGCGCTTCACGCAGCACCGTCAGCCCACCAATGCCCGAATCGAACACCAGTATGGGCTTCAGCTCATTCGCCGCTGTCATTCCCCTCTGTCTCCCCTGAATCTGAAGCCTTCTTCTGTCTCGGGACAATCTTTTCCGGCCATTTCCGCGGAAAGCGATCAAGCGAGCGTATAACACCGCGAAACACGCTGATCTCCTGTTCGGAAAAGGCCCGACGCGACAGGACGGCACGAAGGTTGTCGATCATTTTGGGCTTTTTTTCAGGCGGATGGAAATAACCGCGGGCATCCAGCGCCTCTTCGATATGCTCGAACATACCGAGCACCTGCTCCTTCGTCGAAGGGTTCTGTTCGATCGGCTGGAAGCGTGTCTCTTCAAGGTCGTCCATGCCCGACTTCATCCAGTCATAGGACATGAGAAGCACGGCCTGGGCAATATTGAGCGACGCGAAGGCGGGGTTTACCGGGAAGGTGACGATCTCGTCGGCAAGCGCCACTTCTTCATTGTTAAGGCCCCAGCGCTCACGGCCGAAGAGGATTCCGGTCTTTTCGCCCGCCTTGAATTTTTCCCGCAGGGTGGCGGCAGCAAAGACCGGCGAGCGGACGGGCTTGAAGCCGTAACGCTCGCGGGCCGTCGTGGCATAGACGAAGTTGAGGTCGCTGATCGCCTCTTCCAGCGTGTCATAGACCTTGGTGCCGTCGATGACGTGATCGGCCTTGGAGGCGGCAGAGCGCGCCTTTTCATTCGGCCAGCCATCACGCGGGTTGACGAGGCGGAGTTCGACGAGGCCGAAATTGGCCATGGCGCGGGCGACCATGCCGATATTTTCGCCGAGTTGCGGCTCGACCAGAATGATCGCCGGTCCTTCGGCAATGAGTTCACGTTCGCTATTGGTGCCCGACATATTCGTCTCCGCTTGTTCTTGGAGCCGGGCAATAGACCCGTCGGCCAACAACGGCAAGCCGGTTATTGGCTCTTTTGCTCATCTGCTGCCGGCGGATAAAGGCGATTGAGCAGATTGGCGACCATATCCGCCCCATGTGCGGCGCCCTGCCCCGGTGCCGGCAAATTGCCGCTTGCAGCAGCATGGCGCGGCGTCTTGATGGAAAAACAGTCAGCCTTCCTGGCTGTGGCCTTCTCCAGCGCCTGCCTTGCATTATCAATCGCTCGGTGCATTTCCGGGTCGTTGCCGTTTCCAGCATTTGCAAAATCCCGCGCCAGGATCCGGGCCCAATAGGAGGTGGCGAGGAAAATCGCCAATGTCTGGCGGATCGGCCCCGGCCGGGTGACCAGCGACCATGCACTGCCCAGCGGACGCGCAGCAACGGTCAGGTCTCGGTAAGTCTCATCGAGGCGGTTCGACAATTCGATCAGCCGGTAGCGGCTTTCCCCGTTGTCCACCGCCTCCAGCAACTGTCCGAGCGCGTCGTACCATCGGGCAACCGCCAGTTCGACGGTCGAGCGGGTGGAGGATGGAAAGATGACGAAGGCGACGAACATGCCGGCGATTGAGCCGATCACCGTTTCCTCCAGCCGCAGCAACAGGACCTCGTATGTGAGCTGGCCGATCAGGCCATAGACGAGGCAGAGAACGATGGTGACGAAGAAACTGAGGAGCGCGTAGGAGACCTGCAGGTAATAGAAGGCCAGAAAGACACAGACGGCCGCAAGGCCGACAGTCGTTGTCGTATGACCGGAAAGCAGCGTCGCTAAGGCAAGGCCGATGGCAACGCCGAGCAGCGTACCGACCGATCGCTGGATCGCCCGCAATGCCGCATCGCCACGCGAGCGGGTGTTGTTGAACACGAGAAATGCCGTCAGCACGGCCCAGAACCAGCGGTCACGGGAGAGAAGCAGCCCGAAGACCATGGCGATGCCGGAGGCGATAGTGATCTGGACAGCCGCACGCACAAGCGGGTTCTTCCAGGAGAAATCCGGTTTCACCGGCGGCCCTGCCCGCGGCACATCACCAAAGGCCATCAATTGCTGGAAAGCCCGGTCGGTGGCGGCCTCACGCAGGGCGGAGGAAGCCCGCTGTAGCCATAACAGCGCGTGGACGCTCTGCCTCTTCCGCTCTTCACCGGCCGCAATAGAAGGGTCTTCCGCAATCCGCTTTGCCGCGACCGCATCATCATGGAGCACGGCACTCACCAGTGCGGCGGGCGGCAAGGCCCCAAGCGACTGCACGATCACGCTTTCGGCAGCGAGGTGAAGGTCGAAGATGGCGATCGAGACGGCCATTACGGGACTGCTGTCACTTGGCATGGAGCCGTCAGCATTGCGCGGGAGAAGGCCTTCCGCCATCAGCACCACGTCCTTCAGCTGCTCTTCCATCTGGCGCAGTTCGAGGCGATCTTTCTCCGTCAGCATTCCCCTTGCGGCAAACCCGGCAAGTCGCAGCAGAATATCCGACACACGATGCTGTATCGCCCGAAGAGTTTTGCTCAGATCGCGACGCCAGTCGTCAACCAGCAGGTATTTGCGGATCAGGTGCCCGAAGGCGACGGCAAAAAGCGGCCCCAAAGCCGCCAGCGGCAGTTCCGAAAATGTCGGTCGCAAATAGGCGCCGATGAAATAGGAAATGAACGCGAACATGCCGACGGCAAAACCGCGCTGGCCGAATACGCGCGCAAGGCTCGCCGCAAGGATGACACACAGGAAAGTCAGGTCGGCGACAAGCCGGTAAGGTTCGAGCGCTGCCGCAAGCGTGATGCAGAAAAGGCTTGCCGCGCAGCCCATCAGGCGCGTCGTCAGCTGGTCGCCGGGCCTCTTGTCCTTCACGGCGACGCCGCCTTCGATCGACAGCACGATCGCCAGTGCATAGGAAATCGACGGCAGCGGCGTTACCGCCAGATGAATGGCGATCAGGACGAGGATCGAGGCGAGGATGGTGAGCGTCACGCGCGCTCCCATCTTCACCCGCGACAAGGCGGGATCATGGGCCAGCAGACGATCGGCAAACGTCATGGCCATCCGCCGCGCCCTAGACATCGCTTGTAGCATTGCGAAGCCGGGCACGCCCGGCATCACTCGCCCTTGGCTATCGACTGCATTTCCTCGACGACGCTATCGCTTTCACCATCGGCCACGCGGTGGATGTCGTCGATCACGGGCTTGCCGCCCTCATCGATTACATCGAAATGCACTTCGGAGGCCGTGTCCTTCAGATCGGCGTCATCGATGCAGGTCCACTGCTTGAACGTGACCTTGAAATCCGTTTTGCCATTCGCGGCCACACCCGGCGCGATGACGATATCCTGCAGCGGGCAGCCATCCTGCGAGGCGGTGACGACATCGTAACCGAATGGGTCGCCTGGCTGGTTGTTTTCCGTTTCATAGGCCGGATGCTTGGCGGCATCGGCATAGGCCGTCTGGAAGCGCTTGCTGAACAGGCGCGCCAGCGGATCGGGATCGAAGATGAACTTCCAGTCGCTGTCGTTGCTGTTCCAATTTTCTTCGGTGACCTTCATCACCTCCTTGACCGGATCGACGGGTTCGGCAGCAACCGAAACCGTGGACAGAAACGACAGGGCAAGAGCGAGCGGCAGAGTTCGCATGGCGGTGATCCGTATTCGAAGCGATTTGCGCGGACATTACCCCTCGGCCTTTATTTGGCAATGACCATTCTTGCTGTTTTTCAAAGCCAGAAGGGCCCTGCGTTGAAATCTCACAGAAAAGCCGCCAATCCCTGTCTCACGGCTTTGCACACCTGCCCTGCGATGTTATAGCGCAACCCGTTGATCCATTCGGGGCCGGTCCGGCCCATACACGACAAGAGGAAGTCCATGCAGAAGATCAAGGTAGCCAACCCGGTCGTCGATCTCGACGGCGACGAGATGACCCGCATCATCTGGCAGTTGATCAAGGATAAGCTGATCCTGCCCTATCTCGATCTCGACATCGAATATTACGATCTTTCTGTCGAGAACCGCGATGCCACCGACGACCAGGTGACGATCGACGCCGCCAACGCCATCAAGAAGCACGGCGTCGGCATCAAGTGCGCCACCATCACGCCGGACGAAGCCCGCGTCGAAGAATTCAAGCTGAAGAAGATGTGGAAGAGCCCTAACGGCACGATCCGCAACATCCTCGGCGGCGTCATCTTCCGCGAGCCGATCATCATGCAGAACGTGCCGCGTCTGGTTCCGGGCTGGACCAAGCCGATCATCGTCGGCCGTCACGCTTTCGGCGACCAGTATCGCGCAACTGACTTCAAGTTCCCGGGCAAGGGCAAGCTGTCGATCAAGTTCGTCGGCGACGATGGCCAGACGATCGAGCATGACGTGTTCGACGCACCGTCCTCGGGCGTTGCCATGGCAATGTACAACCTCGACGACTCGATCCGCGATTTCGCCCGCGCTTCGTTCAACTATGCCCTGCAGCGCGGCGTTCCCTGCTACCTGTCGACCAAGAACACGATCCTCAAGGCCTATGACGGCCGCTTCAAGGATCTGTTCCAGGAAATCTTCGACGCCGAATTCAAGGCGCAGTACGATGAAGCCAAGATCTGGTACGAACACCGCCTGATCGACGACATGGTCGCTTCCGCACTTAAGTGGTCCGGCGGTTACGTCTGGGCCTGCAAGAACTACGACGGCGACGTCCAGTCCGACATCGTTGCACAGGGCTTCGGTTCCCTCGGCCTGATGACCTCGGTTCTGATGACGCCGGATGGCAAGACGGTCGAAGCCGAAGCCGCACACGGCACGGTTACCCGCCACTACCGCCAGCACCAGAAGGGTCAGGAAACCTCGACGAACTCGATCGCCTCGATCTTCGCCTGGACCCGTGGCCTAGCACACCGCGCCAAGCTGGACGACAATGCGGAACTGACGAAATTCGCCGACACCTTGGAAAAGGTCTGCATCGACACGGTCGAAGCCGGCTTCATGACCAAGGACCTGGCGCTGCTCATCGGCCCGGATCAGCCGTGGCTCTCGACCACCGCCTTCCTCGACAAGATCGACGAAAACCTGAAGAAGGCCATGGCGTAAGCCATAATCTTCGGATTACATTTGAACGGCGGGGCTTTCCCCGCCGTTTTCTTTTGCGCCGGAGGCTTAGCATGTCTGCCAATCGTCCTGTCGAAATCCGTCCCCTGGCGCCATCCGACCGTGAGGCGTGGCAGCCATTGTTCGAGGCCTATATCCGCTTTTACGAGTCGGAACTGCCGAAAGAGCAGTACGACATCACGTGGTCGCGGTTTCACGATCCGGACGAGCCGATGCATGTGCTCGGCGCCTTTGATGACGGAAGACTTGTCGGGATCGTCCATGCACTCTTCCACCGCTCGACCTGGCTGCCGGATACGACCTGCTATCTGCAGGATCTCTATGTCGATGACAGCCAGCGCGGTCGAGGCGTCGGTGAGGCGCTGATCGAAAAGGTGGCGCTGCTTGCCCGCGACAAGAATGCGGGCCGTCTCTACTGGCTGACACAGGAAAAGAACGACGCGGCGCGGCGTCTCTATGACCGGGTCGCGGTGGCGCCGGGTTTCATCCAGTACCGCAAGCCCCTCTAGCCGGCGCGCCGGTCCGATCGTCCATCGCCTAAACTTCAGACCTTGATTGTGTCGCCACGCGCTCCAAAACAAGGAACGGCAAGAGGAGAATGACGGATGGCAGATGAAATCCTATTCTATACCAACCCGATGTCGCGCGGCCGCATTGCCCGCTGGATGCTGGAGGAGATAGGCGCGCCCTACCGCACGGAAGTCCTGCAATTCGGCACGACGATGAAGGATGACAGCTACAAGGCGGTCAACCCGATGGGCAAGGTGCCGACCATCGTTCACGGCAAAAAGACGGTGACGGAATGCGCCGCCATCTGCGCCTATCTCGCCGACGCCTTTCCCGAGAAAGGTCTGGCACCCTCACCCGCAGACCGTGCCGATTACTATCGCTGGATGTTCTTTGCCGCCGGGCCACTCGAAGCAGCAGTGAGCAACCGTGCGCTTGGCTTTGAAGTTCCCCCAGGTCGCGAGAGGATGATCGGTTACGGGAGTTTTGCCGACGTAATGGATGCGCTGGAATTCGCCCTTCGCAGCAATTCATACATAGCCGGCGAAAAATTCAGCGCCGCGGATGTCTATGTCGGCTCGCAGATCGGCTGGGGGCTGCAGTTCGGCTCGATCGAAAAGCGTCCTGCCTTCGAGCAATATTTCGGGCGCATTGCACTCCGCGACGCCTATCAGCGTGCGGTCGAGAAAGACGACCTGGCCGCATCCGCACTTTAAGGTATCGGATTGACGAAAGCCAAGATTCATCATGAATCTGGAGGCATGTTGAAGGTCTTTATCAATGCGGTAATGATCTACCGCCCAATCATGGGCTGGGATCTTTCACATGACACGGTTCACCTCCATCGCCGCCGGTGCGTTTGCGGCGCTTGTTCTTTCCGTCGGCGTCTCGCGCGCGGCAGACGATCTCGTCTTTACATTGATAAACAAAACCAGCGGCACGCTCGAGCGGTTCTATACTTCGCCGACCGGAGTGGACAATTGGGAAGATGATGTGTTCGGCGATGACGTTCTGGAGCCGGGCGAAAGCATGAAGATCACGATCGCCGACGGTCGCAGAACCTGCAAATACGACATGCGCTTCGAGTTTACCGAAGACTCGAATTTCCAGAATATGGAGGATACCCAGGATCTCTGCGCCATGGGTTCCTACACAATTCATCAGTAGGATCTGAAGACAGGCTCACGGAAGGAGCGATTCCGTTGTCTAATCGCCTGCATCCGGTCAAGCGGATTTTAAACGAGTTTCTTCGTTGCCGTGTTGCTAACGCGACATCTTTTTAGATTTCCTTTCGACATCTTTCATTCCTGCAATTCGTCCG
>NZ_JBJDRG010000015.1:0-98263 GCF_044987325.1 Rhizobium sp. ZW T2_16
CACCTCGAGACAGAAACCGGGCAGCGCTGAATAAGACATCGCCACTCTATTTTGAAGCTTTCCTGGCTGAATGCTGGAAAGATGGAAATCGGGTTGGGCGCCATCTGTTTTACGACATCAAGAACCGCGGTTATACCGGCAGCCGCTCAAATCTCGAGCGCTTGCTGAAAGTGTGGCGTGAAGTCGAAAACATTCAACTCGACGAGCCGCCTCCGGAAATGGATGTTTCAGAACCCGTCCGCGATCCTGATACAGGCCATATGATTTCCTCCGTGGTGGCCGCAGCTTTGTGCATAAAACCGCGCGGCCTGCTGACAGATCTTCAGGCCAGAAAGGTCAATGCATTGAAGCAGGGCTCTCGAGCGTTCGCGATTATGCGTGGCTTGGCTATGCGCTTCAACGGCATCTTGCGCAGCACGAGCTCGCAGGCACTGGATGAATGGATCGACGATGCCGTCGACACCGAGCTCACGGCAATCATGCGTTTCGCCAGCGTTTTGCGCCATGATATTGATGCCGTAAAAAATGCAATCGAACTCCCCTGGAGCAACGGTCAAGCCGAAGGTCAGATCAACCGCCTCAAGGTACTGAAGCGAGCAATGTACGGTCGCGCCGGCCCGGAACTGATGAGTGCGAGAATGATGCCGCTGAATTGCAGAAAGTGAGGATGAACCCTTTATTATTAGACGCGTGCCCATCCCGTGCTACGAGACGTGGGCGAGCAAATCCGCAACCGAATCAATCACTAGCTTTGGCCGGAACGGGTAGCGCGCAATTTCTGCTCTGTCGGCAATGCCACTGAGGACGAGCACGGTGTGCAAGCCTGCCTCGATGCCGGCAACGATGTCCGTATCCATGCGATCGCCAATCATGCCGGTACCTTCTGAATGCACGCCGAGTTTGTTGAGGGCAGAACGGAACATCATAGGGTTTGGCTTGCCGACTATATAAGGCTCGCGGCTGGTCGCACGCGTGATCAGTGCCGCGACGGCGCCCGTTGCGGGAAGAGCGCCTTCGGCGCTCGGTCCTGTGGCATCAGGGTTTGTTGCGATAAACCGGGCACCCATATTGATCAAACGAATGGCTTTGGTGATTGCCTCGAACGAGTAGGAACGGGTTTCGCCAAGCACGACATAGTCGGGATCGGTGTCGGTCATGATGAAGCCCGCCTCGTGGATGGCAGTGGTCAGCCCGGCTTCTCCGATAACAAATGCTTTGCCGGCAGGGGTCTGGTCCTTAAGAAAAGCAGCCGTTGCCAACGCCGAGGTCCAGATGCGCTCTTCCGGCACCTCCAGTCCACTGTTGTGCAACCGGGCACTAAGATCGCGAGGCGTATAGATCGAATTGTTGGTCAGGACCAGGAACGGTGTATCGGTCGCTCGCCAGTGCTGTATGAGTTCGACCGCGCCTGGGATTGCCTTGTTTTCATGCACCAGTACGCCGTCCATATCGGTCAACCAGGATTTTATATTATGTCTGCTCACCTTCAGAGAGCCTCCTCGGCTTTAACTTCGAAACGGGATAATTTCGCTGTTCCGAACGCGGTTGTAAGTGCCACGTCGGTTGCGTCACGACCGGTCGCCATCAGAATTCGGCCGACGCGCGGCGTATTATGTCTGGCATCGACTGTATGCCAATGTCCACCCAAGTAAACTTCGAACCAGGCACTAAAATCCATCGGATTCGGGTCCTTTGGCACGCCGATATCGCCGAGATATCCGGTGCAGTAACGGGCTGGTATATTCATGCAACGGCACAGCGTTATGGCGAGATGGGCGAAGTCACGGCAAACGCCCACGCGGTCCGTATATCCACCAAAAGCCGTCCGAAGGGGATCAGCTTTCTTATAATCAAACTTGATATGGCCGTGCGCGAAATCGAGAATTGCCTTCACTCGTGGCCAGCCGAACGGGGTGGAAGAAAATTGCGCCCACGCAAAGTCAGCCAGATGATCGGTATCGCAATAGCGGCTGCCAAGTAGATAGACCAAGACGTCGTCGGGCAGATCCTTGATCTCATGCTGGCAGGCGTTTTGTGGAATGGGATCCGGCAGACCGCCGTCATAGATTTCGAACTCAGTCGATATCGTCGTAAGCCCGGCTGGCGCAACAATTCGGCTACAGGCATTGCCGAAGCCATCGATATAACCCCATGCCTCGATCGCTCGGTCGAAATTCAATGTCTGCTCGGTCAGTAGATCCGCGCGCCGGGACGGATGAATATTCAGGACGAGTAACATTGGGGTGGATCGGTCGCACTCATATCCAAGATGGAAGCCGGCACGTATTTTCATCATAAAATCCCTTCGCGCCGGCGAATTGCCGTGAGACTTGGTTGTGCTGCAACGTTGGGGTGAGCAATGCGTTCCAATCAGCTGATCTCGGCTAAGATACGAGCGTCCGTGGTGACATTGACTTGGACGGACATGCTCTCGTAGTCGGCGGCTGTTCCGTCGTAACTTCCCCACAGAGGCATCGCTTGCTTCGGATCGCGCGCCACGCCAACACGGATGAGATCACGGTTGCCGACGATACCATTGGTGGGGTCAAACTCCGCCCAACCTGCGCCGGGCAAATAAATCTGGCACCACGCATGGGTGGAGCCGCCGCCGAGAGTGGTCGATCCGTCACGGTCTGGAACGTAAATATAGCCGGTGACGAATCTTGCCGCGAACCCAAGTGATCTTGCGGCCTCCATCATCAGCAGCGCAAAGTCGCGGCATGTCCCTCGACGAAGCCTAAGTGTCTCGGTCGGCGCTTGCGTTCCATGCTCGTGTCGTCGGGCATAGACGAAACCCTCATGAATGGCGTAGCACATCGTCATCAGTAGATGACCAGTGTCGGTGGACTGTCCGATCCGCACGAATTGCCGCGCCCATTTGCTTACCTGGTCATCCGGGTCGGCATAGTGGCGTTGGATGGTTCGCTCTAGGTCAAGCGCTTCGTCTGTGTCGTATGAAAAAGGATAGGTCAAAGCCTCCTCGTCAATCTGCAGATCGATTGCGACGTAAGGCGTATGGTCAAGCCGAATGATGGTTTCGAAACGAAGCTCATCTGCGGGCTGCGCAAACCCGATCACCGCGACACAATTTCCAAACACGTCGTGGATCCAGCGAATGTATTTTGGTTCCGGGTCAATCAGGAGACGGGAACTGAGCAATGTCTGATCGAAACTGTCCCTTGGTCTGAAAAGCAGCTTGTGGTCTCCGAACTCGACCGGCCGCTTATAGCGATAAGACGTGATGTGTCGGACGGAAAATATAGTCATCGATCACCGATGCGGTTTGTGAGGTCCAGGCCGAGTTATCACCTTTAACACTCACGGAGAGCAGATGCATCGTTGCATTCCCCCTAACTGCTTCATGACCTCGCCGAACAGATCGAGCAATTGCTCATGATGGTACTCCTGGTCTGCCTTGGATCCATTGCAGCACGTGGCCGGCTTATGGCTCACCATCGATTGGCGGCTGATCGTTGTCGCTGTTCTCGCGCGTTCTGGTTCGCCCTTTGTTGGGTTGGATATCTTTTATAGGATCAGGACAATTTCACGAAGAGGAGATCATAATCGCTGTATCCGGCATCCGCGGTCTTAAGTCTATCTATTATCTTGTCTATGCGACTGCTCATGCGGAATTCCTAGGTGCGGAGACCGTCTGGGCGACCGTGCTTTTAATCGTCGTTGCGTCAATTTTCATTCATGGTGTTGCCGTCACACCAACAATGAGAGGGATCGATGATGGACGGTCAAGCAGGCAGATCAAAGCATAGCGAATTCAAACAACGAGTCGAGGATTCGTTTCTCTGAAAGGCAGGGGAAAACACACGGCCGAATTTTCTAATGTTGGTAGACCCAAGGTTCTACGAGCCGATTGTGCCGGTCTTGCCGCTTGGGAACGATTTCCAACGACAACCGGTCGTCAATCCAATCCCGCAGCATGTCTTCCCTGTCGAGGAGCTTCCGTCTCGCTTCTCCGTCACGCTCGCACAGGAGAGCTTCCTTAATGCCGAGGATTGCTGCGCGTTCGGACATTATCTTGGCATGCATGTGTACCCAACGCAGGAACTGGAGGGCCGACGGGGGTCACGTGCCAAAGATCTGCCTAAAGCTCGGCATAAGATCGCGCAACCTCCGGCTCCGCCAGGTTCGAGCCATGCCAGATCGCCAGCGGCAATGGGTCTGTCATCCCGCAGAGAATCTCGGCGATGTAGCCGGCGGCAATAAAGGCGCGTCTGAGGGTCGTTGCGGCTTGTACCATGCGGCCGGCAGCGATTTCGATCAGCGCAGCCTCGTATTGATAGGGCGGAAGTGATCCCCTTCCTTTTTCAGGATACGGGATGCGCGCGTGGCTTCACCGGCGCGCAGATACTCTGATGTTATCAAAAAGCGAATCCCCTGATTGTCGTTCGGGTTCCACTTGAGCATGCCCTGCATTACTTCGATCGTCCGTTGCCGTCTGCCCAAGGTGTTGGTGGCAAAGCGCCACTCCTTAAGCGGCGCGTAGAAATGGCCGGTTTTCAAGCCAACCCCATTCAAATCACGCTACGGTATTTGGAGGGGAACTCGCGCAAGCCTTTGAAGGCCGCATGGCGAAGCTCTCCGTAGGCAGTCCAAGAGCGGAACTATCTCGTCAACGCATAGCTCTCGTGGCTCAGCCACTCGTTGACCAGCCTCTCGCTGGAAAAGACCACAGTCAAATGCCGCACATAATTGCTTGAATTGCGGGCATGCGTTGCGTCTTAAGAATACAATCCGCACACGCATGTTGCATTGCAGAAACTATTTTTCTTTACAAATCATAATGAATTTGTGAAGTTTGGCTATCTGATCATTTTCGATAGGGCCAAAGACATTGTCGAACCTCCGTTTTGCCACCCGCCTCAACTCCTTCGCTTCGAACCCTGCGGGCGAATGGCCGGACCTAAAGGGCAAGCCGACGGTCCTGCAGATGGCAGCGCGTGCCGGCAAGGTTGATGGCTTGACGGATCTGGACCTCAATTATCCTGATCACGTTGGTGAAAAGCCGACTGAGCTAAAGCGCAAGCTCGAAGACATGGGCCTGGCAATCAACGGCTTTGCCATGCGCTACTACACCAATCCGGCGTTCAAGCTCGGCGCCTTCACCCATCCCGACAAATCGGTTCGCCGTGAAGCGATCGACCTGACCAAGGCTGGCATCGATGCCGCCCGCGAAGCAGGTTCCAACCTGATGACCATCTGGCTTGGCCAAGACGGTTTCGATTACGCCTTCCAGGCGGACTATGATCGCATCTGGCAACACGAAATCGACGGAATTCGTGAAGTTTGCGAGCACGACGCCGACTGCCTGATCTCGATCGAATACAAGCCCAACGAGCCGCGCTCCTACAGCCTGATGCCGGATTGCGCCACGACGCTTCTGGCCATCAAAGAAACCGGATGTGCCAACCTCGGCGTCACGCTCGATTTCGCGCATGTGCTTTATGCCGACGAGCAGCCGGCTTTCGCCGCTGCCATGATCGCCCGCCACAGCCGTCTGCTCGGCGTTCACCTCAATGACGGTTATGCCAAGCGCGATGACGGTCTGATGGTCGGTGCGGTGCACTCGATCCAGACCATCGAACTGCTGCGCCAGATCCGTCGTGACGGCTACGATGGTGCGATTTATTTCGACACTTTCCCGGACATGACCGGCCTCGATCCGGTTCATGAATGCGAAGTCAACGTTCAGACCGTCAAGCGCATGCTGAGGGTCGTTGATCGCCTCGAAGGCGACAACCGCCTCGGCAGCGCGATCGACCGTCAGGATGCCGTCACCGCGCAGTCGATTATTCAGGAGGCAATGCTCGGCGACGTCGCTTGAAGAGGCTCCAAGAGACATCTTCTATTCCAACAACCACACCTGGGAGGATACCATGAACAGACACCTGAAATCCGCCATTGCCGCCATGGCGCTGGCGCTGATGGCAAGCGCGGCCTTCGCGCAGGAGCTTGCACCGCTCAACTCGGATACCGAAAAGGACCGGGTTGACTGGTCGCAGCTTGAAGCGAAATACGGCGCGTTTCCGAAAATTCCGGAGGGCACGCGCGCCGGCGGCGTTTCCAAGACGCTCACCAACGAATACTGGCGTTCACTCGGCGAAGGTTACGAGAAGTTCGGTGAGAAGGCTGGCGCGACCGTTGCCTATCAGGCAGCGCAGAGCGAAGGCGATCAGCTGGGTCAGCTGACGATTGCCGAAGGCATGGTCACCACCGGCTTCAACGTAATTCTCGTGTCACCGCAGACCGATGCCAACCTGCAGCCGGTCATGGAACAGGCCAAGGAAGCCAACATCCCCGTCGTCAACGTGAACGATGCCGTCGTGCCGCAGGCCGAGCACTATGTCGGCAACGTCCAGCGCGACAACGGTGTACGTGTTGCCAAGTGGTTCATCGACAACCGTCCCGAAGGCGGCAAGGTCGCCATTATCGAAGGCCAGGCCGGCGTGTTTGCCGCTGTCCAGCGCACGGCGGGCTTCAAGTCCACGATCGGCGAGAACTCCAAGTTCCAGGTCGTTGCCAGCGTTCCGGGTAACTGGGATCGCCAGCAGTCCTACGATGCCGCCACCAACATTCTTCAGCAGAACCCCGACCTCGTCGGCTTCTATTGCAACAATGACGGCATGGCACTCGGCGTCATCGAGGCGGTCAAGGCTGCGGGCCTGCTCGGCAAGGTCGCCGTGTTCGGCACCGATGGCATTTCCGACGCCTACAAGTCGATCGAAGCCGGCGAGCTGACCGGTACGGTCGACAGCTTCCCGATCCTGACCGGTGAAGTGGCGATGGAAACGGCACTTCGTCTCGTCGCAGGCCAGAAAGTGGCACGTGTCGTCGCCACGCCGCAGGCGCTGATCACCAAGGACAACCTTGCCAAGTATAAGGGCGACGGCGTCGATGTCCGACCCGTGTTGATGAAGGATGCTGCGTCCGCTCAGTAATCGCAACAGGAGCCGGTCCTCCCGAGACCGGCTCCCCTCCTTTGATGAAAGCACCGAGATGACGACAACGGCTCGCCTCAAGTTCAAGGGCATCACCAAGACCTTTCCAAGCGTAAAGGCGCTTTCGGACGCAACTTTTTCCATAAAGCCCGGTGAAGTTCACGCTCTTCTCGGCGAAAACGGCGCCGGCAAATCGACGCTGCTGCGCATTCTGTCCGGTGTGTCGCGCCAGACCAGCGGCGAGTTTTACGTCGATGGCATGCTTGCCACGTTCAAGAGCCCCGAGGATGCCCGCCGCGCCGGCATCGCCATGATCCATCAGGAGTTGCAGCAGATCCCCAATCTGACCGTGGCGCAGAACATGTTTCTCGGCCATCCGCTGAAGACTGCCGGCGGCTTGCTGGTCAATCGTCGCGAGCAGGAAAAGCGCGCGGCCGCAGCGCTTGCTATGATCGACCCGTCGATCGACCCTTCGACGCCGATCAAGAACCTGAAGGTGGCGCAGCGGCAGATCGTCGAGATCGCCCGCGCCCTGCTGGAAAACGCCAAGATCGTCGCAATGGACGAACCGACGTCCAGCCTGACGCCGGCCGAATTCGAGAGCCTCGCGGTTATCATCGAGAAGATGGCGGCCTCCGGCGTGGCGATCATCTATGTCTCGCACAAGATGGATGAGGTTTTCCGCATCTGCCACCAGGGCACCGTCATGCGTGACGGCAATGTGGTTGGCACGGTCAACCTGCGCACCGCCGCCCAGTCGGACGTGATCGCGATGATGGTTGGCCGCGAGCTGATGCAGGAAGAACATAATTCGTTTGTGAAGGAGGACGTTCGCGTTGAAGTGCGGGGCCTTTCCTCCGCGGTCACGCATGTCCGCGACGTCTCCTTCACAGTAAGACGCGGCGAAGTCGTCGGCATTGCCGGCCTGGTCGGCTCCGGCCGTACCGAGCTTCTGCGTCTTCTGGCCGGCGTCGACAAGATCGGATCCGGCGAGATCAGCATCGACGGCCGTGCGCTGAAGCTGACAAACCCGCGCTCCGCCATCTCTGCCGGGATCGGTCTGTTGCCGGAAGAGCGCAAGCGCGAGGGCATTATCCCCATGCGCCCGGTGTCGCTGAACATGGCGCTGCCGTCCTTGCGGAAATTCGCAAAGGTCGGCGTCGTTAGCCATTCGACGGTTAACAATACTGCCGAAACATTGCTGAAGCGGGTCAACCTGCGGCCGTTCCAGATCGATCGTTCGATCAAGCTGTTCAGCGGTGGCAACCAGCAAAAGGCGATCATCGCCCGCTGGCTGGCCGCCGGATCTGAAATCCTGCTGTTCGACGAACCGACACGCGGCATCGATGTCGGTGCCAAGTCCGAAATCTATCATCTGATCGAAAACCTTGCCGCCGAAGGCAAGTCCGTCATCGTCGTCTCCTCGGAACTTCCCGAGGTTATCCGGCTGTCGGACCGGGTCATCGTCATGCGCAACGGCCGCATCGCCGCCCAGCTGGAACGACACGAGCTGACGGAACAGGCCATCGTCTCGCACGCCGTCGGCGATGCCGAGCCAAATACCTATTCCTCGACGCAGGAGCACACCCATGTCTGATATCGCCGCCGAAACGCCCAAGCGTTCCTCGAAACTCTTCAGCTCGTTCTCGCTGCGTGATGCCGGTACGCTCATCGGCCTGATCATCATCATGGCAGTGTTTGCGGCGCTGGTGCCGGGCTTCCTGTCCGAGCGTAACCTCATCAACATCCTGCAGCAGTCGAGCATCAATGCCTGCATCGCGCTCGGCATGACGCTGGTCATCATTTCCGGCGGCATCGACCTTTCAGTCGGCCCGACGGCTGCGATTTCCGCCGTTCTGACGGCCGCTCTTCTTGTCACGGGCGTGCCCGTGCCGGTGGCGCTGCTTGCCGGTCTCGGCATCGGTGCCTTCTGCGGTCTCGTCAACGGCGTGCTGGTTGCCTATGTCGGCCTTCAGCCGTTCATCGTCACGCTCGGAACGCTCAGCACGTACCGCGCCATCGCGCTGATCTATACGGGCGGCAATCCGGTTCTCGGCGTGCCGCAGAGCTTCCGGTCTTTGTTCAACGGCAATGTCGCCGGCATCCCGAACTCGGTCATCATCGTTGCGGTGGTCGCCTTCGGCGCTTGGGTCCTGCTCAAGAAGACGCCGATTGGTGAATATCTTCTCGCCGTCGGTGGCAACGAAGAAGCCTCTTATGTCGCCGGTGTGCCGATCGCGCTCACCAAGATTACCGCTTATGTGATCTCCGGTGTTCTGGCCGCGCTGGCCTCTTTCATCCTGATCGGCCGCCTTGGCGCGGCAGAGCCTATCCTCGGCAATCTGTGGGAACTCGATGCGATTGCGGCTGCCGCCATCGGTGGTGCGTCGCTGATGGGTGGCAAGGGATCGATCGTCGGCACCATCCTCGGCGCCATCATTCTCGGTGCCATGCGCAACGGTTTGACGTTGATGAACGTTCAGGCTTTCTATCAACTTCTCGCAACCGGCCTTATAATTCTTGTCGCAATGATGATCGATCGCGCGACAAGGGGACGGGGATGAATTCCGACAACATGGATCCGAAGGCAGTGGGCCCGCGCATTCGCATGCGCTTGCCACTGCTGACGCCGCTGGAAGCAAGGGTGGTCGAGACCGTCTTTGCACTGCGCAGCTTCAATGACGACACGTCGCTGAAGGAGATCGCAACCGATGCCGGCGTCTCGGAAGCCATGGTCGTGAAGATCACCAAGAAACTGGGATTCGCGGGTTATCGCGAATTCCGCAATGCGGTTTCCCAGTATAACCGGTTGCCAACGGCGGAAATGCACCAGGAACTGTCCATCGAGGACACGTCCCAGGAAATCATCCAGAAAGTGTTCAGGACGTCGATCCAGGCGCTTGAAGAAACCCTGTCGATCATGGATGTCAAAGCGTTCGATCGTGCTGCAAACCTGATTCATGGTGCGCGTCAGCGCGATTTCTATGGTGTCGGCGGTTCGGCGCAGATCGCCCGCGATGCGGCCCACAAGTTTCTGAGGATCGGCGTGCGCGCCAGCGTCTATGACGATTCCCACATGATGCTGATGTCCGCATCGCTGCTCGGCAATGACGATATTGCTGTCGGGTTCTCGCATTCCGGCAATACGATGGCGGTTATCGAGGCGATGCAGATCGCCAGACGCAACGGTGCCCGCACGATTGCAATCACCAACTATAATGAATCGCCGCTGGCGCAGCATGCCGACGTCGTTCTCTGTTCGACAGCACAGGGTTCGCCGCTGATGGGCGAGAACGCCGCCGCCCGCATCGCCCAGCTCAATATTCTCGACGCCGTATTCGTGGCTGTTGCGCAGCGCGATTACACCGCTGCAGAAAACCATCTCGAAAAGACCATGGCGGCCGTCGCCTCCAAACGGAAAGACAAATTCCTATGACTGCATCCATCCCCGCCGTCGTCGTCTTCGGCAGCTTGCATTACGACATCATCGTCAAAGGTCCGGCGCGCCCGCGCAAGGGCGAAACGGTGACCGGTTCCGCCTGGAACCCGGCCTGCGGCGGCAAGGGTGGAAACCAGGCGGTTTCTGCCGCGAAGGCCGGCGTGCGGTCTGTAATGATCGGTGCCGTGGGTGACGATGATTTTGGCGGCACTCTGACCGCCAATCTTGCCGCAAACGCGGTGGAACTGGATCATGTCAGGGTGATCGCAGGCGCCGCCTCTGGCATGAGCGTGGCAATTTTCGATTCCGAAGGGGATTATGGCGCAGTCATCGTCTCGGGCAGCAATCTTCAGCTCGGGCAAACCGATGTGAAGCAGGCTGCATCGCTGTTTCAGGCGGGCAATATCCTCGTTCTGCAGAACGAAGTGCCGGATCCGGCAAATGTGCTTGCTGCCTCAGCGATGAAAAAAGCAGGCGGTAAGGTTGTTCTGAATGCCGCGCCGGTGAGGGACCTGTCGCCTGAACTGGCGGAGTTGATCGACGTTCTGGTGGTCAACGCGGTCGAGGCGGAAGCGCTGGCCGGTAATGCCGAGGTCGACACGCTCGACGCTGCGATCGCGGCAGCGCGCGTTCTTGCAAAATCATTTCCGGTTGCCGTTGTGACGGCTGGCGGAGCGGGCGTTGCCTACGCGATGCGCGGCGGCGAAGAGGCGTCGATCCCGGCAATCAAAGTCAAACTGGTCAGCACGCATGGCGCAGGCGACGAATTTATCGGCGTATTGGCCGCAAGATTGCTTCAGGAAAATTCGGTCAAAACAGCACTTTTTGCGGCCAACGAAGCCGCGGCGAACCTTGTGAGTTCACAGCGCTGAAAGTCATATAAATTACTGTCCTTAGCTCATTTCATCGCCAAAACAAATAAGTTACCTGATATCGTTCTGGAAATAGAGTTCGATTCCTATCAAGGCCAAAGAGAAGCACCACTCGGGCCAACCGACCGAGTGGTGCTTCTGCCGTACAAAATCGCCGTGCGGCCTTAAGTCAATACCGCCTTCGGCTCCAGAAAAGCATCCAGCCCAAAAGAGCCAAACTCGCGGCCGATGCCAGATTGCTTCATACCGCCAAACGGGGCCAACGGCTCGTGGGGCGCGCCATTGATGACGACGCGGCCACAATCCAGGCGGCTAGCCAGTTTCTGCATTCGCTCCATGTCCGTGCCGTGCAGATATGCCTGAAGCCCGTAGCTCGTGTCGTTGGCGATGTGGATTGCTTCTTCCTCATCTTGGTAAGACAGGACAGAAAGCACCGGTCCAAAGATCTCCTCGCGAGCGATCCGCATATCGTTCGTCACATTCGCGAAAATCGTCGGCTGCGAAAACCAGCCATGGCTGATGCCCTGTGGGCGGCCGGGGCCGCCGGCGATGAGCTCTGCTCCTTCATCGACCCCCAGTCTGATATAAGCTTGTACCCGTTCATACTGTTTCTGACTTACCATCGGGCCGATCATCACGGCCGGATCGGATGGCATACCCGGCTTGAAGGTTGCGATCTCTACCCGCAGTCTCTCGATCACTTCGGCCTTTCTTGCTTCCGACACAAGAACGCGGGTGCCGGCAATGCAGGCCTGGCCGCTGTTCATCAGGCCAACCCGCAAGACCGTGGGAATGGCGCGGTTGAGATCCGCGTCGTCAAGGATGATATTTGGCCCCTTGCCGCCGAGTTCAAGCGTCACTCGCTTCAGGGTTTCCGCACCGGCACGCAGCACCTGTCTACCAACGGCCGTCGAGCCGGTGAACGTCACCTTGGCAATATCGGGATGCCGGCTGAATTCCGCTCCTACAACGTCGCCGCGACCATTGACGATATTAAAGACACCCATCGGAAGGTCTGCTTCATGAAGACATTCGGTGAGCAATTGGGTCTGGACCGCGCTCATCTCGCTCGGCTTGATCACGATCGTCGTGCCGGCCGCGATTGCGGTTGCGAGTTTTGCGCAGATGAAGCCGTAATTGCTATTCCAGGGGGTAATCGCGGCCGTTACTCCGATGGGCTGCATTGTGACCTCAGCCCGTCCGATCCGCCGCGTGAATTTGTAATCCTTGAGCACCTCGGCCATGTGCCGAAAACTGGATGCTGCATGAACGACGGCAAAACCGGTGAAATATTGCGGGGCGCCATATTCCGTCGCCATCGCCTCAGTTAGTTCCGCATTTCGTGCGGCAACGGCGTCGCTCAGGTGTTCAAGCATGGCGATGCGCTCCCGCTTGCCTGTCCGGGCAAAGGCCGGAAAGGCGCGCTTTGCCGCGGCGATCGCGGCCTTGGCATCTTCGACGTCGCCGAGACGCACCGTGCCGATCTTTTCCTCCGTCGAAGGATTTTGGAGATCGGCGATCTCCGTGCCATGCGGGGTTATGAACTGGCCGTCGATATAGATCTTGTCGATGATACGCATCGTCTTCTCCTTGAAAATGATGGGCTTAATCTGGCGGTTCGACATTGATCTGATAAGCTGGGCGATAAAGGACAATCTGATAAGGAATAGCGGACAATGCTGCGTGGGACACTGGCCGAACTCGAGGCGGTCGTTGCTGTGGCCACGCATGGCGGTTTTCGCGCCGCAGCGCGTGAACTGGGCATATCCTCCTCCGCACTCAGCCAGCAGATCGCGGTTCTGGAAGCCCGCATCGGCGTGAGGCTATTCAACAGGACGACACGCAGCGTCGTCCTGTCTTCCGCCGGTGAGCAGTTCGTGGCCGAGATCGCACCGGCGCTGGCGGCAATCCGCAAGGCGGTCGATCTGGCGGATGAACATCGCACCGAGCCGAGCGGCACCCTGCGGATCAACACCTCCGTCGGTGCGGCGCGCATGGTGCTCAATCCAGTTCTCCTGGAGTACAGGCGGCGCCACACGCAAATGGCGGTCGAAATCGTCACGGAGGGCGCGCTGGTCGATATCAATGCGCAGGGCTTCGATGCCGGTATTCGCATTCGCGAGACCGTGCCGCCGGATATGATCATCCAGCCGATCAGCCGCTCCGTTCGCCCCGTTATCGTCGGCTCTCCCGGCTATTTCGAGCGGCATGGCAGGCCGAAAGTGCCGGCCGATCTGAAGAACCATGATTGCATCCGGGCGCGTATGGCGAGCGGTTCTCTCTATCACTGGGAATTCGAACGGCACGGCGAGGCCTTCACCTTGGATGTTCCGGGCCTGCTGACGCTTGACGAGAGCGACCTGATGCTGCGGGCCGCACGGGAAGGCGCCGGCCTTGCCTATCTCAATGCGTGGCAGGTCGCCGCGGACCTTGCTGATGGCAAATTGATTGAGGTTTTGGACGACTGGATCGCTCCCTATCCGGGTCTCTGCCTCTATTATCCCGGCCGGCGCCATATTCCGGCCAAGCTGCGGGCGCTGGTCGATCTGGTCAGGGAGGTCGCCTGGGACTAGCGTCGCCGTATACCGTGAACCCACCGTCTTTACGCGCTAAATCACCACCGCAGCACCAACAGGATGGTCGACAATGGATTTCAACCCGATCGCAACGCCGCTTTGCCTTGCCATACGGGAAAACCTTGTCCATGCCGCATTCCATTATCCTCTCCAATCTGTCCTGGTCCACTTCTGACGGTCGTCCGCTTTTCTCCGATCTGAATATCGTTTTCGGTCCCGAACGGGCCGGGCTCGTCGGCCGCAATGGTGTCGGCAAGACGACGCTTTTGAAATTGATCTCCGGTGAACTGCCGCCGGCTTCGGGATCTGTCACGGCACCCGCAGGCATCCACATCTTGCGTCAGAGCGTACAGGTCGCGGAAGGGGCCACCGTCGCCGATCTCTTCGGTGTCCGTCATGCGCTGGCACTACTCGAGCGCGCTCAGGCAGGCACGCAACGCTCGAGGAATTGGCCGATATCGACTGGATGCTGGAGCCGACTATCGAAGCGGCGCTTGCGCGTTTCGTCCTCTCCATTCCTTTGTCGACGTCGCTCGCTCGGCTTTCCGGCGGCCAGCGCACCCGTGCCGCACTGGCTGCCCAGGTCTATCACGCACCTGATTTCCTGATCCTCGACGAGCCGACCAACAATCTCGACCGGGACGGCGGGCGGCAGTGATCGAACTTCTCGCCGGCTGGCGCCAGGGCGCGATCGTCGTCAGCCACGATCGGGAGCTTCTGGAAACTGTCGATGCGATCGTATAGCTGACATCGCTCGCCATCAGCCGTTATGGCGGAAACTGGAGCCATTACCGGGAAGGCAAGGCTCTTGAGCTTGCCGCGGCCCGGCATGATCTGGCCGACGCACAGAAGCGGCTCGGCGACGTCGAGCGCAAGGCACAGTAGACAGCGGAGCGGCAGGCGCGTCGCGATTGCGCAGGAAAAAGGAAGGCGGCAGAGGGCGGAATGCCGCGAAACTCGGCTGCCGGCCGCGCCATGCGTGCGGAGCAGACTGGTGGCGAAAAAGCCGAGGCCGCAAGCCGAATGGCGCGAGAGGCGAGGGCCGATGTGTCTGCTGCCCGCGACCGCCTGGAGGTTCTCGATCCCTTCAAGGTTTCGCTGCCATCCACGGGTCTTGTGGCGTCGAGGACGGTGCTGCGGCTGGACAAGGTGACTGCGGGTTATGCAAGCGATGCCCCAGTCCTCTCCAATGTTTCGCTGACAATGACTGGTCCCGAGCGGCTTGCCGTCATCGGCTCGAACGGCACGGGCATGACGAGGCTGCTGTCCGTTATCACTGGAGGCCTAGCACCGTTTTCAGGGTCCGTCAGGGTCGAGGTGTCATGCGCCTTTCTCGACCAGAAGGTCAGCCTGCTTCAACCGCGGCTGTCGATCCGGGACAATTTCATGCGTCTCAATGCCGGGGCCAGCGAAAATGCCTGCCGGGCAGCTCTCGCCCGTTTCATGTTCCGTGGCGATGCCAGCCTCAGGCAAGCGGGACAATTGTCGGGTGGGCAGATGTTGCGCGCCGGCCTGGCCTGTGTCCTTGGGGGAGAAAGGCCGCCGCAACTGCTTATTCTCGACGAACCAACCAATCACCTCGATCTTGACTCCATCGCCGCCGTGGAGGCGGGGCTGGTTGCCTATGATGGTGCGCTTCTGGTGGTCAGCCATGACGAGGCTTTCCTCGAGGCCATCGGCATTACTCGGCGTTTTCTGCTTGGTGCGCCGCTCGGAGCGTAACAAAAGCCGCGCCTTTTTGGGCGCGGCTCAGTTTGATCGGAGATCTGCGGGGTCTTAGTGTGAAAGGGCTTTTGCTGCCTTCTCGATCACATCGGCAACCTTTTCGGGCTGGGATGCAAAGACGGCGTGGCTTGCCTCAATCTCGGTCACGTCGCTGCCGGCACGTCTGGCCATGTCGCGTTCGAGATCGGGATTGATCGAACGGTCATGGGTGGCGACGACCGCCCAGCTCTTGCGCGTCTTCCAGGCCGGCTCGCTGATCTTCGCCGCGAAAGCCTGCTTGGCGGCGAAGACCTGCGATCTGGAGAGAAATTCGGCGTCTTTCTTCGGAAGGTCGCCGGCAAAGTCACCCGCGAATGACGCGGGGTCCAGGTAGAGATATTTCCCGTCCTTCGTTTCGCGGATGTTCATTCCACTGGCAGGTTTTGAGCTTGCCAGATCAAACAGGCTTTCTCCCGTATCGGGCTGGAAGGCGGCCACGTAGACGAGGCCAGCGACATGCGGATTGTTGCCCGCCTCGGTGATGACCATGCCGCCATAGCTGTGGCCGACGAGGAGCGACGGCCCGTCCTGCAGATCCAGCACGCGGTTGGTGGCGGCGACATCGTCGGCAAGAGAGGTAATCGGCTCCTGCAAGATGGTGACGTTGAAGCCGCGGTCCACGAGGATTTCGGTTGCCTTGCGCCAGCCGGAGCCATCGGCAAGGGCGCCATGCACGATGACGATGTTCTTCACCTCCGCCGCCTGTGCGGCGAAGGCGATGACGCTGGTGGCAAATGCGATGGCTGCCATGGAGATAAAACGGCGGTTCATGTCGTGATCCTTTGTTGTTGGAATAGGTGAGGGAAGGGGTTCAGCCGAAGGTGAAGGCGTAGGCCTGTACGCCCGGATCGAGGAAACGGATGGTGAAGGTTCTGGGCGTGACGTCGCCAGACTGACGGACAAGCTGGTAGAGGCGGGTGGATGTGACCGTGCCATTGCCGTCGGCATCGGTATCCGTGCCGTGGTCGGCGCCGGGCGCGTGGCCGTCGATCATCACCTGGAAACGGACCGGTTTTCCAGAGCCGTCCGGCCCCAATACGAGATGCAGGTCGCGGGCGCTGAACCGGTAGGTGATCGCGCCATCGCTCTTGTCGAGGGTCGCTTCTTCCGCGCCGACAGTCCAGCTGCCGGAGAGACCCCATTCGTTGAGGCTTGGCGTTTCAATCGAATAGGTACCGGAAGAGCCGGGACGAAGGCCTTCGTTCGAGGCAAAGCCGGTGGCCTGCCGGTAACCGATATAGGTCTCGCCGGAGCGGATATCCTTCAGGTCGGCACTCGCTTCTGCGCCTTTTGCCTCAGGCTTGACGGGCGCAGCGGTGGCTACGTCGCTGCCGGCTTCTCTTAGCAGATCCTGTATCGCCTGTTCGGTCCGACCATAATTGCCTTCGCCGAAATGGTGGTAGCGGATATTGCCCTTGGCATCGATCAGATAGCTGGCTGGCCAGTAGCTGTTATTGAAGGCACGCCAGATCCTGTAATCATTATCGATGGCGACGGGATAGCCGATCTTGAAGTCGGAGATTGCCTTTTTGACATTGTCGATTTTTTTCTCGAAGGCGAATTCCGGTGCATGCACGCCGATCACGACGAGACCCTGATCCTTGTATTTTTCGGCCCAGGCGCGGACATAGGGAACGGTGCGGATGCAGTTGATGCAGGAATAGGTCCAGAAATCGACGAGCACGACCTTGCCCTTCAGGGCTTCGGTGGAAAGCGGCGGCGAGTTCAGCCATTCCACGGCACCGCCCAGTGAAGGTGCGCGTCCTTCGACGGGAAGGTCGGCGTGAAACAGCTTGCCGTTGCGGGCGAGAATGGAATTGTCGGCGCTTGCGACCTCCATGCCGCCTTCGGCTTGCCGGGTGTGGAGACGATCGAGAACCGCCTGTTCGAAGGAAGACGTGCTGGCATATGAAAGCTTGGCGAGGAGGCCGGTGTCGAGGCCGAGCGCAATGACGCCGACACCTGCTATGACAGCTGCGCCAAGGACTTGCCGAATACGCTCGCCGACACCCAGAGACCGCTTCAAGGCGGCAAAGATCCGCCCGCCTGCGAAAAGTGCGAGGGCAAGCGAGGTCGCAGCCCCTGCAGCATAGGCGACGAGAAGGACAGTGGTTTCAAGATTGGCACCCTGCAGGGCGGCACCGGTCAGCACGAGACCGAGGATCGGCCCGGCGCAGGGCGCCCACAGGAGGCCTGTGGCAATGCCCAGAAGCAGAGAGCCCGCGGCCCTGGGAACGCTGCCCGGCTTTCCGGCCGCGTTCAGCAGGCGGTTGCCGAGTCCGACCACAGGCTGGCTCAGGAGCGTGGCGATGCGGGGAGAGATGAGGCCGAGGCCGAACAGCGCAAGCAGCAACAGCGCGGCAAGCCGCCCGAATTCATTGGCCTCGATGGCCCAGCCGCCGCCGATCGCAGCGAGTGTCGCGACAAGCGAAAATGTCGCGGTCATGCCTGCCAGCATGGGCAGCGTGCTGCGCAGGAACGGCTGTCCCGCACGGGCAAAGATGAAGGGAAGGATAGGCAGGATGCAGGGGCTCAGGATGGTGAGCGCCCCTCCGAGATAGGCAATGACGAGAAGCGTCATGATCGTGTCCTCTGAAGCCCTTAGTGGATCTTGGCGCCGCCGACATGGGCGTGATCGGCAACTGCGCCAATCTGGTCGGGCGCAGGTATCCGGGATGTGTCCGGCTTCAGGGAGAAATGTATCGGAGTGTAGGAGGCGACCCCGCCGCCATAATAAGAAACGATCAGGCGGGCGGGACCGGCCATCTCGTCGTCTTTTCGCGCAGGCGAGGCGAGGTCTTTGTATCGAACTGTATCTCGGCGGCGTGCCGCTACAGTTGCTTGCAGTTGAGCAGGTCGCAGGACATATCGACAATACATACGGGCTGTTTCTTGGGGATCGTCATCAACGCGAACCGGAGAAAACCCATGACCGATATGTTTCAGCTTCAACGCCGCCGCTTCTTTGGCCTGGCAGCCATGACCGTCGCAGCCGTCGAGCTCGGCGCCACTTCGCTGGCCAATGCTCAATCCGCCGCAGCCGAATCATCTGGCAATTCGCAAGGCAGGCCGGGTGGCCATACGAAATTTGCTGCCCTGAAGCAGGTCGATGCCGGTGTCCTCAATATCGGATATGCAGAGGATGGCCCGGCAAATGGTCCCGTCGTCCTGCTGCTGCACGGATGGCCATACGACATCTACAGCTATGTCGATGTTGCGCCGATCCTTGCCGATGCCGGGTATCGGGTCATAATTCCCTATCTGCGCGGTTATGGCACGACACGGTTTCTCTCTGCCGAAACGCCCCGCAATGGCCAGCAGGCTGCACTTGCGGTCGACATGATCGCGCTGATGGACGCGCTCAAGATCGAGACCGCGATCGTTGCCGGTTATGACTGGGGTGCGAGGACTGCGGATATCATGGCCGTGCTCTGGCCGCAACGCTTCAAGGCGCTAGTGTCCGTCAGCGGCTACCTGATTGGCAGCCAGGAAGCCAATCGCGCTCCGCTTGCGCCCAAGGCCGAGCTTGCCTGGTGGTACCAGTTCTATTTCGCCACCGAACGCGGCCGTGCCGGTTACGCCGCGCATACCCATGATTTTGCGCGTCTCATCTGGCAGACGGCGTCGCCCACCTGGAAGTTCGATGACGAAACCTTCAACCGCTCCGCCAGCGCATTCGACAGTCCCGACCATGTCGATATCACCATCCACAATTATCGCTGGAGGCTCGGACTGGTTGCGGGCGAGGCGAAATACGATGCCTATGAGGCGCTGCTTGCCAAGGCACCGGTCGTGACCATTCCCACCATCACCATGGAAGGTGACGCCAATGGTGCCCCGCATCCTGATCCATCCGCCTATACCGCCCGGTTTTCAGGACGCTACGAACATCGCACGATCGGCGATGGCATCGGTCACAACCTGCCGCAGGAAGCGCCGGCGGAATTCGCCCGCGCGGTGCTCGACGTCGCGAAATTCTAGACGCCACGAATTTCCGGCTGAACAGGTTGCTGCGGTGCATTTCCCGGCTTCGCGGCGGCCGCATCCAGCGCTAAATGGGAATGCCTCGACACGCAGCAAAGACAGAGGATGCGAGAACCCGAGATGGAGCATATCGACCATATCCTGATCGTCGACGACGATCGCGAGATCCGTGAACTGGTGTCGAGCTATCTGAAGAAAAACGGCCTGCGCACCAGCGTCGCGGCCGATGGCCGGCAGATGCGCAGCTTCCTGGATGCCAATGCGGTGGATCTGATCGTGCTCGACGTGATGATGCCGGGCGATGACGGGCTTGTTCTCTGCCGGGAGCTGCGGGCCGGCAAGCACAAGGCGACGCCGGTCCTGATGCTGACCGCCCGCGACGACGAGATGGACCGTGTCATCGGGCTGGAAATGGGTGCGGACGACTATCTGCCGAAACCTTTTGCTGCACGCGAGCTCCTGGCCCGCATCAAGGCCGTTCTTCGCCGCACGAGAATGCTGCCACCAAACCTGCAGATCAGCGAGGCGGGCCAGATCCTGACCTTCGGAACATGGCGCCTCGATACCGTCGGCCGCCATCTGCTCGATCCCGAAGGCACGGAGATTGCCCTGAGCGGTGCCGAATATCGGCTGCTCCGCGTCTTCATCGACCATCCGCAGCGTGTTCTCAACCGCGACCAGCTCTTGAACCTGACGCAGGGCCGCGATGCGGAACTGTTTGACCGTTCGATCGATCTTCTCGTCAGCCGCGTCCGCCAGCGGCTGGGCGACGACGCGCGCGAGCCGACTTATATCAAGACTATACGTGCAGAAGGTTATGTCTTTGCGGTGCCGGTGGAAATTTCGGAGCCCAGGACATGACAGAGCCGGCGGCGGACAAGGCGAGCCGGTCTTTCGCCTTCTGGCCGGGCACCCTGCGCGCGCGCCTGTTTCTCATCCTCTTTTCAGGCCTTGCTATTGCGTACGGCCTTTCCTTCAGCATCCTGTTTTTCGAGCGCTATACATCTGCCAAGGCCGTGATGCTCGGTACGCTCGAAAGCGACCTTGCAACCTCGATCGCGGTGATCGACCGGCTGCCGGCGGCAGAACGTCCGGCATGGCTCGATCGTCTCAGCCGCGGAAACTATCGGCTGGAGCTTGGAACCGGTGTTCCTGGTGTTCCCGACATGTCGGGACGTGGAGCCGACATCGCCGCTCGGATCGAGGACGCCGCGGGTCAAAAATTCCCACTGACCGTACAAGCCATTCCCGGTGAGAATGGCAGGCTACAGGGTCATCTGACGCTTTCCGACGGTTCCCCGCTTACGATCGACGTGACACCGCGCGGTGTGATGCCGCTGGCCAGCTGGCTGCCTTATGTCTTTACGGTGCAGATGCTGCTGCTCGTCCTCTGCACCTGGCTTGTTGTGCGTCAGGCATTCCGGCCGCTTGGCGATCTCGCCGCCGCCGCCGATGCGCTTGATCCGAATGCCAAGGGCAAGCCGATCAGCGAGACCGGTCCGCGCGAGGTGGCCCATGCGGCGCGGGCATTCAACGCCATGCGCGACCGGATCGCCCATCATCTCGAGGAGCGGGTGCAGATCCTTGCAGCCATTTCCCACGATCTTCAGACGCCGATCGCCCGTATGCGGCTGCGCGTCGACATGGCGGATGAGAGCCCGGAACGCGACAAGTTGGTCAGCGACCTGCGCGAGATCGAAATGCTGGTAAAAGATGGGATCGCCTATGCGCGAAGTTCGCATGGCAATGGCGAGAAGACGTCGCGCATCGACCTTTCGTCCTTCATCGACAGCATTGCCTATGATTATCAGGATACGGGCAAGGCGGTGACAGTGATCGGCCCCGTACAGGGCACGATCACGACCAAGCCGCATGCGTTGCGACGTCTCCTGACCAATGCCATCGATAACGCGGTCAAGTTTGCCGGTGCGGCGGAGCTGAGCGTCGAGCGGAAGCAAAATGGCGAAACGGTCCTGAGCATTCTCGATCGGGGGCCGGGCATACCTGACGAGATGCTGGAGGCCGCTATGCGGCCTTTTGTGCGGCTGGAACAGTCCCGCAATCGCGAGACCGGTGGCACGGGACTGGGGCTTGCGATCGCCCAGCAACTGGCCACGGCCCTTGGCGGCAAAGTGAAGCTTTATAATCGCGACGGCGGCGGGCTTGCCGTGGAACTGACATTGCGATGATGACTGGCGCCGGTGTTCCGGCGCTCATTTTTGGATCTGCCGGGTCCCATATACTGTTTGTTACATTTCACCGGTTGTCCTGAAACAGCGCAGATACTCCAGCGGGCCAAAAACCTCCCTGTCAGCGAACAACGCTGGCCTGGCTTAAAAGGAGTTTTGCCATGCCGAAGATCGACAATGTTCTTTATACCGGACGGACCCACACCACGGGTGGACGCGAAGGTTTCGCACGCAGCGACGATGCCGCGCTGGAGGTAAAGCTTTCTTCTCCGGGAAGCGGTCGCCCCGGTACCAACCCGGAACAGCTGTTCGCCGCCGGCTGGTCGGCATGCTTCATCGGCGCCATGACCCGCGCTGCCGGAACGCGGCAATTGCGGCTGCCGGCGGATGTCGCCGTCGATGCGGAGGTTCACCTCGGGACGAGCGAGGGCGAGTTCTTTCTGCAGGCCCGCCTGAATGTCAGCCTGCCGGGCATGGATCGGGATGTCGTACAGGCGATCATTCATGAAGCCCATCAGCTTTGCCCCTATTCGAAGGCCACTCGTGGCAATATCGACGTAGAGCTTAATCTCGCATGAGGATTGATCATCCTCTGACAAGTATGCTGATGACTGCCCCCCTCATTCTGGCCGCGCTGATGACACCATGCGTCCTCGACGCAACGTCGAACGAGGCTTCCGTCATCGCTGCCGCCCTCATAAAGTGAGGGTGGCAGCTAGGCCCGTGATGCCCGGAACGGAGTGATTGGTGAGCGTCAAACCAGTCTGATTACACAGTCAAGGACGCGCCATGACCGGTTCGTTGAGAAGTCAGTCTGCAACGTCTGCTCCCGAGACCTTGAGGTCTCATAAAAATGCCTTACGCCGAGTCCTGTTTTCGCTCTAAATTCAGAAATTTGCAGATACTTAGCAGATCTGCGATGTCGGGTCGAAGGTTCGGTTTGGCTCAAGAGCATTAATCCTCACTACGGTCCCCAGAACTCCCCTGTCTGCGCATAAGACTTCTGTGGTGGGCGATGAAAGCCCTAACCGACGGATTTACGTCGCTTTTTCGATACACGACGGCGAGATCGGTCGTCACGTCATTGTCGATCAGCGGCACGTAGCGCAGGCCGGGAAGCCGAAAGCAATCCATGCTCTTCGGCACCAGCGCGATGCCGATACCGACGGCGATCATGCTGGCGATGGTCGTGAAGTCGCGGCCGTTCGAATTAATCTTCGGCTTGAAACCCGCCTCGCCGCAGGCATCAAGCGTATTGGCATGGAAGCCGATATCGCTCGGCTGGCGCGGCGTGATGAACGTTTCTTCCTGAAGATCGCGAAGGCGGATTGCAGCCCTGGATGATTGTGGATGGGTGGCCGGCAGCGCGGCGACCAGTGGCTCCTTCAGGACGACCGTGGCGTTGAGTTCCGAAGGGATTGGCGCGGGCGGGCGGATATAGCCGAAATCGAGTTCGCCTTGCCTAATCTTCTCCAGCTGCTGGCGCATTTCCAGTTCCAGTAGGTGGAGTTCGATATCCGGCAGGGCACGCCGGAAGGAGGCGAGCGTGTCCGTCAGGATGCCAGAATAGGCCGCAGACGCGACGTAGCCGATGGTGATCCTGCCCGTCTCGCCGCGGCCGAGGCGCTTGAGCTGGGAAAGCGTTTCATCGGCTTGCGCCACGATCTTCACCGCGTCCTCGAACAGTGCATTCCCGGTGGGGGTCAGTTTGACAGCGCGCTTGGTGCGATCGAGCAGCGGCAGGCCTACGATTGCCTCCAGAGCGATGATTTGCTGGCTGAGTCCGGGTTGTGCAATGCCGAGCCTTGCTGCCGCGCGCTCGAAATTTCGCTCCTCAACCAAAGCGATGAAGTATCTCAAATGCCTCAGTTCGAAATTGGTGGCACGTTGTCTGCCTGTGGTCGTCATCGGCTTTGGGTCGCTCATTGCTGTCAGGTCTCATTTCAGACTTTAAACTTCTGAAAATTGCTACTCCCATTTATTGGATTTGTGTCTGCGCTGTCGATAGAAAGATGATCGATCAGATTATTCCGCGGGGCGGCATGCGTTTCATCCAATCTGATCTCTTAGTCACGACAGCCCGTGTTCGGCTCTTTCCGCGGGCTCGATTGCACGCGCGCAGGAAGCGCAGGGCACCACGCTGGCCCCCATCATTTTGCAGGGCGAGGGAAATATGGATCCGCGCGGCCCTGTCGATGGCTATGTCGCAAAGACCCAACCTCCTGATCTCTCGGAAATCACCGTCACTTAAGTTTAGCTGTCAAAAATCGGCGTTTCGTGCAAAACTGGACGCTAAAATAATGGCTAATGCCAGAAGAAAGGCGGTGGTCGATGGACCAGCGAACGAGACCTTCAACGCCCCTCGCTTCTTTGTCCAAGGCTCTTGCGAGGATATCCCGCGCCCGCACTGTCGAGGCGGCGATCGAGACGGTTCGGGAAACCGCCCGGACGGTGATCTCTGTCACTACGTCGAAGAGGATGCACTGACCAGGTAGGGCCGGATATTCTCCAACACCCGCCCGGATGCGATTGGCGCGATACGCAGCTTGCAGAATTCAGATATCTTTCGCTGAAAATGGCGTGATGAAATATCGTTTTTGGTCATGCCTATTCCGTTTCTCTCTGCGCCAAGGCCGAGGGCGAGCGGGAATAGGAGGCGAGGTTTGACAAAAGATGTATCGGGCGTGTCACTTTTAATGGCGCTTAATAATCGTATTAGGGCTCGCATGCCGCCTGGATCAAATCTCAGGAATTCAATGTCAGCGCGCTAATTAAGCGCGCTTATCTAAGTCTGCCAGTTAATTAAATAAAATGCTTATTGTTTAAATAAGGCGCGCGCCTGATATTGGGTTATGTCTAATTCCGAATCCAAACATCGCTTGAGTCGCTTCGTCGAAACGGTCGCTGCCAATGAAACAGTGCGTGCGTTCGTCCCTCCACCATTGCCATCCGAGCCGGCGATTGATGTGCTTTCTTTGCTTGAGCGCCTCAGCCTAGCAGAGCGAGCGCTAGGACGCCTAGATGGTATCACAATGCTGCTCCTGCGACAGGAGCTTTCTCTACATGTATGCGAGAAAGGAAGCTGTTCTTTCCTCGCAGATTGAAGGTACGCAGTCGACGCTTTCCGATCTTTTGCGGTTCGAAACCGAAGCTCAGGCTAAGCAGCCGGTTGATGATATTCGTGAAGTCTCCAACTACGTCGACGCCATGATGTATGGTTTGGAGCGGCTGGAAACGCTGCCCATGTCATTGCGTCTGATCCGCGAGATGCACGCCAGTCTCCTGCACAGTTTGCGAGGAGGCACCAAGGATCCCGGAGAGTTCCGCCGCTCGCAAAATTGGATTGGTGGCACGCGGCCCGGTAACGCACTTTTCGTGCCACCACCCGTCACTGAACTGGCAGGTTGCCTGGATGCGTTCGAGCGCTTCATGCATGACGATCAATCGCGGTTGCCGGCACTGATAAAGGCTGGCCTGTTGCATGTGCAATTCGAAACAATCCATCCGTTACTCGATGGTAATGGCCGTATCGGCCGCCTGCTTGTAACCTTGTATCTTTGCATGAACGGCGTGCTGCAAAAGCCGCTTCTCTACCTCAGCCTCTATCTGAAGTCCCATCGGAGAGAATTTTATCGGTTGCTGCAGGAGGTTCGCGAAAACGGAAACTGGGAAGCTTGGTTGGACTTCTTCCTCGCAGGCGTCGCCGACACTGCCAATCAGGCATTTGAGGCTGCCACGCAGATCGTCGATCTTTTCAAGGAAGATCGGGAGAAGATCACGATGGAAAGTGACAGAGCAGGGTCGGTCCTTCGCATTCACGAGCTATTCCAGAAAAACCCCTTTCACACGGCGAACCAGATTGTTCAGATAACAGGTCTGTCCGCACCAACGGTTAACGCCGCGCTCGCAGATCTGGAGCGATTGGGCATCGTTGATGAGGTCACTGGCCGCAAGCGTGCCCGTGTGTTTAGTTATAGACGGTATCTTGCAATCCTGAGCGAAGGCACCGATCCTCTACCTCTCAGTTCATGAAGAATAGGTGGGCCAAAATTTCGATCTTCATCAAGAGCTTAAATACGACCTGCAATTATTCTGCGGGTGATGCCTCCAACTAATTTGCAAGTCTCGAAAACACCTTCTGTAACTGTTCCAGTGGGACGGGTTTCGTCAGATGGAAATTGAAGCCGGCCTCGGTCGCTAGTTCCTTGTCGCGATCCTGGCCCCAGCCGGTCTGCGCGATTATGGGCGTGGTCAGAAACTCAGCCTCGCTGCGAAACGCGCGGCAAACCTCATAGCCATTCATGCCGGGGAGACCAATATCGAGGAGAATGACGTCAGGATGGTAGTGCCTGGCTGCATCAAGGGCCTCCCGACCGTCGTGGACTGCCTCGAATTCGTGGCCGATATCTTCCAACATCATCCCCAACGTGTCCGCGATAATCGGATTGTCGTCAACGACAAGCACCTTCAGCGGTCTGAACGAAGGGATGCCGGTCGATAGCTGTTCCGTTTCTGCGGGAAGTTCCGATGCAGGCAACGAGGGGAGCCTGATCGTGAAACGGCTGCCGGTCCCCGGCCCCGCACTAAATGCCTCCACCGAGCCACCGTGCATTTCGACGAGCTGCCGGACGAGGGCAAGGCCGATGCCGAGCCCGCCCTGGGAGCGTTCTAGATGGTCGTCTATCTGGGTGAAAAGCTGGAAGACCTTGGCCTGCATGTTTTCCGGAATCCCGACCCCGTTGTCGGTTACCACGATGACCACTTGGTCGCCTTCCGTTCGCACGGTGAGGGTGACCTTCCCGCCCCGCGGAGTGTATTTGGCGGCATTGTTCAACAGGTTTGACAGGGCTTGGGACAGGCGGACCTGATCGCCATCAACCCATTGCGCGCCGACCGGCAAATCGATCGTCAAGGCGTGCCTTGCCCCGTCGATCAGAGGACGACTGGCTTCGGTCGCGGAGTTGACGATCTCGTCGATCCTGACCGGAGCTTTTCGAAGTTCGATCTTTCCCTGACTGACGCGTGACACGTCAAGAAGATCATCGATCAGCCGAACGAGATGAACCAACTGTCGGTCCATCATGTTGCGGATTGCGCCTGCATTCTCACCATTCGGGTTGCGTTTCAAAATGTCTAGCCCATTGCGCAGGGGAGCCAGCGGGTTGCGCAGTTCATGGGCAAGTGTTGCCAGGAACTCGTTCTTGCGTCGATCGGCATCCTTCAATGCTTCGGCCTGCAGTTGCAGTTCGTCACGCTGGGCGGCGATTTGTTGCCGCTGTAGGTAGAGTTCGAAGAAAACCTCAGTCTTGCTGCGAAGGATATCAGGTTCGATCGGCTTCTGGATGAAATCGACGGCGCCCGCCTCGTATCCCTGAAACCGCCAGCGGCTGTCCGCTGTGTTGCCGGCCGTGACGAATATAATCGGCACCCGGCGTGTGCGCTCATTCCCGCGCATCAGTTCGGCAAGCTCAAAGCCATTCAAGCCTGGCATCTGGACGTCAATCAACGCCAGCGCGACATCATGCTCTAGGAGAAGCTCCAATGCCTGATCGCCGGAGCGAGCCTTGAGCAGGTTCAGGTCTTCCCGGCGCAGCAGGGCCTCGAGAGAGATCAAGTTCTCTTCGAGATCATCGACCAACAGAAACGAAACCTGGCTCATTTCAGCCGATCCTCCTCAAGTATTGGGATATTCCGTCAAGCGACATGACTGTCGCATCGGGGCAGAGCGCCAGGCCTGCCTCGGGCATGGCAGCAGCAAAAGCAGTTTCAGGGTCTTGGACGATCACGTGCCCGCCGGCGTTCGCAATCGCCAAAAGGCCCCTTGCGCCGTCCTGATTGGCGCCGGTCAGCAGGATGCCGACTGAACTCGCACCAAAGACGTCGGCGGCGCTTTCGAACAAGACATCGACCGACGGCCTGGAGAAAAGAACCGGCTCCTCATTGGTGAGGCCCAGCGTTTCGAAGTCCTCGACCAACAGATGGTAGTCCGGCGGTGCAAAATAGGCGGTCGCGGCCCGCAATGGTTCCTTGTCCTCAACCTCGATTACCCCGATCCGGCATTTCGCCCCGAACAGCTCGGCAAGAACACTGCGCTTGTCGGGCGGGATATGCACGACGATAATGATTGGCAACGGAAAATCGCCTGGCAAATCCGGCAGGATGGCGGTAAGCGCCTCCAGTGCTCCAGCCGAAGCGCCAATGACGATTGCCCTTGGGCAGGCAGCGCTCATCTGCTCACCCTCTGATAGATTTTTTCCTCGCGCACGAATTCTTTGAACTCTTCGCCATGCGCCGAGAATCGAAGGCTTTCCTTCGCGCCGATCCCCAGGAAACCCTTGCGCGCCAACGAATCTTTAAAAAGACCGACCGCTCGATCCTGCAGCGGCCGGTCGAAATAGATCATCACATTGCGGCAGGAGATTAGGTGCATCTCGCCGAATACCGCATCGGTGACGAGGCTATGGTCGGAAAAAACGACACGTTCTCGAAGCGTTCGGTCGAAGGAGACCCGGCCGTACCCTGCGCTGTAATAGTCGGAAAGTGAGGACTTGCCGCCCGACTTGCGATGGTTCTCCGTGAACAGCTGGATCCGGTCCAACTCATAGACGCCGGCCTCGGCCATTCGCAGCGCATCCTGGTTGATGTCGGTGGCGTAAAAGATGGTCCGGTCTTCAAGACCCTCCTCGCGAAACAGGATCGCCAGCGAATAAAGCTCCTCGCCGCAGCTGCAGCCGGCAACCCAGATCTTCAGCGATGGATAGGTCCTTAGATGGGGAACGACATCTTCGCGGATGGCGCGAAAATAGCCGGGATCTCGAAACATCTCGCTGACCTGGACCGTAAGATAGCCAAGGAGACGCGGAAGCATCGTCTCGTCATGCAGCACACGCTCCTGCAGGGCCGAGATCGTCGCAAAACCCATCTGATCACGGGCCTGCCTCAACCGACGCTTGATCGACCCCATCGCATAGTTGCGGAAGTCATAGTGGTAGCGGACATGAAGCGCCTCTAGCAGAAGCCGGATTTCAATGTCCTCGACTTTTTCGAAGGTCTCGATCACCGCGGCATCCACACACGTACGAGTGAGAGCAGCTTCTCCACATCGAGGGGCTTTGCCATGTAATCGTTGGCTCCGGCCTCGATGCAGCGCTGCTGGTCGTCAGGCATCGCCTTGGCGGTGAGCGTGATGATCGGCAGCTTCTTCCAGTCAGGATTTCTTCGGATCGTGCGGGTAGCCGTCAGTCCGTCCATGACGGGCATCATGACATCCATCAGGACGAGATCGATGGCCTTGGCCGCATCGCCCTGCGACTGGCCAAGCTTGTCGAGCGCCTCCTGGCCGTTGCGGGCGATCTCTATGACGGCTCCGCGCGGTTCGAGAATGTTGGTCAGAGCATACACGTTGCGAACATCGTCTTCGACGATCAGGATCCGTCGGCCTTCCAGCAACGCATCCCTGCTGCGCGCCTTGCGGATCATCTTCTGCTGCTCATCGGGCAGATCCGAAACCACCTGATGCAGAAACAGCGAGACCTCGTCCAAAAGCCGTTCCGGTGATTTCGCACCCTTGATGATGATGGACTTTGAGTAGCGGCGCAGTCGCTGTTCTTCGTCTGCAGACAGTACCCGGCCGGTATAGACGATCACAGGCGGGAAGGAATGGCTGCTGTCGGCGCTGATGGTTTCCAGAAGCTGGTAGCCGGACGCGTCCGGTAGCGAGAGGTCGAGTACCATGCAGTCGAACGTCTGCTCCTTCAGAAGCGTCAGGCATTCGGCCGCCGTGCCCGCCCCGATCGTCTCGACATCATGGGAGGTGAGCAGCTTCGCCACGGCTTGCCGCTGCACCTCGTTGTCCTCGACGATCAGAACGCGGTGGACACCTTGCGACAGCTTGGCGTCCAGTTTCTGCAGAACCTCGACGAGCTGTTCGCGCTGAACCGGTTTCATGACATAGCCGACAGCGCCAAGCGACAGTGCGGTCTCGGCGTAGTCGTCGGCGGAGACGATGTGGATTGGAATATGGCGTGTGCGCACGTCGCGCTTGAGCCTGTCGAGCACCGACAGTCCCGACTGATCCGGCAGACCGACATCTAGGACGATGGCGCTTGGCATATGCTGCCTTGCAAGGTCCAGGGCGTCATAGGCCGTGCCCGCAACAAGCGCCCGGAAACCCATTTCGCGGGCGAGGTCACGGAGGATCGCCGAAAACGTATCGTCATCTTCGATCACCAGCAGGGTACGCCTGCCATCGCTCGGCGCTGCCCGATCGTCCTCGACGATCTCATGGCGACTGATGCTGGATGGGCGTGCTTCCTCGACAACAGGCCGTGGTGCGGCGATCGTTTCGGCCGTTCGAATATTCCGGGGGAGAACCCGGGAGGGATCATAGGAAACTGGCACGATGACGGTGAACGTGCTTCCCTGGCCGTGACGGCTGGTCAGGTGAATGGTGCCGCCGAGCAACCGGACAAGTTCTCTCGAAATCGACAGTCCCAATCCCGTGCCGCCGAAGCGGCGGCTGATTGTTCCGTCTGCCTGATGGAAGGCTTCGAAAATGCTGTTCTGCTGCTCCTCGGCAATGCCGATGCCCGTATCCGATACAGCCAGTGCCAGCTGCCCGTCGCCAGCGCTGCGAAGGGCGAGGGTGACCTTGCCCTTTTCGGTGAACTTGAAGGCGTTAGACAGCAGGTTCTTGATAACCTGCTCGAGCCGTTGCGGATCGGTTTCAATGACCGCAGGTGCCTCCGGGGTCATTTCGATATCGAACTCGAGTTCCTTCGACCTGGCCACGGGATCGAACAGCTGTCGGATACTTCCCGCCATCCTTTCGAGGGAAACCGGCTCCGGAGTGATGTCCACATGACCGGCTTCTATCTTCGACAGATCGAGGATGTCGTTGATCAGGGTCAGCAGGTCATTGCCGGAAGACTGGATGGTCTGGGCGTATTTGACCTGTTCCTGGGTCAAGTTGTCGTCCGGATTGTCGGCGAGAAGTTTGGCCAGGATCAGTGAGGAATTGAGCGGCGTGCGCAGCTCATGAGACATGTTGGCGAGGAAATCCGACTTGTAACGGCTCGCCTGCTCGAGTTCGCGCGCCTTCAGCTGAACCGAGGCATTGACCTTCTCGAGATCGTCGCGCTGACCTTCCAGCTGCTGGGCCTGTTCTTCGAGCTGGGAATTGGTCTGCTCGAGTTCCACCTGCTGCTGTTCTAGCCGGGCCTGCGATTCCTTCAGCGCCCGGCCCTGTTCTTCCAGCTCTTCGTTGGAGACTCGTAGCTCCTCGCCCTGGACCTGCAACTCCTCGGCTTGCCTTTGCGTTTCGCGCAGCAAATTCTGTAGGTCGCTGCGGTACTTCGCTGAGCGAACAGCAGTGGCAATCGACGCAGATGCCTGATCGAGAAGGGTAAGGATCTTCTCATCGATTGCGCGCAAGAAGCCCAGTTCAATCACGGAGTTTACTGCCCCATCGACACCGCCAGGCGAAATCAGGAGATGCTTGGGTTTGTTGGTCCCGAGTGCTGATCCGAAGGTGAGATAGCCGTCTGGCACGTCGGAGACCAAGATCGGTTTGGCTCCCGAAACCGCCTGCCCCAAAAGGCCTTCACGCGGTTTGAATCGATCTGGCACGCTTGCGTTTTCCCGAACACCCCAAGTGGAGGCGAGCTCAAACTCATCTTCGCCCTGGACGAAGATTGCGCCGGCGACGGCACCTGTATAGCGAGCAAGGAATTCCAGAATGTTGTCGCCGAGCTCCTCGATGCGCCGATCACCGGTGACCGCGGCATTGAGGCCTACTTCACCAGACTGTAGCCAGTCCTGACGTCTTCTCGAAAGGGTTGATTGGCGCAACAGGGCGGCGATCGCCAAAGTAAGAAGTATACCAAGGAGGCCAGCAAGAATAGTGCTGGCAAAAGCCGTCGTGTAGGCACTTTCCATTTCGGCTAAACGTTGAGCTCGCAGGCGGGCTTCTTCCTGCCGCATGGAAGTCAGTTGAGCGCGAACCGCATCCATCTCGGCCTTGCCGCGGTCGGAGTTGACTACAGCAAGAGCCGCATCGACGCCCTGTGTCCGTCTCAGGTCGATGCTCTCGCGCAGTTCGGAGAGCTTTGCATCGACATGAGACCGGAGCATCGCCAAACGTTGTTGTTGAGATGCATTGTCGCTGATCATGTCCCCGATTGTCTCGACACGCTTGGGAATTGCGGTGATCGCCGCGTTATATGGCTCAAGATACCGCTCGCTGTTGGTTAGAACAAACCCACGCTGCCCTGTCTCTGCGTCCTGGATCAGGGAGAGCAGATCTGAAAGCCCGACGATGACTTCGTGTGAATGGACGACACGCTCATTGTTGGAACGCAATGTCTGCACGTTATACCAGGAAACGGCGGCACTGATGACGAAGAACGCCAGTGCACCAGCCAGACTGAAGGCGACCGAAGGGTCGAGACCTAGGGTTCGCTTGGAGGGCGCGGTGGCGTAGGTTGTCATGTATTTCTCGACTGGGAGTAAATATTGCGGATCATGGGGCTATTGAGCCTGATCCCTGGCCCGTCAAGTTGATACAGGAACCGAACCTGTGTCGAGCGGGGCTAATGAGAGATGATTTGGTGGCTTTAGCGTAAACGAATGAACGTCTCGCTGTATCGACGTGCGGTACTGGCCTTAGGCTAGCGCTCCTGGAAATACGGATGCTTTTCCCGTATTCCGGGTTCGCTTGCAACATTCGAAATGCCGATCTTTTCTTGATAGTGTCTCACATCACGCCGCGTAACGCGCTTGCGGCCCGATGGTTCCATGAGATTTGAGAAAAATCCGGTGATGAGTCCGGGCTGATTGATGAGTTTTCGCAAGAAAGCGGCTTTACCTCACAGAGCGGAGCCGCGCAGGAAGATAAAGGGCTGGTCAAAGAGACAATGCGCGCAGTTGGATCCGCTATTCTGACGATCGCGGGGGATCTTGCACAGTCTGAGCTATCTATCGCAGAAGATGTATCCGCCACAGCAATTGAGCTTCTCTCGAGATACCACATCGCCTTATCCGGGCTATCCCGTCGGCGCGACCATTCATTGAACTCTTGGAGCAATAAGCATGCTCAGCGCTTTTCTCAATCGCGCTTAGCGATATGTCAGCAACAGACATGCCGCTGACCTATGGCGGTCGCAGGGTTCAGCGGCTGAGGTTGAAACTTGGCAAAAGCTGTTCTCAATACAGCACGATGCGGAGGCTCAAAGCCGATGTAATGCTTAAGAATTAGCTCGCAAAACACGGGTCACCAGTTCCATTCCGCTCCAGACCAAGACGAGTAAGAAAACTACGAGAAATCCGCGTGCATTGCCTGGCCGCTCGTATCGTTTGCGGCCATGCCAAAAAATGCGCCGGTGAAGTTGGCGTATTCACCTTCGCCGTTTTCGTCGGACAACGCAGACTGATCGAGAACAGGGCCGATTCTTGTCCAGCCGTCATGCCAGTAGTAGAAGCGTGACGCGGCGCCGCGGACTTCAAGCTTCATGCGGACAGGTCCTTGCGGTGCTGCCACGGATTGCTCGAGCATCAGTTCCGTGTTGCCTTGGGGCCATCCGCCCGGGCAGGAAAGTATCTGCAGCGATCGATCGTACTCCTCATCATGGGTAAGGCAGAGGTAGTGGTATGCAAAGCCGTTATAGTAGTCGTCCAGTCCCGCCATCTGATGATAGCTGGTGGGTTCGGCGTCAACGTCGGTTTCGACATCGAAGTCGAAGTCGGTCTGACGGCGTGCCACAAGTGCCTGCTCGAACGTTGATCCGATGGATTCATGCCCGGTCAGCCGCAAATGGCCCGGACGATCGGAAAGCGAAAACAGTCGATCGGGCAGGGGGCTGCGAAACCATTGGAAATCGGCTGGCAGTCGTTGTGGCGCATCGAAAGTATAGCGAACTGGAGTCGCCTCCGCGTCACTCGCCTTCAATCCACGGGGCCTGGCACTGATGTTTCCGGAACAATCGGATCTGCGTGTAGGCGAAGCCATCCATCTTCACCCCAGACGCATTTCTGGATGGAGGTCTCTCGGCCGAGGACCGAGCGCCTGACGCCCGGCAGTGGTTTGCTGCAAAGATGTACCATGTAGGTTTCACCGTCCGGGGTGTCGACGATGTCACCGTGGCCAGAGCGCTGCAGAACGACGTCCGGGTTGAAGCGGCTTGTGAAGACATGAGTGTCAGGATGAACCTCGTATGGGCCTGTTATCTCCCTTGATAGCGCCATGGTGACGGCATGGCGCATACCGGTTCCGCCTTCTGCGACCAACAGGTGGTACCATCTCGTCGATAAAGATGCGGACCTTCAGCAAGACCAAGCGACGATCCCTGGAATATGTTGGTGATCGGTCCCACCAGCTTGCCTTGTGTCGCGTCGTATTCCTGAAGCACGATCCCGCCAAACGGTGTCGGCCGTGCGCGGTAGTCCCATGTCAGGTTCAGCAGCCACTTGCGGCCATTGTCGTCGTGGAACAGTGAAGGATCGAAACCGGAGGAATTGAGATAGATCGGCGCCGACCAAGGCCCCTCGATCGTTTCTGCGGTGACAAGGTAGTTGTGACAATCCTTGACGAACCGGACTTGCGCCTGACCATGGTATAGATGACCCAGAAGCGGCTATCTTTATGAGTAAGGCACGGCGCCCCAGACGCCACACGAATTCTCTACGTCACGCAGATCGAGTTGGTCTGCGCGCTCAAGAGGACGTTTTACCAACTCCCATGACTGGAGATCGTCGAGCGGTAAATCTGTACGCCGGGGTACCACTCAAAGGTGGATGTCGCGATGAAATAGTCATCGCCCACCCTGCAAATCGAAGGGTAGGGGTGAAAATCGGGAAGGATTGGGTTCTGGTTCATTCGTTAACGGATCAGGAGAAATCAGCTTTGAGCTGCGCCAGGGCGGGCGGCAATCTGTGGGCAAAATCTAGGTCCTCACCGGGGATTGCGAGCGGAGCTGAGACTGGTCTTGCCTGTTTGTCGCCACGTAACCGCGACTGCCGTCCATCAGAACGCGCGTATAGGGATGCTGCACCGTATTTTCGAGCAGTTGCTGCCTGGTGGCAATCTCCACAAAACCGTTACTCTGCATGATCGCAACCCTGTCGCAGAGATGTGCGACGACCGCAAGGTCATGGCTGACGAGGATATATGTTAGTTTCTCGCGTTCCCGCAGGTCTTTGAGCAAGCTCAGAATTTCGGCCTGAATGGAGACGTCGAGTGCGGAAGTCGGCTCGTCGAGCAGCAGGATTTTTGGTTCGACAATGAGGGCGCGAGCGATCGCCACGCGCTGCCGCTGACCGCCGGAAAGCTGGTGCGGATAACATTGCTGAAATACATCCAAGCGCGAACAATCGAACCATTACGCCTCATCTAATCGAGGGAATTGCAGGTCATTGGTTCCAATACCTTCAAGGCGCGCTTGTCCAAAAACGCTACGAATCAGGACGCCCCCATCGCCGCTACCCGCAACTGATGATGCGAGGAATCGGCTGAGGGGTGCAGCGGCAATTCGTTTGGCCGTGCGGTCTCAACGCGATTCCGCCCAAGGGCTTTCGCCCGGTACAGCGCGCCATCGGCGCTTGCAAGCATCCCGGCGAGGTCGTGGCAGTCCGGTGCAGCAAGGCCGATACTGACGGTGGCCCCGGTTTTCAAACCCTCTGCCCGAGCGGCTGCGTCGGCGAACCGGCTTGCGATCGCCGAGCCGCGACTGAGAGCTTGGGAATGGTCGCACCGCGGCAGAAGCGCAGCGAATTCCTCACCGCCCAGCCGGACAATAAGCGCGTTGGGCCCCGCTTGTTCGCGGGCGGTTTCGGCGAACAGCTGCAAAACCTTATCTCCGGTCGGGTGCCCATGACGGTCGTTAATCGCCTTGAAGTGGTCGAGGTCGAAGGCGAGCAATGAGACGGGGTCACAATGCCGCGCCCGGAGGATCCGAGATGCCTGCTCAAAAAAGGCGTGACGGTTTACAAGCCCGGTCAACTGATCGGTTTGTGACATGCGGAGCAGATGGAGCTTTTCCTCCTCTCGAATAATCATCAGAAAGGACATCGGCATCGCTACCGAGTACAAGACGGCCTCGTACATCGTCGCCTTCCCGACGATGGAGATAATATCTTGCCCGTACCGCTGAAGGAGAACAGGGGCAATGAACGCTCGGCCGAGGTAGAACACGGCATGGACGGCCGAGATCGATACTGCGATCGGACGTGAGCGCAATCGCTGGGCTGTGCGGCTGCGCAGAAGTATCCATGCTGTCAGGCCGCAGGTCAGCGCGATGGGAATAGACGAGACATGGTTCCAGAAGGCGGCCGGGAAGTGCGTGCCAGCGATCGCCCAGGCGGTGGCTAGGAAGCTTAGGGCTGCGACTGACGACCAGAGATACCGGTGACCGTCGAGGCCGGCGACGGCGTTAAGGACCAGAAGGTAGCCCAACATCATTAGGATGTTGACCGCCCCCATGCCGAGCGCGGCCTCAAAGTGGGTGCGGTTCATTGCAAGCACGCACCCGAGAACGAACGCGAAGAGTGCCGCGGCCAAAATACCGAGCACACGTGCGCGACCTGGATGTGCCTGCCTTTCCCAAAGGAGAAGCGACGCTGACACCAGCAGCGTTCCGACGGTTAGGTACCAAAGGGTTTGTAAATCGATTTGCATTGCTCTGCCTGCCTTACGTCAAAGCCTACAGGGTAGTTTTTATAAGATTCTTTATGTCGCCTCTGATGTCGCCGATATGGTTGGCGTAACCTTAAGCGTGCTGTTAAGTGCCGGCGTCAAATCTGGGGTGCTTTCCGGGAAAGGGCTTGCCGGCCAATCGAATGCGACGGTAGCTGCAGCGGTTCAACGTCTGAAAGCACATCTCTGTGCGCTACCGTATTTTTATAAACAGTATTCACAGGCAATGGGCCATGTCGCGGTTCACAACGTCTGTAGTCACGACCGAATATAGGCGATGATACCACTTTGAGAGGGGAACAAATTCCAGGATAGCCAATCAAGCACTAAGTGAAAATCGGCATTGAAGGGTCTTAGGTTCGTGTCTATTCAAGTCCTGCTTGGCCCGAATGGCGACAGTATTTTTTCGCCATTCAGGTATTAGCTCCCACTTGTCAGTCGGTCTTTATCGGGGCTGCCGAATAGTTTCCCCGAAAGCCAGAGGAAGTGACCATCGTTGGCCACGACATGGCCGAGGCCCGTAAGGAGACATGTGCCGCGCCAATCAAGCAGCCTTCACGCGCCGCATCCGCATAGATCTTCGCTCGCTCCGCACTTGCCTCAGCCGGATCACTGTCATAGGCGACGGTGACGGCCGGATCGGGAAACAATACCGGCGCGACATGCACGACATCGCCCCATAAAAGCAGCTTCTGTCCTTCGCTTTCGACGGCGAAAAAACTATGACACGGCGTATGGCCGGGGCTTGGAATGGCGCGAATGCTGGGCTCTAGCGGCTGGTCATAGCTGAATGCTTTGAAGCGTCCCCTCTTGAAGGGAGGGGCGAGCGATTGCTGGTCGTCATCGAACATGGATTTCAGGCGGTTGGAACTTTTGCTCAGACCAGACCGCAATCAGTACTGAAGGCGGTTTCTCCGCTCCAACAGAAGCTCGTGCTCTATAAGCGTCCTCCCAGCCGCGCTGAGTCCGGTGCCGTCGCCTTGATCGATCAACCCGAGACGAAGGAGCCTTTGTTCGCTGTCCGTAGAGAGCGCCACGTCTTCAGCTCTGAAAAGATGCAGAAGAGCGTGCCACTCTTCAAAAGAAACATCCCATCTGCCTACCATGATTTAATCTCCTCTAACGCAAAATTGTACTAGCACGGACTCGTGCGTGATGATTATTCTATGGCCACGATCTTCATCCAAAAAGCGGGGCTACGTCGGGAAGGCGTCGTTTACCACAGGCCGCTCGGATCTGAAGAATAATCCAGAAACCGCACCAAGCGGAAGCAGGGTTTGGTCATGGTTGGCTCCTGCTCTACTGCTCCACCGCCGCAAGGACTGCCTTTGAAGCGATGCTCCTATTGCCGCGCCAGCGGCTGGGGAGCCTAATATAAAACTTGCCGTTCAATGATCGGCTTACTTCACAATGAGGATCCTGGCGTTTCCTCTTCGGTTCAGAACATTCGTCGCTACGTCATTCCCGTATCGATGCATCCGAAAATCAGCTTGAGAGCAGCCTATCTGTATGTTCCGCAGCACGATCTCGTCGAGGAATGCAGGCATGATCGGATTGCGGAAACGGATCTCATCATCGCTGTGAGCCTGCTCAAGACCAAGACACGCCCCCAGAACGCCGAAGATAGCTGAGGCGGCCCATGCCTGCGGAGAGCAGGCAACCGGATATGGCGTCGGACCTCGACCCGGCTTCCGGATGAAGCCGCAGAACAGCTCTGGCAGACGCCGCATCTCTTGCTCTTTGGCCGCATCGAAAAGACCTTGGAAAACGCGCGCCGCGTCTTCCTTAAGACCGTAACGCACGAGGCCAATGGCGATGGCGGCATTGTCGTGCGGCCATACAGAGCCGTTATGGTAGGACATTGGATTGAACCGAGCTTCGCCCTGGGCAAGGGTTCGGATGCCCCAGCCACTAAATCCTTCCTTGCTCAGAAGTGCGGCCGCGACCCGCTTCGCCCTTGCCGGCGAAGCGATACCCGTGAACAAGGCATGCCCGGCGTTAGAGCTGCGCACGCGACAAGGTCTTTTCATCCCGTCGAGCGCCAGAACATAAGTCCCTAGCTCCTCGTCCCAGAAGTCGGCTTCGAACCGGAGACGCAAGTCTTCGGCGCCTTGTTTCAGATTTCCTGCCAAAACGTGGTGCCCAAGCCTCTCAGCCATCTGCGCTGCAAACCGCTTGGCTGCAAAGACATACCCCTGAACCTCGCACAAGGCGATCGATCCAACTGCGTCGGTACCATCTTCGTGAAAGATGGAGTCGTGGGAGTCCTTCCAGCCCTGGTTCTTGAGGCTGCGGTTCGTTTCGGCTTGATATTCAACGTAACCGTCACGGTCGCGATCGCCATAGTCGTCCATCCAGCGCAGCGCAGCGTCGATGTTCGGCCAGATCTCGGCGATCGTCTCCAAATCACCAGTCGCATCCAGGTACATGCCCGCCAGCATAACAAAAAGAGGTGTTGAATCGACACTGCCGTAGTAGCGGCCAAAAGGAACCTCGCCAGTATTTGCCATCTCGCCATGGCGCATCTCGTGAAGGATCTTGCCCGGTTGCGCATCCGCTGCGGGATCAACTTCCTGGGCCTGCATCGCAGCAAGCGTACACAAGACGCCCTTGGCAATCGTCGGGTCCATCCACAACATGAACATTGCTGTGAAAATCCCGTCGCGTCCAAAAATCGTGCTGAACCACGGAACGCCCGCGTACGGATATAAGCCTAGTGGGGTCGAGGTGATCAGCATATAGACGTCGGAGGTGGCTCTACACGCGACCTCGTTGAAGAGATCGCTTGAACTCTCCACCGTCGCAATACGTCGCGTCTGGGTGCGTCGGGCGCGACGACTAGCACGATAGGCGCGGAAGAAATCCAGCACTAGCGCCTGCCCGCCTTCCTCGCAAGCAACAGTCATAAAGATCGAGGTCTTTTCACCCGGTCCGAGCACAAGCTCCAACGTCGCACGGTTTTGCTCCAGACGTTTCGGAACTGGTGCGAAGACGATCGAGGTTCGCCGTTTCACCGCATCGAGGCCCGTGTACTGAAACTCAACTCTATCCGGCGCGACGACTTGGGACGTCTCCTGCCCACGCTTTTCCCGCTTCATGCCGCGAACTTCAAACAGGTCGCGAAAGTCGGCATCAAAAGTATAGTCGATTGTCAGCGTGCGATGGGAGGCCGTGAAGTTTCGTACGCTGAGCCGCTCGTAACACACCCCCTCGAACAGAAATTTGGTGCGTTCGAGAAAGATTGCTTCTCGTGGGACAACCTCTAGATCCTGATCGATTTCAGGATTCGTGAGATCCACAGAAAGCGCCGCCTTGTCGTCGTGACTGGACGAATTGAGCAGTAAAAGTTTCCGTCCCTGAAAACGAAGCTCCAGTTTCGACAGAAATCTCGTGTCGCGGTAGAACAAGCCTTCTGCAGCATCCGTACCGCCAATATCGCCGTGGCTGTTCAGGACGGCAAAGCTATTCCCGTCTTTAAGGTTTTGTAACGACCCACCGACAAGCGAGGTCTCCACTTCAATATCGTAGCGAGCGGTGTCGAAGGCGTGCGCTCCATCGTTTAATGCAACATTAGCTACCGTCATGAGATGGACCTATGAACTGAGGATAGGCTCACGCCACCAGTAGACTTTATGGTAGAAGCCAGTGGCGCTAAAGGTATAGAGAGATCCTGTCCAACCCGATGGTGATGTGGAATCGTCGCTGACTGTTCCGTCAGGCGTTCGTATTCGGCGACGTAATTCGACGCCATCCGAGTGGACGTGAACCGATTCTCAAACCGTTGTCGCACCGTCTTGCGGTCAAGAATAGCAGCCATGCGAACTGCTACAATGGCCTCTTCGATTGACTCCACGATAAACCCTGACGCCCCCTCATCCAAGACCTCTGGAACCGAGCCCCGACGCCAAGCAATGGTGGGCGTGCCTTCTTTCATGGCCTCGATCATGACCAGGCCAAATGGCTCGGGCCAATCGATCGGGAAGAGGAGAGCAATCGCGTTTCCGAGGAAGTCGCGCTTTTCGTGATCGCCGATCTCCCCAATGAACTCGATCAGCGGGTCGTCAAGCTGCGGACGAATCACGTGATCGAAGTAGTCTTGGTCCGCTGGATCGATTTTTGCAGCGATCTTCAGCGGAATGCCCGTCCGCTTGGCAATTTCAATTGCTCGATCCGGCCGTTTCTCAGGCGCTATGCGGCCCAGAAAGGCTAGGTAATCACGCCTATGCGCATTGGAAGGCGCAGGCCCTTCTGGAAGACCATGCTGAATGTTGGCCAACCAGTTCGCGTTGGGAAGCGGCAAACGCTGGTCATTGGAGATGGAAACGAGCGGCATTTCTGTAAATGCGCGATAGACTGGGTGAAAATCCGGTAGATCGAGCCTGCCGTGTAATGTCGTTAGACAGCGTGTGGAGGAATCCCGAAAAGCAGGAAACTGAAGCAGATCAACATGGAAATGGATGACATCGAATGACGATGCCCGGCGGCGAACCTCGTCCAGCATCACGAGGAGGCTAGCAGTGTGATCCCGAATGCCTCGTAGTCGCAAACCCTGGGGGACAGCCCGTACGAGTTCAGCAGAGGTTTCCGAGTCTCCGCTGGCAAACAGCGTGACATCGTGACCCTGTTCGACAAGTTCTTCGGTGAGCCAGGAGACGACACGCTCGGTGCCGCCATAGAGTTGAGGCGGAACGGATTCCGCTAGGGGTGCCACTTGCGCAATACGCATGGATTATTCTCTCTTGTGCCGAGCGCCAGTCCAGACGAGGTTTCGTGGGACCGCCAGCATCCGCTCACGAGGGCGTTGCTAATGCTCAAGAACAGCGAGTACCTTATATGGGGAGAAAAACGCGTTTGACCAGGATCATGCCCTAGATAACGCCCACCACAGGCTTCACTGGTAATTCGCAGCGAGCACTTGTACAGTACCTGTTGGCTTTCCCAGGCCGAGTTTGGCCGAGACCGGCACGGCCGCCCCGTAAAGGACGTCAAGTAGCACCGACATGTCTACCGCATCGGTTTGCAGCGTCAGGCGAGTAATTGGCTCATCAACAAGTTAAAGAGAAGGGCCATCGCGCAGGCGGCGCGTCGCCAATGACGCCAGGGTTGCCGGTCCCTCGAGGATCGCTTCGACGTCCTGAGCTTTGACTTTGCTCTCTTCAAAAGAGCAGACGTAACTGAAGCTCTTGTTAAAGCGGGAATTGTACCCACATATCTCTAGTCGACCAATGATTGTCATGTCGAGCGGGCGCAGGGCTCCGCCTGGATCTCCCTTCAAAAGATCGATCTGTCCGGCAAGTGTCGCCGGAGACACGCCGGGCTTAGCCGTTCCCGTACGCGTCATATTCTTCAGCGGCCTTACCCCAAACAGAAGGAGGACAAAATGTCTTCCAATCACTATCCCGCGTGTGTCTCGCAAAACCTGGTGCGAACAAGTGCATTCGGCTATCATGAACGCACAGTGATCGCTGACTGTGTGTTAACGATGGCCACCGTGCGAAAGCTGCCTCTGGCGAGCACGAGGTCCTCTTCCACGTCTCAGTGGAAAGCCCGAACGCCGACGACGGCATTAAAATCAGACCGGAATGCGCAACCTCTCAACAAACGAAATCAAAGAGCAGCAAGCTGACAAAGCCGTAAATGGCCCGCAGAAATAGCAGCAGATCAGGAGATTTGTTGCCGCAGGCCCTGCTCACGAATGAAGGATTCATAATGAACTCCACATTCCGCCAAACTGCGGACAAGCTTTTTCGCGCTGCCGAGGCAGGCTCAAACGCTGAAAAACTCACGGTTCTGCGAAAGGGAATGCAGCTGCGACGGCGCGAGCTGCGAGAGACAGAGCGTACCGTCAGGGAAGCCAGCCGGGTCAATGCTCAGTTTCCTTCCGCAACGTGGAGGAAAACCCCTTGACCCAGTTCGACTAGACAGGCGTGGGAGGCCTGTATTCGGGCAAATCTCTCCGCGGGAGCAGGTGGCCACGCTACCGACGTTTTGAGACGGCCGCCGAGGCTCTGCGTTTCGCGGTTGAAGACATGCCCGGCGCACAGCATATGGGTTCTCTCCTCGAAGTCGACGAGGCACGGTTCGACCGTAGACAGATCCGGGCGCTTTACGACGCGCCGGCATATCCGCTGGCACGCCGCATCAAGTAATCACCCGTCTCCCGGCTTTTGCTGCCTGCGGCGCTTATCCCAAGAACGAAATAGGTTCGTGCTGTTCGGAATCGGCCCCGCCTTTCTGTTTCTCCTCAAGCAGAGGCTACCGTTCGGGATGATGCGCTCGGGCGCACTGCCCTGGGTCTCGACCATAGCAACAAACATCGCCGTTACCGTGTTGACGGCACTTTTGATATGGACCGTCGGGATTATCCCGTTCCTCCTGATCCATCTGCCGATCGTCCTCATTGCCGGATCCGCAGGCGTCTGGCTGTTCTACGTTCAGCACCAGTTCGAGGAAACGCACTGGTCGAGACCGCCGGACTGGGCGTTCCCTCACGCTGCCATGCATGGAGCCTCACACTATGATCTGCCGCGCCCCTTGCGGTGGATGAGCGGCAACATCGGCATGCATCATATTCATCATCTCTCTAGCCGGGTGCCGTTCTATCGGCTGCCTGAGGTGCTTCGAGACCATCCCAAGCTTGCAGATGTCGGCCGCATCAGCATTCGCGACAGCCTGGCCTGCGTCAAACTTGTTCTCTGGGATGAGAAAAGGCAGCGGCTGATTTCCTTTAGGGAGGCTGAGATGAGCTTGTTGGCGGCGCAACGAACCAGCGATACCTGAACATACCCGTCGGGTTTGTGCATATGGGGAGCGGAAATGCCTAAAATTTCCATACGCCATCGGACGACTTACAGCTACCGTAGCCCTGTTCAGCTCTCTCCTTACCGACTACTGCTGCGACCGCGCGAGGGGCCAGAGCTCTTGCTGAAAAGGCACCAGATTGCAGCTTCTCCCGGAAACAGGGTTTTCTGGACAACCGATGTGTTCGGGAACGCAGTTGCGACCGTGACGTTCTCGGAGCCGACCAAACAGCTCGAGATCGTCAGCCATGCGGATGTCGATCTGAAATCACCAGCCTGGCCCGTGTTCGATATCGCTGCGTCGGGCGCAAGCTATCCCTTCCGCTACGAGGATAGGATTGGAAAGACCTTGGCGCCCTCAGGGGTGTCCAGTATCCCGATCCTTGGCGAATTGCAGCAGTGGGTCAAGGGCTTCGTCATGGAAAATTCGACCGATACGCTGTCGCTGTTGAAGGATCTTAGTGCCGGGGTTTCGAACGGTGTCGCCCATAATGCGCGCGATACAGGAGAAACGCAGCCTCCGCTGGAGACCATCTCATTGCGGTGCGGGAGCTGTCAGGATCTTGCGACGCTCTTTGCCGAAAGTGTCCGGGTTCTGGCCTCGGGGCGAGGATCGTGTCCTGATATCTCTACGACCCGGCGCACACCCTCGTCGGTTCGTCGCCGGGAGGCTCGACCCATGCATGGATTGAAGTTTTCCTTCCGGGTGCGGGATGGATCGCCTTCGACCCGACAAATAGGAGCATGGGCAGCGCTAACCTGATCCCCGTGGCGGTCGCGCGCGACATCACCCAGCTCATACCGGTTTCGGGAACGTTCATCGGCCCCACGGGCGCCTTTCAATCGATGGACGTCGCCGTGGACATCGCCTTCATTGGCTGATGAACCCTGAACGACAGGCGGAAATGCTGTGATCATACGCGAACCGGATATAAATCCGATGCGTCCCTTGTAAAACCAGAACCTGTGCCCATATATTGATCATCGACCATTGGTTGTGACGTTGGTCCGGAGCTTGGCTCCCGTCGGATTTCCTCTCAAATCATCGATCTTATCCCGCAAAGCATCTCGGGAACCACAACGATTGTTCTGAAAGTAAATAGTCATGACTACTGGCACCGTCAAATGGTTCAATACCACCAAGGGCTTCGGCTTCATCCGACCTGACAATGGCAGCACGGACGTGTTCGTCCATTCATCCGCCGTCGAGCGCGCCGACCGCAAGTCCGGGAAAAGCTCCGCCGAAAATCTTCAGGCAGCTTAAAGTTTTCATTCGCCCCGCTGACCACGGATGTACTGGCAGCAGAGCTGAGTGACTGTGAGAGGTCGGGTTAGCGCCCGGCCTTTTTTGTTTTTGGACCGGGCCAAGGGTCTGATGCTACCCGGCTTCTTGGATGCGTCCGAGGACCAGACCGAAAGAAGATCATCATGACTATGACGAAGCAGGCATTCTTCAAGCCCGAAAAGATCTCCGCACGAGACAAGGCCGCGACCACGAGTGAGGTCGCTCGCCAGATCATCGAAACGGAAGCGGCCGACCGGACCCGGAAAACAGCGCGTCTGCGCCAGTTGCGCGAGGCGCAGCCGATCGAGCCGAAGCCGGTCCGCCCAACGCGACGCCGAAAGACAGCAATAGCGGCTTGATTGCAACCTTTGACCGGAGCTGGTGGCAACACCGCTTTGGTCGGACCAGTGCAGTCTCGGCGCATAAATCGGAAGGATCGGATATGACTGCCACTCCTACAAATCTTCTGTCTGGCTATTCCAATGCCGCTCCAGTAGCCGTCACCGTGATCAGCTTTGTTTTTGTCATGTTCTTGATGGGGGAGGGCTGGCTTTGGTGAACATATCCGACCTGAAGCAAACGCTTTTGCGAAGGCTTCTGAAGCGAGCGGATTATGCCACGCTCGACCTGAAGCCCGAGGTGGGGACGAACCACTTAGCCGAGACCGTTCTCATCGAGCAGATCCGGTCTGGGATGATCGCGCTGGAGGACTACCCGGCCGCCCGCACCACCGGCCTGAAAAGTGAGCCGACGGATCAAGTAACGATCTCGTCCGAGCAGGCGCCTTCGCTGAACGATCCTGTGTCGGAAAGCGAAAAATCGAAAGCGCAGATCGAATTTGCAGCGAGCTCCAACGGCGACCGTTGGTTCTTGTGCGGGGACGGCAAGCACGGTGGCCGCTTTGTGCTGCATCGTTCCAATCCTGCGTCGGGCGGACACGAGACAACCAGCGCCGTCGAGGCCTTCCTCGAACTTAGACCTATTGGGCCTGAGCATGAGGCGTTACGAGCCCTAATAAAGGTCCGGGGATGACGCTGGCCGTCTTAGGGCACCGCTCAAGCTGCGGCGACAGGCGAACCCTGAAGTCAGCCTTCACAGCTGCTGCCAGGTTTTGTGGGGCTCAGCAGGGTTTGCAGATCCGGGTCCCATTGAGGAATACGCGATCGCTGTCGCTCGCCGTGGCTTTGCGTCCAGCGTGAATGATCATCTGGACACCACCTCCCACGAGGATCTCTGCCACCTCATCACATTCACTTTCTCGCAAGAAAAGTTCGATGACGGCGACATCCGGCATATTGGTGCTCTCCAGCCACTTCATCGCCCCAGCGCAGGATGTTAGGCTTTTCGGCTCGCGGACTTGCGCATCGGCAAGCGTTTGCTCCGCAGCCATTGCAATCAGGGCTTCGTCTTTCAGAATCGTCGGGAGGCTCGAAAAATTGCGGAGTGTTGCCGACAACCATATGGGGAGTGGACGTCACAATCTGTTTGAAAACGTTGCCGTGCCATTCTCCGTAAGAGCTCGAACGAGAGCACTTCAGCTGGTCATCTGTTTTGGTCGATCGCACGAGGCGATGGCTGCTGCTCTGCCTCATGGTCCGGTAGCCCGAACTTTATGACTGCTGAAACGAGTACGGCTAAGATCAATATTGCCAGAGCGAGCTTCATCGCGGTCTCCTCCTAGAAGAAGAATCTAACTGATCAGCGACTGCAAAGTTCACGGCTAGAGAAGCGTAGGAGTTAATGCGTCAGCCGTCAGTTCGTGCCGCTGGTTTCTCGTTAGTGTTCCGAGCCACCAAGCATCACCGCTCACTATCGAGAACGAGATCGTCGTTGACGAAGCTCAGGACGATTAAGCCGCTCGTTGCCATCAAGCCGCTGATCGGCAGACCGGCGAGAAGGCCCACACAAGTACCGTAGCAACACTCCGCCGTGGCAAGCCTGCAAGACGGCCAGATGGGAAGGCTTAGGCGCTAGGCCTTCGCGACCTCTACCTACCAGCACTCAGGCGAGATATGCGCCGGGACCAACAATGATCCGAACATCCTGGTGGCGAAACACCGTATACCGCACCACGGCAACCCGCTCCCTTTGGGACATCAACAATCGAGACCGTGAAGCGCAACCACGATAGACGGCACCCGCTCCTACCGGCGCGATCGCAAGAACCACTGGCGACGATGGCACAGCGCAGGTTCATCAGAGCGCCACATCGACATTGATCCCCGACGGCTTCTGGGTGCGTCGCGATCCGCATCGCTACAATGCGACGATCCGGGAAATTCCCTCCGTATTCGTGCGGATGGCGTCTGGCGCGGCCGGCACGACCAGGTATGTCGCAGATGATACATCGGCCATAAGCTTGGGGCTCCGATGTGAAGTAGCCCACCGCCCGGAGGGTCTCGATCAGAGCGAGCGATTTCTCATTCAACAGAGAAAGAAAATGCACACTCGACTCCGTTCATCCGGGCAATGCGGTTTTGGAAGAAGGAAAGAGTGAAGGTCTCCCCATGGATCGTCTTGAAAGCTCTCTCACTTGGAAAGCGATCCAATTTAGGAAGGTACCCTAGCTGTGAAGTGGTCTGGATTTCAGCTCCGCAATTTTCATTGTTCCCGCCAAACTCAAACCGTATCGAGCCAGTATCTGACGCTTTAACTGCGTAAGTCACTCTGTCACCCTTCAGGGACAAACCCCGGAAGGAATGCACAACCCCGTCGGTCTGCGTCACTTCTATGGCTGGATCTTTTGCTACAACAGGAGTCGCAGTTGCCAAGATAGCAAGGAGTGCAGGAATGCGCATGGGAGTCTCCATAAAAATCATCATTCGCACAGTCGCTACGTGCTAGCTATCCGTTTGTTCAAAGCAACACCGTCCGGACATCATCATTATTCCTGGTTGTCCGCCATGGCTTTGCCGCCCAGCTGCGTATCTAGTTTCAGATCGCTGTCACGGTCGTTCTGGATGCTCCCGGTGATGGAGCGCGGGGGCGTAGTTGCACTGAGCGGGGGCGCCCCATTCTCCCTTACATCCACGTCCTACAACGAGGCCAGCGACGACGGCGGGTCGGAGCGCTGACCTCTCCCGCAGAGGGGTAAGCCTTGGGCCTGCGGTTTCGGCAGCCCAAACATTGGGCTAATTTCGGAAGGCAAAGGCTCGTCCAGGGTAGATGGCGAGCCCTCGTCTCCATAGCCCGAACAGGTGGGCGATCAGTAACTAATCCAAACTGGGGTAGTTCCGTGGGGTAAGGAAGAAATGTCCAAGTTTAACCGCCCTGACATCGGCAGGCACCACACCTAGTATTTAACGAGGGGCGTAATAAAGAAGGTTATCAATTGCTGAACGCCTATGCCGCGGCGGCCACTCCAAGGCGGAAGATCGGCCAATACTTTAATGATGGTTCTTGAAACAATGGTAGAACGCAAGGCTTCGACACCGCACCGATCTTTGACGGCGGCCGCAGACAGCCATCCTGACCGCCCCGAAGGAACTTTGGCATGATCCAGGCTTTTCATAGTGGATTTATGAGCGCGATGAACGCCTCATCCATTAGCTTCAGGGGACGATGATGTATCATCTAGGCCGCGTGATTGATCATGTGCATCTTCGGGTGTCAGATCTCGAAAGGAGCCGGCGGTTTTATCGAGCCGTCTGTGACGCGCTCCATCTAGAAGAAGTTTTCCAGAGTTCGGCTGATCACTTCATCATCGACGAGATCTATGTCGATGCCGCCGATGAGTATGTGTCTCGAATTCATCTCGCTTTCCAGGCTCGGTCGCAAGATGACGTCAACGCATTTCACCGGCTCGCCCTAAGAGCCGGGGGCAGGTCGAACGGAGCGCCTGGTCTAAGGCCCTACCACGATAGATATTACGCGGCCTTTGTGCTGGATCCAGATGGCAATAATATCGAGGCTGTCTGCGACGCGCCCAATTTTCGAAGTGCAGAATCTGTCGTTGTGAAAAGAGCTTAGGATGGTAGCGTTAGCTCATTTCGCTCCGGTGCATACGCCTGGGGGCAGGCCCTCAGGTCGTTTTCTCATTAGGCTCCACTGGAATATCTAGTTCTATCTGAATAGACCGTGCGGCCGCCATGTGAAGCTCGTCGCGATCATGCACGCCTCTGTTATATAGCTTTGCGACCACTGCAGTCAGCCTGCCGATCGCAGCTGGATCCCGCACGACGCCTTGAGCGCGCGCGACCTCCTTGACCACACCCGCACAAAAGCGCGCATCTTCTTTCGAGATCGGTGCTAGCACTTTTTATCTCCCCAAAAAATGGCCCACCCCACAAATGGGGTGGGCCACAACTTCCTTAGAAGTCCATGCCCGGACCGGCGGGCAGGGCGGGCGCGGCGTCCTTCTTTGGCTTTTCGGCGATCATCGCTTCCGTTGTCACCAGGAGGCCGGCAACAGAGGCCGCATCCTGAAGGGCAGTGCGAACCACCTTCGCCGGATCGATGACGCCCTGGGCATAGAGATCGCCGTACTCGCCGGTCTGCGCGTTCCATCCGAATGACAGATCAGTCTTTTCCCGGAGCTTGCCAACGATAATCGAGCCTTCGGCGCCGGCATTCTCAGCGATCTGACGCACAGGTGCCTCGATCGCCCGGCGGACGATGTCGATGCCAACCCGCTGATCGTCATTGGCAGTCGGGAGACCGTCCAACGCCTTGACAGCACGCAGCAATGCTACGCCACCACCAGGCAAAATGCCTTCTTCGACGGCTGCGCGCGTTGCGTGAAGGGCGTCATCGACGCGGTCCTTCTTCTCTTTCACCTCGACTTCGGTGGAGCCGCCGACGCGGATGACGGCGACACCGCCCGCGAGTTTGGCGAGACGCTCCTGCAGCTTTTCGTGGTCATAGTCGGAGGTGGTCTCCTCGATCTGGGCGCGGATCTGGGCCACACGTCCGTCGATCTCGGCCTTGGAGCCAACGCCGTCGATGATCGTCGTGTTCTCCTTCTCGATCGCTACCTTCTTGGCGCGGCCGAGCATGTCTAGCGTGACGTTCTCCAGCTTTATGCCGACGTCTTCGGCGATGACAGTACCGCCCGTGAGGATAGCGATGTCTTCGAGCATAGCCTTGCGGCGATCACCGAAGCCCGGCGCCTTGACGGCAGCGATTTTCAGGCCGCCGCGCAGCTTGTTGACGACGAGCGTTGCGAGGGCCTCACCTTCAACGTCTTCAGCAATGATCAGCAGAGGCTTGCCCGACTTCACCACGGCTTCCAGCACCGGCAGCAAAGACTGAAGGTTGGAGAGCTTCTTTTCATGGATGAGGATATAAGGCTCTTCGAGCTCGACCCGCATCTTGTCCTGATTGGTCACGAAGTAGGGCGACAGATAACCGCGGTCGAACTGCATACCTTCGACGACTTCCAGGTCGGTCTCGGCAGTCTTGGCTTCCTCGACGGTAATGACACCTTCGTTGCCGACCTTCTCCATCGCTTCGGCCAGATACTTGCCGATCTCCTCGTCGCCATTGGCCGAGATGGTACCGACCTGGGCAATCTCCGAATTACTGGTGATCTTGCGGGCGTTGCCTTTCAGCTCTTTAACGACTGCATCCACGGCGATATCGATGCCGCGCTTCAGGTCCATCGGGTTCATGCCCGACGCAACCGCCTTGGCGCCTTCCTTGACGATGGCCTGTGCGAGGACAGTTGCCGTGGTGGTCCCGTCGCCGGCGAGATCATTGGTCTTCGATGCCACTTCGCGCAGCATCTGCGCGCCCATGTTTTCGAACTTGTCTTCCAGTTCGATTTCCTTGGCGACCGAAACGCCGTCCTTGGTGATGCGTGGCGCGCCGAACGACTTGTCGATGACGACGTTGCGGCCCTTCGGGCCAAGCGTAACTTTTACCGCATTGGCGAGAACATCGACGCCACGCAGCATGCGTTCACGGGCATCGGTGTTGAATTTGACTTCTTTCGCAGCCATTTGTTCACTCCTTCAATAGGCAGCTTTTTGACTGATGGGCGGCAGCGCGTGATTACGCAGCCTGCTTCCGTTCGGCTTGGGCTTCAACAATGCCCAAGACGTCGCTTTCCTTCATGATCAGCAGGTCTTCACCGTTGATCTTGATTTCGGTGCCTGACCATTTGCCGAACAGGATGCGATCGCCCGCCTTGACGTCGAGCGCCTGGATCTGGCCGGTTTCGTTTCGCGGACCAGGACCGACGGCGACGACTTCGCCCTCGGATGGCTTTTCCTTGGCGGTATCCGGAATGATGATGCCGCCTTTGGTCTTTTCCTGGGATTCGACCCGGCGGACGAGAATGCGATCATGAAGCGGTCGGAACGACATGTTTTCCTCCGTTGAGCAAAAATGATGACGTTGAAGACCCTGGCCGGACCGGGTGACCAATCCGGACGGGTGCGAACCTCAGTCGAGCGCTCGCGGGCAAAATTTATTTTTGAGATATTTCGATTTCAAGAGCGTGAATTGAAGAAAATAGCACTCGGCCGTGTCGGCTGCTAACGCACTGCAATCGTTGAGTAAATTCGACAACAATAATGGTTCCATCTTGAAGTCGGTCATAATTTGGGTCACCTTCGCAGTGTCACGAAACGGAGATGAAGCATGCAATTCTCATCGGACCTGGAGCGGCAGCTCAATGGCTACGGCCTTACAACCGCACAAATCCTCTATCGTATCCCGGACTTTGAATTCGCTCTTCAGACCTATGTCTGGCAAGACTACGATCTCGCACCCGATTTCCCCGAGATGCGCAAGTTCCTGGATTTCTGGCAGGCCTCTCTCGATGGGCCTCTGCACTCTGTTCGTTATAGCCACCAGTGCCTGATCGGGCCGAATGAATGGCGGCGCGTCGATGGCGAATTCAAGCTGCAGTGAACCTTGAATTCGATTTCTTGGTCTCCTAGCTGAGCGGCGGCCGAGGCTTGATGAGCTCGGTCGTTTTCCCACGTCTGTATGGAGTCGAGACCGCATGGAACAGAATATCGAGATCATGAAAAACGCGAGCGTTTCCGAAAGAGAAGAAATCATTATCGATTTCGCCCGGTGGCTTGAGACAACGTCCCAGGACGCTCTGGTGTATGGTGAGGGACGTTTCGCCTTGATGTCTGCAAACTTGGCTCAGGCGATCCGTGCCAACGCTGATGACCTTGCGCGCGATACGCCTGAAACGGCTGCGCGCCTGTTGCAGCGGGCATGTGCAATGATATCGCAGTTCAAGGCCACTTATCCCCATCGCGTCCTAAGCCGCTCGATCCACTAATACCGTCGATTTTTTTCGCGACAGATCTTGAATCGCAATATCGGCAAACCAAAATCGAATGTCGCCAGCCGCTGGATAATGGGCTGGCTTTGCCGGGAGCGCCGCTTTTGGCATTCCCGTACCCATGTTGCTTCAAGGAGGATATGGCTATGGCAACATCGTATGATTACGCACCGCTCTACCGTTCGAGCGTCGGCTTCGACCGGATCGTCAATCTTCTCGAAAACGCGCAGCGCGCTCGCTCGTCGAACGACTGGCCTCCCTATGACATCGTCAAAACGGATGACGACACCTACCGTATCTCGATCGCGGTCGCGGGCTTCGCTCAGGACGATCTTAACATCACCTTCCAGTCCAATCTGCTGACAGTCACCGGCAAGAAGCAAGAATCTCCGTCGGAGGGCTATCTGCATCGCGGCGTTGCAGGTCGTCCGTTCGAGCACCGCTTCGAACTGGCTGATCACGTGCGCGTGGATGGGGCCGACTTGAACAACGGTCTTCTGACGATCGAGCTTGTGCGTGAAATCCCAGAGGCTCTGAAACCGCGGAAGATTTCGATCCAGAGCGCACCTACGCTGACCCCTGCCGCTCCAGCACAGATCGAAGCCCAAAAAGCGGCGTGATCCTGAAACTCGTACATTAGGTCAGGGCGCCGTTGCGATGGCGCCCGTCAACATTCCAGGTAGGGAAGGAGAGAATGATGAAACCCGATATGTTCAAAGAACCCGTCACCATTCTTGTCGGCCTGGGGTTCCCGGCGCAAGTTCGCGGGGTGACAGATGCCTACCGAAACCTTGTTGAGTGGCCAAGCTCACTCAGAGACAGGGCTCACGCTGTCGCCCTTAACGCGTGCCAGGCAGCACTGCGTGGCGAGATCGAAGCAGAGACTGCGCGAGGGTTCTTTGTGGCTTTCGCACAAAAGCATGATCTAGTAACGGTCGGGACGCCGGCGGTTGTGGCGGCTCGGTCGCGTAACAACACGGATCCCCATGTGCAGTGAGGGCGTGGTCATGGACGCAACGACTTTTCAACAACTGGCCGACAAAGCTGTTTCCATAGGGCCTGTAGTTTTGATGCAAGGCCTGCAACTCCAGCGGCCTAGCGATGTGGTAGAAACCTCAGCGCTGTCTGTTGATGACAAGCGTACCATATTGGCCGCTTGGGCATCCGATCTCTACTCCTTAGATTCGAGACCGGCACTTCGACAGTTACCAGGTACGCCGGAAGCAGTATCGATTGATGATGTGCGGGACGCACTCATCGAACTCGACCGGCGGTATCTCTCTTGAAGGGTGGCCGGCCTGGACAATTACCACGCCGGATATCCGGGTGGTTAGGGTCCCGTGCCGAGCGACATAGGCTTCGATCCTCCCGGTGGATGGAAGAGATGGAAGACCAAATAACTGGCGCACGAACTTGAGAAACGCGCCGTAAGGCCGCCCAAGCACGAGCATCATCGCCGCTGCGCCGAGTGTGCCTCGGATGAGGCCCCCGCCGGAGGCGCCGCTGAAGGTAATGATGCCGGCATAGATCTGCGCTTGAAAGCTCAAAATCGCGAGGCTGTCCAAAGTAGGCGAGACGCGCGGGTGTTTTTTGCATGGTCCATCATCCAGTCGCGCCAGACACCATAAGGCCAGCCCACTGGCAACATGAGCACGCCGCCCGTTTGGCGTGCCTTTATCACCTCATCCCAAGTCATACCGGCGCTGAAGTATTCATTGAGAACACCGGTTTCTCAAAGCCGAACTGATGTGCCGATTTGTTGCGAATTTCGTCAAAGATTGCAGCGCCCATTTGCCTCATTTTCACCGCCCAAAACCGAGATGAAATGCGGCGAGGTTCTCGCCGAACTACGCAAGGGGCTACGCACCTCTGGCAGCCATTAAAAGGACATCTGTCTCATTTGCGGTAATCACATGATCTTCATTGATGACGGAGACGTCGTCAGGTTCCGGCTCCCATCGCCGCGCGGCGCCATTCTTGTTCGGCGCATCCGCAAGGCATCTATGCTCGCGCGAATTACGGGGTAGGCCGGAGCTGTAGGGCTGGAAGGGCTGATAGTGCAGGGACCATTGTCATTGCTCTAAGCTTTTTTTGAAAGAAACTGGAATATCTCAATGACTTGCTCGTCCGACCTGAATGTATGAGATGTGTCAGGCTCGAGTTGGCTCAAGAGCCCAAAGGGCTCGAGATTTATCTGCTTCGGTTCGAGGACTTTCAGTCCCTATCGATACGGTCCTAAGCTGTAGCTCTCGATGGCATCTGCCAGCGGCTGATGGATCTCTCGCCCCGTTGTGCTGAAGGCTGCCGAGAGCAGACCATTTTCGCAGGGTCGTTGGTCATCCCAACCGGGATGGTTGACGATCGGGTAAAGGCAGATGCCTCCTAACGGCACGCCGGCTTTCATAGCGAGATCAGCCTGAGTTGAGACATATTGGAACCACGCCGCACGCCGCGCGGCCTCGATCCCAGTCTCGGCAATCAGCATGGGCTTCCCGTAACGCGCATAGGTCTCGATCAGGAGCTTGCTGAGTGGCTTGTAAAGCGGATCGCCGATGTCGACCATTGGTCCGCCGTGGATCCACTGGTTGTTGAAGTAGTAGTTGACGCCGACGATGTCGAGATAACGCTCGTTCCCGCCGATCTGCGGCCATATCCGCCCGGCGATCAGGTCCCAGCCTTGGAACTGTGACTGCCGATGTCCTTCCGCAACGCCCGCATCGGACGGTCGCGAGGGATCGGTGATGACATTGATGATGGGGTCGCAATGGACGAAACGGGCGCGTGGATCGACAGCCAGCACGGCATCCATGGCCGCGACCGCGGCGCGGGCGAGCTGCACCTTCAGCTCGAAGCCGCGGCCATGGGCGAATGGATTGAGATAACCCGCATCTCCGCCACCCCAGGAAAAGAACGAAATCTCGTTGACGGGACAATAGAAGGGGACGTCGTCGCTTTCCTCCCGAACCACATGGGCGCAGGCGGCGCAATAGCGTGCGAACCGGTCGACGAAACGCGGTGCCCAGATGTCGAGATCGTCCGGCCAGCCGTAATGCAGCAGGTCCCAAATCACCTGGGTCTTGGCATCCTTGGCGGCCCGCAGCATCGGCCGGATACTCGACCAGTCATAGCTGCCCGCCTTTTCGATCAGGTGCCATCGAAATCCGTCACGCACCGTGCGGATACCGAAGCCGGCAAGCTGTCGATAATCCTGTGCGGCATGGGTGTCGTGGCCGATGGCCGCGATCATGTCGAGGCGTCGGCCCTCGGCCCCATTCTCCCCTGGCCGGAGGCGATGGCTCGAACATTCGAACCCGCCCTGAAGAAATGACCGGAAGAGACCGGACGGTTTGGCTGCAATCCGTTCGACAAGCACCTCCTGAAGCAGTTTTTCCCATTGCGGGATGACGACCTCGACCGAATAGGTGGTCTCGACCTTGTGCCGCAATGCGGCGCCGAGATCGTGCCGGCGATCCGGCACTGCGATGAGCAACCGCATCTGCCCGGCAATTGCCGCGGCATCGCCAAAGGGGACGAAGAGGCCGGAGACGCCATCCTCGATCTGCTGCAGCGCGCCGTTGTCGGGCGTCGCGATCACCGGGAGACCGGCCGCGCCCGCTTCGGCGATGACGTGCGGCATTCCCTCGCCACGCGAAAGCCAGGTGAAGATATCGAATGCCGACAGCAGGGAAGGGATGTCCTTCCGGTCGCCCTTAAACTGCAGCACGCCGTCGAGGCCCCGTGCGGTCGCCAGTGTCCTCAGTTTCGCCGCATAATCCGACATGAACGCGTCCGGTCCGCCGACGACGACGAAGCGCGCGCGCGTATCCACGGCATGAACCAGCGCCGCCGCCTCAATGAAGTCCTCAACATTCTTCTTCGGGTCGAGACGGCCCACCCAGCCGATCAGCACCTGATCGTCGCCAATCCCGAGAGCGGTCCGGGCAGCGTATCGATGCAGCGGGTCGAAGGCGGAAAGATCGACCATGGAGGGGATTTCGACGGCATGTTGCTCGCGGCCGGTCATCAGCGACGCTGCGGCATCGCGGATCGAACGACATACGCCGACATAACGGGTGGTGAAATGCTTCGGTCCCGCCAGCGCTTCGGAAACGAGCCCGCCATGCTCGATCAGCGGTGGGCGAAGATGCAGGCGCTCCAGCGCCGGATAGATATCGGCGACGTTCTGGCACGAAATGATGACGTCGTAGCCGGGGATCTTGCCGGCGAGATAGGCGACGGTGTCGTCGAACGACAATTCGTAGGGCGCGGTGTCGATATCGACACCCAGCGACCGCAGCTGTTCATGGGTCTGTTCCGGCATGCCGGGCTTGCGGAAGCAAGCGACGACTTCGATGCGATAGCGCTTGCGGTCCAGGTTTCGTGCAAGCAGACGCACCTCGGTTTCCTCTCCGCCGACGACCAGCCAGGCGAAGACGAACAGGATGCGGAGGGGGTGAAATTCCACGCTCATTCGCCCACCTTAAACACGACCTGGAGAAAGTCCGGCCGGTTCTCGATCAGGTCGGTGAGGAAGGCTGGGGCGTCGTCCATCGCCACGATGTGGGTGATCATATGCTCGCGGATCATCTTGCCCTCCTTCGCCAGCAGATCGAGGGTCGCGCGGGCAAGCCGGCGACGATCCCAGAGCGGCGCGAACCCGCGGGGAACCCGGTTTATCTGCGCACAGCGGATGTTGAGGCCGTTGTGATGAAATTCCTCACCCAGCCGCAAATGATCGGCGCCGCCCTGGTAGAAAGCCAGGTCTATGACCGTGCCTTGCGGCCGCAAGGCCTTGAGCGCCGTTTGTAGGCTGCCGGCATGGGCGCGGGTCTGGAATACGAGATCCGCCCCGCGTCCCATGGCGCCGTCATGCCAGCGTGCCTTGGCATGTTGCCAGGCCTGATCCTCCGTCATGGCGGTAAGGCCCATTGCCTCCGCCTTGCCGCGGCGGAAGTCGGACGGGTCGGTGATGACGACATCCGAGGCGCCGAGTTGCCTCGCAAACAGCGCGGTCATCAGTCCGACGGTGCCGGCACCGATGATAAGGACCGGACGGCCCTTCACGCCGGCGCCGAGCGCGGGAACGTGCATTCCGAACGCTTCCGCATCTGCGTGCAGGATGCCGTTAGCGCAGATAGGGCCCATCTGCGCCACCAGCACACCGAGCACTGGATCGATCCCCTCGGGCAGCGGGATCAGCACGTCATGGGAAGGATCCGCCGTGTGGCCGCTCTTGTGTCCGTAGGCCGAGGCCATGACCGCCCCGTCGCAGAAGTCGCCTGCCCGGGACTGCGATACCCGCGCCACCTCCATGTAGCCAAGGAACGGAACGGGATAAAGCAGGTCGGGCTCGTCCTCGACGAACACGCCGCGGCCGCCATCGAAGCGGGAGCGGAAATACGGGTTGGTGTTTTTCAGGAAAGTGAGCTCGGTTCCGGCCGACAAACCGGTATAGAGCGTTTCGAGACGCACATGGCCATCGGCCGTCGGGCCTTCCTCGTATTCGAAGAAATAAGCCCGGCCGGGCGCCTCGACACCGAGCGAACGCACCTTGCGATGACCGAGCGGTAGGCCCTGCGGCGCCTCCACCCGCGGCTGGAACCGCAGGGGCGAAGGTGGAATGCGCGGCGTATCTGGTACGGCCAGCCGCACGGGTTCGCCGCTGCGCGCCGACGCGACAACCGCCAGCGCCAGCCGGTGGGTGACGAGCGCATCGGCATAGGAACAGCGGATGCGGTTTTCGCCGCCGCTGACGGCATCGATGAAGTCGCGATCCTCGCGCCAGACGGGATCGCCATTGGCGCCACGCATCGGCCGCCCGCGCCCGACATCGACCATGATATCGCGGTCGGTCAGTTCGATGGCCAGGCGATCGGCAAAGATGTGCAGGCCGACGCGATGGTTCCAGCCAAGCAGGCAGGTCGAGGCAAAGTTGGCGACCACGCCGGCCTCGAAGGTGAGGCTTGCGGTGGTGACCGTCGGCACGTCGAGCCCGGGAAATTCCGGCCGCTCCTGGTGGCCGACGCGCCCGTAGACCTCGGTCACCTCGCCGACGAGAAAACGTGCCAGATCGAGAAGATGCGTCGTCTGCTCGATCATCTGGCCGCCGGACTTGTCCTGCTTCCACCACCATTGCGGCGGCGGGGTGGAATCCAGCCAGTAGCCCGAAAGAAGTTGGGCGGGGTTTTCGGCCAGCAGGCCTTTCGCCTCATCGACGATATCGAGATAACGCCAGTGGTATCCGACACTCGTGATCAGCCCGCTGGCCGTCACAGCCTTGGAGATCTCCTCGGCAGTCGGGAGGTCGAGAGAAACGGGTTTTTCGACGAAGAATGGAATGCCGCGCTCGATCAGATCGCGCTCCGGCTCGCCATGGGCAAAGGGCGGAATGCAGACGTATACGGCGTCCGGGCTCACGGCGTCCAGCATGTCGCGATGATGCTGGAAGGATTTCGCGCCGAAGCGCATGGCCGCATGGTCGACGCGGGCGATATCGGGATCAGCAAAACCGGCGAGCTCCACATCGTCGAAGCCTGCCAGAATGTCTAGGTGCCGCTGGGCAATGCCCCCGGCGCCGATGAAGGCGAGACGGGTCTTTTTCATGGAATTGTCCTTTTGCATTTGGCTGGCCGGCCTGCTAACGAAACGGTCGTAGACCGCGCCCGTCTCAACAGCCATTCGGTGAGCGGAAAAACTGGTCTGAAAACGGTCGCTTCCGGCCTGCCCGACTACCGCAAGGCGGTGAGGCTCGGCCAGCGCGTCAGCGATGGCAGTGGCCATCGACTGCGGTTCGCCGGGTTTGGCGAAGAAAGGGTGATTTTCGCCCAGCGCTTCCTCGGTCCCGCCAATTCGCGTCGCAACCACCGGAACCCCAAGCGACATGGCCTCCAGAACCACAAGCGGCAAGCCTTCGAAGCGGGAAGGGAGAATCAAGAGGTCGGCGATCGCCATGATGTCGGCGACGTCCGTCCGCTGCCCGAGGAAGTGGACATGGTCAGCAATATCCAGCGCGGTCGCCAGTACCCTCAGCGTCTCCTGCTCGTTGCCCGAGCCGACCAGTAGCAGGACAACGGAAGGGTAGGATTTGATGATGCCGGGCAGGGCATACAGCAGGGTCGCATGGTCCTTCTGGGGCGTGAAACGCGCGATCGTCAGCAGGACGATCCGACTTTCATATCCCATCTCCCGCCTGATCCGCGACGAAGCGCGTGTCGGCGCAAGGGGAAAGATGCCGTTGCGGATCACCGTCATGCGTGTCGGCTCGATCCGGTCATGGAAGCTTGCAGCCGAGGCGGTGGAGACGACGATGTGGTGGGCGAGGTCCCGCGTCTGCTGTTGGTATCGCTCCTGCTGTTCGGGGTCGGTCAGCATATAGGGGAGATGCTCGGTCCTGATGACCGGGATGCCCGCGGCCAATCCGGCTGCGGCCAAGTCATGCCCCTCCCAGCCGATCCCGGCATGGACATGCAGGAGATCGAGCGAGGCAGTTGCCATCCAACGGCAGAACTCGTGTTGATCTCGCGCAATCCTGACGCCCAGTCCATGGCGAGCGGCGCGGGGCAACAAGCCTGCGCGATCCTCCGAGATCAAGCAGATGCCGACGTCCCATTGCGGGCTCAGTCCACGGGCAAGCGCCAGCATATGCTCGCCCATGCCGGATGGATCCCGACTGTCGGTCGCCAGAAGGATACGCGGCTTTTCAGTCACGCTGGACATCGGCCAAGACCCCGCCGACATCATGTCGTTTCTGCAGGCGCCTGTAGGTGGCGAGCGCTTGCCCGACGACCTGGTCCATGTTGTAATATTTATAGGTGCCCAGCCGCCCAGCGAAGGTCACGTCATCCCGCTCGCGCGCCAGCTCCCCATAGCGTTTGTAGAGCGCCTGGTTCTCCGGGCGGGGGATGGGGTAATAGGGATCCCCCTCCGCGCAGGCATATTCATAACTGATGCTGGTCTTGCGATGAACCTGACCGGTCAGATGCTTGTATTCGGTGACGCGCGTGTGCGGCACGTCCTGCGAAGGGAAGTTGACGACGCCGACCGGCAGTAACCGCCTCGCATCATGCGTCTCGTGACGGAATTTCAGGCTGCGATAGGGCAGGCGTCCGAACCTGTGCCCGAAATATTCGTCGATAGGTCCGGTGAAGATCGTGTGGCTGGCCAAGCCCGCCTGATCGAGTTCCGCAAAATCGGTGTCCAGCATTACTCTAATGTTCTCATGGTCCAGCATCCGCTCGAACATGCGGGTGTAGCCATCAAGCGGCATGGCCTGGAACGTATCGAGGAAATAGCGGTCGTCCTCGTTGGTGCGGGTCGGGATGCGCGCCGTTACCGAACGGTCGAGGTCGGACGGATCGAGGCCCCATTGCTTGCGGGTGTAACCTTCGAAAAACATGCGATAAAGTTCTGATCCAACCTGCGATATCACGACGTCTTTCGACGTCACGATCGGATCACATGGTTCGGCTCGGCCCGCCAGAAACAGGGCCGCGGCTGCTTCCGTGGAGAGATCGAGACCGTAGAGGCCGTTGAGGGTTGTGCGGTTGATCGGGACAGGGAGACGCAGATCGCCGATCTGGGCCAGCACACGATGTTCGTAGGGTCGCCATGCGGTGAAGCGTGACAGGTAAGCAAAGACATCCTCGCTATTGGTATGGAAGATATGCGGCCCGTATTTGTGTACCAGGATGCCGGCCTCGTCGTAATGATCGTAGGCATTGCCGCCGATATGGGGCCGCTTGTCGCAGACCAGGATCTTCTTGTTCGAACCGTCGGCCAGGCGTTCGGCCAGAACCGATCCCGCAAAACCTGCTCCCACGATCAGATAGTCGTATTTTTCCGGTTCGGTACGCCGAGGATTGCGCAGCAACAGTCTTTTGGGCGGAGGAGGCACGGTGGCGCTGCACGAGACTGCCTGCTCGACCAAAGCCGACATGCTGTCGAATGTGGCGTCCCAAGACGACTGCGCAAGAACTTCGTCCACGGCCTGCAGCCAGTTACTGCTCGATCGTGTCATTGCCAGTGCGGCATCGCAGGCTTTCCCGAAATTCTCTACACCGTCGGCCAGGAATACGCCGGGCACGTTGCCATAGGTGCGCACGACGTCGGTGACACGCGTGCCGACGACCGGCCGGCCGGCCGCAAGATATTCGGGTGTCTTGGTTGGGCTGATGAAACGGGTTGCCTCGTTCAGGGCAAATGGCATTAGGGCCACGTCCCAACCTGACAGATAGGCCGGCAGATCGGCATAGGTTTTGCGCCCGAGGTAATGGATGTTGGGCGCCTGGGGCAAATCGTCGGGCGAAATCTTGGCGACAGGTCCGAGAAAGACAAATGAAAAGCCGGACCGCGCTGCCGCCGTGGAGCGGATCAATTCAAGATCCAGCCTTTCATCGATGACGCCGTAGTACCCAAGGCGGGGGTGAGGGATGGCCGCCTGGTCCACCGGCTCAGGCAATCTGCAACGGGACCTGCGGAAGTGATGGGCATCGACGCTCGACGGGAAGGGATGGATATTGTCGTGCCGATGTTTCTTCACCTCGTAAAGGCTGAAACCGCCGGTGAAGACCGCGTCCGCGCGGGTAATCAGAGCGTCTTCCGTTTCCCTAATGTTTGCGGGAGCCAGCTTGAAATTGGCCAGCTCGTCCATGCAGTCATAGATGACGGCCGCGGCTTCGACATGCTTGGCAAAGCCGAACATCATCGGCGTGTAGAACCAGAGGACAGGTTTCCGGCCGCCATGCAATGCCAGCAGATCGTCCAGCAGGCGGGAAAGAGCAGCCTCTCGATCGGCTTCGCTCCACCAATGGGGAACGCGCGGACGGATTGCCTTGACGCTAGTTCCTTCGAATGGGTGGATCTCCAGGTATGGCAGATGATGATCGCTCGGAATGAATTCTTCAAAAAAGAAGACCTGACGCTCCAGTGAGAAACGTTGCATGAGATGCTGTGGTCGCTGCAGTACAAAATCCCACCTTAGGTGAGAAAAGCAGACGAGAGGAGCATTGGCCGGCACGCTCACATTGGACGATTGCGTAAATGCACTCACTAAATTCATTGAACACCCCAAGGTCGCCAGCCCCTCGAACAGAGGATTTGTCCACGAGTTCCAACCGCCGCAAAATATATCCGGCTAAGAACCGTCGATGATCCGCTCGAGTTTTTGTATACTGTGCTGCCAGGCCCAGTTTCGAAGGACGGTATCGCGAGGGTGGAAGCTGTCGTGCACCTCCAGCATGTCGCTTATGCCTTGATGGAACCTATCCTGCGAAGACGTGCGGCCTGTCTCAGACGTGATGTACTGCAGCCCGCAACACAGCTGATCGTTGGCGAGAACGGGGAGACCTGCCAACATGTATTCAGTCAAGATGGCGGGAGCCCCATCGTTGACCCCGCAGACCACTCCGACTTTGGCTTGGTTCATCAGTCGATTAACCTCACCAAATGGAACTCCCGGCGGATCGACGAAATCGACGTTGATCGCCAAGCTGCGCGCTTGGTCATGAAGGTCACCTATCATTTCGCCATAACCGCAGACGCATAACGCCTTGATCGACCGGGGCAGCTTTCGCAAAGCTTCGAACAGAATATCGTGCCGCTTGTACGGCTGTGCTGCGGCGACATAGATCACATCATAGGTTTTCGGCAGACCGAGGGGCCTGAAAGTGCTGCCGGAGGCGAACTCTGGTCCTATCGGCATAATGGCTGTCCGCATCCGCGGATGACGTGCGCGTACTGCTTCCGATTGCCACTCCGCACCAGTAAGGACTAGATCAAAATGGCGGCTGACCTCAATTGGAACGCGCAGCGCGGGCGCGTCAATCGAGTTGTAGATCTTGAAGCTGTCGCGGCAAGCCGATAGGATATCTTCATTAACACCGAGGCCCCAAACGCATAAAATCGTCGGGGCCCCAAATGCTTGCAGGTAACCGAGCATATCATTGGAGCGAAACGGCGCGTCGGGCCCGTTCATCCGGAACGCTCGCCTTCGTAAGATTGGATTTTCCCAACGATCCGACGGAGGGCTCTCTCCTCGCCAATGGGTCCATATTTCGGCAGCGTCGGCCAAGCCGCTTTTGAGAACGGCGAGGGGGAACCGCTCTATATACCCACCGTCCACGTCCACCGGCACTGATGACCGTGACGGATCCGGTGGGTCTCCTCGAGAGCCCTCCATCCATTGCCGGCGAAACAAGCTCGCCGGCGGAACGTCCGCCCTGCAGGGAGGGCCGTCCTGGAAGTCGCTAATGACGATGATATTACGTGGTCTTCCCGCACCGACCATCAGTGGGCGGTCCTCAGCGCTGAAGGCCAGAATTAAAGCCGGTTTTTTTGCAATGTTCAGTGAGATCTGGGTCCAACTCAAAAATCCTACTCGTATCGATCACGATTGCTCCAATGCTCGTATGGTGAAGCCTCCCCAGAATATGCGTCCGGGTGTGAATGACGCCGCCAATGGCGGCGACCTAAAAACTTTGGATATCTTGGTATGCATGAAAATGACCGAAGATTAGCCCTCGGCGTTCTGATTCACCACAGACGTGGCGATTGACGAGAGCGTCAGGTCGGTTTCCTGTTCTTCATCAAGCGTGGTCTGAAGAGTCCCGCAGCTTCGGTGTAACCCAATTCGAGCGTCCAAATGTCGTTGACTGCGTCTCTGTCCGCGTCGGGATTGTCCTTCGCAGTGAGATAGCCACATGGGCGCATTTCTTCCGGGCCCTCCCATCGCGGCGATTGGTCCGTTGTATCCTGCCCACCGGCAGTCCGTATAGCAACGCTCATAACGAAAGCTCCTCTCCTGTGCTGCTAACAAGAGGTGTGGCAGATGGTTCCTTTTTTCCGCGCCCGGATGCGGGATAATTTCGATGACTATGGACGAACGATAATCTTGTCTGTGCTGAAGGAACTATTCGAACTTCCTCTGGTTCGAGCGCCGGTCGCATGACGACCGATCATTCAAGGGAGAGTTTCATGACGGACATAAATCAGGGCTTCAGCTCCGGCCGGACCGCCCCTGGTCCTGACAAGGACAGCCCTTCAAAGGCCGACGGTATCGTCGAGAGAGGCGCTGCGGCGGGCGACATCAAACAGAAACTGTCTGATGATTTTAGTTCGGCGTCCGATTTTGCGCGACAAGAACTGTCTGGTGCGTCCGAAAAAGCCAAGGCCTCGGTCGAGGGCCAGAAAAACTTGATTGCTGGCAAGGTGAGCAGCGTTGCCGCTGCGATCGGCAGGGTGGCACAAGAACTCGAACAAGGTGACGATCGGGATTTGAGCAAGTTTGCTCGCAGCATCGGTACCTCAATGAAGACGTTTTCCGACAACATTCAGGATCGCAGCCTGGCGGAGATCGCTGGAATGGCTGAAGACTTTGGCCGCAAGCAGCCGCTTGCCTTTCTGGGAGTCGCGGCCATTGCTGGCCTGGCCGCCAGCCGGTTTATTACCGCTTCGGCTGCACATGGCCCATCCACAGCCGGCAAAACAAGAGCGGAGCAAAATCCCACCGCTCCTGTATCCATCGGGATCACCCCGTCTGGTGCGGCTTCAACAAGCCAATACAGCAGAGAGGATCGCAGCAATGGCTAACTCAACGGAAGAAAGATCGCTCTCGGAACTCGTAACCGGCCTTGTCGGGGATATTTCCGGGCTGTTTCGCAAGGAGATCAATCTCGCAAAGACTGAAGCCTCCGAAAAAATCGCGCATGCTCTGGTCGGCGTCGAGGCATTCGCCGCCGGTCTGGTCCTCGCAATATGCGCCGTCGGCGTGTTGTTGGCGGCCTTGGTGAATGGACTTGCCGCATTTCTGGTGGCGCAAGGCATGGCAGAACACAACGCTGATGCCCTTTCATCTGTTGTTGTCGGCCTTGTCGCCGCATTGGTTGCGTGGGGCCTCATCACCCGCGGCCTTGCGGCGTTCCAGGGCGGCAACCTCAAGCTCGACCGCACCACCGCCTCGCTTCATCAGGATGCGAAAATCGTGAAGGATAGAACGTGATGGCCTACACTTCAGAAAATCGAAATTCTGCGGAAATCGAGCAAGAAATTGCTGAAGACCGCCGTCGCATCGAAGACCGGCTTGACGCGATCCGGCAACGCATGTCGCCCGGACAGTTGGTAGATGAAATTCTCAATTACGCCAAATCGAGCGGCGGAGGCGAGTACGTGTCCAATCTCGGTGCAGCGGTCAGAAACAACCCTATGCCCATGGCACTGCTGGGCGTCGGACTTGCATGTTTGATGGCGGGTCCGAAGACAAACATTTCATCTTCTGCCAGTCGAGGTAAGGAGGAGTATCCGCTAGCAATCGTCAAAGGGGACCTTCGCCGATCGGGACCAGTCAGGATCGACGGAGATAAGCGCTATAGCCATTTCACGGATGGTGGTGGCAGCCAGTATAAGGCGCTGACAGACGAGACAGGGCGTCGTGCAGGACATTTTGTCGATGAGAGCGGCAAGACCTTTCGAGGCTTCGCCGACGCTACCGGGCGTCAGTACAATGACCTGCGTGACGAAGCGGGGAAGCTGTTTGAAGAGGCGTCCGGTTGGGTCTCAAATACGTGGAGCGATCTGACGCGGTCGGCAGGCAAGACAGGCCAGACACTGTCTGACGCTGGGCACAGTGCAGCCCACACCGGCGCGCAGTTCAATGAGGCCATTCAGAAGCATTTTAAGGATCAACCACTTGTGGGCGGCGCGCTCGCCTTCGCCGTCGGTGCTGCAATCGGCGCCGCTCTTCCCCGGACCCAGATGGAGGATGAAGCGCTTGGCGATGCCGCTGACGGTGTCAAAATGCGTGTATCGGCTGAAGCTTCCAAAACATTTGATAAAGCTGGAAGCATCGCCTCGGAGGCCTATAATAAGGCCGTTTCAGTTGCGGCAGATGTTCACGACGTCGCGCACGATCGCATACGCGAGGAAGCCCAATCGTTCAAAGACGGCGAACGCCCTTCATCGACGAGTTAATGTCCTAGCCCCTTATTCCGGACGGCGATGCTCGGGGCGGCGATCTATTCGCCGTCTCTCAGAGCCCGTGACGGGGCGCGAGAGGAGTAGCTGTTGCCATTCTTGAGTTCCAATGATCGACGACGGTGACGCTTCGATTTTCAAGGACATTAACTCGTCAATCAGATCCTGACTTGCAGTCGACGCTGATTGATGGGCTAAGGCTGTTGCTGGAGCAATGATAATCCTGGTGATGGCGGGCCTAAAATATCCCATGAAACAACAACCTCGTTGTGGAGTTACGCTCAGCATTTGAATGAGGTGGCATGTGCCAGATAGCCCATGGCGACAAGCCTACGGCCGCAGCTCCACACGGGATTCGTGATTACAAGGAGCAATCCGCAGCTGCATTTGAGCGAACGCGTATGCCGCTTGTCCTCACTGATGCCCGCCATCCCGATCACCCGATCATTCTTGCCAACAAGGCGTTTCTCAACCTGACGGGGTATGAGAGTAGAGAGGTACTTGGAGGTAACTGCAGGTTTCTGCAGGGAGAGAATACGGATCGAGCTGTTGTCGACCAACTTCGATATGCCATAGCCGGTGAGCTTGAGGCTACGGTCGACATTCTGAACTATAAGAAAGACGGAACGGCGTTCTGGAACGAGTTGCATTTCAGCCCGATCAGAGATGACGATCAGCAGCTTGCCTACTACTTCGCCTCTCAGCTGGATGTGACTGATTTCCGGAAGATGAAGGAACTCGAGGCCTCCGAGCGTCGGTTGCTCATGGAGGTTGATCATCGAGCGCGAAATGCCCTCGCGATTGTGGAAAGCATTGTGCGTCTGAGCCGAGCAACTGAGCCGGCGGATTATGCCATTGCGGTGCAGCGCCGCGTTCATGCGATTTCAGCGGCGCACACTCTCCTTTCCGAAGCAGGTTGGGTTGCTGTCGACCTTCGTAGACTGATCCTGGCGCAGTTTCCGGATCCCCAGCAGAATGTCTGTGAATTCAAGGGGCCCGTCCTTTTTATAACGCCGGACGCCGTGCAGCCTCTCTCTCTCGCTTTCCATGAATTGGCAACCAACGCGCTGACGTATGGGGCGGCGGCCGTCGGTAGGGGGTCTGTTGCCGTCGTATGGGACATTCAGCCGGGTGGCAGCGTCGAAATTACTTGGGCAGAGGAAACCCAACCTTTCGGCGGCGATAAACACAATGAAGGGTTCGGCACCAAGATTGTACGAACTCTCGTCGAACGACAACTTCATGGGCAGGTGGCCTGGAACTGGCGTGACAGTGGACTTCGTATCGATATCCACATTCCCCAAGAATTGACCCGCAGCTCGTGAGCCGTTGTCGCAGTCGCTGAAGGGTTGTTGCGATCGACACTTTGACTGTTCAGTAGTCAATAGCCGGCTGAGACGCCTAGCAGCCTATTGTTGTGATTCCGCGATGTGTGTTCAACAGCCGAAACTTCTCGCATCACCTCAAAATAACATGAGCGCTTGTGGAACTATGGCTGCCCGCGGCGGTTCGCACCGCGATGAAAGGTGGACCAATGACCGATAACAAGCCTGACGCGGAAAGCGATGCCGGCAGAACTGGCGAGAACGCTGACGAAAATCGCAAAAAACTCGCAGAGGAGGCGAAGAAGGGCATCGACAAGGCAATGGTCAGAAAGCGACCCTCATCCTCTTAGTATCGAGATGGGTATCAACCGTCCGGCAAAGTTATTTGTCCAAGGCTATGCATACCTGAAACTAACAGCTCTGCTCAAATTTGCCCTCGTGATTGGTGGACAATAAGGTCTCATGGTCGACGAAAGTTCGAAAATGCTGTTGCGTGCTGCCGCGGCCCACATAAGACGGCAAGAGATACTGGCTTTTAGATCAGCACTCTCCGTCCATCTCGCTTCAATCCGGCAAGCGAAGACAAAATACTCCACTGGTGTTGAAGATGACGACTTTTGCGCCGGCCATGCCTAGCCGTCTGCGCAGTTGCGAAACTGCTACGCAAATCGTCGCGGGTATCTGAAACAAATCTTATGATTGGGATCCGAAATGCAGGTCAAGGCGATCCTTTTCGATATCGATGGCACGCTCGTGGACAGCAACGACCTGCACGTGCTTGCCTGGCGCGAGGCATTTGAGAGCATCGGAATGAACTTCTCAGGGCCGGAAATTCATGCTCAGATCGGCAAGGGCGCCGATATGCTGATACCCGCGCTCGTGCCGGACCTTGATGCCGCAACATGTCAGGAACTGGGAAAGTTGCAGGGCGGGATTTTCCGTCGCAAGTATCGCGCGTCTGTCAAACCGTTCCGGCACGCTTTCGAGCTGCTTGCACATTCCAGTGAATGTCAGCAGCAGGTCGTACTGGCCTCTTCGGCTTCGCAGGATGATCTCAGTCACTATATGGACGAACTGAATATCAGGGAGCTCGTGGCCGCCACGACAAGTGGCGGCGAAGTGGAAAACACCAAACCGTCTCCCGATATCTTTTCGACCGCGCTGGCAAAATTGAAGGGTGTTACGGCCGAGGAAGTGATGGTGGTGGGGATTCTCCCTACGACGTCGAGGCGGCCCGCAAAATTGGCATTTCCACAGTGGCGTTGCGGTCCGGAGGGTTTGCGGATGAGCTCCTGCGGAATGCTGGCGCGATTGCCATTTACGATGACGTCGCTGCGTTGTTGTCGGATTACGCCAACTCCCCACTGGGTCATCATATCGAATGACCGCTCTTCCCCTGTGGGACCGCGAGAAGCACGGTGAGTGAACTATCGGAAGACGAGATTGCTGTGCGCCGCATCCGACGAGCCGAGCGCCGTCAAAAACAGCGCGATGCCAATGTCACGCGCGCAGCCAGAATGCACGAACTTCGCATATCGCGGCCCACGCTCGAACCAGTGGCGTCTGACCCGGTATCCGGATACGTCCATATCGGCTGCTCCGGGTGGTATTACTGGCATTGGAAAGGGGCCATGTATCCCTCCGACGTGCCATCAAGCCAATGGTTTTCGATCTACGAGGGCCGTTTCAAAACGGTCGAGCTGAACGCGCCGTTTTATTCCTGGCCGACAGTGGGTGCGGTTAAGACGTGGATCCGCCAGGCCGATCCGGGATTCGTTTACTCGATCAAGGTCTGTGAGCTCATCACCCACATCAAGCGTTTCGATGAAACGGAAACCTTGATCCAGGATTTTGGTTATATCGCGGATATGCTCGGGCCTCAAATGGGGTGTTTCCTGTTCCAGCTCCCGCCGAGCGTCCGATACTCAGCCGAAACTCTTCACTCGATCCTTTCTCAGCTTGATCCGCGGCGTCGCAATGTCGTGGAATTTCGTCATAAAAGCTGGTGGAATGCGACGGTGTACGAAGCCTTCTCGTCCGCGGGTATAATCTTCTGCTCGTGCAGTGGTCCGAAGTTACCGGACGAACTCGTAAAAACCGCCGATGACATCTATGTCCGCTTTCACGGTGTGAGCCAGTGGTATCGTCACGACTACAGTGATCAAGAGCTGCAGGTCTGGGCCGACCGAATTTTGAGCTCGTCTGCGAAAACCGTCTGGGTGTATTTCAATAATGATCGCGACGGTCATTCCATAAGAAACGCGCAACGACTTGCGGAGATGTTAAACGAGAAAGCAGGATAGAGACGTCAGTCATCGCTGATCGAGGGCAGATGGAGTTCGACCTCGCGGCGCTGCTTCTCCTCCATTGGCTCAACCTTGACATCCCAGAATTCCGAAGCCTCCTTGGGTTCGTCCTCCCATAGCCGCGTGTTGACGATGTTGTCGTCGACCTTAGCTCGCCGTTTGCCGCCTAGCCGGAGATATTCCTCGGCCAATTTCAGTGATGGAGTCTTTTCCTCCTCCCCGCCGTCCGCAGTTTCTGGCGCTTCGATAGCTGCAAGAGCGGCGGCGAGCCTGTCGTGTTGTGGTCCCCTCGGCTCTTGCGCCAAGAATGAATCGACAGTGCTTCGTGTTTCATGCCCCCCCGACGCAGGATTACCTCGATGGAGAACAAATGCTGCACTGCTCTGCTCGTTACGTCCGAGGAACCATCGGTCACCGTTGGAACTCGTGGCAAATTCTTTCAGATTGTGCATTGCTATCATCCTTTCACGGAACGTTGAGCTTCAGGCGGCGACGCTGTTGGCGCGCCTTTTTGTTGTGCCCGAGCTTCTTTCAAAGAGATTAGTCGCTGTGTCTTCTCGTCCCACAAGACGAGTTTTACGCAGGCAAGGCTATCACGGAGGGTGATCCGGCCCACATTCGCCAGTTCGGGGTAATCCCGAAGAATTTCGGGCAATCTGTAGAAGGGCACTTTGCTCGACAGATGGTGGATATGATGCATTCCGATGTTTCCGGTGATCCATCGCAGTGGCGCGGGGAGATCGTAGTGTGACGCTCCATGCATAGCTGCGTAAGGGAAATTCCATTCCGGCGGCCTCGACCAGTGTGTATCCTCGAACTGATGCTGAACGTAAAAAAGCCAGACACCTGCGGAACTGGCAATCAACACGATTGGGAGATGAACCAAGAGGAAAGGTACAAGTCCCACCGCCCAGATCAGCACGACAGCGAGGGCTGCAACAGCGGCGTTCGTGGCGAGTGTCGACACCCAGGGAAGGGCGCCTGAGCGCATCAGTCCGAAAGGTAATCTTTGTTTGAACAGAAACAGGAATGCTGGGCCGAGACCAAACATTACGGCAGGATGCCGATAGAGCCGATAAGCGACCTTTCCCCGTGTAGGCAGGGAATGATATTCGCGAACAGTGAGGGTCGTAATATCGCCAACCCCGCGTCCGTCGAGATTGCCGGCCGAGGCGTGGTGCTCGGCGTGGGCTCGACGCCAGTAATCGTAGGGTGTCAACGTCAGGACGCCGATCACTCTTCCGGTCCAGTCGTCCCAGCGACGACGACCGAAGAGGGAGCCATGGCCGCAGTCGTGTTGGAGCATGAATAGCCTCAGCAGAAATGCGGCCGCCGGCACGAGTAGAACCAGGCCTGGCCAGAACTCAAAATGGACGGCAAACCAGGTGCCGAACCAAAGCAGCAGGAACGGTACCCCTGTGATTGCAAGCTCATAGACGCTGCGACCAACATCTGGCTGTCGATATTTTGCGAGGATCTTCAGCCAAGCTTTTTCGTTTGAGCCTGACTGTAGATCTGATGTGCAAGTCGCACTCATTTATGGATTGCCTCAGTTTGTGGATGAAATTCTGTTCGGCGCGCAACACTTTGGTCGGTGCGGAAGGTGGTCCGGTTTAGCCCAACACGATACGCAACGATGTCAGTGTTACATCTCGTTCGTGTTCGAATGCGGCATGCGCGGAGTGCCGTATCGGCTCGCGACGGTATTGTTGGGGAGGGGCGGGTGCTTTCGCTCCCGCCCATGATAACGGCTAGCCGCGAGAATTCTGCTCGTTTGGCTCTGCGGGATCGTAGTTCAGATCGAAATCCTTCTCGGACTTTTTCCCGGGTGGATCTCGATGAACTGTCGCATCTTCCGAACCCGTGATCACGGTAGGTTTTGCGCTGTGAACACCGGTCGCTTTACGGTCTGCCTGCGAGGGCGCGTACTGGCCCTTGGCATCGTCTTCTGGGTTGCTCATATTTCCATCTCCTCGTTAGAGACGTCGAACATCCCATTGGTTCACGAGTTCCGCGGCTTGAGAAAATATCTTTGCCCGATCGCAGGTCGTGAACTCCGGGGGTCGAAAGCGGATGAACCGTGTCTCGATATCTACCTCAACAGTGTACGCGAAGCGCTCATATCGTTTCGAATGGTTGTTGCCGCAATCGCCGCTTGCCCCATCGCGCTGGCTATCTGATCAAGGCCGGGTACCACATCCCCGGCAGCATAAAGCCCCGCAAGGCGCCATGTGCAGAATCATGCTTCGCATCGAAAGCTGTTATTACACGCCTTCGATGTGACGCTTGTCGTCGGTCCTTAAAATGCCCCTCGTGCCGGAAACCCCGCCAAACCATGACGCGGCAGCACCTAGTGCCAAGGCAAGGAAGCCAAGGATTGCGCCTGTTGCTACCGTCGTGGCAGCGAGATCGGCGGCCTCTGCGGCCTGCTTTTTGGCGGATTCAATGTTGTCGTGGTAGGTCTTCTCATACTGTTCGACTTGCAGTCGGGCCTGATCAACAGGGATGCCTTGGGCGCGTGAGACTGCATCGGCAGCGCGTGTCCGGGCGTCCTCAGCCGCTGCTTCATCTCCCGTCATGGCCGCCCGGACAGCAGCAACTGCTGCGTCTTGCAGGGCCTCGGGATCATTTCCTGTCGATCCGCGGACCTGCCGTTCTATTCCGGCCATCGGATCGGTTGCGCTGGAGATCGCCGGGGCACTTGCTGCCACAGCGGTCGTAGCCGTTTGTCCGGCTCCGCTGATAACGCTCGAAAGCCCTGAAAACGCGCCGCCGATCAAAGCGCCAACTGACGTGGTCAACATGAATAAGACGACTAGCGTGGTCACAGCCCAGGTCGTCAGACCATGCAACCCACCAGTCGGCTTGTCGGGTCGCCCCGATAGCCTGCTGGCGATATAGCCACCGATGAAGGCTGAAACGATCCCCGCAAGCACGAACCAAATGCCCCCTGCTATCGAAAAGTTAGACGCTTCCGGGTTATCGGAGGTGGTCGGGTCGAGTACGCCAGCGCCGATACCAACGCCCAGGAGGTTGAGCAAGAACTGCGCGGCGAGAGCGATCGCAACACCAGCGAGAACCGCTCCCCAGGAAATTTTATAGAACGCTGCGCCAGAGGCGAAGCCGCTATCGCTATCACGGGCTGGAATAGGAACTGTCATAGGAATTCTCCTGGATCGCTATCGATATTCGGAGCTCGCTAACATGCAGCTGAGGAAGGAGTTCCACGCCCATGAAATCAAGTTTGATACTGAGCGAACGCGCTTCGGAAAAAAGTGAGGCCTCCTGGCGGCGGCCTCTGATCAGTGAGGTCAGAACAGTATCTAAGCGACTTTGTTGGCGCCCTTGGGATTGGCTGAGGCCTCCCCCAATTGGGTAAGCAGCTCGTCGGTCTGCAATTCTTCCTGCAGATTGGCATCCAGCAGCGGAACGGCGTCCGCCAGCCCCAGCTGACTGGCCCAGCTTTTCAACGTTCCATAGCGCGCGATTTCGTAGTGCTCGACGGCTTGCGCCGATGCGATCAAGCCCGCGTCAAGGGCGGGCGATCCCATGAATTCTTCCATGATCTCCTCGCCTTCAGCAAGAATGCCCTGGATCGCTTCGCAGGTTTTGCCACGCGCCGGCTTGCCGATCAGCTCAAATACCTGCTGGAGGCGTTCGATCTGACCTTCTGTCTGGTCTTTGTGAGTCAGAAAAGCCTGCTTGCCCTCAGGGGATTGGGCGGCACGTGCCATCTTGGGCAATGCCTTCAAGATCTGCTTCTCGGCAAAATAGATATCCTTGAGCGTATCAAGGAACAGATCGTCCAAAGTCTTCTCTGCCATCATAGGCTCCATAATTGCTAGGGTCGAAAATGCGGCCATCGAACACGTAGCCGCGTAATAAGTTCCACCGCTTTGAGCGCGATTATTTGTTATCGGTCAAACCGTGAACCTTGATCGCATGTGTTCTCAACGTCCCAAGCGTTGCTGTCGCAAAGTTTTTGATAGGACCGTCAGGCCCATCCTTGACGTACGAGGTAAACATCGCGACAGCCTCCTCGTGGGCCGCGACCTGGGTTGCGAGATACGCTTGGTCGAAATCCGCATCTGACGCCACTTCGAGGGCGGCGAGCTTGTCGGTGTTTTCCTTCGTCAGCCCTGTTGGAAGTTCGATTTTCTCGGCCTCGACAGCCGATTTCAAATCCGTAGAAGACTTGGTGTGATCCATCACCATGTCGCGGGCAAACTGTTTGGCGGCATCATCCTTGCCACGCGCAATAGCGACTTTGCCCGCTTCGATTTCGAACATGTCGGCCTGCGCAGCCTTTTGAGCGAACGCTGTGCTCGCAGCGTCCTGAGCATAGGCCGGAAGCATGCTAAAGGTTGCGAAGGAGTAGGTGATGGCGAAAGCAGCTATCATTAGTATACGGGGGTAATGCATCATTCAATCCTTATCAGCAGTGACAGTCGGAACCTGGCACGATGGTTAGTTGAAGTCGGGAGACATCGTGCCTCCGCGGTACTCCACGAGGTTGCTCACAAACCCAATCTCCTTCAGAGCGGCGACGATCTCTCATGACGACTTGGGCTGCCATTTCGCGCCCGAGGCGACCCACTGTTCCTCCACCCCAACGCCGAGACGACGAACAGTCCTTGCGGCGGATACGGCAGGTTCCTTATCTGTTAGAATGGGACCTACCCGAGTTCTAGCCGGTACAGCCCCTTGCGAGGGGCATATGGCGCACCCTAGTTCTGGAACTTTTGTAAATGGCCCCTACGAAGTGCGAGGAACTCTTCCTAGTTCATCCGACAAGCCTAAAGACCGTGGCGGTCTACTGAGAGTTCACGCCGAAAACGATGGTTCCGGCGACATAGTTACGACCGTTTGCCACGCTTGACCGTTCCAGCTGTGCTTGCCGTCACTCAACATCTGCCCAGCGGCTCGAATCGCTTCGGTGCGCATCTTGTCCGAGTTTGTAAGATCAAAGCCGATTTCATCGACGACCGCTTTGCCGTTGAGAACGTGAAAAAAGTACCGCGGCATATGGCTAGGCTCCCGTGCTGTGGCGGGAGCGCATTGTCTCTCTGTCACGAGCTGGCGAACAAGGTGCGGGTGAGGTGATGATTAGATATGCAAACCCCGGCGATCACCAGCACATATGATAGGTTGGGCAATTATGGATCCATATCATGGGGCGCCACCCATTTGCTCCGTGAGCGCTAGTCGAGCCCGGTTCACCCGGCTTTTAACAGTGCCGACTGGGCATCCACATCTCTTAGCCGCAGCCTCGTAACTGTCGCCGTCCACAAGAACCGCATCGAATGCCCCTCGGTGCTCGGGCGAAAGGCTTGCGATAGCCCTGTTGAATTCTTGCATTCGGATTGACCATTCCTGCGCAGGAGGCACGGATGACTGTAGCGAGACACAATCCTCACGACCGGGCGCTTCTCTCACGCTTCGTTGGTAGCGAGTGCAGAACGAGTTGCGAAGGATCGTAAACAGCCACGATCTGAGGCGGGTGCCCGGCTGGAACTTGTCGAGATTGGCGAGGCCGCGCAGGAGTGTTTCCTGAACGAGATCATCGACGTCGTTGGGATTGTCTGAGAAGCGCTTCGCAAATTTCCGGATTTCAGGAATGAGCCTGATCATGTCGGCGCGAATACCATCGTCGGTATCACGATCCATTGGAACTACCTCGAGGTGTTGCGCCATCCTTGACAGGAAGGGATCCGGGCTGTGCTAGAGCGGATGCGTTTGGTGTGCTCGTGCGATGAGCCTCCCGGCCCTCATCGCGACGTTTGCCTACGAGCCTGCACGTCAGTTCGCTGAGGCGATCAGGGTCTACCAGGGCTCGGACGTAGAAATGCAACACCGCCCTGGCAAGAAATACAGGGTCGACATCCGCGCAAATCGGACGAGTCACGGCCACTCGATACGCGGCCGCCATTGCCCGGATATCCGAGGGGAAAAAACCGTTGGAAATACTTTGGGAACTGTCTGCACTGATCGCTCCTCCTGTTCGGCCTCGCGGTCGTTACAACTCAGCGTATCTTCTCCTATTGGCCGCTCAATCACATATGTTAATGCTTTGTCACTTTATGCTGCGTGAGAAGCGCGGCCATGATCGCAGTGATCGCCTCGTGCTCGCGTGACATGCAGAAGCCGCTCGTTTGTGCCTTCCCTGTCTGCGATCCCGCAAAGATGGCCGGGATTCCCAGCCCATCCAGTTGATCAGTCAGGAGGATAAGCGCGTCAATGTCTAGGTCTAGGTCGATTATCGCGCCCACGACTAAGCCAATCGCTACGCGGGAGATCCGACCTATGGATAGAACGGGTCCAATCAGTTCGACTCCTGCTTCCCTCCACGCATAGACCATTTTGCGGTCGACGAATGTGTGCTGGCCAATTGTTAGGATGAGCAATTTTTCCACAAACTCCGCTTTCTTCGTCTCGAATGCGATGGTTTCGCGGATGTGCATTTTCACCGTGGACTCGGGAATCGTGGATATCTTCCCGGTCGACGAGGTGTCGGTGGTTTGACCCATCTTGTCCAAGTCGAAATCTCTGAACAAGAAATTCAGTAAGAGTTCCCGCTAAATACTTCTTAAGCGCTTCTTCTCCGTCTGGAGATGAGACTGGCGACCCCCTGGCGAGCTTTGACTGGATAAGCAGGCGCGCGTTCGCCGATACGCAATGGTTGACCGCCCTTCCTTTTTCTTTTTGACGCTGGGGAACTCGATCCAGGTCGTATTGTTCGTTGGCGTCATCCAACTAAGAAGGAACGGCACATGTTCATGAGAGTAGACCAGCTGCAGGCCAACCTGCCAGCTCCAAAACGCGCAGACCCAAATGCCGCCGCCGCTCTGCAGGAGCTTCTCGGCGGGAAGTACGGAGAAATGTCGACGCTTGGAAACTACATGTTCCAAAGCTTCAATTTCCGCAGCAAGGAAAAGCTCAAGCCATTCTATAGCCTCGTCGCCAGCATTACGGCGGAGGAGCTTGGCCACGTCGAACTCGTTAGCAATGGCGTTGCCATGCTCAATAATGGTCCAGACATTCCGGGCGGTGACGAAGGCGATGGAGGCGATATCTCAGGCGCTCCGTGGGAAGGGATGAAAGATATTCGCCTCGCTGCGGCGTTCCTGTCTGGTGGCGGCGGTGCGATGCCCGTCAATAGCAACGGCGTTTCATGGAATAACGATTTCATCACAACCACGGGCAACGTGGTGGTCGACCTCCTGCACAACTTTCACCTCGAATGCGGCGCGCGCCTTCACAAGCTACGGGTCTACGAAACACTCTCTGATCCGACCGGTCGTGAAGTCTGCGGCTATCTCCTTGTGCGTGGTTCCGTCCACGCGCACGCATACGCACTGGCGCTTGAAAAGATCACCGGCGTCGACGTCAAGAAATTCCTCCCGACACCGAACATTCCTCTCGATAAAGTTCCCGAGTGCCAGAAATATTTGGATGAGGGTTCTCACCGCCGTCTTTATACGTTCAGCCCAGGCGATTATAAAGAGATGTCAGGAATTTGGGGTAATGGCGAAGTTGCATTGCCTACGGATCCACCAGGTGAGCTCGAGGTCGTCGACGGCATGCCTGAAGGCGGAAAAATCCAGCAGCTAATCGGGGTTCCATCGGCGTTTACGCCTGACTATGCCCCGGAAGAAATGTTCGAGATTGCGGAGAAACTTTACAAAGCATCACGCTAAAGACCGGGGGGCTTAGCCCCCCGTTTCCAAAGCCATTAACGGACCTCGTAAGCATCCGGCGAAGGCCGCCCTCTTGGTCACTGATTTCTCGTTGACTAAACTTTTTATCGACGAATGGAGACAACGGGCAAAATGCGATATGGATTAGCTAGAAGAATGGTTTTCTGCTCGCGATGATAGGTGCGCAATAATCTACAGGACTGGCTCTATTGCGAATATCTGCCCGCGATGCGGCGAATCCGCCCTACGATCTCCAAGCAAAAGGGATTTGGTGCGTTCACAGCAAGAATGGATCAGTGAGGTAGAGCAGCGAGACGTGACATTTAGAGATCATGCTGCTTGAGCGTCTGCGCTGCCGTCGTCCAATTCCAAGGTAGCGGTTTCTCCATCTTGGTGATCGGCGTGTCAGCGATGCAGGCAAGAACGTGGAACAGCCACGCCTACCGATCGATATCGTTGAGCTTTGCTGTCATGATCAATGTGGCCACGAGTGCGGCCCGGTCAGTGCCCCGATCTGATCCAGCGAAGAGCCAAGGACTTCCTGCCGAGTGCGAAGCCTCACAAGGCTCGCTCGGCGGCGTTGTTCGTCAGGCAAATCCGGCCGTCGTCTAGGAACGACGTGAAGCCGTCCCATCGCTTGAGCATGTAATCAACGTCCTATCATCAACGTCCTATAACGCGGCCAGCGATGACGGCGGGGCGGAGCGCTGACCTCTCCCGCAGAGGGGTTAAGCCTTGGGCCTGCTGTTTCGGCAGCCCAAATATTTAGGCGGAATTCGGGAGTCGAAGGCTCGCTCGGGTAATATGGCGAGCCCTTGTCTCCATGGCCCAGGTGAGTGATCAGTAACTTGCCCAAACTGGTGTAGTTCCGTGGGTTACGGAAGAAATGTCCAAGGTTAACCGCCCTGATATGGGTGTAACACTCCGCACCTAGTATTCGACGAGGTTACCTGCTTCCTGTGCAGCCAGAATGAAAGCTATGCGTGCTGATGCTGGTTCCACGACATGATCAAGGCAATCGAGGCAAGCCTTCACTGCCTCGTAGAACCGGTCACCCTCATCCCCTGGCCAATCCGTCAAGAGCGCTAGGGCGGCGTCTTCTACGGAACTGACGATGCTGCCGCGGTTACTATTATACTGAGTCAATTGAAGCGGTTGAAAAGCATGTGAAGCCTCATATTCCAAGAGAGTATCCTTTCAACCAACTCTGATTCGGCAACGACCCACTCGATGATCGAGTGGGGGACTCGCTAACAGACCAAAATGGCCAGAGTTCCACTGGTTAAAAAAGAAATGTTTGAAGTCTCAACGCCCTCGAACTCACTCACCACTTGTTCCCGGCTACTAATCGAAGCCGGTGCTGGGCCGCAAGAAGAAAAAGATAGGCTGAAAGCTCTATGGTTTCCTCAAATATCTGGCCGTAACCGAGATAGGCCTCTAGCGAAAGATTCATGTGGTTCTCAGCCGCGGTCATGAGCAGAACCGCTACGCCAGCCATCGCAACCTCAATTACCGGTAATTGCCGAGACTTCGACGCAAGGAGACCTACCGTCCAGAGTTTAAACCGAACAAAGAGCCCGAATGAAAACAAAAGCAGCAACCCCACGAGGGGAGCGACCAGAGCCTTGTAGGGCAAAACGGCGCTAGTGTAGAAAGGCCCGCTGGCAGCGAATTTGATCGGCGGCAAAAAAACAGCTCCCCAACTGAGTTCTCGGCCCAGGCAAATGAACCACACTGGAGCTGCCGCAAACCATAGATAGCGCCACGGCTCTTTCGCTTGGGTACCGTAGGATATCGCTTGAAGGCCGCCGATCAAAAGAACAAGGTTTTGGGCCATCTCAATTGGGCCGTTTTCATAACTAGTCCAATTGGGTAGGTGAAACGACAGTATGTAGGCAGCAAGGAAAGCCGCCAACGCGACGAGCCTAAAAGCGGTGTGTACAAACATTCAGGATTGTCTCTAGTTGAATCGCGTCCCAGTCTTCTGGTCGGCAGAACAAACCCACCGCCCCGTAGTCGGCCAAGTATAAATCAAATGCTTGATGCACCTGGATCAGGTCGTTTGAGGTAAAAAGACGATCCAGAATCCGGCGATCGCGATCAGGAGCAGTATGAGAAGTACGAGCACGACCAAACCGCGCCCGTACCCCTTTTTAGGTGGGAGGTCGCTATCCATCCCTACGTGCCTGTGCTGATGCCATAGACCGCGATACCAATCCAAATGAGAGCGGCGATGACGGCTAGGACCGCAAGAAGTGTCAACGCAGAGCGGCCGAAAACCGCTTTCTGCCGCTGCTTCGCTACCGGCTCGGTATGATTTTGTAGGCTTGGCTCGTCTTGTGGTCGCATGTTGTTCTCCTGTTCGGAGGCTAACACGACGAACGGCGGATGGTTCCTGTACGGCGTGGAACATTACTCCGCATCAGAGGTTCGCTTTGTGTAGGGTATCAAGGAAACAACCAAAATGATGAAAATTCTTGCGGTAACGGCGCTGTCTATTGGTCTGGCAACGTCAGCGATGGCTCAGAGTTCAAGCGGCGGCAACAATGGTAGCGGAGGCAATAACAGCGGAAGCGGCGGCAACAGCAGTGGGACCAGCAGCGACACCAATTCTTCTGGTGCGAACAATTCTGGTGGAATGAGCAATTCCGGCAATGGTGGCAAGGACATGGGTAGCTCGAACACCAATTGTGGTGCTCCCGGTGGTACGCAGGGCGCGGCACAGTCTGAACAGAACAACAACACCAGCACAAATCCCGGCGCTGGTCAGGCAGGAACTTCCTGCTAACAATGAGCGAGGTCTCCAGAGGCCCGCCGAATGAACTGACCCCCGAAAGTTGGACACCCAACTTCGGGGTTTTGCATGTCCAAATACAGCGGCACGTTCAAGCAGGAGGTCGTTTCGTATCACTGCGACGGCACGCACAGCTACCGAGGGGTTGGTTTGCGTTTTGACTATTCCATGGTCCGTAGGTGGGTCCACGCGGCCAATTGCGTGGCTGGCTTATCGCGGAAGCAGAGCCATCACGATGCTCAGTTCAGGCTATCGGTCCTCGAACGGATGTGGAAGGATGGCCTGTCCCGTCGGCAGGCGGCAGCGCTGTTCGACATTCGCAGCGTTGGCTGCCTCTCGGTCCGGGAGAGGCAATATGAGCGAGGCGGGCTTGAAGCCTTGGCTCCGCGTCCAAGAGGCGGGTCCCGTTCCATGCCCAAACCACCTGTCGCTCCGCCCCGGTTACGAACACCTGCGGGGATGGACCACCAAGTGATGAAGTCAGAAGCCGCGAGGAGTTGCTGGCTGAACTGGCCTATCTGCGGATGGAGAATGCATACCTAAAAAAACGGGAGGCCTTAACGCAGGCGCGTCGCGCACTGAGCGGACGCAAGCAGTCCAGGCCTTAAGGCCGCTCCATCCCCTTGACGGGCTGCTAGCGCTTTCCGGCGTGGCGCGCAGCACGTTCTATTATCAACTCAAGGTGCTGTCGTCGGGCGAACGGCATAAGGCTTCGAAGTCAACGATCCGCTCGATCTTCGACGAACACAAGTGCCGCTACGGCTATCGCCGGGTGACGGCGGCGATACGTGGGCGTGGAGGCGCGGTCAACCACAAGACCGTCCAGCGGCTGATGGTTGAGATGGGACTGAAGTCGCTGGTCCGACCCAAGGAGTACCGGTCCTACACGGGTCAGGCTGGCTAGGTGGCACCCGACCTGCTGCAACGTCAGTTCTGGGTGAAGCGCATGAACCAGGAGTGGGAGACCGATGTCACCGAGTTCAGTGTCGCCGGCGAAAAGCTGTTCCTGTCGCCGGTCATGGACCTACACAACGGCGAGATCATCGCCTTCGAGACCGCGAGGCGACCCATCTTCAAACTGGTCAAGGATATGCTCGACAAGGCAGTGAGCCGCCTCAATGACGAGGACAGGCCGATCCTGCATTCAGACCAGGGCTGGCAGTATCAGATGCCGGAATGGAGCCGGATGCTCGAAAGCCGCAATATCCCAGCAAGCATGTCACGCAAGAAAAACTGCTACGAAAACGCCGCAATGGAGAGCTTCTTCGCCACGCTCAAGTCCGAGTTCCTCTATCCCAACCGCTTCGACAGCATTGATAGCCTGCGTCAGGGCGTCGGGGACTACATCCACTACTACAACAACGATCGTATCCGGATGTAACTCAAAGGGCTGAGTCCTGTGCAATACAGGACCTAGCCCCAGATCATTTCAGCGATTCAACCGTCCAACTTTATGGGGTCAGTTCATAATCTGGGGCTTTTTCTTTAGTCAATGGGTCGTATCCGGTCGGGCGAGACGTGCTCTCCAAGCACAAGCCTCCATCGGAACCCAGATGTCAGTTTGTTTTGTCGATAGCGTGCGGGGAAGACTGGCGCGACGTGTCACCAGGCGTCCAGAAAGCCGGGTAAAAGCCGACAATCGCGATAGCAGCCATGAAAATCACGGCCACGAAGATTGCCATAGCGATGCGCGGTTTTGCTTCGATGCTCATGAATGGGTTCCGCCGGATGGAAAATCTCCATTATCTGAAAGCGCCCGTTGGGCGTCCTCTAGCAGCTTTTGTCGATCGCTATCCGCCATCTGGGAACCGGTTCGCGAGGCATCGCTTGTGTAATCCTTTTTGTCTTCTGGCATTAGGAGCTCTTCCGCTGTGTCTAGTGATTTTTTTATCCAATGACTCTGGCCAGATTTTTTTGCATCTGTTCCCAAGTATTCCATGATAGGTCGGGTTGTGGTTTTGGAACCTCGATCTCCGTTTGGTAGCTCCCTTGCAGGACAAACCTCACGCCGTCGGCCGCATAGGTCGTCTCACCCTTGCCAGAAAAATACGAGGCGACGATCTGGTTTGTCAGACGAGAACCAAAGCCGGTTCGCGTGGGAGGTTGGACTTGCGGGCCTCCAGCCTCTTGCCAAACAAACTCGAAACCCCGTAACCCGGATGTCTTCCAAGTGATACTTACCGATCCTGTCTCGCTGGAGAGTGCGCCGTATTTCGCGGCGTTGGTGGCAAGTTCGTAAACGGCGAGTGACAGGCCAATGCCCTGCTGTGAAGAAACATGGAGTTTCGGCCCGGTGATCCGGAAACGTTCCGGATTGTCCATGTGGGCTGAGATGCTTTGACGCACGGTGTCCTCAACATCAATGTCGATCGGCACGTCGTTCAAGATGCTCTGTGCCTTGGCAAGAGCGGTAATCCGATGATGGATTGTCTCGCGAGCCTGTTCCAGCGTTTCGGCATGCCGGAGGGTCGCATTCACCACAGCGGTGGTGACAGCCATCGAATTCTTAACGCGATGAACAAGCTCGTGGCGAAGAACCTCCTGGATCTGTAGACTACGGACCACAGCGGTTGTGTCCACAGCGACGTCGATGAGGCCGGCGACATTGTTCTCGTCATCGAAGAGCGGACTGTAGGAGAATGTCCAGAATGTTTCCTCCTGAAATCCATTGCGGTCCATGATGAGACGCATGTTTTCGATGTAGGTTCCTCGTCCAGAGAGAGCGTCCTCGACGAACCCTTGTACGTGCTCCCACACGTCCGACCAAATGACCGAAAAGGGTTTGCCAAGGGCCCCGGGTTCCTTTGCCCCGAGAAAGGGTTTATATGCATCATTATACAGGATGTTGAGGTCGCGCCCCCAGGACAGGCAGATCGCATGACGTTGGTGTAGCATCGTCTGCACGACAGCTTTCAATGCCAATGGCCATTCGTTGATCGAACCAACGCTTGTTTTGGCCCAGGCGTGGTCGCGGATCGCATGAGCCATTGCGCCACCTGCTCGCAGGAATTCACTCATGCCTCGGTCCAATCGATTAATAGAGCACGCAGCGACCTCTACGTCCCCGAAGCCACTTCTGAACTGCAGGATTAGGCGGAAATACAGCCACCGCCTTCACATAGTTAATAGTCCATCGAGTTTTCTGATGTTTTATCCCGACGATACGGACCAGATGAAAGGCAAGCTGTGCCAAACGCATTCATCCGCAAGCTCGGCAGTTTTGAGCCGCTACGCAGTGACGATCGAGAATGGTTGGCGTCTGTCTCAGCTCATACCAGACTGGTTGGCGCGGACCAGGATTTGATTAGGGAAGGCGATAACCCGGAAAACGTTCTGGTGATCGTCGATGGTTTCGCCATGCGCTACAAAATGACGTCCGACGGCAGAAGGCAGATATTTGCTTACCTGATCCCAGGCGATTTCTGCGATCTCCACGTCGCACTTCTACGGAAGATGGATCACACCATCGCAACGCTTAGTCCATGCTGCGTGGCCCAGCTGTCACCTGGCACCATACTAGAGCTTACGGAGCGACGTCCTTCACTCGCGCGAGCGCTTTGGATGTGCTCGCTTGTGGACGGGGCCACGTTACGGGAATGGCTTGTCAACCTGGGGCAAAGATCCGCACCACATCGGATAGCGCATCTGTTCAGCGAACTACATGAAAGAATGAAGGCGGTTGGCCTCACCAATGACGGCACGTTCGAACTGCCGTTGACGCAGGCAGAACTCAGCGACACCATGGGATTATCAGTCGTTCATGTGAACAGAAGTTTGAAAGAGCTGCGTGAAGCCGGCTTGGTGAGCCTGAAAGACGAACGAATTGTGATCTCCGACGTCCAGCGCCTCAAGGACTACTCGGATTTCGATCCTAGTTATCTTCACCTTCGCTGGCCGCAAGACCTTCGGACCTCGGCACAACGAAGCTGATTCAGCATCGATCAGAGACCGTGTCGGTCCACCGAGAAGTTCACTCCGAATACGATAGTGTTATCCGCGTCGGCGACAATCATCTGCCATGCCTGGCCTTTCCAGGCGTGTCGTCCATCACTCAGCATCTGCCCCGCCGAGCGAATGGCTTCTATTCGCACCTGATCCATTCCAGCCAACTCCATACCAACCTCGTCGACAATGACCTTGCCATTCATGATGTGAAAGAAATACCGCGCCATAGATTGCTCCTTCAGTTTGGCGGGAGCGCTGTGTCTCTCTGTCAACAACTGCCGGAAAGGATGCCGATGATGTCTTATGAAAACACGCGACTGCCGAATACGTCTAGCACATATGATAGGGTGGTGATGCTCGGAGTAGCTGAATGATCAATCTCGACAATCTACTCGGCGATGAGCCAGAAGCTGGGATTTACACTTGGGGCCTCAGCAGCGATCGTCTCTACGGAGACACCGCGATTGCGGCTCTGTCGGTCTTGATCCTCTACAGACAATGAAGGGACTGCCAATCTCATCGTATATCGATCGCGTCCATGTGGCCGATCAGGGAATACTTTCCAGCTTGATATCCAAAGCCGTCAGGGTCGGCCTACCCTATACCGCGGAATATCGCGTGGCGAACGCGTCGAAGAAGTGGAAGCTGGTCATGACCGTCGGCCGATGCTTTCGTGACAGCACTGGAAATCCATTGCTTTATTCCAGGATCATCTACCCGGTAATGACCTTTAGCCGTCATTTAATGATGGGGCAGGCACTGCATTATGTCTCTCAGGTCGTCGGTGTGTGTCGACTAAGTCCGAGGTAGGCAAAGACGGTTTCTTCACAGCAAATTTGCGGATTGTATCGCGTAGTTGCACCGCGGATGCGGAACAACGAGAGACGGCGAATGTTCTCCTGACTAACCAGGAGCATGACTTGACCATCATATCAGCCGACCAGAATTATGCCGCGCGGGATGAAGCGATCGCGATAAACTCCTACACGACCGTTCTTCGACGCCCGAGGGTGCCGCACGAGGTTTTTGCGACCTACTGGCGCGACGTCCATGGACCTCTGTGTTCGCGTATCCCAGGTCTCGGTTGGTACGTGCAGAACCATTTCCATCGTGAACAGGACGCGCATCTTTGGCCTGATGTGGAAGGCATCAAGCCTTTCGAGAACTACGTCCTCGACGGTGGTGTGGAGATCGGCTTCCAGTCGAGGGCCGAGCAAGAGGCTTTTAACCAAGCATGCTCGATCCTGTTTGCCGACGAGCAGAACATGTTCGCCGCCACTGTGGCTTATTCTCTTCCCGGAGGATCGCAGACATTTGTCGACCGCGTTGCGGATCCCGTTCCCAACGGGGACGATGGCCTTGACCGAATGCACATTCATTTCGGGTCTCAAACGTCTAATCCAGCCGCATTTGCGGAATTCATGAGAGCATTCTCAAAGACGCTGGCATCTGACACCGCCGTCTTGAAAGTTCGCCTGCACCTGCCTGATCGTTACGATAACGCCAAACCCGCGCCGCCCGCACCTGACGTTGACCATATGGTGACAGAAGAACGGCAACTTATCGCTATTCTCGAACTCGCCTTCGCAAACCCGATTGCGCGCAGGTCATTCTACGGTGGCGACTTGTTCCGCAGCACACTCACCGGGCAGAGCACCAACATTAGCCACTATGCCGCCTTTGCGGTCAGCGGTATCTACACTTATGTCCGGGACAAAAAGCTTACCACCGCGGGACTGCGGGGCAGCAGGCCGGCGCAACTGATCGATGCGCTCGGCGCGACAAATCAAATCGTGGACGACGTTCGGAATCTTCTATTGACGGGCAGGATTTGAGTCCCTGGCCTTGATTGGTCAAATGTTTGAGTCGCTGAGACCACCGCAGAAAGTGAGCGTGCGTGGATATCTACCTTGTTACGCTGACCATACTCGGCTTCGTCGTTCTGCTGACCGCATGGCTGCCGATGATGATGCGGCGCCTACCATTATCGCTGCCCATTGCTTGCCTCGCCATTGGCGCGATGTTGGCATGGTCTCCTTTTCCGCTGTTGCCTCGCTTCAATCCGTTGGAGAACCGCGAGTTCACTGAGCGGATGACGGAGGTCGTCGTCATCGTCGCTCTCATGGGCGCCGGTCTGAAGCTGGACCGCCCGATTGGATGGAAGAGGTGGGAGACGACGTGGCGGCTACTCGGGATCGCCATGCCATTGACCATCGCTACACTCGCATTCTTAGGGTATTGGATCCTTGGGTTGACTGCGGCCTCGGCTCTCTTGCTTGGTGCCTCGCTAGCGCCAACTGATCCTGTCCTCGCCAGCGATATCCAGGTTGGGCCGCCCAAGACAGGCGAGGAGGACGAGGTCCGGTTCGCTCTTACGTCTGAGGCGGGTTTGAACGATGGTCTGAGCTTTCCTTTCGTACACCTGGCGATCGCCATGGCAGTTGGGAGTGCAGGAGCCCGCGAACTGTACCAGCATTGGGCTGTCGTTGACGTAGGCTGGAGGCTGGCAGCCGGAGTGGCTATGGGCTGGACGCTTGGAAAGCTCTTCGGCTTTTTGGCTTTTAAGATGCATGGGAGCAGCCTGGCAAAGACCCAGGACGGCTTCGTTGCGCTGGGAATGACCTTCGCGACATATGGTCTAACCGAACTTACCGGTGGATACGGCTTTGTCTCCGTTTTTCTCGCCGCAGTCGCCTTCCGAGCAAGCGAACGGGAAAGTATTTTCCATGAACAGCTACATGATTTTGCCGAACAGATCGAGCGATTGCTGATGATGGTACTCCTCGTCTGCCTTGGGTCCATTGCAGTAAGTGGCCAGCTTCTCGCTCACATCGATTGGCGGGTGATCGTTGTCGCTGTCCTTGCGCTAGTTCTGGTTCGCCCGTTGTTGGTTTGGATATCCTTGATAGGATCAGGACATCCTCACGGCGAGGCGATCATAATCGCTGTATTCGGCATCCGCGGCCTTGGGTCGATCTATTATCTTGCCTATGCGACTGCGCATGCGGAATTCCAGGCTGCGGAGACCGTCTGGGCGACCGTGCTGTTAATCGTTGTTGTGTCAATTGTCGTTCATGGCATTGCCGTCACGCCGACGATGAAGTGGATCGATGATCGACGGTCAAACAGACAAATCAAGGCATAGCGAATTCGAGGTACGGGTCGAGGGTTCGTTTCTTTTCACATTCAAACGACTTGCCAATGTTGTTACACAGGGCTTTGTCGGCTGGCATATGTCCGTGAAAAATCGCGCTCCCAGCACGACATAGCTCTTGGAACAAGCTCGCGGTCCGCAGCTTTTACTGCTTGGGCTGCAGGACCTAAGCGCATTCATGCGTTTCGCTAATAGGTGCATGCGGATCTGAAGGGGTAGTCCCGTTCGAACGCGCCTCTATTTGGAAAGCGACGGCGAGGTTTGTGACTGACGTGCCGGAGCCATTAGCCAGGAGGTTGAGATGCCAACACCAATCCAATTGGAACTTTCCCGACGAAAACTGCTTGTGTCATCATCCGCAACACTAGCGGTCGCTGGAGCCGCGACGGGTGTCCGTGCGGCAGACACGAGGGGAAAAACCTTGCAAAACATCACAGAAGTCGCCTTTGAGGTCAACGGAGAATCCCAGAGTCTGATCTTGGATAACCGCACAACATTGCTCGATGCCTTGCGTGAGCACCTGCATCTAACAGGAACGAAAAAGGGCTGTGACCATGGCCAGTGCGGCGCTTGCACGGTGATCGTCGATGGCCGCCGCATCAATTCCTGTCTGTCACTCGCTGTCATGCATGAGGGCGACAAGATCACCACCATAGAAGGTCTTGGCCAGCCCGGCAATCTGCACCCGATGCAGGCGGCCTTCGTCAAGCACGACGGCTTCCAGTGCGGCTATTGTACGCCCGGACAGATCTGTTCCTCCGTGGCGGTGCTCGAGGAGATCAAAGCAAACATCCCGAGCCACGTCACCGAAAATCTCACCCAGCAGGCGGCGCTTACCTCGGAAGAAATTCGCGAGCGCATGAGCGGCAATATCTGTCGATGCGGTGCCTATTCCAACATTCTCGATGCGATCAACGAGGTTGCGGGGGTGCGGGCATGAGAGCGTTTACCTACGAACGGGCATCTACAGTTGAAGCTGCGGCAACGGCGGCGGCACAAAATCCTGATGCAAAGTTCATCGCCGGCGGTACAAATCTTCTTGACCTGATGAAGCTTGAGATCGAGAAGCCGTCGCATCTCATTGATGTGAATGGCATTAGCCTCGGCTCGATCGAGAAAACGCAGGATGGCGGCTTGCGTATCGGCGCGCTGGTGCGCAACACTGATCTCGCCGCTGATGAGACGGTACGTCGCGATTACGCCCTTCTGTCCCGCGCGCTGGTGGCCGGCGCATCTGGTCAGCTGCGTAACAAGGCGACAACCGCCGGCAATTTGCTTCAGCGCACGCGCTGTCCCTATTTTTACGATCCTAACCAGCCCTGCAACAAGCGCCAGCCGGGCAGCGGCTGTTCCGCCATTGGTGGCGTCACCCGCCAGCTCGGCGTCGTTGGGGTGAGCGATGCCTGTATCGCCACCCACCCGAGTGACATGGCAGTGGCGATGCGAGCACTGGATGCGATGGTGGAAACCGTCAAGCCGGATGGCGCCAAGCGCGCGATCCCGATCGCCGATTTCCACCGCCTGCCAGGCGATACGCCGCATATCGAAACGGCGCTGGAGCGGGGCGAGTTCATCACCGGCGTCACTCTGCCGGCTCCGGTTGGTGGCAAGCAGATCTATCGCAAGGTCCGTGACCGCGCCTCCTATGCGTTCGCGCTGGTCTCGGTCGCAGCCGTCATCCAGCCCGATGGCAGCGGCAAGGTTGCCGTCGGCGGCGTCGCCCACAAGCCGTGGCGCGTAGAAGCCGCCGAGACCGAACTCCCGAAGGGCGCGCGCGCCATGGCATCCGCCCTTCTGGCGGATGCGCGGCCGACCGAGCAGAACAAGTTCAAGATCAGGCTGACCGAGCGCACGATAGGCGCCGTCCTGTCAGAGGCGAGGGGATAAGCCATGCAGTTCGACAAACCAGCAACGACCAATCCGATCGATCAGCTCAAGGTCGTCGGCAAGCCCATTCACAGGATCGACGGCGAGTTGAAGACCACGGGTCGCGCCATGTACGCCTATGAGTGGCATGATCCGAAACTGCGCTATGCCTATGGTTATCCCGTCGGCTCCGCCATTGCTAAAGGACAGGTCACATCGATCGAGAGTGCCGCCGCAAAGAAGGCGCCCGGCGTTCTTGGCGTTGTCACCGCGCTCGATGTCGGCGATCTACAGAAAGGCAAGTTCAACACCGCCAAACTGTTTGGTGGCAGCGAGATACAGCACTACCATCAGGCAGTCGCCGTCGTCGTGGCCAAAACCTTCGAGGAGGCGCGGGCGGCAGCCGCGCTGATCAAGGTTGACTATGCGCCCGAGAAGGGCGCTTTCGACCTCAGGGCCGAGATGGCCAATGCCAAGACCCCGGATCCTTCGACTGAGCCGGATAGTTCTGTCGGGGATTTCCAAAAAGCCTTCTCCTCCGCCGCAGTCACGCTCGATGCGGAATACACAACCCCGGATCAGTCGCATGCGATGATGGAGCCCCATGCGTCGATTGCCGCGTGGGACGGCGACGAGGTCACTATATGGACGTCCAGCCAGATGATCGACTGGTGGCGCTCCGACTTCGCCATCACGCTCGGCATGGACAAGGAAAAAGTGCACCTGATGTCGCCCTTCATCGGTGGGGGCTTCGGAGGTAAACTGTTTCTCCGGGTCGATCCCATACTGGCGGCATTCGCGGCCAGAGCGGTAGGACGTCCGGTCAAGGTTGCGTTGCCGCGCCCGATGATCTCGAACAACACGACTCACCGTCCAGCCACGATACAACGCATTCGCATCGGCGCGGAGCGCAACGGCACGATCACGGCAATTGCACACGAAAGTTGGTCAGGCGATCTGCCGGGTGGTGGGCCGGAGACGGCGGTGATGCAGACGCGTCTGCTCTATGCCGGTGAAAACCGGATGACCGCCATGAAGCTCGCAACGCTGGATCTGCCGGAAGGCAACGCCATGCGCGCCCCCGGCGAAGCACCGGGTCTGATGGCGCTCGAGATCGCAGTCGACGAGATGGCGGAGAAGCTCGGCATGGATCCGATCGAGTTCCGCATCAAGAACGATACCCAAGTCGATCCAGAAAACCCGGAGAGGCCGTTCTCGCATCGCGATCTCATCGGGTGTCTGAAACTTGGTGCAGAAAAGTTCGGATGGGACAAACGGACACGTCCCGCGACACGACGCGAGGGAAACTGGATGATTGGCGTGGGTGTCGCGGCGGCGTTCCGCAATAATCTGGTCATGCCGTCCGGGGCGCGGGTGAGGCTTGATCAGGAGGGTATTGTCACCGTCGAGACCGATATGACCGATATTGGAACCGGCAGCTACACGATCATCGCCCAGACCGCCGCCGAGATGATGGGCGTCGGTGTGGATAAGGTCGCAGTTCAACTCGGTGATTCCCGGTTTCCTGTCTCTGCGGGATCGGGCGGGCAGTTCGGGGCGAACTCCGCCACTTCGGGCGTCTATGCTGCATGCGTCAAGCTGCGCGACGCGGTGGCCAGCAAGCTGGGATTCAACTCCGCGGATGTCGTGTTCGAGAACGGAGAAGTTCGTTCCGGTAACCGCGCTGTCGCGCTTGCGGAAGCGGCAGGGCACGAGGGTCTTGTCGGCGAGGATATGATCGAGTGGGGCGATCTCACCAAAACGCACCAGCAGTCCACCTTCGGCGGCCACTTTGTCGAGGTTGGTGTCGATATCGCGACCGGTGAGACCCGTATTCGTCGCATGCTTGCCGTCTGCGCGGCGGGCCGCATCCTCAATCCGATCACAGCCCGCAGCCAGGTTATCGGCGCGATGACGATGGGTGCCGGTGGTGCTCTGTTGGAAGAACTGGCGGTCGATACCCGCCGCGGGTTCTTTGTCAACCACGATCTCGCCGGTTACGAGGTGCCCGTGCATGCGGACATTCCGCATCAGGAAGTCATCTTCATGGACGAAACGGATCCATACTCGTCGCCGATGAAGGCGAAGGGCGTGGGCGAGCTCGGGCTGTGCGGCGTCTCAGCGGCGATCGCCAACGCGATCTACAACGCGACCGGCGTGCGTGTGCGGCATTACCCGATCACGCTCGACAAGCTGATTGGCGATTTGCCGGACGTCGCCTGATCAAAGGCGGTGGCCGATCACGGCCACCGCACTCTCCAGAGGACATAAGTTGAGCAACACGGTAATCACGACCATGTCTAACCCGGTGCGGGCAAAGTCGGTAGACAACCCTGCTGATATTCTTTGGTTTGCTATCGAGGCTGCGCAGTACGGCGGCGCAGCCCTTGCAACTCTCGTTGAGATACGGGGCGGTGCGGCACGTGCTCTCGGAGCGCATGTTGCCGTTGCGTCCGACGGGCGGTTTTGCGGTTATGTGTCAGGTGGCTGCGTCGAAGCAGCGGTGGCGGCCGAGGCATTGCAAGCCATTGCCGATGGCCGGGACCGGATGGTGAAATTTGGTGAGGGTTCACCATTCTTCGACATCACGCTGCCCTGCGGCGGCGGCATCACCATAGCCATCCATGTCCTGCGCAATACGGACGTGTTGGACGATGCTTTGAAAGAGTTGGCTTGTCGTAAATCGGTGGCGTTGGCCTACAGCCCGGACCTTCAGAGACTTGCGCCCCTCGATAAAGTTCCCTTGCGATCGGGTTGGTGCGGTGAGGATTTCATCTCGGTCTATCGGCCCAAGACACGCGTGGTTATTTCTGGCCAAACGGGGGAGGCGGAGGCAGTCCGCCGGCTGGCAGAAGCGTCCGGATATGCGTTTGACGTTGTTGGTTCCAAATCAACATCGCAGATTATTGATATAGATGCGTTCACCGCTGTCGCGCTGCTCCATCACGATCTGGATCTGGAGGAAGTTTGGCTCACCAAAGCCCTAGCGTCCTCTGCGTTCTACATAGGAGCTCTTGGTAGCACCCGGACGCACCGTCGACGCATCGATCGCTTGCGATCGACTGGTGTATCTTCAGAAGCATTTGATCGAATAAAAGCTCCAATTGGCTTGTTTGGTCCGACACGAGACTCGGCTTCTTTGGCGCTCTCGGTGCTCGCAGACATTGCCGCTGCAAGACTGGAGAACTTTGGATGACTGCCATGCTACTGGACAGGGTGCTATCCCAAAACCAGCAGGCGCACATGATCGACAGGTTCGGTCGGGCCGTAACCTATCTACGCGTCTCCGTCACAGACCGCTGCGATTTCCGCTGCACTTATTGCATGTCGGAAAACATGAGCTTTCTGCCGAAAAAGGATATTCTGTCGCTGGAGGAACTCGACCGGCTATGTTCCGCCTTTGTGGCCAAGGGTGTCCGAAAACTACGACTGACCGGCGGCGAACCGCTGGTGCGCAAGAACATCATGCATCTGGTGCGCTCGATCGGCCGCCATATCGAAACCGGCCATCTCGACGAACTGACGCTCACCACCAATGGCTCGCAGCTCGCCCGCTTCTCGCAGGAACTGTACGATGCTGGCGTGCGCCGTATCAACGTCTCACTCGATACGCTCGATCCGCAGAAATTCAAGAAAATCACCCGCTGGGGCAATTTCTCCAAGGTCATGGAAGGCATTGACGCTGCCCAGAAAGCTGGCTTGAAGATCAAACTCAACGCCGTTGCCCTCAAGGATTTCAACGAAGACGAAATCCCCGCCATGTTGCTTTTCGCGCATGGTCGCGGCATGGATCTCACCGTTATCGAAACTATGCCGATGGGCGAGATCGAGGAAGATCGTACCGATCGCTACTTGCCGCTATCGGTATTGCGCGAAAATCTCGAGAAACAATTCTCCTTGAGGGACATCCCCTTTAAGACCGGTGGCCCAGCCCGTTATGTCGAAGTGGCCGAGACAGGCGGCCGCATGGGCTTCATCACGCCGATGACCCATAATTTCTGCGAGGGCTGCAATCGCGTCCGTCTCACCTGCACCGGCACGCTTTACATGTGCCTCGGCCAGAACGATGCCGCCGACCTGCGTGAAGTAATTCGCGAAAGCAACGATCCGGCCCATTTGGCTGCGGCCATAGACGAGGCGATCGCGCGCAAGCCACAGGGCCATGATTTTATAATTGACCGGAATAACCGGCCGGCGGTATCGCGGCATATGAGCGTGACAGGCGGCTAAGGAAAATTGAAGATGAAGACCGTCGGCGGTTTACTTTTAGCAGCGGGTCGATCGAGCCGGATGCCGGAAGGTTGTCACAAGCTTCTGGCCGAGTTCGAAGGAGTTCCACTGGTACGAAAATCCGCGGAGACGATGCTGCGTTCTGACCTGAGATCTGTAACTGTCGTGACCGGACACCGATCGTCAGAGATCGAAATGGCCTTGAAGGGATTGCCGCTCTCCACAACGTACAACAAGCATTTCGAAGAAGGGATGGGGGCGTCGCTAGCCTGTGGATTTAGGCATGCCTCCTTTGCGGATTGTGATGGTGTTCTTGTTATGCTCGCCGATATGCCGGAGATCACGACCGCACATATCACCAAACTCTTGATGGCTTTTCGATCAGGCCAAGATGCGCTCGTGCGCGGCGCGGATGGTGATAAGCCAGGGCACCCGGTTGTCGTCCCATCCGCAATTTTTTCGCAGATGCAAAAACTAGATGGCGACAAAGGAGCAAAAGAAGTGCTTCAACGTCAAAAAGTCCCCATCAGGATGATCGATATTGGAAATGCTGCGCTGAAAGACATTGATACCGTTCAGGACCTAGTGGCTGCAGGAGGAGAACTCTGTGGTCGTGGTGAGTAGTTGCAGCCAACCTTTCAGGCAAAGTTGCTAAGGATGCCTCTGCCGTCGGCTCAAAGATTTCAGCGGCTTGCTTGTTTCAAGAGCGTATAGGTCGCGGGTTCGTATACGCTCAAGAGCTTAATTGGCCAACGAAGGCGGTTTACCAAGGCAGGCCCTCGAAAGTGCTCGGAGAAACTCTCTTGGTTGCCGGATCGGGAGCCCGCTCGTACCGCAACAACATGGGTGACCGCCAGCGTCCCGGCCGTGTTCTAAAGTCACCGACGTTCCGGACCCGAAAGAACTCCCATTTTAAAGATTGCTACCAGTCACATTACCAACATTACTTCTGAGGTTGCCGCCCGTTCCGCAAGTAGCTTCTGACCTCTTTTGGCGAGTGATCGAGTGCGGTCTTCTGTCAGGCCTTTCTCTTAAAGAACTGCACGCAGTGCACTCATCAGTTCCGTCTGTTGACGGACAATACGTTCGCGCGCCCGAAACAAGATCGCGCGAGCCTGCTGATCCGATGTCTTGGGAGAGACAAAACGCATCTCGGGCTGCCGAGCTGCAATGATGATTGCTACGGCATCGGCTGCGTCGTTCTTCTGTCGCTTCACGAACGGGCGCACGTATTGCGGAGCAATCAACTTGACTTCATGGCCCAGCTTGACGAGTTCTCGGAATCAATAATGGGCGCTGCCGCAGGCTACTATGACGACAACTGCAGGCACTTGCCCTGCCATGAAGCGTAAAAACTCTCCTCGTGCCAGCTTTTTGCGAAATTAACTTCGCCTGTCATCGTCGCCCCGTGAAGCTGGAAAACATACTTTGCCAAGTCCACGCCGATCATTGTGTCGCCCATCTGCCGTCCTCTCTGCTTTGCGGTTTGCACCATCGGCACCATGCGATGCCGCTGGGGGAGGACGGCAACCACCCCATCTCCTACACATTGCTGATGTGGGGCTTGTCCGGGCCTTTCGGACACTGAATCAATGGTCATGACGCAGTGGATTTGTTTAACGAACCTCAGGGGTCATCAATACTGATCCCATATGTTGGAGTTTCGCGAAATTTGGAAAGTCAAATAAAGTCGCATTGTAATTTTCAATGCGAGCAACGAGAAGAGATGTTCCCGATATATTACTTGCTGTAAGCGGCGTATTATGTATTCTGTATTAGAACTTGGACTCCACATCATGTGGGTGGCTATCCCAGCCGCCAATCCGCTGGGCAACCTGATCTCTCTTTTTCAGCGATCTGCTGAAACGTTGCTCGAGATTTAATCGTCAGGTTTTTCGATGGCCCTGACACATCGCTAATTACTTTTTACCAGCTGCGTGTGGGTGCCCGGTCAATATCGTCGCTCGGTTAACAGCCTCTCACATCTACTTTGGCGACCAAGGAGCGAATTGACGCGGCCTTCGGAGATATTTGGTGAACTATGAGAAGTCAGTTTATGCCCGCCGGCGGCAAAGTGGACGGCTTGAAAACTACCGAAAAGTCGCCACGCGGCCTGGCCGTTGTCCGTTGCGGGGAGAACACTCTCCACCGGACTTGGGTTTCGGGTAGACGAAACTTCGATGTCGGCATCAGCTATTATGGGTCCAACTCAACGCTAGAATTCCCGGAAGCCGACTACGTACATCATTGTAAAGGCGGAAAATGGGATGGGCTATTCAGCTTCTTCAAAAAGTTTCCCGGAGTCCTCGATCGCTATGATTACTTCTGGCTTCCAGATGATGACATCGTTGCAGTTGCGGCAGATATCGACAGCCTCTTCGCGCTCGGCATAGAGAATGAATATCATGTCTACCAGCCGTCCCTGGATGAACATTCCTACTACTCGCATGTCATTACCCTTCAGCACCCGAGCTTCGAGGTTCGGTACACAAACTTCGTTGAAGTGATGGTACCGTTCATAAGCCGCGAGGTACTCATTCGCTCGCTTCCGTTTATCGAGAAGACCGCCAGCGGCTTCGGGCTTGATTTTCTCTGGCCTCAGATGGTGCGCGAGATCAAAGGCGACGCCTACTGTGGCGTCGCAGTCGTAGACACGATCACGGTGCGTCACACCAGACCCGTTGGTGGCAATCTTCATCAGTTCATGCGTGACACCCAAAGACATAGCGCCAGGGACGAGATGGGTGTTACGATGGAATGGGTCAACGATGCCCGTGGGGCACGTATAAACGGTGTCAGCGTCCCCCGCATTCGGATCCTTTCCGGAACCCTCCGTGGTGGACTCCAGCTCAAAGGGCTGCGCCTCGCGCGTCAGGTCTGGTTTGACTTGTTATACCGCTTCACCAACAAGTCCCAGCCCGTCAAATGGTTCGCGGCATCCAAACATGCTGTGAAGGCTGGATTTCTAAGCCAAAATGTCATTTTGCCGGTCGCGGGTATCCTCCAGTCTTTTACGCATATCTGAAAGGATAAGGCTGTGGCCAAACTTCTCGTTGTGGGCGCTGGTTTCGCTGGTGCGGTCTATGCGAGAGAGCTGGCGATTTCCGGTCACGAGGTCGATGTCATAGAAAAGCGCGACCATATCGCCGGGAACTGTTTTGACTATGTGCATGACTGTGGTGTGCGAGTTCACCGGTACGGGCCACATCTCTTTCATACTTCCAACGATCGGGTCGTCGCGTGGCTATCCCAATTCACCGGGTGGCTGCCTTATGAGCACCGAGTTGTGGCGCTTCTCGACAACGACCGCAAGGTACCGCTGCCCGTAAACCTCGATACTATTAATGCCGTCTTCGGTACACAGCTTAATGCACCAGAAGATGTGATGTCATATCTCGCCTCGCTCGCACTTCCTCGATCACCGGTCATAAGCGCCGAAGATCATCTTTATTCCACAATCGGCAAGAAATTGACTGACCTCTTTTTTCGCCCCTATACGAAAAAGATGTGGCAGATGGATCTTTCGGAAATCGATGCGGCAGTCGTTCGTCGTCTGCAGATACGCACAGATCGAGATCCGCGCTATTTTCTTACCGACACATTTCAGGCAATGCCGGCAGAAGGTTATACTAAAGCGTTTGAGAGGATTTTCGATCACGACCGCATTTCGGTGAGCCTAAGCACGTCCTTTTCCAAGGATAAACTCGCTGGCTATGATGCTTGTTTCAACAGCATGCCGATAGACGAATTTTATGAGTTCGACCTCGGCGAACTGCCTTATCGCTCCATTCGCTTTCACCTCAGCGAGCACATCGCCGCAGACGCAGAGGAGGATGCAACGATTAACTACACACACGCTTATCCCTATTCACGCGAAACTTGGTGGCACGTGTTACCCGGACATCACGTGCGTGAGACCTCACACGTGCTGCGAACGATCGAGGAGCCATGCTGCTATCGCGACAACAATTTTGAGCGCTACTACCCAGTCATGGACCGCGATCACATGCACGAAAGTCTTTATGAGCGTTACGCTGCGCGAGCTGCAGGTGATGATCATATGTTCTTTATCGGCAGATGCGGTACCTATAAGTACCTCGATATGCACCAGGTCATTAATCAGTCGCTAGCCCATGTTTCGAAATGGATGGCGAGGACTTAAGATAAAGTTGCTTATCCGGCTTCAAACAAGCCGTGTGGCTTGGGAGTGCCCCAGAACAACGGTTCAACACCGCCCTGTTATCTGAATCGGTCAACTTATTGGATGTTCAGCAACTTAGCGACTCATAAGCGCTGATCTAAGTTCGAGTCCTTTCAAGTGCTTAAGCCGCATCCGATCTTGGTTCGATCGTAAGCGGGAAGCTGAGGCCGTTTAGGCCTGGTAATTTCATGTCATGAGAGCGTCGATCTCGCTGCTGGGCCATCCGTTTGCGAGGCGCTCTAGCGTTTGGGTGAGCCAAGCTTGGGGATCGACAGCCTTCATCTTTGCCGTTTGCAGCAGCGTCGCGACTGTCGCCCACGTCCTGCCGCCACCATCGCTGCCAGCGAAGAGGCTGTTCTTCCTGATGATAGCTTGGGGTCTGATTGCCCGCTCAACAATGTTGGAGTCGAGCTCGACGCGGCCGTCCGTCAGAAAGCGCTCGAAGACATCGCGGCGCGAGATGCATACCGAAGTGCCTCGGCGAGTTTAGATTTTCCCGAGACCCGCGGCAGTGTCACCTGCCAAAGTGTGAAGAGGTCACGGACAATAGTCGCCGAACGTTCCTGACGCGCTGCGACACGGGCGTGAGTATTTTGGCCGCGGACGGTTTCCTCAATCTCCCAAAGCTCTGCCATGCGCTCGACCGTTTCTGTGGCAACCTTCGAGCTCTTGGCGACATGCAGTTCATAGAACTTCAGGCGGCTATGTGACCAGCAGGCGGCCAGGACAACGAGGCGTTCCAGCTCCTGCTCGACCACCATTGACTCATCATCCGAGGTTGATCTGATGCAACCTGAGATGCCATCCCATCAAGCTCGAAGGCCTTCGCAAAGCGCAATCCCCGCGGCAACCCTATTGATGGGATCGTGTCCCAGGGAGTGGTGTAGCTTAGACGGCCACGGCTCATCCCAGAGGGCCGGATGAGTGTCAGCTTGCTGCTGGCAGGCTGATGAGTGGATCATCGCTCATCGTAGCGATTGTCTCAAGGG
>NZ_JBJDRG010000016.1:0-97896 GCF_044987325.1 Rhizobium sp. ZW T2_16
TCGATCCGCTGCAGATCGCGCTCGCTCATCGCTATCAATCCCATCTGCTTGTCTCCGCGTTATCAAACGCGGGGAGTGTGACAGTCTAACTTTGCTGAATTAGGACATTCTAACTTTGCGGCTACATACGAATATCGCATAAGATAGATTATGGAACAAACGAATACGGCCGAACTAGCAGAGACTTGCGTAGATCCCTTGAGACGTCCTTACAACTCGTTGCCCGGCACAGCGATCTCGAAACTCAATCCGTCATATGCTGGCTCCACATGATCCGGCGTTTCGTTCATCACGGTCTGATAGTCGAGCGGAATATGCATATGCGTGAGAATGGCGCGCTTAGCGCCAAGGCGTGCGATCCAGTCGAGAGCCTGCTCCAACGAGAGATGGCTCGGATGCCGCTTATATTGCAGCGCGTCGATGATCAGTATGTCGAGCCCGGAAAGCCGCTCGATGCTCTCTACCGGAAAATCGCTGACATCCGTGCAGTAAGCGACGTCACCGATCCTGAAACCCAGCGAATGAACGTCGCCATGGGCCTGCATATGCGCATGGAACCGGATCGGTCCGCCGGCGCCGTCGACCACGATCTCGTCGTCAAGATTTTCGATCAGAACCGGCGTCACGATCGGCGGATAATTTCCGCCGGGCGGCGTTTCCAGGCAATAGCCGAAGCCTTGGTGGATGCGTTCCATCGTCAGCGGATCGGCGTAGATCGGTATCCGGTGCTTCTGCAAGAGAACGTAGCCACGCAGGTCATCGATGCCATGCAGATGGTCGGCATGGGCATGCGTGTAGAGAACGGCGTCGATGCGCGGCACCCTGGCCGCAATCATCTGCTCGCGAAAATCCGGCCCGGTATCGACAGCGACGATCGTACGGCCGCCATCCGGAGCGATCTGCTCGATGAGAAAGGCCGTGCGCGTGCGCCTGTTCTTGGGATTTTCGGGATCGCAAGCGCCCCAGTCACCATTCAGCCGCGGCACACCCGGAGATGACGAACAGCCCAGAATGGTGAATCGCCTGCGGTATCCGGTTGCTACCTCTGGCACGCTTTAAAGCCTCGGCATCTTGGAGAAGCAGCGGAATGCGTTTTCCGTCGTGATCGTCGCCATCTCGTCGCAGCTGACGCCATGGACCTCGGCCAGAACCTCGGCCGTATTGACCACATAGGATGGCTCGTTACGTTTGCCGCGCCAGCGCTTCGGCGCCAGGAACGGCGCGTCTGTTTCCACCAGAAGGCGGTCCAGCGGCACGGTTTTTGCTATGTCGCGGATATCCTGGGATTTCGGAAAGGTCAGGATGCCGGAGAAGGATACGTAGCCACCCAGTTCAATACCGGCACGGGCGAGGTCGGGTCCGGCCGAGAAGCAATGCAGGATGAAGGGAAATGCCCCCTTCCCGCTTTCCGCGGTCAGGATTTCGATCATGTCCTCGTCGGCACTTCGGCTATGGATGACCAGCGGAAGTTTTGTGACACGCGCCGCTTCGATATGCCGGGCAAGACCGGTCTTCTGGTCCGCCGGCGTCTGCGTGTCATAGAAATAGTCGAGGCCGGCTTCGCCGATCGCCACGATCTTCTCATGTGAATTGGCAAGGCGGATCAGGTCTTCCGCCTGGATATCCAGTTCCTCGCCGGCATTGTTCGGGTGCGTGCCCACAGAGCAGAAAACGGACGGGTATTTTTCAGCAATTGCCAGCAGCGTCTCGAGTTTCTTTACGCGCGTGGAGATCGTCACCATCTGCTTCACGCCGGCCTGATGCGCTCGCTCGATGAGCAGGTCGCGCTCCTCATCGAACTCGGCAAAATCCAGATGGCAATGGGTATCGATCAGCATGGACACGTTATTCAAACCTTGACTGCAATATGGGCGACGATCCGGCGGACATGCCGGACCGTCCTTTTCTTTCTCAGGCCGTTGCCTCGGGCGCGACATAACGTGGGAAGACCGGCGTCGGTGCTTCAAGCACGGTGCCCGGCTTCAGGCGTCCGGCTTCGCCCAGTGTTGCGAAATCCCGTGCGTCCGCAGAAGCGGCGACCAGATTGAGCAGCTTGGTCGATGATTCCGGCATGAACGGCTGCAGTAGAATGGCGATCTGGCGCACGACCTCGGCCGTGACATAAAGAACCGTACCCATCCGCTCCGGATCGGTCTTCTTCAGCGACCATGGCTGCTGCCCGGCGAAATAACGATCCGTTTCGGAGACGACGGCAATGATCGCCGCCAGCGCCTTGTGGATCATCTGCTTGTCCATCTCCTCGCGGCAGGTGGCAATCAGCGCATCGGCAGAGGCAAGCATCTCACGGTCGGCCTCGGTCAGTTCGCCCGGCGTCGGGATCTGGCCGTCGCAATTCTTGACGATCATCGACAGCGAACGGCTGGCAAGGTTGCCGATACCGTTGGCAAGGTCGGCATTGATACGGATACCGATCGCCTCTTCGCTGCAGAAACCATCCTGGCCGAACGAGATCTCGCGCATCAGGTAATAGCGGATCGCGTCGAGGCCAAAATGTTCGATCAGCTCGAACGGATCGAGCACGTTGCCGAGCGACTTCGACATCTTCTCGCCACCCTTGGCCAGCACGAAACCATGCGCATAGACGCGCTTGGGCAACGGCAGCTTGGCCGACATCAGGAAGGCGGGCCAGTAGACCGTGTGGAAGCGGATGATGTCCTTGCCGATGATATGCGCATCCGCCGGCCAGAATTTCGCCCGCGGACCGTTTTCATCAGTCAGAAGGCCGGTCGCGGTCACATAATTGGTCAACGCATCGACCCACACATACATTACATGTTCCGGATCGTTGGGAACCTTCACGCCCCAGTCGAAGGTCGTGCGCGAGATCGAAAGATCCTTCAGGCCGGATTTGACGAAGGAAATGATCTCGTTGCGACGCTCGGCCGGGCCGATGAAGTCGGGCTGTTCCTCGTAAAGCTTCAGCAGCCGGTCCTGATAGGCCGAAAGCTTGAAGAAGTAGCTCGACTCCTCAACCCACTCGACCGGCGTCCCCTGCCCGCCGTAACGCACGCCGTCGCGAACTTCCGTTTCGTCCTCGGCGTAATAGGCTTCATCACGGACGGAATACCAGCCGGCATAGCTGTCCTTGTAGATGTCGCCATTGTCGGCCATCCGGTTCCACATGATCTGGCACGCCTCATGATGGCGCAGCTCAGTGGTGCGGATGAAATCGTCGTTAGAGGCGTTGAGTACCTTGCCCATGGCGCGGAATTCATTGGAATTGCGCTCCGCTAGCTCTTCAGGCGAAATGCCTTCCTTGCGTGCGGTCTGCTGCATCTTCTGGCCATGTTCGTCAGTACCGGTCAGGAAGAAGACGTCTTTTCCATCAAGGCGCTGGAAGCGCGCCATGGCATCGGTCGCGATAAGTTCGTAGGCATGGCCGATATGCGGCTTGCCGTTCGGATAGGAAATCGCGGTGGTGATGTAGAAAGGCGTCTTGTCGGACATCGATACACTCGGAAAATGGTTTTTCGCGGCACAGCGGCGCGGGTCATGCCGCTCTTAGCGCATGTTTGCCTGATGCGAAACCCAAACTTCCTTATGGGAGCCGTTAACGGCCGATCGTCAGGCCGCTTTTGCTGCTTCCAGGATAGACAGAAGCGTCTGTTTCTTGTCGAGATTATAGGCGGTCGACACAGTGATTTTCTCGACGATCTCGCTGACCAGCTTCGCCCGCTTATCGGCAATCGCCAATTGCCCCTGCAACGCCGCGCCACGGGCCTGTTCCACGAGATACTCGCTTAAGTGCTCGAGGAAGAAGGTGAAGATCACTTCGCTGTCCTTGCCCGACAGGACATCGGCCAGCCGATGCATGGCCTTGCGTGCAGAAGGTCCCTCTCCGGCGACAATCTCGTCGAATGCGGCGATGATGTCGAGCCCGCCATAATTCTTCAGCTTCAGTGCGCGCGAGACGCTGCCCTTGGCCAACCGCTGCACCGACTCGGCCGTCTGGCCGCCGTCGATCGATTGTCCGAGCGCAGTCAGAGACTGGCGCAACTCGCTGTCGCCGAGCGGTGACAGCTTGAGTGTCTGGCAGCGAGAGCGGATCGTCGGCAGAAGCTTGCCGGGCGCGTGCGACAGAACCAGAAACATGGCCCCGCGCGGTGGTTCTTCCAAAATCTTCAGGATCGCGTTGGCCGCATTCCTGTTCAGGTCATCGGCGGGATCTATGATGACGATGCGCCGGTTACCGGTGCCCGAGGTCTGCGAGAAAAAATGCCCTGCCCGCCTTACCTCGTCGACGGTGATTGCACTCTTCACCTTGCCGGTCTTGTCGTCCACAGGCCGCGTCAGGTGCAGCAGGTTATGGGAAGCCCCCGACAGGATCTGCCGGCTGATCGGCGTGGACGGATCGGGATCCGGAATTGTCACCGGGGCAAGCCCCGGCTCTGGATTGGAAAGCACGTAGTTTGCGAACCGGAACGCAAGCGTCGCTTTACCGATCCCTTCCGGCCCCTCGATCAGTATCGCATGATGCGACTTGCCGGTACGATAGCTACGCGCCAGAAACTCCTGCGCGCCCGAATGGCCGAATAGCTGCGTATTTGCAGCCGGGTGAATGGCTCCGTCCAGAACATTTGCGGCTGTATCGCTCACGAGACCTGCTCCGCGGCGACTGACGCCTCAGTCGCCGTTTCCACCAGCGTGAAAATCTCCTCGGCGATTTCGTCTTCCGGCCGACCTGCGTTTATAACCCGGCAGCGTCGCGGCTCGGCCGCCGCAATATCGAGATATGCCTGCCGCCGCTTTTCATGTGTATCGACCTCTTCCTTCTCAAAGCGATCGGGCGCGTCACTGCCGCCGCGGCGGCGTGCACGGGCAAGACCTGCCTCGGCCGGAAGATCGAGAATAAAGGTGAGGTCCGGCATGACGCCGTCTGTGGCGATGCGCTGAAGGGCTTCGATGAAGCCTGGCTCGAGATTTCCGGTGACGCCCTGATAGACTCGTGAGGAATCGACGAATCGATCGCAGAGCACGACTGCGCCCGTTTCCAGCGCAGGGCGAATAACCTCTTCGACATGATCGTTGCGGGCAGCGGCAAACAGGATAGCCTCCATGCGGACACCGAAGGTTTCGGCTGCTCCACTGAGGAGAACGTGCCGAACGGCTTCTGCGCCCGGAGATCCGCCCGGTTCGCGTGTCACCAGCACATCGTGACCGGCACGGCGAAGCCGATCGGCCAACCGACGGATCTGGGTCGACTTGCCGACCCCCTCGCCGCCCTCGAAGGTGATGAATATGCCCGAACGATCTGTCACGCTTGTCTTTGAACCTGTCTATGTCTGAACGGCATATAGCGCATCGGCCAGAAATTCGGAACGACTTTCGGCACGGCTCACTCGGCGTCAAAGCCAGAAGAACAGTAGCTCCATCAGGGCATCGCTTGCCTGAGCCCTGAGACCGCCGACCTCCACAGAAGCTGCGGCCTCAAGCGGGATTTCCCGGATCACCCTGTCGCCTGACGAGATTCGCAAGGTCGCGATCTCCCGTCCCTGGGCGACAGGCGCCCGCAGGGGCCAGTTGTAGACGATCCGTCCGGACAGCCTTTCCGGGTTGGTCTTCGGCGTGAAAATATCGACAGGTTCTCGCGTGACGAGGTCGACCTTGCTTTCGACACCTCCATATATGCTCGCCTGCCCGATCACCTCTCCCGCCTTAAAAACAACCCGGGTCTCGAACGAGGACAATCCCCACTCCAGAATGCGTCTGGCTTCATCTGTCCGCTCCTTGTCCGTGGCAAGGCCGCCGAGGGCGAGGAAGAGGCGCGTATTATCTCTCGCGACCGAAGCGGCTAGCGCATAACCTGTCCCTTCGGCAAAACCGGCCCCCAAACCGTCTACCCCCATATTAAGTGACAGAAGCGGGTTCTTGTTGCGCTGGAATATCTTGTTCCAGGCGAAATCCGGCTGCGCATAAAGAGGGTAATATTCCGGATAGTTTCGATAGAGATGCCGCGAAAGCTCAACCAGATCGCGCGCGGTCGTCCAACTTTCAGCATAAGGCAAACCTGTGGCGTTGCCGAATGTGGAACGCGCCAGACCGATATCCTTGGCCTTTGCCGTCATGCGGGCCGCAAATTCACCTTCGGAGCGCGCAATACCCTCCGCCAGAATGATACAGGCGTCATTGGCATTCTGGATGATCACGCCGCGCATCAGGTCGGCCACCGGCACCTGAGATTTCAACGCGGCAAACATTGTTGTCGTACCGGAAGGCGCACCGCCCGTGCGCCAGGCATATTCGCTGACCGGATATAGCGTCTCGGGTGAAATCGCGCCGCTTTTCAAGGCATCGAAAACGACTTCCATCGTCATCAGCTTGGCAAGCGATGCTGCCGGAAAGGACTGATTTTCGTTGACAGCCAAGAGCACGGTGCCCGTCGCTGCCTCAATGAGATACGCCTGCTTCGCCTTTGTCGCGAAAACGGGTTGCGCTTCCTGCGCCCATACGTTCCCTGCCGCCTGCAATGCGGTCGCAGCCAGTACAAAAAACCGAAGCAGAAAACTTCGCATCATTCCCCCGCAGTCCATCCGATTCATGCTCACAGTAGCGACAGGTCTTTTATGGTGAATTAAGAGCGGCATGGCATCCGTGAAAACAAAATCACCCCAAAAACCTTTCAAGCTTTCGGGGTGATGAAAAGTCAGTATCGTTTCGTGTTTCGACGATAGTCGGCGTCAATATTTCTGGCCGGGCTTTGGCGGCTCCAGCAGCACGTTGCCGAACATCACGCGTGTAACCTTGCCTTGCTGCGGTTCCGCTGCATAGGCGGTCTCAGTCGTTCGAGCCTGGACCGGTTGCTGAACACGCTGCACCGACTGAACGCGTTGCGCTGGCTTTGGCTGGCTTGGCGCCGACGCATAAGCAACAACGCGCTCCTGCTGGACGGGACGAGCGGCAGGAGCAGCCTTGCGCTCGACAGGCACGGGAGCGGCGCGCGTGACAGATGCGATCTGCGCAGTCTGCTGTTCGAACTTTTCGGCGACCGGGCGCTTGGCGGACGATGCGCTTGGGCTGCGTCCCGCATAGGCGGCGGCCGGCATGGACGAGCCGTAACTCTGCAACTGATCACCAAGGGGCTGGTTAGATGCAACCATTACCCCGCTCGCAATCTGGCCGCCGGGGTTGAACGACGGCAGGCGATCGCCCTTGCGAACATAGGACGCCATCAGGAACGGCATATCCTCGCCATCCATTCGCGCACGACCAAGATACTGGACATTAACTCGACCGGTACCGGTCTGCTTGATGTCGATCATCTCTGCGGTCTTGTCCGAAACGTCGATGATGCGACCCGGGTGATATGGCCCACGGTCGTTGACGCGAACGACGACGGACGAACCGGTATCGACATTGGTTACGCGGGCGTAGCTCGGGAGAGGAAATGTCGGATGCGCGGCAGAAAGATGCGAGCTGTCATACACTTCACCATTGGCGGTTAGACGACCGTGGAATGCCGAGCCATACCAAGACGCAAGGCCGGACTTGTTGTAGTTCGGGTCTTCCTTGGGCACGTAGGTCTTGCCCTTGACCTCATAAGGCTGTCCGACCATGAAGCGGCCACCGCCCTTCGGAACAGGCCTGCCGTCCGCAACAACGCGCGGGCTGGCCTTCACACCATATTCCGACTCAGCAAAATATTCCTTGCCGTGACCCTTCTTCTTCGGGGCTTCAGCCATCTTGGTCGAGGCACAGGATGCCATTGTCGCACACATTACGCTGATCCCAAGCCATTTAGACCAGAGGGAAAGTTTGCCGCCACTCAAACTCAAAGCTCGTCCGTCCCTATTTCGCATTGTGCGAATATGATGCAGGGCCTCGCAACCCGTACCATTCGCAACCACAACCCCACCCTCGTGAAACCACTTGGGCCTAATACTGGACAGGTTTTGCTTGGTTCGTGGCAGAAATGCGAACAAAATCTGTGGAATGGTTAAAATTCAAATGGTTATAGTTAACGAAAAGTAAATTAATTTCATTTTATTGCTGTTCCAATACGCAACGCGCCGAAACTTATACTTTGTCTTAACCTTTTCACATGCGACCGCAGCAAGAATCACCACCACACAAGGTTATGCCCCCCCAGCGCGGGACGCATGATTGTCGCCTTGGTGCCCTCCTATCATCGCAGCTGCCGTTGACGGGGCGATCAATGGACGATAAAGCGCAACAGTCTGGATGGGTGGCCGAGTGGTTTAAGGCAACGGTCTTGAAAACCGTCGTGCGGGGAACCGTACCGTGGGTTCGAATCCCACCCCATCCGCCACTCTCATCAAAACGTACGATTCTACGAACGGGTTACCGCCGATTGCCACCTTTTCCCGTCTAGAGGCAGATTTCTGGGGAAGTTCGCGTCAATGGATACGGGCCTGAAGCCCAATAGAGCTTTCAACGCCCAGACCCGGAAAGACGCCTGAGGCCGTCATTGTCGATGACGGTGACACCAGGATTCACATCGGCGATACGCTTAGCGATCGCATCCGCGACGGTCTCGGCGGGAATGGCTCCGTAGCGGGAGAGCTGGCCGGGCAAAATCGGCGTGAGAGCCGCGAAGATGCTCTGGCCGATCGCCTCCCACATGCGCCGTTCGTTGCGGTTTCCGATGAGAAAACCAGGGCGGATCAGGTCAACTTGCTCGAAGCCGAGACCGATGACCGCCTGCTCGATCTTGCCCTTTGTCTGGAGATAGAAACCGGGACCACCAGCGCCCGCCGAGGTCACAAGAATGAACTTGCGTGCACCAAGCGCCTTTGCGCCTTTCGCCACGGCGAGCACGTAATCATGGTCGACCCGGAACATGGCCGGCTGCGATCCGGCCGTGCGAATGGTCGTGCCGAGGCAGGAGATGGCGACATCGACGCCTTCGGCCGCGATCGGCCGCAACACCCGTTCAGGTGTCTCGCAAAGGTCTTCGTAGTCAATCGCCCGGCCCGGTGCCGATGACCCGCGCCGGATGAGGCTGACGAGATCGATATTGTCGTCTCCGGCAAGCCGTGCAGCCACGAGGCCGCCGACCAAGCCGGTACTGCCGGCGAGAAGAACGCGTTGAGGCATATTGTAGACTCCTTTGGCACGCTAGCGAGCGCCCGACTCTTGATGCAGTGGAGGTCGGCTCAATGGAGACCGGCGGTTCCGGCCGGGCCGAGCCTGTTCATGTTTATTTCACGCCAGCGGTTGGGCGACATTCCCTCCCATTCACGGAAGGCGCGGTAGAAGGAGGTCGTGTCCTGGTAGCCGAGCAGGCAGGCGACTTCGTCGATGTCGGTCTCTGGATCGGCAAGTAGATGACGGCCCAAATCCCGGCGCGCGTCGGACAGGAGGTCGCGGAAGGTCGCGCCCTCCCCGGTGATGCGCCGCTGAAGCGTCCTGTCGCTCATGCCGAGTTGCTTCGCCACGTCGGACAGGCCCGGCTGGCCGCTGGCGAGACTGCGCTTCAGCACGATCTTCACCTGCTCCTTTACCGAACTTTGCGCTTGCAGTTCGCCGAGCGCCGCGCTGAGGGCCGGCGTCAACATCTCCAGCATTTCGGGGTTGTGACCCGGGAACGGTCTGTCGAGGTCGGCCGCATTGAGCAACAGCAGATTGCGCGGTGCGCTGGTGCGGATAGGGCAGCCGAAATACTCCGCATGTGTCGCGCCGGCGGGCCCCGGTCGGGCAAGCTCCAGCCGGCGCGGCAAGATGTGCCGCCCGGTGGCGCGCCTTCCAAGCTCCACCAGCGTAGCGAAGGTTATGTCGACCGAAATCGCAGGCTCCGCGCCAGTGGCGAACGGCCATTCGGCGGATATGGTGCAATCTCCGTTCGCCTCGACGATCTGCAGGTGCTCCGGCGTGCACAGACGCTTGAAGCGCGCGAGCCGGGTCAAGCCGTCGCGATAGTCTCGGGCGTAGAAGGCGGCGAGGCTCGACGGCGGATGGACGGCCGTATCGACAGTCTGAACCATGCGGATGCCAAGTGCTGCATCGCCGGCCAGATCAGCCATCGCCTGCATCAGCGCAAAATACTGCGCCGTGGTGACGAAGGCCTGCGCGCCAAGATGTAGCGTCGCCGGCAGGCGCGCCTGCCGCAGCAGGGCTGCGGGACGGATTCCGAACTGCTCCGTCGCCCGCCAGAAGGCCTGCGGTATCTTGCACTTATCGACCTGCGCCATCGTCATTTCCTTCTATGCCTTCTGGGTCTTGAGCGCCTTCGAGATACCAGTCGCCATCCGCATCATGCCGTCGAAGGTCCGATCGGACAGCATGCCGCGCATGAAGATCATCGGCTTCGCACCGAAACCGATTGCGTAGCGGGTCTTCGGCCTGGCTGCGGTGACGGCCCTGGCAATGGTGTCGGCGATGATCTGCGGCGGTGACTGGCGCTTGACGCTGGCTTCACCGACCATGGATTCCGCCATGGCGTTGGCCTGCACCGCATAGGGACCGTGGCCCGAGGTCTCGCGCAGCTTGTCGGCGGCGATGCCGGTCCATTCGGTCCTGATACCGCCCGGTTCGATTACAACGACATCGATGCCGAAAGGCTGAACTTCCATGCGAAGGCAGTCGCTAATTGCCTCCAAGGCGAATTTGGTGCCGTGATACCAGGCACCAAGTGGGGTATGGATCTTGCCGCCCATCGACGTGATGTTGACGATCGTGCCCGAACGTTGGGCGCGCATGTGCGGTAGGGCCAATTGGATCAGCCGGACCGCGCCAAAGACGTTGACGTTGAACTGGGCGCGCGCCTCTTCCATTTGCACGTCCTCGACGGCACCATAGGAGCCGTAGCCGGCATTGTTGACGAGGACGTCGATGCGACCGAATTCGGCGATGATGGCTTCGATCCCTGCCTGCATGGAAGCGTCATCAGTCACGTCCATCGCCAGAATTTTGATACCGGACTGCGTCAGATGCTGCATGCGATCGACACGGCGAGCGGCGCCGTAAACCGTGTAGCCGAGGTCCTTGAGCTTGAGGGCAGTGGATTCCCCGATACCGGAAGAAGCGCCGGTGACAAGTGCGACTTTGTTGGCCATGTACCGGTTCCTTACGTTGGAAATTGTTGTTTTCAGAGCCCTAACTCGACCAGGCTGCGTATTCTGGAATGCAAACTAGCGGCATCAACACGTCATGGCATTGGCATTATATGCCACATAACTTGCGTATCGCGCCAACAGTCTGACGCCACATGCCGCGGTGGTGTCGCGCTCCAGAGTTTGTTGACTGTCTAGGCGTCACAGTCATCGAGAGAGGAAGAGAGAGACAACACCGGCCGACGATGGGTGATGCGACAGACGCTGGCGTGAGGCGGAAAGCGCCACCACTTTTGCATGAAGTGCCATTCGACACCTGCTGAAATGCATTCCGAGCTGAGGGACCGGCAGGTCAGGTCCGCCGAATTTCCGATATAGCAGCCACTTGCTACGCAAACACCGTCCAAAGGCTGCAAACTTCGTTTGGGAGCCAATGGGCATTCATGAGCAAACCGACCAAGCACCTCGCTCCCCCCGTCATTAATACAATCCGCCAAAAAACAAGACGTGTCGTTGACAGTCTAATACCTACGTAGAATAAGCTGACTGAATTCATTCATAGGCGACACGATGAAGACAGAGATGCATCCGAATAAGATCGGCGTCACGTGCCTTACTTTTGCACCTCTGGAAATTTGCGCAGACTCGCAAATCATCAATGCCAACCCTATAAGCTAGGTGGAAATGAAGACTGTCAGCAGCATGAAAGAGCCCTTAGAGGAACTTGAATTTGCTCTTCATCGAGTGCTGATTCATGTCATTCTTATTTGCGACGTCCTGTTTGCATCCCGTATTTATCAAGCGATCGGTCTATTCCTACAGCCGCTAATTTTGGGCAGCTGTGCGGCTATCATCATTTTTTATTGTGCCTATACAGCAATAAGGGGTCACATACTCATACCACTGATGGCCGTTGGTTATGTGGCGCTCGTCATGACACAATTGACTGTGTTCGCAGACAAGCTTTGGCTGCCCGTCAATACAAACGCCTTCTTCCAATACATATGGGTGATGTCATTCGTTCCGTTCGCGGGCGTGTGCCTGGCCGGTGGGCGAACCTATCTGCTGAAATGCGTTATCGGCTACGGAACGGGTTATTGCTGCTTTTACGCACTTGTCTCGATCATGCAGATGGCGGGCGTCTTGCCCGGCAAAATTCTGGCCGGACTTGTTTCCGATCTTGATTTCCGGGGCGCGCGGATTTTCCTCTATTCCGGCCTAGCCGCACTCACATATTTCTATTGGCTGGTGCAAATCCGGACACGCGTGACCTGGGTCAGTCTGTCCTTTTTCTTGATATGCACGCTGGCATCATTGCTTTCTCTCTCTCGCGTCTATCTTCTTGTGATCTTCTGCCTCAGCATCGTGTTCATGCTTTCGCCCAGACCCGCTTTTTTACGAATATTGGCTATCTCTGTTCTGGGACTTGGAACCACATTCGTTTTGTCTGGGATGCTGGTTCCGGCCTTCAATCCATTCGATCTGTTTGCAAATGACGCTTCGGGCGCGTATCGAGCGCTGGAATATGAAGTCATGCGCGACCGAATTTTTGCCGATCCCCTATGGGGCTTTGGAATGTCGCCGACGTCAGATGCGTCCAAGCCATTCCTGGGGCCTTATCTTATCTTCCCCGGAGATGTGGGCAGTGTCGGGGTGTGGTTTGAGTTTGGCCTGATCGGCCTAGTCTTGTATCTGGTCATCCTCTGGCGGTGCTCCACTCCACAGCGGTCATTGCCGACGAAATATGGCTGGCCGCTTTTCCTGACCGGAACAATGCTGACGGCTTATGGCGCGATGGCACCTCTGGCGATCGCCCCAGGTGGGGCGACAATGACAGGGTTGATTTTTGGTGTTGGCCTGACTGCTCACGTTCAACAGAGAAACCACAAGCGGCGCTCTCAGCCGCTTTCAGGATCGCTCCGGCAAACCATCTCGGCGCGATAGATGCGCTGCGCGAAGGTAGGGGGGCTGGTCAGTTTCCTCCCGCGATACGCTGCATTCGGTCTTGGTGCGCAACGCAGCCCGGATGGATTAAAACGACCGCACGTACCCAAATATGACTTTCGTCAGGCGGTGACGCCAGCTTCGCGTTGTTTTGCGAGTGCGGCAAGATCCGCTGGCTTCAGTTCTACCGATTCGCCGCAGCCGCAGGCGGACGTCTGGTTCGGATTTACGAAGGTGAAGCCTGAGCGCATCTTGGTGATTTCGAAATCCATCTGAGTGCCCAGCAGATAAAGAACGGCTGAGGGCTCGATCCAAACTTTTGCGCCGTCATGCTCGATAACGTCATCCTTGGCATTCGCCTCGGTGACGAGGTCGATCGTGTATTCCATGCCGGCGCAACCGCCCTTCTTGATCCCGACGCGTATGCCCTTGGCATCCGGACCGGAATTGGAAACGATCTGCTTGACGCGGTCTGCCGCCGCATCGGTCATGGTCATCACTGCAAAGCCCATCGGCTTATTCCTCTTCCACAACCGGGTTCAAGGCCCGGCGTTTCTGACAATCAATTTAGTCGCAGCAGCCTAAGCTATCAATACCAGCCGACCGCGACCTGTGCTTCTTCCGACATGCGCTCCGGAGTCCACGGCGGATCGAAAGTCATTTCGACTTCGACGCCGGATACGCCCTGAACTGCGCTCACAGCATTTTCGACCCAGCCAGGCATTTCGCCGGCAACCGGGCAGCCCGGCGCGGTCAGCGTCATGGCGATCTTGACCATACGGTCGTCTTCGATGTCGATCTTGTAGATCAGCCCGAGTTCGAAAATGTCTGCCGGAATTTCCGGGTCGTAAACAGTCTTCAGGGCTGCGATGATATCGTCAGACAGGCGCTCCAGTTCATCCGCCGGAATTGCAGATTCGATGATCCCTTCGCGGGCATCCCACTTCGGTATGTCTTGGTCCATGGCCTTCAAATGTCCCAGTCAGTTCGCTGAATTTAAGCAAAGAAATTGCGGGCGTAGTCGAGGGCGTCCGCGAGCGCGTCGACTTCGGCACGGGTATTATACATGCCGAACGATGCGCGGCATGTGGAGGTGACGCCGAAACGTTTCAAGAGCGGCATGGCGCAATGCGTGCCGGCACGCACGGCAACGCCGCGGCGGTCGATCACCATCGATACGTCATGGGCATGAATGCCGGCAAGCTCGAAGGAGAAGATCCCGCCCTTGCCCGGCGCATTGCCTATGATCCGCAATGAATTGATGGCCTGCAGCCGTTCGGTGGCATAAGCCGTCAGATCAGCCTCATGAGCGGCAATTGCCGCGCGTCCGACCTTGTCCATATAGTCCAGCGCATACCCCAGACCGATCGCCTGGACGATCGGCGGCGTTCCGGCTTCGAAACGATGCGGCGGATCGTTATAGGTGACGAAATCCTCCGCCACCTCGACAATCATCTCGCCGCCGCCCTGGAAGGGCCGCATCTCTTTCAGACGATCCATCTTGCCGTAAAGAACGCCGATGCCGGACGGGCCGTAGAGCTTGTGGCCGGTCATCACGAACCAGTCGCAATCGATATCCTTCACATCGATCGGCATGTGAACGGCGCTCTGGCTGCCGTCGACGAGAACGGGAATCCCGCGCTCATGAGCGATACGGCAAATCTCTTTCACCGGCACGACCGTGCCGAGCGCATTCGACATATGCGTAACGGCAACCATCTTGGTCTTCTCCGTCAGCGCATTCACGAAATCCTCGATATGGAAGGTGCCGTCGTCATCCACCGGCACCCAGGTAATCTTGGCGCCCTGACGCTCGCGGATGAAATGCCACGGCACGATATTGGAGTGGTGCTCCATGATGGTGATGACGATCTCGTCGCCCTCGCCGATATGCGGCATGCCGTAGCCATAGGCGACCGTGTTGATCGCCGAGGTCGAATTGCTGGTGAAGACGATCTCATCGACAGATCCGGCATTGAGGAACCGGCGCACCCTTTCGCGCGCCGCCTCATAGGCGTCGGTCGCGGCATTGGAAAGGAAGTGCAGGCCGCGATGCACATTGGCATATTCGCTGGAATAGGCATGGGCGATCGCGTCGATCACCACTTGCGGCTTCTGCGCCGACGCGCCGTTATCAAGATACACAAGCGGCTTGTTGCCGTGCACCATGGTCGACAGGATCGGAAAATCCCGTCTGATCGCATCGACGTCATAGGTAGCCAACGGTGTCGTCTGGTCCATTGCAGACCCTTTCATATCGCGCTTCTGGGCGAAGTCCCGTAAAGATCGCAGTTATGATCGGCATCGACGTCGCCATCCCCACTGCGTCATCCTCGGCCTTGTGCCGAGGATCCAATCACGTTGCAACCGCCTCAACGGTCGCAGATGCTCGGGACGAGCCCGAGCATGACGGGAGGAGATACGTCATCTCCTCCTTGCTTCACATCAGGCATGCTTTTCAAGCCAGGTCGAGATCACCTCTTCCAGCGGCTCGACCAGCTTTTCCTCTTCCAGCTCTTCGACGATTTCGGCGACGAAGGCGTTGACCAGCATAGCGCGCGCCTTGTTTTCCGGAACGCCGCGGGCCATCAGATAGAAGAGATGGTTGCGGTCGATATCGGCAACCGTCGCACCATGGCCGCAGATGACGTCGTCGGCGAAGATTTCGAGTTCCGGCTTGACGGAGAAGTCACCGTCATCGGACATCAGAAGCGTGTTGCACGCCATCTTCGCATCGGTTTTCTGTGCGTCCGGCGCAACCCGGATCATGCCCTGGAAAACGCCGCTTGCCTTGTCGAACACGACATTGCGGAAGGTTTCCGTCGAATTGGTATGCGGCACATTGTGGCCGAGCACGAGCGTGACATCCGTATGCGTGTCGCCACCGAGCAGGTTGACGCCGCGCAGCGTCAGCTCGGCGCCCTCGCCCTGAACCTCGATGCGAAGTTCCTGGCGAACCAGCTTGCCGCCGGCATTGACGACGTAAAGCCGAAGCTTGGCCTCTGCACCGAGCTTAACGCGGATCTGCGCCAGATGGGTGTCGGACGCGCCCTGCTGCTGCAGGATGATCCAGGTGATCTCCGCGCCGTCTTCAAGTGTGATATCACTGATCGAGGACACGAGCGCTGCAGCATCCGTTTCCGAGCGGTGACGCTCGACGATAGTGGCTTTGGAACCCGCACCGAAGGAGACCGGGAAACGGGTGTGAACCTGCCCTTCGCCGTGCGAAGCCTGCAGTTCGATGACGTCCTCGATCTCCGCATTTGCGGGAATGACGATCGCCAGGCCGTCACGCACGAACGAACCGTTCAGGCGACCGATCGCATCGTCCTTGTCGAGTGCGGTCAGGCCGGTAACGGCAGAGCCGTCGCTCAGCTGATCACGGAACGCGGTAATCTTCACGCCGTCAATTTCGGCATCCGCATGGGCTTCGCCCTGCAGCACCGGCAGCACGGTCGAACCCTTGACCAGTGGCGTGATGGACGAAACCTTGGTGCCCGCGACCCGCTCCGGCACGGACCGCAGCAGGTTCTTCAGGTCGGTATAATGCCAGGATTCGATCCGGCGGGTCGGTAGCCCGGCATTCTTCAGGTCGTCGAGGAGACGATCGCGAGTGCCGGCGACGGCGCCATTGCCCGGCAGGTCACCGATCTGCGCGGAAAAGGCCTCGACGAGCGCCGTTTCGGCAACCGTGAGCTTGGCCGCTGGCTGGTTAGCTTGAATGTTCATGCCAAAATCCTCCCCGGTCTCAGGCCGCGGTCTCGATCACGTCGGCATAACCGTTGGCTTCCAGTTCCTGTGCCAGTTCCTTATCACCCGAACGGATGATCTGGCCCTTGTAGAGAACGTGGACGGTATCCGGCACGATGTAGTCCAGCAGGCGCTGGTAGTGGGTGATGACGATGACGGCGCGATCCGGCGAACGCAGCGCGTTGACGCCATCGGCAACGATCTTCAGCGCGTCGATGTCGAGGCCCGAGTCGGTTTCGTCGAGGATGCAGAGCGTCGGCTCGAGCAGCGCCATCTGCAGGATTTCGGCGCGCTTCTTTTCACCGCCGGAGAAACCGACATTGAGCGGACGGCGCAGCATGGCCGGGTCGATCTTCAGCTGTTCGGCGGCTTCCTTGACGCGGCGCATGAAGTCCGGTGTCGTCAGCTCGTCTTCGCCGCGCGCCTTGCGCTGCTCGTTCATGGCAACCTTGAGGAACTGCATCGTGGCGACGCCCGGGATTTCGACCGGGTACTGGAAGGCGAGGAAGATGCCCTTGGTGGCGCGCTCGGCCGGATCGAGTTCCAAAATGCTCTCGCCGTTGTAGGTGATGTCACCCTCGGTGACTTCATAGTCCTCGCGGCCCGACAGGATGTAGGACAGCGTCGACTTGCCGGAGCCGTTCGGGCCCATGATGGCGGCGATCTCGCCCGGCTTCACGGTCAGGTTCAGGCCGCGGATGATTTCGGTGCCGTCTTCGGCGATGCGGGCGTGCAGGTTCTTGATCTCAAGCATAAGTATATCCTTCCGGATGTTTTTCAGTGACGCGTGGTGCGCGATAATTCAGATGACGGCCAATCAGCCTACGGAGCCTTCCAGCGAGATGCCGATCAGCTTCTGGGCTTCGACGGCAAATTCCATCGGCAGCTGCTGGATGACATCCTTGACGAAGCCGTTGACGATCAGTGCGATCGCCTCTTCTTCCGGAATGCCGCGCTGCATGGCGTAGAACTTCTGGTCGTCGGAAATCTTCGAGGTGGTCGCCTCGTGTTCGATCTGTGCCGACTGGTTCTTCACCTCGATATAAGGCACGGTATGCGCACCGCACTTGTCACCGATGAGGAGCGAATCGCAGTTGGTGAAGTTGCGAGAGTTCTCGGCACGGCGGTGGATCGACACCTGACCACGATAGGTATTCTGCGACACGCCAGCGGAAATGCCCTTAGAAATGATGCGGCTCGACGTGTTCTTGCCGAGATGAATCATTTTGGTGCCTGAGTCGATCTGCTGGTGACCGTTGGAGACCGCGATCGAGTAGAACTCGCCACGGCTGTCGTCACCCCGAAGGATGCAGGACGGGTATTTCCATGTGATCGCCGAACCGGTCTCGACCTGGGTCCAGGAGATCTTGGAGCGCGCACCACGGCAATCGCCACGCTTGGTGACGAAATTGTAGATGCCGCCCTTGCCTTCCTTGTCGCCCGGGAACCAGTTCTGCACGGTCGAATACTTGATCTCGGCATCATCCAGCGCAACCAACTCGACGACGGCAGCGTGAAGCTGGTTTTCGTCGCGCTGCGGCGCCGTGCAGCCCTCGAGATAGGAAACGTAGGCGCCTTCCTCACAGATGATCAGCGTGCGCTCGAACTGGCCGGTGTTCTTCTCGTTGATACGGAAGTAGGTCGACAGTTCCATCGGGCAGCGAACGCCCTTGGGTACGAAGACGAACGAACCGTCGGTGAATACCGCAGCATTCAGCGTCGCGTAATAATTGTCCGTCGTCGGCACGACCGAACCGAGATACTGCTTGATCAGCTCGGGATGCTCGCGAATGGCCTCCGATATCGACATGAAGATCACGCCGGCCTTCTGCAGTTCCTTCTTGAAGGTCGTGACGACCGATACCGAATCGAACACCGCATCGACGGCGACCTTGGAAGTCTGCACGCCGGCCAGGATTTCCTGTTCGCGCAGCGGAATGCCCAGCTTCTCATAGGTGCGCAGCAGCTCTGGATCGACTTCGTCCAGCGACACCGGGCCGGTCACGTTCTTGGGTGCGGCATAATAGTAGATGTCGTTGAAGTCGATCTTGGGATACTCGACACGAGCCCAGGTAGGCTCTTCCATCGTCAGCCAGCGCTTGTAGGCATCCAGACGCCATTCCAGCATCCAGTCCGGTTCCTGCTTCTTGGCCGAGATGAAGCGGATGATATCTTCAGAAAGCCCCTTCGGAGCCTTGTCCACTTCGATAACTGTCTCGAAGCCGTATTTGTACTGATCGATATCGATCCCACGGACCTGATCGATCGTTTCCTGGACAGCAGGCATCTTCAGTCTCCAAATTTTGCCGGTTCAAATTCCGGCAATTCCGTCAGTCTTGCGGGGAAAACAATGCCTCCCCCATGTAAGGGCCAAAAGGCGATTTTCCCACCTTTTGGCAAGCAGAAAATTGCTTTTCCGCCAATTCTGGAAGCCGCTTATGCGGCTCGTCCCGGCAGCTTGCGGCGACCGGCGATTTTTCCGAAAGCCGATATGGCCTTTTCGATGTCGGCCTGCGTCGTTTCAGGGCCAAGCGAAATGCGCAGGCCGCCGACTTCCGAGCTGAGTCCCATCGCAGTCAGGACATGGCTCTGCCCGACCTTGCCGGAAGAGCAGGCAGACCCCGCCGAAAGAGCTATTCCTTCGAGATCGAAGGCGATCTGACCGGTTTCGGCCTTCAATCCCGGCAGCGTGAAAAAGCTGGTATTTGCAACGCGAGGGCCGGCCGCGCCGTGGATGATCACATCGGGAGCTGCCTGCAGCATCGCCTGTTCAAGCCCATCGCGAAACGCGCCGATTCGGGCGTTGCGGCTCTCCAGCTGTTCAGACATCACTTCAGCTGCCGCGCCGAAGCCGATGATCGCGTGAAAATTCTCCGTCCCCGACCGGTGACCCTTCTCCTGACCGCCGCCCCGGATGAGCGGTTTCGGCATCAGCACTTCACCACGGGAAATAAGCGCGCCAATGCCTTTCGGACCGGCGATCTTGTGGGAGGAAATGATCAGGAAGTCGGCATCCAGCGCGTTGATGTCGAGCGCGATGCGTCCGGCCGCCTGAACCGCATCGACAACCATCAGTCCACGATACTTGTGAGCAAGTACTGCCGCCTCGGCCACCGGCTGGATGATGCCTGTCTCGTTATTGACGAGCATCACCGCCACCATCGGAAGGCCCGAAGCCGGATCGTGATTGGCTAGAAGCGTTTCGAGAGCGGCAAGATCGACGATGCCGGCAGGCGTTACCGGCACCTCCGTCACCTGCTCGGGTGCAAAACGGCCGCCTTCGCGGATCGCCGGGTGCTCTATGGCGGAGGCATAAAGACGCGATACCATAACAGGCGCCCGACCCATGCGATAATCCGGCGTCAAGACATGGTTGGATGCCTCTGTCGCGCCGCTCGTAAAGGTCACATGTGCAGATTCAGCCCCGACGAGCGCTGCGACCTGACGCCTTGCCTTCTCGACAGCAGCGCGCGCCGCCCTTCCCTCGCTATGTACGGAGGACGCATTTCCCGGCAAGGAAAAGGCTTCGACCATCGCGAGACGCGCGACTTCCGATAGCGGAGCGGTCGCATTCCAGTCGAGATATGTCCTCTGCAAAGCCATTGACTAGCCGCACTTCCTCGTCGTTCAATAGAATTGACCCCCACGCGGCGCGCGGAATCCTCATTTTAGTTGAAATCTCAACTGCGCTTGCCTTATGAGACTTCGCAACAGGCATTGCTGTCGCATGCCTAAGTTTCGAATGGTTCTAAACTGAGTTTTAGAAAAGCTGAGCGCCTTCGTCAAGTCAAACTCGACGGCAAGCGCAAGTTGGAACCAAAAACGATTGACCGGAGTACCGATGCCCGAAGTGATTTTCAACGGCCCTGCCGGCCGCCTGGAAGGACGTTACCAGCCCTCCAAGGAAAAGAGTGCGCCGATCGCGATCATCCTGCATCCGCACCCCCAGTTCGGTGGCACGATGAACAATCAGATCGTCTACCAGCTCTTCTACATGTTCCAGAAGCGTGGCTTTACCACGCTGCGCTTCAATTTCCGCTCGATCGGCCGCAGCCAAGGCGAATTCGACCACGGCGCTGGCGAATTGTCGGATGCTGCATCGGCGCTCGACTGGGTGCAGAGCCTGCATCCTGACTCGAAGAGCTGTTGGGTCGCCGGTTATTCCTTCGGCGCCTGGATCGGCATGCAGCTTCTGATGCGCCGCCCGGAAATCGAAGGTTTCATGTCGATCGCGCCACAGCCGAACATCTACGATTTCTCGTTCCTCGCCCCCTGCCCGTCGTCCGGCCTCATCATCAATGGTGATTCGGACAAGGTTGCGCCGGAAAAGGACGTCAACGGCCTCGTCGAGAAGCTGAAGACCCAGAAGGGTATTCTGATTACCCACAAGATCGTTGAAGGTGCCAATCACTTCTTCAACGGTCAGGTCGATACGTTGATGGGCGAATGCGAGGATTACCTCGATCGCCGCCTTGTCGGCGAACTGGTGCCGGAACCGGCCGCCAAGCGTATTCGCTGAATGCATAGGGCCTCCTAGGAGGCCCTTTTGTTGACCGAAAAGCCCCCTTCCTTTAGAAGGCGGCCTCGCTCGGAAATAATTCCGAATCTCTAATATCCGGAGCAGGTGCGGATGGCGGTATTCCCGCTGCGAAATCGGAAAAAGGGTGGACGCGTGCAAGCCGATCTTGCGCGCCTGCCGGTTCTCGCTGCCGCATTCCTGATTGCTCTCTTCGGTCTACTTGCCGGATCTCCGCGTAATGCCGAGATTGCCACATCGGCAAGGCCGGTGGATGACCGCTCTGACCGTTCTCCGGTACTGACCAAGCGCGACCCCTTGCGTGCCGTCTCGATTGCAGAGCGCAAGGATGGTGCAGGTGCGCATGCCTCCAATAACGAAGGCCTTCCCGCCCCACAATTTGTCGCGCTTCCGGCCGTAAACTACGCTACCGCCCGCGCATCGGGTCACAACAATGCTGTGATTGCCGGTGATGATTGGCCGAGCGCCCTGCCCCGCGCACCGCCGGTATCGACCTGATCGGGACATTCGCCTCACGGCATGAAATTTGACGGCCATGCCGACCGCTGATCGGTCCGGGCCAAACAGGATCTAGACAATGAGAAACTCTCCGTGGTTGGTGGGAAGCTATGCTCTCATCATCATCATCGGCATTCTGGTGGCGCTGCCGAATGTCATTCCGCAGTCCACACTGGACCGGATGCCGTCCTGGCTTCCCCATAGCCGCGTATCGCTGGGTCTCGACCTTCGCGGCGGCTCGCATCTCGTTCTGGAAGTCGATCGCGCCGACCTGATCAACGAGCGCATCCAGAGCCTGACGCAGGACACCCGTCGTGTCCTGCGCGACAAGAACATCAACACGTCTGCCATCCGTCGTGCCGGAGATGCTATCCTGGTGACGCTGCGCGATCCCGCCCAGCGCGATCAGGCCGTCACCGAATTGCAGACGCTGTCCAACCCGGTCGGTCTCGGCTCGGTCGGCAGTTCCGACCTCTCGATTACCACGCCGAGCGAAAACTCGATCTCGATCGCTCAGACAGAAGCGGGCATCAATGCCCACATCGCCGGTGCCGTGGAACAGAGCCTTGAAATCATCCGCCAGCGTGTCGACCAGGTTGGCGTTGCCGAACCGACGATCCAGCGCGTCGGCTCCGACCGTGTCCTCGTCCAGCTTCCGGGCGAACAGGATCCGTCGCGCCTTCGCCAGCTTCTCGGCTCGACCGCCAAGATGAGCTTTCACCTGCTCGGAAATCCGGGCGAACCGGGTGTCACCATGCTGTCCGACGAGCGTGGCCAGCAGTATCCTGTTCTCGACCGCGTCGAGCTTTCCGGCGACCGCCTTACCGATGCACGCGCCGCCTTCGAACAGCAGACCCAGCAGCCGATCGTCACCTTCCGCTTCGACAGTGCCGGTGCAACCCGCTTTGCCCAGATCACCCAGCAGAATGTCGGGCGTCCCTTCGCCATCGTTCTAGACAACAAGGTTCTTAGCGCCCCGACCATCCAGACGCCGATCACCGGCGGTTCCGGCCAGATTTCCGGCAGCTTCTCGCCTCAGGAAACCACCACGCTTGCAGCGCTCTTGCGCGCCGGCTCTCTTCCCGCCAAGCTGACCGTCATCGAAGAACGCACCGTTGGTGCCGACCTTGGTGCCGACGCCATTGAGATGGGTATCTATACCGGTCTCATCGGCTTCGCACTCGTCGTTGGCTTCATGCTGTTCCTGTACGGCTGGTGGGGCCTTCTCGCCAACACGGCGCTTCTCATCAACGTTATCCTGACCTTCGCAGGCCTGACGCTGATCGGATCAACCCTGACGCTGCCCGGCATCGCCGGTGTTGTGCTGGGTATCGGTCTGGCTGTTGATGCCAACGTTCTGATAAACGAGCGCATCAAGGAAGAAACCCGCAAGGGCAAGAGTGCCTTCGCAGCGATCGACGCCGGCTTTGCCCGTGCCTATTCGACTATTGTCGACTCCAACGTCACCAGCCTGATTGCGACCGTGCTTCTGTTCTGGTTCGGCTCCGGCCCGGTTCGCGGCTTTGCCGTCACCATGGGTCTCGGCATCATGATCTCAATGTTCACCGCCGTTTCGGTCGTGCGTGTCGCCATGGTCGCCATTACCGCCCGCCGCAAGCTGAAGAGGATCGAAATCAAGCCGCTTCTGCCGATCAACCTTGTGCCGGATGGTACCAAGATCCGCTTCATGCGTGGCCGCTATATCGGCATCGGCGTCTCGATCGTGCTTTCGATCGCCTCGGTCTTCCTGTTCTTCAAGCCAGGCCTGAATTACGGCGTCGACTTCCGCGGCGGTATCCAGATGGAAGTGACCACACAGGACACTGCAGATCTGGCCGCGTTCCGTTCCGGTCTCAGCGAGCTCGGCTTCGGGGAAGTCGGCCTGCAGGAGTTCGGTGCACACAACCGCGTTCTCGTGCGTGTCGAGCGCCAGGAAGGCGGGGAAGAGGCGCAGACGGTTGCCGTCGAGAAACTCAAAGCGGAAGTCGTCAAGATCGATCCGACCGCCAAGGTAGAACGGACCGAAGTCGTCGGCCCGAAGGTTTCGGGTGAGCTTGCCGTTGCCGGCTTCCTGTCGCTCTTCCTCGCTTCGATCGCGATGATGATCTATATCTGGGTGCGCTTCGAATGGCCGTTCGCGGTCGGCGCGATCGTCACCCTGATCCTCGACATCACAAAAACCGTCGGATTCTTCGCGATCACCGGGCTGGACTTTAACCTGACCGCTATCGCCGCAGTGTTGACGCTTGTCGGTTATTCGGTCAACGACAAGGTCGTCGTCTATGACCGCATGCGTGAAAACATGCGTATCTACAAGAAGATGCCGTTGCGCGACCTGATCGACCTGTCGATCAACGAAACGCTGGCACGAAGCCTCTACACCTCCGCCACGGCCTTCCTCTGCATGTTGCCGATGGCAATCTGGGGCGGCAGCGCCGTGTCGAGCTTCGCCATCCCGATGGTCTTCGGCATCGCGGTCGCAGCTCTTTCGTCGGTCTTCATCGCGGCCCCGATCCTGCTCTTCCTCGGCGACTGGCGCACCCGTCACCGGGCACAGAAGCCTGCAGAAGAGGTTACGGAAGACACGAAGGGCATCAGCAAGGCCTGATCCCGTCATCAATAGACAGACGAAGGGGCGGATCGAATTCCGCCCCTTTTGCTATCCACGCTCGCCTGGAGTGATTGATTTCATGGTTATGGAGCTTGCCGCCTATGCGGGGCTTTTCTTTTCGGCACTCATCGCAGCGACGATCCTGCCCATGCAATCGGAGGCTATCCTTGTCGGCCTGCTGCTGACCGGTGAGCATTCCACCGTGGCTCTTTTGCTCACGGCCTCGATCGGCAATACGCTTGGCGGCGCAGTCAATTGGCTTCTGGGGCGCGGCATCGAGCGTTTCAGGGGGCGGCGCTGGTTTCCAGTCAAAACACCACAATTGGAGAAGGCGCAGCGCTGGTATCGGCGCTACGGAAAATGGTCGCTTCTGTTCAGCTGGCTGCCGATCGGCGGTGATGCGCTGACAGTCGTGGCCGGGATTCTGCGCGAACCCCTTCCCACGTTCCTGCTGCTGGTGTTCATCGGCAAGGCAGCCCGTTACGCGGTTCTGGCCTGGGTCACTCTGCGCTGGGTGTGAAGTCGAAGGGTCGGCGCCGGGAAATGCGATAGACCGCAGCCGGTGGAATGTTGCGCACGGTGCCGCCGACACGCACCGCCTTCAGACCCAGCCTATCGAGGATGCGCCGCGGCACCGGGCAACGTGGGCCATAAGTAAATTGATAGAGTGATGCACCCGGCCTCAGATAGGCAAATACACCGGCCAGGATCGCCGTCTGCTTGCGCGGCGACATCGAAAGAAGCGGCAGTCCGCTGACCGCAGCGCCTACACTCGGCTCCTCGAAAAGATGGGCCTTGCGCAATCTCGACGCATCCATCTGCAGGACCCGCGCCTTCGGAAAACGATGCTTCAGCCGCGGCAGGAATTCATCGCCATATTCGATCAGCGTCAGGTTATCCTCGGCCACGCCGCGCGCTAGAAGCGAGCGGGTAAATACACCCGTCCCCGGTCCAAGCTCGATCACCGCCCCGGCAGAGCCGTCGATTTCCTGCGTAATCAGCCTGGCGAGCGTTTCGCCCGATGCGGCAACCGCTCCCACTCGCAGGGGATTACTCGCCCATGAGCGAAGAAAATGCAGGATGTCCGACAACTGCGCCTCGCCGAACCCTGGCTCTGCTGCGATGACATCCGAAGCGTCTGCCATGGCGTCGCTTCGGCAGTGAGATCGAAACCAACGCATCGACAACATCTCCGTTTGGGGCTTGCGCGTCTGAAGGTGGTGAGTCCACCGGACAAGCGCAATGACCATCGCAAATTGTTGCGAAATGATGGCGGAGGGAACAATGCTTGGGCTGCCGCCATTAATGCGTTCAAAATCGATGCATGTGGAGGAGCCCGCCGATGAAAAATACAATCGAGCCGATCGGGGACGATGAGGAACGTGGAGAACTGAAACGGGTCATGGGTCCCGGACTGCTGCTTCTGTTCATCGTCGGGGATGTGCTCGGGACCGGCATTTACGCGCTGACCGGACAGGTGGCGGCAGAAGTCGGTGGTGTCGTCTGGCTGCCGTTTCTGATCGCCTTTGTCGTCGCGCTCCTGACCGCCTGCAGTTATCTCGAACTGGTCACCAAATATCCGAAGGCAGCCGGTGCGGCGCTCTACACCCACAAGGCTTTCGGCATTCATTTCGTGACCTTTCTCGTCGCCTTCGCCGTCATGTCGTCCGGGATCACTTCAGCCGCCACCGCATCACGCGCATTTGCCGCCAACTTCTCGACTTCTCTCGGGCTGGACGTCGGCGCCTTCGGCGTACCGCTGATCGCGGTCGGCTTCATCGCACTCGTTGCGGCGATCAATTTTCGCGGCGTCGGCGAAAGCGTGAAATTGAACGTGCTCCTGACCGTCGTCGAATTGACCGGACTGGTGTTGATCATCGGCATCGGCCTCTGGGCTATAGCCGGTGGACAGGGTGACGTGTCACGCGCATGGACGTTTGAAGCACCTGAAGGTGGAGGAACTTTCTGGCCGGTCGTTGCGGCCACCACGCTTGCCTTTTTCGCCATGGTCGGTTTTGAGGACTCGGTGAACATGGCCGAGGAATGCAAGAAACCCAGCAAGATCTTTCCCAAGGTTCTCCTGGGCGGCCTCGCGATCACCGGCACCATCTACGTATTGGTGGCAATCTCGGCCATCACGCTGGTGCCGGCTGCAGAACTGGGTGAAGGTGAGACGCCACTACTGAAGGTCATCCAGGCCGGCGCGCCCACCTTTCCTGTGGGTGTCTTCGCCGTGATCACCATGTTTGCCGTCGCAAATTCGGCGCTGATAAACATGATGATGGCTAGCCGCCTCCTTTACGGCATGAGCCGCGAAGGCGTTTTGCCCGCTTCGCTGGGCAAGGTTCATTCGGCGCGCCGCACCCCATACATCGCGATCATCTTCACATCGCTGCTAGCGGTGGCGCTGATCCTGTTTGCAGGCGGCGTGAAGGAGCTGGGCGGCACGACGGCGCTGTTGCTGCTCTGCGTTTTTGCAATCGTCAATGTCGCCGTACTGATGCTCAGGAAGGACAAGGTAAGCCACAAGCACTTTCGCACGCCGACCATTCTGCCGGTGCTAGGTGCCTTGACCTGTGCCTTCTTCGCCGGCCCCTGGACAGGCCGCGATCCGATCCAGTACGTGATCGCTGGCTGCCTTCTCGTCCTAGGCACTGTGCTCTGGCTGGCCACGGTGCAGTTCATGCGCACCGCCAGCCAGTCGGCATAGTCAGGATTACCTGCCCCGGAATGACAGACGGCCGTCGCCCGCAACATTTGGGGCGACGGCGCTGTAGTCGGTTATCCGGTACTGCCCGCCTTCGACCGGGTGGCTGTGGGTGGCCGTAATCACCATGACTTCCGCCCCGGCCGCTTCACCTGCCTGGATGCCTGCCGGAACATCTTCGAATACGAGAACGTCGCTCGGGTTGACCCCGAGGCGTTCAGCACCGAGACGATAGCCCTGCGGATTGGGCTTGCCGATGGTGACGTCTTCCGCCGTGACGAGATATTTCGGCACCGGGATACCCGCAGCCGCGAGCCTTGCCTTGGCCAGTTCCAGCGGCGACGATGTGACGATCGCCCAGCACTCGACCGGCAACTGCTTCAGGAATTCGGCAGCGCCGCCAAGCGCAACAACGCCTTCGACGTCATCGATCTCTCCCTGCAGGATCTTTTCCGCCTCGACGATCGGATCGACGCCGGGCAGGTTCAGATCGGTGATCGTGTCGATGCCACGACGGCCGTGCATGGTCGGCAGGAATTTCTCCACATCAAGGCCCATTCCTTCCGCCCATTTGCCCCAAACACGCTCTGCGGCCGCAGTAGACGTCAGGATCGTTCCATCCATATCGAAGAGGAAGGCGGCATAATCGCGCGACGGCAGGACGGACTTGGTGGAAGCAGCAGAAGACAAGGGAATTCCTCTCGAAATGAGTGGTAGATGGCGGGATCTCCATGACTATCCCGCCAGTGACGCAGGCGCAAATAATCCCGTGATTTTTTAGCATCCTGGCGTAAGTTTGCCGCGGGACATCAAAGGGAGGATCATTTGACATACCCATCCGTAAGCCATGCCGATCTCAGTGGACGTGGCGTCTTGATTACCGGCGGCGGCTCGGGGATCGGCGCAGCACTGGTCGAAGGTTTCGTCAAACAGGGCGCCAGGGTCGCGTTCATCGATATCGCCGAGAAACCTAGCCGGGAGCTGGTCGAGGGACTGGCAAAAGACGCGGACCACAAACCGGTATTTGTCCGAGCAGACCTTTCCAACGTGGACGAGTCTCAAGCCGCCGTCCGCGAAGCTGCCCAGCACCTGGGCTCGCTTTCCGTTCTGGTCAACAATGCGGGCTGGGACGACCGGCATGAAATGGCGGAAGTTACCGAGGACTATTGGGACAAGAGCCAGGCGATCAACCTGAAGCAGATGTTCTTCGTTTCGCAGGCGGCCGTTCCGTTCATCAAAGAGGCGGGCGGTGGGGCGATCGTCAATTTCTCGTCGATCTCCTATCTGCTCAATACCGGCCGCATGCCGGCCTATACGACGGCCAAGGCCGGCATTATCGGGCTGACCAAGAGCCTTGCCGGAAAGCTTGGTCCAGACAATATCCGGGTAAATGCGATCCTTCCCGGCATGATCATTACCGAAAGACAGAAGCGCCTGTGGCTGACGGATGAAAGCATCGCCGCAATGATCGACCGGCAATGCCTGAAGCGAACGCTCGACGGAACCGACCTTGTCGGCCCTTGCCTGTTCCTCGCCTCAGACGCCTCCGCCGCCATGACCTCGCAGACGCTGGTCATCGACGGCGGAACGCTTTGATCAAAATAAAAATGCCGCGCGGACGGAGAGAGATGTCCGCGCGGCCCGTGCAGCCTACTCTGCCGGGGAGAGAGTAGGCGCAACCTCGGTGCCGTGGCTCCGCAGCGGACGGTTGCCCGTCAGAAGCCGCGCCAGGATGTAGAAGACCGGTGTCATGAAGATGCCGAAGAAGGTGACGCCGATCATGCCGGAGAAGACGGCAACACCCATGGCGGCACGCATTTCCGCACCCGCACCGGTCGAGATGACCAACGGCACCACGCCCATGATGAACGCCATCGACGTCATCAGGATCGGGCGAAGACGCAGTCGGCTCGCTTCCACCGCGGCCTCCAAGGGTTTCCTTCCGGCAAGTTCAAGTTCGCGGGCGAACTCCACGATCAGGATCGCGTTTTTCGCCGATAGCCCCACCAACACCACTAATCCTATCTGGGTGAAGATGTTGTTGTCGCCACCGGTCAGCCATACGCCGGTCAACGCTGCAAGCACGCCCATCGGTACGATCATGATGATCGCGATCGGCAATGTCAGGCTCTCATACTGGGCAGCCAGCACGAGATAGACGAGCAGCAGGGCGAGCGGGAAGACGATGATGCTCGAATTGCCGGCGAGGATCTGCTGGTAGGTCAGGTCTGTCCATTCGAAGTCGATACCCGAGGGCAGCGTTTCGGCGAGGATCTTGGTGATCGCAGCCTCCGCCTGCCCCGACGAATAACCCGGTGCCGGAGCGCCGTTGATATCCGACGACAGGAAGCCGTTGTAGCGCGTCGTCCGTTCCGGACCTGCCGATGCATCGACCTTCAGCAATGCCGAGAGCGGGATCATCTCGCCCGACTGCGAACGGACCTTCAGCTGACCGATATCCTCGGCCTTGGCGCGGTATTGCGCATCGGCCTGGACGCGGACGCTGTAGGTGCGGCCGAAGGCGTTGAAGTCGTTCACATAGAGCGAACCGAGATAGATCTGCAGCGTCTCGAACACATCCGTGACGGAGACACCGAGCTGTTCGGCACGGGCACGATCAAGATCGGCATAAAGCTGTGGCACGTTGATCTGGAAGCTCGAGAACACGCCCGTCAGTTCCGGAGCCTGATAGGCCTTGGCCATGACGGCCTTGGTTGCCTCGTCGAGAGCCTCGTAACCGTAGCCGGCCCGATCCTCGATCTGCAGCTTGAAGCCGCCTGTCGTGCCGAGGCCGTTGACCGGCGGCGGCGGGAACATGGCGATGAACGCATCCTGGATACCGGCGTATTTCTGGTTCAGCGCCATCGCAATGGCACCGCCTGAAAGATCCGGCGTGGTGCGCTTGTCGAAATCGTCAAGCACGGCGAACACGATGCCCGAGTTGGAGCCGATGGTGAAACCGTTGATTGACAGGCCCGGGAAGGCGATCGCATGTTCGACGCCCGGCTGCTCCATGGCGATATCGCTCATCCGCTTGATCACGTCTTCCGTCCGGTCGAGCGTTGCGCCATCGGGTAGCTGTGCGAAGCCGATCAGATACTGCTTGTCCTGCGCCGGCACGAAACCGCCCGGCACGGCACTGAACATGCCGTAGGTCGCACCGACCAGCGCCAGATAGATCACCATCACGATGCTCTTGCGCGACAGAAGTCCGCCGACCGAGCGGCCGTAGCCGTTTGCCGCCTTACCGAAACCTCGGTTGAAGCCACGGAAGAACCAGCCAAAGATCTTGTCCATGCCGCGCGTCAACCAATCTTTCGGCGCATGGTGATCCTTCAAAAGAAGAGCCGCCAGAGCCGGAGACAAGGTCAGCGAGTTGATCGCGGAAATGACAGTCGAGATGGCGATCGTCAGGGCAAACTGGCGATAGAACTGGCCCGACAGACCGGTGATGAAGGCAAGCGGAACGAAGACCGCGACCAGAACCAGCGCGATCGCGATGATCGGACCGGACACTTCGCTCATAGCCTTGTATGTCGCCTCCCGGGGACTTAGGCCGTTCTCGATATTTCGCTCGACATTTTCGACCACGACGATCGCGTCGTCGACGACGATGCCGATCGCCAGCACAAGCCCGAACAGGGTGAGCGCATTGATCGAGAAGCCGAAGGCATACATGACCGCAAACGTGCCGATGACCGAGACCGGAACCGCGATCAGCGGAATGATCGAGGCGCGCCATGTCTGCAGGAAGATGATGACGACGAGAACGACCAGCGCGATCGCTTCGAGAAGCGTATCGAGAACCTTTTCGATCGACGAACGCACGAACTTGGTCGTGTCGTAGACGATCTCGTATTTCACGCCTTCCGGCATCGCCTTCTGCAATTCGTCCATGGTGGAACGAACCTGGTCGGCGATTTCAATCGCGTTGGAGCCCGGCGCCTGGAGAACCGGGATTGCAACGGCCGGCTGGCCGTCGAGAAGCGACCGCAGCGAATAATCGGCAGCGCCGAGTTCGATACGGGCAACATCGCGCAGACGGGTGATCTCGCCGTTGGAACCGGTCTTGACGATGATATTGCCGAATTGTTCCGGCGTCGTAAGGCGGCCCTGGGCATTGACGTTCAGCTGCAGGTCTACACCCGGAACCGTCGGCGAGGCGCCGATTGTGCCGGCGGCTGCCTGCACGTTCTGTCCACGGATTGCATCGGTAATGTCGCTGGCCGCCAGCGAAAGCGCTGCGGCCTTCTGCGGATCGATCCAGATGCGCATCGAATAGTCACCGGCACCAAAAATCTGCACCTGGCCGACGCCTTCGATACGGGCCAGACGATCCTTGATGTTGAGCGTCGCATAGTTGCGCAGATAGGTCAGGTCATAACGGTCGGTATCTGAGACCAGATTGACCACCATGATGAAGTCCGGCGAGCTTTTCACCGTCGTGATGCCGAGCGCACGCACTTCCGTCGGCAGGCGAGGTTCCGCCTGGCTGACGCGGTTTTGTACCAGCTGCTGCGCCTTGTCGGGGTCGGTGCCGAGCTTGAAGGTGACGGTCAGCGTCATGACGCCGTCGGACGTCGCCTGGCTGGACATGTAAAGCATGTCCTCGACGCCGTTGATCTGCTCTTCGAGCGGCGTTGCGACGGTTTCGGCTATGACCTTCGGGTTTGCACCCGGATAGGTCGCCTTCACGACCACAGATGGCGGCACGACATTCGGATATTCCGAGATCGGCAACGATCGCAGTCCCAGCAGGCCGGCAACCACGATGAGAATGGACAGGACCCCGGCAAACACCGGTCGGTCGATAAAGAAGCGGGATATGTTCATCTTGAAAGCCCTCTCTCCTGGGCGATGGTCAGGGCGCAAATGGCCCCTGCGCCCGCAGCACGCTGCCGCGGGCGATCGATAGGTTCAGGTTCGGAAAGGCCGGTCAGCCGGCCCGTTGGTTACTTCGAGGCGAGTTTCGCTTCGTCCTGCGGGTCGACCGTTGCGCCGGGGCGCACGCGCTGCAATCCGTTGACGATGATGCGGTCGCCGGCATTCAGGCCCTTTTCGACGATGCGCATGCCGTCGATTGCCTCACCCAATTCGACCGGGCGGTAGGCGACGGTATTCTTGCCGTCGACGACGAGCACAAACTTCTTGTCCTGATCGTTGCCGAGCGCCCGTTCACTGACGAGAACGCGGTTCATCGGCTCAGGCTCCCCCATGCGCACCCGCACGAACTGACCGGGGATCAGCCTGCCGCCCGGATTGCCAAACACCGCCCTCACCCGGATCGTGCCGGTACCGGCCGCCACCTGGTTATCGATGAGCTGCAGATGCCCCTTGATGGCTTCTGAGCCGGGAGCCAGCGTTACGATTTCCACCGGAACCTGATCGATTGCCGGCTGGCCATCTGCGAGCGGCAGTTCGGCGAGAGTGCGGGTCACCAGCTGCTCGTCGGCATCGAAGCTCGCATAGATCGGATCGGCGGAAACCAGCGTCGTCAGCGGCGCCGACGCAGAACCGCCCGCAACCAGATTGCCAACCGTTACCTCAATCTTGCCGACACGTCCGGCAATCGGTGCCTTGATTTCGGTGTAACCGAGATTGAGTTCGGCGACACGAAGCGCGGCCTTGGCCGACTGGAGATTGGCCTTGGCTTCGCGTTGCGTGCTCTGCCGCTGCGCCAGATCGCTCTGCGAGATCGTGTTGCGCGAAAGAAGCGTATTGCCCCGTTCAAGTTCGGTTTCGGCATAGGCGAGCTTTGCTTCAGCCGAGGCAACGGAGCCTTCCGCTTCAGCGACTGCCGCCATATAAGGCTCGGGATCGAGGGTCACCAAGAGGTCACCAGCCTTGACCAGCCCGCCTTCACGGAAATGGACGGACTTGACCTCGCCGGCTACGCGCGGACGAACGTCAACGCGATCGACGGCTTCCAGACGGCCGGAAAATTCCTGCCACGTGCCGACCTTGCGGGGCTGCACGGTGGCGACAGTAACCGGAATGGCGGCAGGTGCCACAGCCTCTGCAGGCGAAGCAGCATTGGCGCCGTTCGGCATGTCGAAATAGAAGGCTGCGCCTGCAATAAGCACAGAGGTCGTCAGGCCGGCGCCCAACAGGGCCCAGCGGGGTGTCTTCGATGTCATTGTGAACTCCTTCAGCCTTGGGAAGGGCTGTTATCGTTTCCTGGAACTAGAAATATGGGCAGAAACTGCTGACCTCAGCTCGTCAACTGACGAACGAAGGTCGAAAACTCCGTGCAGAGCCCGGCTAACCAGGCTCCGCCAACGCCGTGATACAGGCCCGTCCAGCCACTGCCGGCGGGCAATACACGCTTGGTGACACTCACCCCTGCCCCGGAAAGCTTGTCGGCATAACCGAGTGCTTCGTCGCGCAAAGGATCGTCGTCAGATGTCATGACCAGCGCCGGCGCGACACCCGATAACCGCGAACACAGACAGGGCGCGGCGTAAGGGTGCTGCATCGAGCAGGCGGAACCGAGATAATGGCTCCATCCGTCCGACCAGCGTTCACGCATGCCGATCTCGTCGGCACCGCGGATCGAGGCCGATGTCATCATCGGGTCGATCATGGGGGAGAGCAGAACCTGCCCGGTAAGCCGGCCCGGCATCTGGTCCCTTGCCTTCAACGCGGCTCCTGCGGCAACATTGCCACCGGCCTCGTCTCCGGCAATCAGCAGGGGCGACTTGCCCTTGCCATAATCATTCAGCTTCTTGCTGAGGCCATAGAGCGCCAAAAACGCGCATTCCATCGCCTTCGGGAATACATTGCCAGAAACTCTCCCGTAGTCGGCTTCGACCACGACCGCGCCGGCGTCTTCAAGAGCGCTGATCACTGGCCGCGGAGCGTTTTCGTCTACTGGCGTCTGAAATGCATCACCCTTCAGGTAGAGCACGACCGGCGGCTTGCCGCCCTGCACATTGCCCTTGTGAATGCGCACGGGGATAGCGGCCTTCCAAGGCCCATCAATCTCCAATGTTTCCCAGCGCAGCGACATAGCGTTTCTTCCGTTTTAGCCACAGGTCTTGCGGCGAATTCGTATTCAGATATTATTGTTCGGGATCGCAAGCGCAATACGCCTCGATCGGCAACACTTTTCCAAATTCATGGATAATCGCGTCGCAAGGAGAATTCCATGGACCAGCTATCGGCAATGCGTGTTTTCGTAAGGGTCGTCGAGACCGGCAATTTCACCCGTGCGGCGACGACGCTCAACATCCCGAAAACCACCGTCACCAACATGGTGCAGGCACTTGAGGCGCATCTGCAGACCACTCTGCTCAACCGCACGACGCGGCGCGTCATGGTGACGACGGACGGCGCCCTCTATTACGAGCGGGCGATCCAGATCCTCGCCGATATAGCCGAGCTCGATGGTAGTCTCTCGACCTCTCAGACACAGCCCAGCGGCCGTGTTCGCCTGGAGATGGCAGGCGCCTTTGCCGACCTCCTGATCATCCCGCACTTGTGCGATTTTCATGAACGATATCCGCTGATTAAGCTCGACATCGGCGTGGGTGACCGGCTGGTGGATTACATTGCAGAAAACGTCGATTGCGCGCTTCGCGGAGGCACCCCGACGGACCAGTCGCTGATTGTTCGAAAGGTCGGAGAAATCGGCATGCAAGCCTATGCCGCTCCGCTCTATCTGGAAAAAATGGGCGAGCCGGCGCATCCGACAGACCTCAATAACGGTCACCGCTGTGTCGGATATCTGCAGGCGCCGTCCGGAAAAATCATGCAGATGAGTTTCACGCGCGGCGACGAGGAAATCGAGATCGATCCGAACTACATCGTCTCCGTCAACGACGCCCGCTCCTATCTGGATGCGGCAATCGCCGGTGTCGGTGTCGCCCAGGTGCCGCGCTTCATGGCCCAGAAGGCTTTGCAGGAGGGCAAGCTTGTGCCGATCCTGTCGGATTGGGTCTGTGAGAGTTTCCCGCTCTACATCGTTTATCCCCAGACACGCCATCTCAGCAACAAAGTGCGTGTCGTCGTCGATTGGCTTGCCAAGCGCGTACAGACCTTGAAGGTCGAGGAAAACCGCATGCTCATGCGTGAGGCAAGCTGACGGACAGCCTGCTTTGCGGGTTAGCCGTAGGGAGACGTGCAGGCCCGGCGTGGACCACCGTCGAAAGGCTGGTAGCTATTGTCTTCACTTCGATAGGAGCGGTAGCGCTCGTGGCACCATGCCTCGTGCGTGCCGATAGGCATCGACCTCACGTCTGCGGTCTGCTGCTCCTGTGATGCCATGACGACAGACGACGCTACAGCAATATTCCTCGCCGGCTCACGCCCACCGTCAGCGAACAAGTCCGTTGCCGGCTGGACGGAAGCGGTGTCCATGGCCGGCGACACGCATTCCCTCCGTGGACCGCCGCCATAGGGTTGATAACTGTTATCCTCGACCTGATAGGATCGGTAACGAGCAAGACACCAATCCACATGCCCGGCATCAAGCTGCGCAGTACCCGTCGCGGCGCTATCGACCGGCTGGGCAGCCTCGGCAACATTTTCGGCGATGTCCGGTGTCTTCGAACCCCGCTCCTCGCTACGGGCAAAGGAAGCGGTTTCCACGTCTCCATCGGTCGGCGCGACGTAGGCAGCCACCTGAACGCCTTCGATGCGCTCGTAGCCCTGTTTGGCCGGATCGACGGAAGTCGGCCTGGACGTCCACAAGTCGGGCGTTTCCATGTGGGCGAAATGATACGGCTCATAGTCTCGGGTGGCATATGCCACGACAACAAGGCCTGCGACGAACAGAAACACCGCACATACGATTGTGGAGACAAGAGTAAAAATCGCGCGCACGCCTAGCAGCCCATAAAGATTGGAATTGCCGGTAAAATGCGCGGAAAGCCAAAGAAGTTCCGACCGCCGAAAACTTTGTTTTCAGCGATAAACTATTGTCATATATTTGTTTTAAGAAGATATGGTGGGTGATGTAGGGCTCGAACCTACGACCCGCTGATTAAGAGTCAGCTGCTCTACCAACTGAGCTAATCACCCGTAACCAACCGCTTCAGTGGCCTGCGCCGTTGGTGTGAGTGGCCGTATAAAGAGCTTCTTTTGGCTTGTCTAGCGGCCAAAATGATTTTCTTTGTGCAACTGCTCAAAAAAATCACCGCTCTCGATGGAAAGCCTTATTTCGTGGGACTTCCCGCCCTGATTATTTTTCAGATGTGCAGCATGCCTTCCGCTATCTTCACCGCATGCCCTCCAATACGTGCCTTCGCGATCTCACCACCCTTGGAATCGATATGCAGATGGATGAAGGACGTGCGACCGATTTCCAAGCCTTGTTCCACGATGATCGGATGATGTCCCTCCGGCAAAGCATCGAATTGCTGGATCGCACCCGCCAGTGCGGCAACCGCAGCACCAGTCGCAGGATCCTCCCAGATCCGCATATCTGGCGAAAACATCCGTGCGTGAAATTTCGCCTGATGATGCACGCCGCCCCTGCAATAAACATAGGCTGAAGCGAGCGCACCATCGACGAATGGGGCCACCCGCTCCCACAGGGTCGATTCAAATTCGAGATTCTGCACCGTTGCGAGATTGCGCAGCGGCACGAGCAGAAACGGAACCCCGGCAGTCCAAATCGACAGAGTATGGTTCTCAAACGCCATGTCAGTGGTTTTGACCGTAATCGAATCCGCGATACCTTCCCGATCCAGCGGGATGTCTATCCTTACCGGGCGGCGTGGAAGCTCGAACTCGGCGAAGGTCGCCTCCCCCGTCCGCATCCTGATCGCACAGCGAACCGGGCCGACCTTTTCTTCAATCACGGACATAAGATCAAGCTCCGTCACCCCCGGCTCGTGGTCTCGCTCCGCAAGTGCGATGGCCGCACCGACCGTTGGGTGTCCCGCAAAGGGTAATTCTTTTCCCGGCGTAAAAATGCGAATCTGGGCCGAATGCCCGTTCGATTCCGCGGGCCACAGAAAGACCGTTTCCGACAGGTTTATCTCGCGTGCGATCGCCTGCATGGCGTCGTCCGAAAGTCCTTCCGTATCGAATATGACCGCAAGCGGATTGCCGGAAAGTCTCCGATCGGTGAAAACATCGTAGATGGCATAATGTCTTGCCACGACTCCCCTCCCTTTCAAGACAGGGCCGCACCCTGCCCGAGCGCGCTTAAGGAAGCAAGCGACAGGCTAGCGGCCTATGCCGGAGAAAAAACAGTCCAAAATTGGTAACATCAGCGGATTATAGTTGTGGGCAATGGGATCTGCAGATCGGATGATGACGACGCCGTCGATCTCCTGCTCCTTGTCATGCGGCATATGCGCCTCAATCCGGGCCTTAATTTCGGACGATGTCACCGGAAAGCGATAAAGCCTGAAAACCACGATGCGGTTATCCTTGTGGCTGGCGTAAAAATGCTGATCTGCCTCTGCTTCAGAGAGAGCGAGCCCCGTTTCCTCACGCACTTCTCTCGCCATATTGCCCGCAACATCGAGCTTTCCATCGACGATGTCGCTGAGGTCGAGCGAGCCGGCTGCGCAATAGACTTGCCCCGGATTGGCCGTGCGATCGCTCATACGGATGGCAATGATCGCGCCGTCGGACGAGACGATCACCGCAAAGCCGAACAGATGCAGAGCCCCTTCGGGATCAGGCCGCTTGCGCCACCACAGAAGCGTCGAATAGGGAATGACATGAGCTACCCCTCTAATGACGCCCTGATCGTAGGTCAGATGCCGCTGAAGGACCATCTGGCCGTTGAAGAGATGCGGATTGGCGTTGATTTCCCTCTCCCAATTCGCCTCGATTTCAGCCTGATGCACTACGTAGAGGGGATGCGGATCGTCTACCACCGAAAGATCGAAGGCATCGACGCGCACAGGACTTGTAGATGGCGGCCAGATACCTGCAGGCCTGCCAGCTAATCCGGGAGCGAATGGGGTTATCATGGGAGGTTTATCTCCACGACCACAGGGCAATGGTCGGATGCCTTGGGTCTGTCCCAGCCAATACGCGGATAGCGCTCCACCTCCTGCCCCGGCGGAAAAATCGTGCGAAACGGTTGGCCGTTGCGAATGACATCCGGCACTGCAGCCGGATTATGTTCCGCAAGTGCCGGAGAGAGCCAGAGGTAGTCAAGTTGGCAGAGATGCTGTTCTTCTGGCCCGCGCGCATGATAAAGCGTCCATCGATCCATCACGCCGCGCCGGGTCATGACATTGTGGGCAAAGTCGTCGTGACTGAAAACGTCAAGTGCACTCATCTCCTCCGTCACAGGCTCGAACCGATAGCCGGTGCGGCGGGTGCCGATCACCTTCACCCGCTCCTGATAATCATTCATGTCGCCGCAGATAGCGAAATTCATTCGACCGGTATTCTCCGTACCGAATCTTTTCTCGATGATGTGTCGCACGGCCTTCGCTTCTGCGATCCGGAGCGCCATCGTACCGATACGTCCGTCCTTGTTATCGCGTGCATTACTCATCGATTTGAAATGCACGACGTAGAGTGACAAGCGCTTGTCCCCGATTTTGAGATCCAGCTCCAGGCAGTCGCGTTTGAAGATCTTGTCGGTCGGTCGGCTGGTCAGCGCTAGTTCGTCGTTAAACAGATCGAGATCCTGATAGGTCAGCATCGCGTGGCTGCGGACATCGAGTACTTCTATTTTCTGGCCGCTTCGCGTCTCGTCGCGCATCAGGACCGCGACATCGATGCCGCGCCCATCATTACCCTCAACCAGAAACTTCTGCAGATAGCCATTGCCGACCATGCGGTAGAGATAGCCGTATTCGAAAGCCTGCAATGCCGGTATATTGTCGACTTCCTGCAGGCACAGGATATCGGCATCCGCATCGGCAATGGCGAGCGCCGAAAGCTGGCGAGTATCATCCGTCTCGGCGATCAGCCGGGCCTGCTCAAGTTGCTCGTATTCCTGTTTGCTGCCCACTTCGAACAGTCGCAGAACCCTGTCCTGGCGCAACTGATTGCGCCAGCCGGAGAAATCGAAACGGGTCATGAGGTTTTCGATATTGAAGGTACCGAGGCGAAGAGACATGCAAACTTCCCTATTGCGACCGGCACATTAGCGGCTCGACAGTTAGCTGGCTACAGCCTCCAGGCCGAGCGGATGATGATCGCCACCATGTCGCCGACCTTGACCGGCTGGCGGCTGAACGCGCGCAGAACCTGCTCGTCGCCGAGTGCCAGTTTCAGCGCGTAACGCTCGCCCTCGAACAGCACGGATGTTACACGCGCAGACACGCCTTCGCCGGCGATCTCCACATCCTGCGGCCGGATGAGGATATCGGCACAATCGGCGCCATGTGAGCGGCTGAGCAGTTGCTGCAAGACATCCCAGTCCAGCTGACGGTTCTCGACCGAGGCTGCCGGCCATGCGACGATCGCCCCCTGCCCGACCAGTCCGCCAACCAGCCGGCCTTCCGGCCGCGCATAGATTTCCTGCGGGCTTGCCACCTGCAGAAGCCGGCCTTCCGACATCACCGCGACATCCGTCGCCAGCGCCATGGCTTCCGCCTGGTCATGCGTGACATAAATCATCGTCGCGCCGGACCGTTGATGAAACTCGCGGAACGTCTCTTCCATTTCCTGCCGCAGATGCCGATCGAGATTGGCGAGCGGCTCGTCGAGCAGAACCACATCAGGATCCGTCACAAGGCATCGCGCCAGCGCAACACGCTGTCGCTGGCCACCGGAGAGATCAGCGGGGCGGCGATCCGCATAGGCTTCGAGCCTAACCGCCGCGAGCGCCTCTCGGATTTTGGTCGAGCGTCTCTCGCCGGTGACACCGCGAACCTTGAGCGGATAGCCGACATTGTCGGCAACGCTCATATGCGGCCACAGCGCGTAGGACTGGAACACCATCGCCATGTTGCGATGTTCCGGCGCCACCATCTCGCCGGCATCCGCCAGCACCCGGTCACCAAGCAGGATCGAGCCGTCGGTCGGCTGCTCGAAGCCGGCGATCATTCTGAGCACCGTCGTCTTGCCGCAGCCGGAGGGACCCAGCAATGCGAGAAAACCACCATCGCGAACTTCCAGCGATACATCGTTCACGGCTGGACGGCCGCCGGTTTCGAATGCCTTGGACAGGCGGTTTAGGATCAGCTTCGCCACGGTACCACACCTTTCGGCAGTCTCTTCGCCATCAGTTCCAGCACCAGCATCATCGCGATCACCATGATGACCACGAGGACGGAAAGCGCTGCAGCGAGATTGAAGCTGCCGCTGTCATCGAGATTGTAAATCGCCACGCCGAGCGTCTGCGTGCCGGCCGACCAGAGGATGGCCGAGACGGTGAGCTCGTTGCAGGCAATGAGAAAGACGAGAATGACGGATGCGCCCGCCGCAGGCGCCACCAGCGGCACGACGATATCCGTAAGCCGCCGTCCGAACCCTGCGCCGGAAAGGCGTGCGGCCTCCTCCAGCGACGGATCCAGTTGCCGGAACGCGCTCACCACCGGTTTCAGGCTCACAGCGAAGAAGCTGGAGAAATAGGCAACGAGAATGATCCAGATCGTCCCGTAGATGGAAATGCCGATGATCGGGATCGGAGCCGCAAAGACAAGGATCAGCGCCACCGCGAGCACGATGCCCGGCAGAGCGTAGGGAATTTCGGCAAGTGCCGAAAGCACCGGAGCCAAGCGGCTTTTCGAACGCACGAGATAATACCCCGTCAGCACAGTCACCACCAGGAGACCAAGCGCCGTCGCAAGCGATAGCGAGACGGAATTGGTGAACGCCGTTCGGGTAATAGACTGCTTGAACAGGACCTCGCGATAGGCATCCAGCGTTGCGGTCGCAGGGGTCAACGGCACGCCATAGGCGGGCGCCAGAGAACTTGCGATCAGTGCCGTCAGCGGCATGAGGAGGGTGATGAAAATCGCCAGCCACAGCACCAGTTCGCCGATCAGACGCCAGTTTCCAAGCCGGAACATCGCCACCTGCCCTGAGAGCCCGATGACGCGATAGTCGCGCCCGCGCAAAACCCTTTCCTCGACCGTTAGGCCGATGACCGAAAGGATCGCGATAAGACCGGAAAGCAGCGAGACGTCGGCAAAGGTGTTCGTGCCGAAAGCGGCGAATTTCGAATAGATCAGCGTCGGTAGCGTGTAGATCGAGGCCGGAATGCCGAGAATGGCCGGAATGCCGAAATTGCCGACGCAGGAAACGAAAGCGATCGCTGCACCGGCGACGAAACCGGGCAGTGACAAGGGCAGAATGATATCCTTCAGCACCTGCCAGGACGATGCACCGGACAGCCGTGCGGCCTCGACGCCATCACGCGGCAGGGCCAGAAGACCGGCGCGCAGCGACAGGAAAACGAGTGGTGCATTCTGCACGCCATAAAGCAGCGCAATACCGCCGATAGAATAAAGCGGCTGCGGGCTCCCCAGCGGCGGCGCCATGCCGACCGCCTTCAAAAGCGCGCTCGACGGTCCGGTCATGCCGATCCAGGACAGAGCCGTCACCTGCGGCGGGATCATCGTCGGCAGCATGAACAGGAAACCCAGAGCCGTCTTGCCGCGCACGTCAAACAGTGTCAGCAGCAGCGCAAACCCGCCGCCGAGGATGACGGCCGCGATCATGCCGAGGATTGAGGTGGTGAGCGTGTCATAAACCGCCTGCCAGACGACAGGATCGGAAAGAAGCGCACGCGCACCGCCATTGAAAAGCGATGAAAAGCCGGTCGCGGCAAGCCGTCCGAGCGGCAGGACGCTCAGGAAGAAGATCACCACTACGACAAAGGAAAACAGCCAGCGGGGCTGGCTGTTTCCTCGATTCTGAGATCGGAACATGAGGCCTTATATCAGCCCTTGGTGCCGAAAATATCGGAGAACGTCTTCACGTCCTTTTCCGAGTTCTTCAGCGCGTCCGCGGCGTTGAGCGGCAGAACCTTGATCTTGTCGCGTGCCGGGTAGCCAGCCGGCAGGTCGATACCGTTGCGAGCCGGGATGTAGCCGAGGCCGGCTGCGATCTTCTGACCGTTTTCCGAGAGAAGATAGTCGATGAACTTCTTGGCATTGTCCTGATGTTTGGTCGACGACAGGATCGCAGCCGGTTCGGTGACGGCCGAAACGCCTTCCTTCGGGAAAACGAACTCGACCGGGGCGCCCTTTGCCTTTTCGCGGATCGGCATGTAGTCGACGACGACACCATAGGCCTTTTCGCCGGAGGCGACAGCCTTCAGCACGCCACCGTTACCACCAGCGGCAACCGCACCATTGTCCTTCAGCTGCTTGTAATAGTCCCAGCCGAGACCATCGACGGCTGCCAGCGTCTGGGCGTGGATGAGGGCGGCGCCCGAAGCAACCGGACTCGACATGGTGACGAGACCCTTGGCTTCCGGCTTGGCAAGATCAGCCCAGCTCGTCGGCTTCATCGCAGCTTGGGTGTTGTACATGATGCCGGTGGTGATCAGCTTGGTCGAGTAGTAGTAACCGTCGGCATCATAGAGCGAAGCGTCGAAATTCTTGGCTTCCGGCGACTTGTAGGCCAAGAGCTGGCCGGCGGCCTTCATGCGCTCGAACGTCACCGTGTCGGCGATCAGCAGAATGTCGGCGACCGGGTTGCCGGCAGCGATCTCGGCGTTGAGCTTTGCCATGATCTGCGGAGTTCCGTCACGCACCCACTCGACATCGACGCCCGGATTGGCGGCCTTGAAGCCGTCGATGGTTGCCTGCGCATCGGCATTCGGCTGGCTGGTATAGACCACCAGGTCGGCAGCGTTGACAACGCCGGCGAGACCGAGCGCGACAAGCGCCGTGAAAGAGGAAAGGAGCTTTTTCATGGGAGAGTTCCTGTTTGAGTTGACGCGCTTAAACACACATTCAACGACACTCATGTGACAGGCTTCGGCCTAAGGCTGAGTTCCGACGAAAAAAGGGCGGATCGCCTGTGGATCCGCCCTTTCCATACGAATTCGTGAGCAGCGATCAGATGATCGGCAGGCTTTCGTGTTCACTTACCGATGCGTGGGCGACCAGACGTCCAAGGCGTTTGATACCCTCGTCGATCATCTCGTTGTTGGCGCAGGAGAACGATACGCGCAGCGTGTTGGCATTGCTGCCATCCGCATAAAACGCCTTGCCCGGCACGAAGGCGACCTTTTCTGTCGCCAGTGACTTGGCGAGCAGTTCGGCCCCGTCCATGCCCTCCGGCAGCGTAATCCAGACGAACATACCGCCTTCCGGCTTCGTCCATGTCGTACCTTTCGGCATGTATTTTTCAAGCGCCGCCAGCATCGCATCACGGCGGCCGCTATAAACGCGCTTGATCTTGGCAACCTGTTCGGCAAAGCCCCGCGAAGCGACATGTTCGACGGCGATCTGGTTGATCGTCGAGGAATGCAGGTCGGCCGCCTGTTTCATCAGCACCAACTTGCGGATGACAGGCATCGCGGCAATGACGAAGCCGACGCGCAGGCCCGGAGCCAGCGTCTTGGAAAAACTGCTGCTATAGATCGTGCGCGTGTTCTCGATGCCGCCCTTGCGCGCGATATCCAGAGACAGGATCGGCGGGACTGCCTCGCCGTCGAAGCGCAGGTTTTGATAGGCCGCATCCTCGAGGATCGCGATATCCAACTCGTCGGCCAGCGCCAGTAGTTTTTCACGGCCCGCGCGGTCGATCGTCTCACCGGTCGGATTGGAGAAGTCGGCCGATAAATAGGCGAACTTGACCGAACCGCCCAGCTTGGATGCCGTATCGCGATAGGCATCCGGCGTGCGGTTGCCGTTCAGCGACAGCTGATCGTAATTCGGCTCATAGGCGTTGAACGCAGACAGCGCACCCAGATAGGTCGGCCAGGTGACCAGGGCCGTATCCTTCGGCGACAGAAAGAGCTTGCCGAGATAGTCGAGCGCCTGCTGCGAACCGGAGGTAATGAAAACGTTATCGGCGGAACAGTCGATGCCGATCTTGGCGACGTCCTCGACGATCCAGTCGCGCAGCGGCTTGTAACCCTCACTGACGGAATATTGCAGCGCAGAGTTTACCTGTGTGCTGGAAAAGATATCGGCGTAAGCTGCCTTGAACTCTTCCGCCGGGAACAGAGCCGGATCAGGAATGCCGCCTGCAAACGAGATGATATCGGGCTGTTCGAGCAGTTTCAGCAGTTCGCGGATTTCCGACGCCTTCATCCGGCTGGAACGCGTAGCGAAGATATGTTCCCAATCAAGCATGGGGATGTTTCCTGTTATTTCAATTTTGTTGCCATGGCTTTACATAAATTCCGACAGGTCAGCAATACTGACCTATCGCCTCCTGCGACATTTTTTGTCTCCATGACATTCCGACATGGCCGATATTTCGCTGGTGCGCTCTGGCTTTTGCCTGCGATAAAGGGCGAGCTGAGCTTTTATGTGTCTTGGAGGAGAGACGAATGCTGAAAAACCTGGATCCGGCGCTGAGTGCCGATCTTCTTTATGCCCTGAAATCCATGGGCCACGGCGATACGCTCGTGTTGGCCGATGCCAATTTCCCATCCGATTCGATTGCCCGTCAAACGGTGCTAGGCAAGGTGATAAGGATGGACAACATTTCGGCGCCGCGCGCCCTGAAGGCGATCCTGTCGGTCCTGCCGCTCGACACACCATTGCAACCTTCGGTCGCGCGTATGGAGGTTATCGGCAAGCCGGATGAAATCCCGGAGATCCAGAAAGAGATACAGGCGGAAATCGATGCCGCCGAAGGCCAGCCTGCGCCCATGTACGCAATCGAACGCCACGCCTTCTACGAGACGGCCAAAAAAGCCTATTGCGTCGTCGCCACCGGCGAACTGCGCTTCTACGGCTGTTTCATCCTCACAAAGGGCGTTATTCCGCCCAGGGAATGATGATACGAAACACCGCGCAGTTATCCCGCGCGGTGTGTTTTCCCTACTCGGTGACCGAGCCGATTAGTTTACGGCCTTGTCGACGAGCTTGTTCTTGCCGATCCACGGCATCATGCCGCGCAGCTTGGCGCCGACTTCTTCGATCTGGTGGCTGTCGTTGTTACGACGGATGCCCTTGAAGCGGGCGCCGCCGGCACGGTATTCCTGCATCCAGTCGGAGGTGAACTTGCCGGTCTGAATGTCCTTCAGGACGCGCTTCATCTCGGCCTTGGTTTCTTCCGTGATGATGCGCGGACCGGTGACATATTCGCCCCACTCGGCCGTGTTGGAGATCGAGTAGTTCATGTTGGCGATGCCGCCTTCATAGATCAGGTCGACAATCAGCTTTACTTCATGCAGGCACTCGAAATAGGCCATTTCAGGCGCATAACCGCCCTCGACCAGCGTCTCGAATCCAGCGCGGATCAGTTCGACCAGACCGCCGCAGAGAACAACCTGCTCGCCGAAGAGGTCGGTTTCGCACTCTTCCTTGAACGTCGTTTCGATGATGCCCGAGCGACCGCCGCCAACGCCACAGGCGTAGGAAAGAGCGAGCTCAAGCGCGTTACCGGAAGCGTTCTGGTGGATTGCGACGAGGCAGGGAACGCCGCCGCCCTTCTGGTATTCGCCGCGAACCGTGTGGCCGGGACCCTTCGGTGCGATCATGACGACGTCGATCGATGCCTTCGGCTCGATCAGGCCGAAATGAACGTTGAGGCCGTGAGCGAATGCGATCGTTGCGCCGTCGCGGATGTTGCCGGCGATTTCATCGCGGTAGATGTCGGCCTGCAGCTCGTCCGGGGTTGCCATCATCATCAGGTCGGCCCAGGCGGCAGCTTCGGCAACGGTCATGACCTTGAAGCCGTCGGCTTCGGCCTTCTTGGCGGTGGCGGAACCGGCCTTGAGAGCGATTGCCATGTTCTGCGCACCGCTGTCCTTCAGGTTCAGCGCATGTGCGCGACCCTGCGAACCGTAGCCGATGATGGCGACCTTTTTCGACTTGATCAGGTTGAGGTCGGCATCACGATCATAATAAACGCGCATCTTAAATTCCTTCCCTATGCGAGTGTTTGTTTCAGTTGTTCATCGTCCGGCGGATACGCGAAGCGCGTCCGCAGTTTTCTGCTCGACGCCGTGCAGTGCGAGGAAGGCTTCGACCGCCCTCTCCGCCTGGCGCGAATTGTCCTTCAGCCCCGGCTCGCCGAGCAGCATGCGTACATGCAGATCGGAAACGACCAGGCCGTAAAATGTGTGATAGGCGGCATCGGCATTCTCGAAGCGCAGCAGGCTGGCACGTTTGCCGGCTTCCATCAGCGCCATCGCGCGACGATCGATCTGCCTGCGGCCATGTTCGACCAAAAGTTTGCCGAGTTTCGAGCCGTCGCGGCTCGTCTGGCCGATTGCCAGGCGGTTGAGAGCCAGAGACACGTCACCGCCCAGAACTTCCAGCAAATCGCGCCCGAACTGTTCGAGATACTGCTTCAGGACCTGTTCTGTCAGCTTCTCGCCCGAACGGTCGGCGGTGCGAACCTTGCTTGCCTGATAGGCGATCATCGCGGCCAGAACGCCGTCGCGATCGCCGAACCATTTATACAGGCTCTCCTTGGAACAGCTCGCCGCACGCGCAAGCCCCGACGTCGTGAGAGCCTTGTCGCCACCTTCGACGAGAAGGCGAAGCGCCTGCTCCAGAACCTCGTTCTGGCGCGGCGAAAACTGGGGCGTGTCGGCGGTATCGGGTCTCACTGCGGCTGCTCCTCTCAGGTACCGTACGGTACGGTTCTGGCGTATAAAGCAATTCTGCTTTCCGTCAAGCCGGATTAGCAAACGGCGGGGAGGAATTTGTGGGAACCGAGGAACTCAGCCCGCGGCAGAAACCCGGACCGCCTCCATGTCACGCGCCGGAGACAGCCCGTAGAGGCGGCTATATTCGCGACTGAACTGCGACGGGCTCTGATATCCGACGCGGTGCCCGGCATTGCCGACGTCCAGCCCTTCCACCAGCATCAGCCGCCTGGCCTCATGAAGCCTCAACTGCTTCTGGTACTGAACCGGCGTCATCGCCGTGATGGCCTTGAAATGATGATGGAACGACGAGACGCTCATGCCGACATGTTCGGCCAGTTCCTCGATCCTCAGCGATCCGGCAAAGTTCTCCTTCAGCCACGCGATGGCCCGTGCCACCCGGTTGCCGTGGCTGTCGGCTATGGCGATGTTGATCAACTGCCCGCCTGCCGGGCCGGTCAGGATACGATAGAGGATTTCCTGCTCGATCAGCGGTGCAAGCGAGGCGATATCCGCTGGACGATCAAGCAAGCGCATCAGGCGTACGGCAGCATCCAGAAGCTCCGGCGTGGCGACATTGACGACGATGCCGCGCTGGTTCTTGTTCGGCCCCACCGGCTTCGAAAGCCCGTTTCGGCCCATCAGGTCGAGCACCTTGTCGCTGCTGATCGCAACCGTGATACAGAAATGCGGAACCTCAGGACTGGCCTCCACAACCCTCCACGCAACAGGAAGGTCGAGCGATGTCAGAAGATAGTCGCCTGCCCCGTAATTGATCGTATCGCTGCCGAGTTGAACGCATTTCGCCCCCTGGATGACCATCGCGAAACAGGGGCGGTAGCTCCCATGGCAAGGCTCGCTCGGCGATGTCCGCCGGCTGATGCCCAGCCCGTCTATCGCCGTCGTTCCATCACCCTCGCCGCCTCCATGGCGCGCTGCGATCGAGGCAATTTCCTGATAGGGATTGAAAGGGAGTGTCATTGAGCCATTTCTCCGAAGCAGGCGCCGAACCGTCTCCATTCTATAATGCGTCGCGGTCTTCGCAACGAGGGGTGTCTCGCAATCTTGCAGGATCGTGCAAGAAGCTTGGAGGATCGATCTAACGCCTGCCCCGTGTCGTGACGCATAGTCCGGCCGTTGATTTTCAACCCATCCATGAATGGAGTTCCCCATGCCCATCGCCAGAGGCTATGCTGCGACCGACGCGTCGAGCCCGCTCACCCCTTTCACCTTCGAGCGCCGCGAACCCAATGATGACGACGTCGTCATCGACATCAAGTTCGCCGGCATCTGCCATTCCGACATCCACACAGTCCGTAACGAATGGAAGAATGCCGTCTACCCGATCGTGCCCGGCCACGAGATCGCCGGCATCGTCAAGGCCGTCGGCTCCAAGGTCACCAAGTTCAAGGTTGGCGACCGCGTCGGCGTCGGCTGCTTCGTCGATTCTTGCGTCGGCTGCGCCACCCGCGACCTCGACAACGAACATTACCTGCCGGGCCTGGTCCAGACCTATAACGACGTCGACACGCTGAACGGCAATGCCCCGACCCATGGCGGCTATTCCGACTCGATCGTCGTCAAGGAAGGTTACGTCCTGTCTATCCCGGACAACCTGCCGCTCGACGCAGCAGCCCCGCTTCTCTGCGCCGGCATCACGCTTTATTCGCCGCTGCATCGCTGGCAGGCAGGTCCGGGCAAGAAGGTCGCTATCGTCGGCATGGGCGGTCTCGGCCATATGGGCGTCAAGATCGGCGCTGCCATGGGTGCCGATGTCACCGTGCTCAGCCAGTCGCTCTCCAAGAAGGACGACGGCCTGAAGCTCGGCGCGAAAGACTATTACGCCACCAGCGACGCCGAAACCTTCACGAAGCTCGCAGGCACCTTCGACCTGATCATCTGCACCGTGTCGGCTGAAATCGACTGGAACGCCTATCTTGGCCTGCTGAAGCCGAAGGGCAGCATGGTTGTCGTCGGCGCTCCGGAAAACCCGATCCCGGTTCACGCCTTCTCGCTGATCTTCGGCGCCAAGGAACTTTCTGGCTCGATGATCGGCTCGATCAAGGAAACCCAGGAAATGCTGGATTTCTGCGGCGAGAAGGGCATCGTCTCTGAAATCGAGACGATCAACATCAGCCAGGTCAACGAAGCCTATGAACGCGTTCTGAAGAGCGACGTCCGCTACCGCTTCGTCATCGATATGGCTTCGCTCGACGCCTGATCCGGCGAACATATCCGGACGCCATGACTGCCATCGATGATAAATGCGGAGGTTGCGGCGAATGTGAAAAGGAAAAGGCCGGCGATTGCCGGCCTTTTCTCGTTCCTGAAGCAGGGATTGCGATATCGCTCAGCCGTTGACGACCATCCGCTTTTCGTCGCGACCGGTCTTCATCCGTTCGGCCAGAAGGAAGGCCAGTTCCAAAGCCTGATCCGCGTTGAGACGCGGGTCGCAATGGGTGTGATAGCGATCCTGCAGATCCGCACCGGTGACGGCGCGTGCACCGCCGGTGCATTCGGTTACGTCCTTGCCGGTCATTTCGACATGGATGCCGCCGGGATGCGTGCCTTCGGCACGATGGATCTGGAAGAAGCTCTCCACTTCCGACAGGATCCGGTCGAACGGCCGGGTCTTGTAGTTGTTGAGCGTGATCGTGTTGCCGTGCATCGGATCGCAGGACCAGACCACCTTCTTGCCCTCGCGCTCGACGGCGCGGATGAGCTTCGGCAGATGTTCTGCAACCTTATCGTGGCCGAAACGGCAGATCAGCGTCAGACGACCAGCCTCGTTTGCCGGGTTCAGCGCATCGATCAGCTCGATCAGGTTGTCAGGCTGCAGCGAGGGGCCGCATTTCAGGCCGATCGGGTTCTTGATGCCGCGGAAATATTCCACATGGGCATGGTCGAGCTGGCGGGTGCGGTCACCGATCCACAACATGTGGCCGGAGGTCGCGTACCAGTCGCCCGAGGTGGAATCAACGCGGGTGAAGGCCTCTTCATAACCAAGAAGCAGCGCTTCGTGGCTGGTGAAGAAATCCGTCTCGCGCAGGCTCGGCTGGTTGTCAGCAGAGATGCCGATCGCGCGCATGAAGTCCATCGTTTCGCTGATGCGATCCGCCAGCTTCTTGTAACGCTCGCCCTGGGGTGAGTCCTTGACGAAGCCGAGCATCCATTTGTGGACGTTTTCCAGGTTGGCGTAACCACCCATGGCAAACGCACGCAAAAGGTTCAGCGTCGCGGCCGACTGACGATATGCATCGAGCTGGCGCTCCGGTGACGGAATACGGCTCTCCGGCGTGAAATCGATGCCGTTGATGATGTCGCCGCGGTAGGACGGCAGCTCCACGTCGCCCTGCTTCTCGAAATTCGAGGAGCGCGGCTTGGCGAACTGGCCGGCAATGCGGCCAACCTTCACGACCGGCAGCTGCGCGCCATAGGTCAGGACAACCGCCATCTGCAGGAATGATCGGAAGAAGTCGCGGATGTTGTCCGCGCCATGCTCGTAGAAGCTCTCGGCGCAATCGCCGCCCTGAAGCAGGAAGGCATCGCCTTCCGCAACCTTGGCAAGCTGCGCCTTGAGGCGGCGTGCCTCACCAGCAAACACGAGCGGGGGAAACTTCGCCAGCTGGGCTTCTGTAGCCGCCAGAGCGGCCGGATCGGGATATGCCGGAACCTGCTGGATGGGTTTGTTCCGCCAGCTGCTCGGGGTCCAATTCTGTGCCATTTGTCTCACCTGTGGGACCGGACCACCGGGTCCGGCCGTTCCTCTTCACAATAGTGGCGGCTTATAAACCGTGATTCCGCCTTTGCCTAGCCGCTTTGGACAGCTCGTTTCGGTGAACGATCAGTCCTCGGAGACGCCCTTGAAAGACGCCTCCGGCCTCTGAAATCGGTCGGTTTTCAGACGCGCTCGCCGTTCTTTATCCGATAGCTCGGATTGTACATGGTCACGAGTTCTTCGGCGGCTGACGGGTGCAGTGCCATCGTCCGGTCGAAATCGTCCTTGGTCGCACTAGCCTTGAGGCAGATTCCGAGAAGCTGCGCCATTTCACCGGCCTCGTGGCCGAGAATATGTGCGCCTACAACCTTGCGGCTTGCCGCATCGACGACCAGCTTCATGATCATTCGCTCGGAGCGGCCGGAGAGAGTCGCCTTCATCGGGCGGAATTCGGCGCGATAAACTTCCAGCTCGTCATAACGCTTGGCGGCTTCCTCTTCCGAAAGCCCGACCGTGCCAATTTCCGGCTGCGAGAAAACAGCTGTCGGGATCAGGTCATAATCCGGCGAGGTCGGATTGTTGCGATAGACCGTCTCGATGAAACACATGGCTTCGTGGATTGCGACCGGCGTCAGTTGTACCCGGTCGGTGACGTCGCCCAGCGCGTAGATATTCTCCACGTTGGTGCGGGAATATTCATCGACGACGATTGCACCACGCTCGTCGGTCTTCACACCGGCCGCCTCAAGTCCGAGACCCTTTGTGTAGGGGTCGCGACCGAGTGCCAGCATGACTGTCTCGACCGAAAGCGTCTCGCCGCATTTGGTGCGCGCCGTCAGTCCGCCGGCAGGCGCCTCGGCGACTTCCTCGATCACGTCGGTGAGGATGATCTTGATGCCCTTCTCGACCATGGCCTTGTGTAGCCCCTGGCGCATGTCGTGGTCGAATCGGGACAGGATTTCCTTGCCGCGATAGATCAGGGTCGTGTCGACGCCGAGGCCGTGAAAGATGTTGGCGAATTCAACGGCAATATAACCGCCGCCGGCGATCAGAATCGACTTCGGCAGGGTTTCGAGATGGAACGCCTCGTTGGAGGTGATGCAAAGCTCGTGACCGGGAAGCGCGCTATGCGGGTTGGCAACGCCGCCCGTGGCAATCACGATCCGTTCGGCCGTCACCGTCTCGCCGGTCTTGATGAGCCGCACCGTGTGGGCATCGACCAGTTCTGCACGGCTATCGAAAATCTCGGCCTTGTTGCTTTCAAGCCCACGACGATAAAGCCCTTCCAGACGGGTGATTTCCTTGTCCTTGGCTTCGATCAGCTTCGCCCAGTCGAACGTGCTTTTTCCGACCTCCCAGCCGAAACCGGCAGCGTCCTCGAAGTGTTCGTGAAATTGCGATGCATAGACGAAAAGCTTCTTCGGCACGCAGCCACGGATGACGCAAGTGCCGCCGAAACGATATTCCTCGGCGATGCCGACCTTCTTGCCGAGGCTGGCCGCGACACGCCCTGCCCTTACACCACCGGAGCCTCCGCCAATTACAAACAGATCGTAGTCATAGGCGGCCATTCTAATCTCCTTCGGCATATAGGGTGATGCCGCATATAGGCATGTTCCTGAACAAGAAAAAGCCCGGATCGCTCCGGGCTTTTGATAAACATCCTGCTTTCCTCAGCCGATTACGGCTTCGGCAGGTTGAGCGTCGGTGCAGGCGCGCGCGCAGGGGCCGGAGCGGCTGCGGCAGGCGCCTGAGCTGCGGGGGCCGGAGCAGCTTCTGCCGTCGGCATCTGGATCGGATTGGCATCGATCACGCCGCGCAGCTTTGCGGTGCTCTGAGCCGTCAGGTCACGCGAAATGCCGTTGCTCCAGATTTCGGCGGCGCGGCCGAGTTCACGGGCAACAAGCGGCGTGCTGGTCATCAGCTTCTTGCCTGCTTCCGTGTTGAAGAAGGTGGCGATCGCCTTGAGTTCGTCGACCGAGAAGCTTTTGGCATAGATGGTTGCCGCTTCCTTCTCGAGGTCAGCGCGGCGCGGGGCCAGCGTCAGGGCCTGCTCGTTGACGATCGCGGAAATCTGATCCTGGAAATTGGGGGAGGACTGAATGAACTGTGCCTTCAGATTTTCCGCAAGAGCCGGCAGAATATTGTCGTATCGATCCGTGACGTTAAGCGCCTTGATCGCGTCGCGCGCCGCCGCCAGATGAGCCTCCGGAATTTCCTGGGCACGCGCCTGAACAGCCACGGTGCCGGACAGAAGAACAGCTAGCACGACGGCACGGCCGAAAACCGCGGATTTGATCATGAGTGAATGCTCCTACTTTTATTTGGCCTGAAGCGTCCGCGCTCCCGCCGGGCCGGCGATGATCGCAAGGGACGCCATATGAATGAAAAGTCCGTGTTCTACGACGCCTGGAATCGAATGCAGTTCGGCTGACAGTGCCTCTGCATCAGGAATGCGGCCAAAAGATGCGTCGACGATGTAGTGGCCGCCGTCGGTGGTGAAGAGTTCGTCGCCCGCCTTGCGCATCGAGAGCGAGCCACCGAGACCAAGCCTCGCCGCCGCCTTTTCGATCGCAACGCGCGTCGCCATCTGCCCGAACGGGTTGATTTCGATCGGCAGCGGAAATGCGCCGAGCGTCTCGACCAGCTTGCTTTCGTCGGCAATAACGATGACGCGTTCGGATGCAGCGGCAACGATTTTTTCGCGCAACAGAGCACCGCCGCCGCCCTTTATCAGGCTGAGATTGCCGTCCAATTCGTCAGCGCCGTCAATCGTCAGATCGAGTTCAGGAAGCTCATCCAGAGACTTCAGCGAGACCCCAAGCTCCAGGCAAAGCCGTGCTGTTCGTTCAGAGGTCGGAACACCCTGAACACGCAAACCTGCATGAACCTTCTCGGCCAGAAGACGAACGAATTCCTCCGCCGTCGAGCCGGTCCCGATGCCAAGCTTCATCCCGTCTTCGACATGCGCAAGTGCTGCTGCAGCCGCCTTGACCTTCATTTCCCGGGCGTCCATGCGCCTGTTGCTCCCCATTGTTCCAGCCGAGACGCTGTTTACACGCCTGATTGATTGAGCGGAAGACCCCCGCAGTCGTTTCTCACTGCCAACATGCGGCACCGGCGGCCTTTCCAAGGGCGTCCCGGCGTGCTTAACCGGTCAGACCATCCAAAGCAGCAGTGAGGTAATATCCCCGTGAGTTCTCCCCTCGTCATCTTCGATCTGGACGGCACGCTGATCGATACCGCGCCCGATCTGATCGACAGCCTAAACCACACGATTGCGCCAGTCGGCCTTGCTCCCATGACGTTGGACGACCTGCACCATCTCGTCGGCCAGGGTGCACGAGTGATGATCAAACGTGCCTTCGAATTGCGAAACGTCCCGCTCGACGAGGCGGATGCCGACACCCTGTTCAACAATTTCGTCGAACATTATCGGCACAACATGCCGGGCAAAAGCCAGCCGTTTCGGGGCACGGTTGAATGCCTTGAGCGCCTTGCCGCTGCCGGCATGACACTTGCGATCTGCACCAACAAAAGCGAGGCACTCGCCATCCCGCTTATCGAGACCTTGGGCCTGAGCGACCATTTCGCGGCGATCACCGGCGGCGACACATTCCCGGTCCGCAAACCTGACGCCGCCCACATCTTCGGCACAATCGAAAGGGCCGGAGGATCGAGAGATCGGGCAGTCATGATCGGCGACAGCATCAATGACATTCTTGCCGCCAAAAATGCGGGTATTCCGTCGATCGGGGTCGATTTTGGCTACTCCGACGTTCCGATAGCAAGCCTTTCGCCCAGCAGCGTAATCAGCCACTTTGACGCGCTCACCGATAATCTGGTGAGAGACCTCTTGGTCGCCAGCAAGGTCGTCTCCTGAACCTTGCAAAAAAGGCGACCGATCGGTCGCCTTTTTTCGTATCCCAATATCCCGAAGGATCAGATGCGCGCCTTCGTCGTGGCATCAAAAGCCTTTTGGACCGCAACATCACGATCATAGACGTCATCGAAATATTCGATTGCGCCGTCCTTGTTAGGCCATGCGGTGAAGTAAGCGACATAGACCGGGATCTTCGCATTCACCTTTTCGGCGACATTCTTGCCGGCGGCAATTTCAGCGTCGACCTGCTGCTCGGTAACCCCAAGCACAGCTGCGGCCATCTTGCGCGGCTCCTGCAAGCGCACGCAACCATGGCTGAGCGCACGCATGTCGCGCTGGAAAAAGCTCTTCGATGGCGTGTCATGCATATAAATCGCATGTGCGTTGGGGAAGAGGATCTTCAGGTCGCCGAGAGCATTGTCGCTGGATGGCGGCTGGCGCACGGAGATGTTGTTGGTCGAACCATACCAGTTGACCGCGCTAGACGGCATAACCTTGCCGTTGACGGCGACTTCATAACCGGTGCGGTCGAGATAACTCGGATCCTGGCGCAGCTTGGGCAGCATCTCGTTGACGATGATCGACTGCGGCACGCCCCAATAGGGATTGAACTCGACCGTCTGGATCTGGTCCTCGAAGAAGAATGTCTGATGCGCCTTGGCGCCGATGACGACGCGCATCGAGAACTGCTCGGCGCCATGATCGTGATAATAGACGCGGTAGGCGGGCTGGTTGATGAAGACGTAGCGCTGACCAAGATCATCCGGCAGCCAGCGCGCCTGCTCCATGGCAACGACCACCTTGTCGATCATGGCCTGCGGAGAATGACCGGCCATCTTTCGCAGCGTCGCGGTACCGATGACGCCGTCGGCCTTCAGACCGACCTCACCTTGAAACGATTTCACCAGTTCGACCAGTTCAGGCGTGTATTCCGGAGTCTTCTGATAGGCGGCAAGCGTTGCGGCATGCTGCGTCCTAAGCGATTCTGAGCCCTTCTTCTCGATCACGGCCACGATCTGCGGCAGGTCTGTGCTTACATTACCGGGCTTCAGCAACAGTTTTTCAGGCAAAAGGATATCGTCACCGGCGCTAGCTGCCTCGGCCTTCAGCTTTGCGAGTTCCGCCTTGAGTGCCATAAAATTCGGACCCTTGGGCGCCAGGCCTTCGAGATAGACTGCAGCATCGGGTGCCGTCGCAGTCGATGACAGGGTCTGCGAAAGATTGACGTCCTTACGTTTGAAATCGTGATATCCGGAAATGCGGTTCGGATCGATCCGGCCACGCACCATATCCTGCGCGAACAGCAGCGCCTTGCCGGACAGCGCTAGCTCGAACTGCATCAGTTCGGCATCATGGGAAACCGCCGGCTCTGCAGCGACAACGGGAGCAGATGCAGCGGATTCAACTGAAGGCGCAGATGCATTATCGGTGGCCGGGGCGGCAGTTGTGTCAGCAACCGGCGCCTGTGCAGCTACAGGGGCAACGTCCGCAGCCGTCGCATCGACTGCGGGTGCAGCAGCCGGCTCAACGCTTGCGGTTGTCAGTACCGGCGGCGTCAGCAGATAGTCGGCCGGATCAAGCCCGTAGTCCCATGCTCTTTCGAAAAGCGCGAGGACTGCCCTCGCCTTGTCGTTGATCTCACCACCGGAAACCCAAAGCGGCGCCGTGGCCTTGCCATAATAGGCCTCAAGCACGGATGCTATATCTCCGGGTGCGGACACCTTGGCGTTCGCCATTGCCTGGAACGGGGCCACAGCGGAGGAAGAGAAACCTGTCCTTACCAGACGCTGACTGTCCGCCTTGTATGTGTAGTATCGAGGACCGGTAACCTTGGGCAGAGGCTCGGGATCAGCCAAGGCGCGCTCGCTCGGCATTGCCTCTTGCGCCCTTGCATTTGCCTGAGCTGCACCATCGCGCTTGCCTGGCCCACCGCGAAGAATATCCATAAGAGTGATGGCATGGGCCGGAGCAGCCGCTCCTGCAAAGATGGAAATACCCGACAGGAGCGCCAGTGCGATCGATGTCTTCTTATGTTTGTGCTGCAATGTAGTCCCCGTGACCTTCGTCCGCGTCTCGTTGGCGGGCTCGACTTCAGTATCACGCCATCTATCCGATCGCGTGAGGGATGGAAAGAAAACGGTCGTTCACTTCTCGGTTCCAAAAGACTGAAAAAAGCGACGCGCCGATCTGCATAAAAGTTAAGAAAGTATTGGTTAATTTTTTGCTGACAGCCGACACGATCTTACCCGCAGCGTCGGCCTACCCTCCGCATAAATCGGTTCGGCGTGTCATGAAGGACACGCATTTGCTGCTGCAAAAAGCCGCATCGGAAGCTTGCGGACGTCCGGCAATCGTATAGTAATGCGCCGCGCCGGTACGGTTACGCCTCCACCATATATTTATCGAGGATCGCGACGCCGGTGAATGCATCAGGGAGAAAAGGCAACAACCATGGCATCGACCCGCACCGAAACCGATACGTTTGGCCCGATCGAGGTCGCGAGCGACCGCTATTGGGGCGCTCAGGCGCAGCGTTCGCTTGGAAACTTCAAGATCGGCTGGGAAAAGCAGCCGCTTGCGGTAGTTCGCGCACTCGGCATCGTCAAGCAGGCCGCAGCTGTTGCCAATATGGAACTGGCAGGTCTCGACAAAGGCCTTGGTAATGCAATTATCGACGCCGCCCAGGAAGTTATCGACGGAAAGCTCAACGAGCATTTCCCGCTCGTCGTCTGGCAGACCGGCTCAGGCACGCAGGCGAACATGAATGCCAATGAAGTGATCTCCAACCGGGCAATCGAAATGCTCGGGGGCGTCATGGGCTCAAAGAAGCCGGTACATCCGAACGATCACGTCAATATGAGCCAGTCGTCGAACGACACCTATCCGACAGCCATGCATATCGCCTGCGTCGAAACGATCGTTCGCCACCTCCTGCCGTCGCTGAAGCATCTCCACGAAGCGCTGGAAGCGAAGGTCAAGGCCTTCAGCCATATCATCAAGATCGGCCGCACCCACACGCAGGACGCAACGCCGCTGACGCTCGGCCAGGAATTTTCGGGTTACGCAGCCCAGGTCGCATCGGCGATCGCCAATATCGAACTGACGCTGCCGGCGCTCTCAAAGCTGGCACAGGGCGGCACTGCCGTCGGTACCGGCCTGAACGCCCCGATCGGCTTTGCTGAAAAGGTTGCCGACGAAATCTCCAAGATTACCGGCCTGCCTTTCGTCACCGCGCCGAACAAGTTCGAGGCTCTTGCCTCGCATGATTCGATGGTCTTCTCGCATGGCGCCATCAACGCAGCTGCAGCCGCCCTCTTCAAGATCGCCAACGACATCCGTTTCCTTGGCTCAGGTCCTCGCGCCGGCCTCGGCGAGCTTTCGCTGCCGGAAAACGAACCGGGCTCATCGATCATGCCGGGCAAGGTCAATCCGACCCAATCTGAAGCGCTCACCCAGGTCTGCGCGCACATTTTCGGCAACCATGCGGCGCTGACTTTCGCCGGTAGCCAGGGCCATTTCGAGCTTAACGTCTACAATCCGATGATGGCCTACAACTTCCTGCAGTCGGTACAGCTTCTTGGCGATGCCGCAGTCTCCTTCACCGACAATTGCGTTGTCGGCATCGAGGCCCGCGAAGACAACATCAGAAAGGGTGTCGAGAACTCACTTATGCTCGTCACCGCCCTGAATTCGAAGCTCGGCTACGACATCTGCGCCAAGATCGCCAAGACCGCTCACAAGAATGGCACGACGCTACGCGACGAAGCAGTTGGCGGCGGTTACTTGACGAATGAAGAATTCGATCAGTATGTCCGTCCGGAAAACATGATCGGCCCGAAATAAATATCATGAAACAGGGCTTCGCATTCCGGCGCGCAGCCGGAATGCGGCCACTGCATACCACAATTGCACCTATCATCATACAACTATAGATAAATCAAAAGATACTTAGTTGCGACACATAATCACTTATCGTATTGAGTAATAATAAATTTTAGCGCCACCAAAAATTCCTTTTACTACTTGAACGAAGCGTCGACGAAATAGATCCTTAATTATTTTCCAATAGATTTTAATATAAGATTTTATCAAATCCATAGGGTCTAACTGGGGGTCGTCGATGACGACGATATCTGCATCGAAGCCGCATTCGGGTGACCTGATGGGGCAGATCATCTATGCAGTGCGGTCAATGGGCGTATCGCCCATACCGCGCAATTATCAGCTTTTCTATGAGGCCTATATAGGCTCGAACCCGGATCTTACTCGAGAACTCGCAGCGCTTGGCAGCCGAGCTACTCAGGAAGATCTGGACATAATTTCAGAGCGTTATCTCGGCGGGCCTCAAGCTGCCGTTATCGAGAAGGCAAACGACCGTTTGCTCGGGGAACTCGATGCGCTGCTGAAGCTTCTGCGCCAAGAGCAAAACTCGCTCGAAAGTTACGGCAAGCTGCTCAGCGAGACCGCGTCGAGAATCAATACGAAGAACAGTTTCTCTACGGATATCATCCGCAGTGCCATCAGCCTCTTGCACCAGGCAACCGATGACAAGATGGCGCATGGCGAAAAGACCGTCGACGACATGGTTCAGCGATCCAACGAAATGGATCAGGTGCGCCGTGAACTTGATGAGTATAAGCGCATTGCCAATACCGATTCACTGACGCGACTTTCAAACCGTCGCGCCTTTGATGAGCGCCTGGCCAGTTCATTCGACAACCAGACGGCCCTGCCCCTCACCGCGCTTGTTCTGGCTGACATCGATAACTTCAAGAAGATAAACGACAATTTTGGCCATCCGGTTGGCGACAAAATTCTCGCGACTGTCGCTTCTGTGCTGCGCGCCAATGTACGGAAAGATGTATTCGTCGCGCGCACCGGCGGTGAAGAGTTTGCGATCATCGTTGAAGGCAATACGCCGGACGAGGTAATGGTGATCTGCGAGCGCGTGCGCCGTGCCCTTGAGACAAGAACCTTCCGCAACTCTCGCTCGGGCGTGAACTACGGACCGGTGACAATCTCGCTCGGTTATTCGATGGCCGTCCAGGCGGCCGATCCCGGCGAGCTTTACGCACAGTCGGATGCAGCTCTCTATTATGCCAAAAACAGCGGTCGCAATCGCTCGGTCTTCTTCGAGGAGAGCATGAAGAGTCATTACATCAGCAAGAACTGGCTGATCTACAAAAAGTAAAAGGCAGGCCGCCCGGCCTGCCTTTTCTCTTTCAGGATATCTCTCACTCACCACATGGTTTTGGCGGCACGCGCCGGCCATTCGCGATCATAGGTTTCCCGGTCGAAATCCGCTTTTGCCGCCTTCAACAATTGCCCTGGCGTCGGCAATGTCATCGGGTCGACGAAACGATCGACATTCCACAGCTCGGATCGCATCAGTGCGCGGGCGCATTGGAAATAGACCTCATCGATGCTGACGATCGTAACCGTTCGCGGATGTTTGCCATCCATCTCGAAGCTCTGCAGGAGAGATGGCTCGGCGGAAACGACTGCCCTGCCGTTGACGCGCATTGTGGTGGTCGAACCGGGAATAAGGAACATCAGGGCGACACGAGGATCGCGAACGATGTTGATAAGCGAATCGACACGGTTGTTGCCGCGCCAATCCGGCAGCAGCAGCGTATTTTCATCCTCGACCCTGACAACACCGCCAATATCGCCGCGCGGCGAACAATCGAGACCTTCCGGGCCCACCGTCGCAAGCGCTACGAACGGAGAGAGCTCGATCATGTGCCGATATTCCGACGTCAATTTTGTCGTCACCTTGGCAGTCGACGCTTCGCTCGAAGCGCCATAGATCGCTTTTAATTCCTCGATCGAGCGGATGATCATGGTTTCGTCATTCACGTTGCAGCCTCCTGCGCGGCGGCCTGTTCTGCCGCGCGTTGCTCTCTTTGCCGTCCCGTTCTTGCGGCAATGACATCGGCGGGACGTGCGTTGCCCTTGATCAGCGAGCGACCGGCATAGATGCCACCGATCTGCTCTAGTGCGAAACGCTCGCGATCGGTCTCGCGAAATTCCTCGATGATCTGGGCTGCAAGTTCTTCCTCCTCGCCAAGCACGCTCAGCACTTCGCTGCCGAAATTCAGCGCCGATTCGTAGGTCTCCCGAATCTGGTAGTCGACGCCAGCTTTCAAGAGATCTATCGCGTGGCCGCGGTCATAGGCACGGGCAAGCAGCGGCACCATGGGAAATTCATCCTTGACGATCTCGGCTACCTTGATGGCCGCTTCCTTGTCGTCAATGCAGATGAGGATCGCCTTTGCGGTCGCTGCCCCCGCAGCGTGGAGAATTTCCGGGCGGGAGCCGTCCCCGTAAAAGACCTTGAAGCCGAAATCACCGATATCCCGGATGAATTCGGCATCCTTGTCGATGATCGACAGCGTATAACCGCGCGCCAGCACCGGCTGGCTGACGATCTGGCCGAAACGGCCGAAACCGATCATCAGCACAGTGCCCGCAATATCTTCCGGCGCGTCAAGCCCGCTTGTGTCGACCTGCGGCTTGGGTGCAATTCGGACATAAACAGCCACGACAAGCGGTGTGACCACCATGGACAACACGATCGTTGCGGTCAGCACTGCATTCGTCTCTGCGTCGAAAATGCCGGCCGATGTCGCAGCGGCATAGAGCACGAATGCGAATTCACCGCCCTGCGCCATCAGGATCGCACGGCCGACACTTTCCGGATGAGGCGTACCGAGAAGGCGGGCAACACCATAGATTACCAGTGCCTTTACGATCATGTAGGCGATCACGGCAAGAACGACATGCTGCCAGTTCGCGGCGATGACTGCGAGATCAACCGCCATGCCGACGCCCAGGAAGAACAGGCCGAGCAATATCCCCCGGAAAGGTTCGATATCGGCTTCAAGCTGATGCCGGAAAGAGGATTCGGACAGGAGAACGCCAGCAAGGAAGGCGCCCATAGCCATGGAAAGTCCGGCGAAATCCATCAGCAGCGCTGACCCCAGCACCACCAGCAGGGCGGCTGCCGTCATAACTTCACGGGCACCGGAATTGGCCAACAACCGGAAAAAGGGGTTGAGAAGATAACGTCCCGCAAGAACGAGAGCCACCAGCGCGGCAAAACCGATAGCAACAGACTGGAAACGTTCCATGATGGATACGGTCTCACCGTGCGAAGCAAGGAGCGCGACAATCGCCAGCAAGGGTACAATGGCCAAATCCTCGAAGAGCAGGATCGAGACGATATGCTGGCCTTTCGGTGTATGCAGATGATTGCGCTCTTGCAGCATCTGCATGACGATTGCCGTCGATGTCAGGACGAAACCTGTCCCTGCCACGAAGGCAACGGGAGCCGTCTGGCCAAACCCCATTCCAATCGCCATCAGCGCCACAATACAGGCGCAAACCTGAAGTGCGCCCAGGCCGAATATATCCTTGCGCATGCTCCATAGGCGCGAGGGCTGCATTTCCAGCCCAATGATGAAGAGGAACATGACCACGCCGAGTTCGGCAATGTGGAGGATGGCTTGTGGATCGGAGACCAGCTTCAGGCCGAATGGGCCGACAACCAGGCCTGCCGCCAGATAACCGAGAACCGAGCCAAGCCCTATACGCTTGAACAGCGGCGCGGCGATAACGCCTGCGCCCAAAAGCGCCACGACCTGTACCAGTTCACCTGCATTCGATTCTGCCGCCACCCGCTTTTCCCCTTGCTTATCCTGTTAACGCGCTCGCGCGCCGTCTCGGCTCAGGCCCTTAGCAGCCAGTTCCTCTTCGTATTGTCGAAAAAGATCGTCACCGTCCGTTCCCAACTCGCGCAGATAACGCCAGGTGAAAATTCCACTGTCGTGTCCGTCGTCGAAAGCAATACGCACGGCATAATTTCCGGCCGCAACCAAATTTCGGATCGCCACCATACGCTTGCCGGGAACCGTCACCTTTTGGCCCGGGCCATGGCCTTGAACCTCGGCCGAGGGTGAGAGAACGCGCAGCCGCTCGGCGGGCAGCGCAAAACGCGCTCCATCGTCGAATGTCACCGTCAACGTCCGCTTGTCTTCGGCCACGCGCAGTTCGGTGGGCCAGCTGTCGTTCGAAACCTCGGTCATATCCGCTCTTCCAATTTCACCCGCTCAGGATTATGGATTTCATCAATTCGCCGCAACCCTGTGCGTCGCGCCGTTTTGATCAAAGTGCCATCCGCTTTGTCGGTATAAAGCTTGACGTCATCGATGATGACCACCAGATTCCGGCAATCAGGAGTATATTGACTTGAATTCCATCGTTACCCCACCATTGTTCGGCAATCCAGCATCGGCCCAGGCGCCGATGATCGATCCGTTTGGTCGTGCGGTGACTTATCTTCGTGTGTCAGTGACGGATCGCTGCGATTTCCGCTGTACCTATTGCATGGCAGAAAACATGACTTTTCTGCCGAAGAAGGACCTGCTGACGCTCGAAGAGCTGGAACGTCTCTGTTCCGCCTTCATCGCGAAGGGTGTTCGCAAATTGAGACTCACAGGCGGCGAACCGCTTGTGCGCAAGAACATCATGTTCCTGGTCGAGGCGCTTGGAAAACAAATCGATGCAGGAAGGCTCGATGAGCTGACGCTGACGACCAATGGTTCGCAGCTTGCCCGTTATGCGCAAGAGCTTCATGACAACGGTGTGCGCCGCATCAATGTTTCGCTCGACACGCTCGACGAAGCGAAATTCAAGGCTATCACCCGCTGGGGCAATTTCCGTCAGGTCATGAACGGTATTGATGCTGCCCAGAAAGCCGGGATCAAGATCAAGCTCAATGCCGTGGCGCTGAAGGATTTCAATGAGCATGAAATCCCGGAAATGATCCGTTTCGCACATGGCCGGGACATGGACCTGACGCTGATCGAGACCATGCCGATGGGCGAGATCGAAGAGGACCGCACTGACCGCTATCTCCCCCTGTCGCAGGTTCGGGCAAGCCTAGAAGAGCAGTTCACTCTTTCCGAAATTCCTTACAAGACAGGCGGTCCCGCCCGTTATGTCGAGGTAAAGGAAACAAATGGACGATTAGGCTTCATCACGCCGATGACGCATAATTTCTGCGAAAGCTGCAACCGCGTACGCCTCACCTGCACCGGCACGCTCTACATGTGTCTCGGCCAGAACGACGCCGCGGACCTGCGTTCCGCCTTGCGCGGCTCCGACGATGATGATTACCTCGCCAATGCTATCGATGAGGCGATCACCCGCAAGCCGAAAGGCCATGACTTCATCATCGACCGCACTCACAAACGCCCCGCCGTCGCGCGACACATGAGCGTCACCGGCGGGTGACCTCATTCTCCCACAGCTCGACGAAATGATTGACCGGCCCGTGTCCGCTGCCGACGGATAACGTGTCGGCAGCGTTTATAGCCTTGGCCAGATAAGCTTTCGCCCACTTCACCGCCTCCACCATGGACCGTCCCTTGGCAAGTTCGGCGGCAACGGCGCTCGACAGGGTGCAGCCGGTGCCATGGGTATTCCTCGTCGTCGTGCGCGGCCCTTCAAACCAGGTCACGCCACCACTATCCGCCAGTACATCTGGGCTGTCATCGCTGGCGAGATGGCCTCCCTTGATCAGCACGGCACCCGGTCCTTGCTGTAGCAGACCCATCGCCTGGTTGGCCATTTCCGCCCGTGTCTTAGCCTCATTCTCGCCCAGCAGGACTGCAGCTTCGGGAAGGTTCGGCGTGATGACGGAAGCAAGCGGCAGCAGCCGGTCGATAACCGCTTGACCGGCATCGGAGGCAAGAAGTGGAGCGCCACCCTTTGCGACCATCACCGGATCAAGCACGATCGGAATACCCATCGCATGGGTCTCAAGCAATTCTGCAACGGTGCGCGCAATCTGCGCATTGGCGATCATGCCAATCTTTACCGCATCGACCGTTATGTCGGCAAAAATCGCCTCGATCTGGGCACGAACGAACTCCGGAGGCAACGCGTGAATGGCGGTCACGCCCTGCGTATTCTGGGCCGTCAACGCCGTCAGCACTGCCATGCCATAAGTGCCGCGGGCGGAAAATGCCTTGAGGTCCGCCTGTATGCCGGCGCCGCCGGATGGATCGGAGCCGGCAATCGACAAGACATTGCGAATCATCATTTCTTCACCTCCGCAATTTTATCGGCGATCAATCTTGTGGCAGCTTGGGGATCGGGCGATCCGCATATGGCGGATACGACCGCGAGACCCGTTGCCCCTGCGCGAAAGATTTCTTCGACATCTTGAATCTTGACGCCGCCGATCGCGACTGCGGGTATCGGGGATGCCGCCACGATCCGCGCAAGGCCTTTAAAACCGATCGGCTGCTTGTGATCCGGCTTCGTGCCGGTCGCGAAGACCGGACCGACGCCGACATAATCAACCACCGCCGGATCAACCCGTCGCGCCAGATCTTCCGTCTCTACGGAGAGACCAAGGATTAGCCTATCGCCAACACGCTTTCGAACCTCCGTCGCATTCATGTCTTCCTGCCCGACATGAATACCATCTGCACCGATCGCGAGCGCGGCCTCCACATCATCGTTGACAATCAGCGACACGCCGGCCCCTGAAAGGGCAGCTTTCAGCTGCAGGCCCGTCGCGATCATCTCTGCGGTCGTTGCCTGCTTGTCGCGCAACTGCACCATCGTTGCCCCGCCCAGCACGGCAAGTCGCGCCGTCTCGACCATGCCGATCACGCGACAAAGATCCGGGTCCAGCACCAGATAAAGGGAAAGGTCGAACTGCTTCATGCCGGTATCACCCGCGCTACGGCATCAACGGCATCCGGCGTCACTTCCGCAAGCAGATCGAGGAAACGCACGGCAAAGGACCCCGGCGCATGAGCGTCCCGTCCCGCCAGTTCGCCAGCTGCAGCAAACAAGGCAAGCGCCGCAAGCGTTGCCTCAAACGGCTTGTCCGGCACGGTTGCTGCAAAACCGCCGATGACACAGGTCAACGAGCAACCGAGCGCCGTCACTTTCGGCATCAGCGCAGATCCACCGAGAACATGAACGGCACGATGACCGTCGGTGACGAAATCCCGTTCCCCGGTCACGGCGACGACACAGCCATGACGAATGGCAAGAGCGCGGGCAGCAGCCTGCGCAGAAGCCACGCTGTCACCCGAATCCACCCCCTGCCCCGATGCATGCTCGCCGGCAAGCGTAATGATTTCGGAAGCGTTGCCGCGGATTACCGTCGGCCTGTGCTCCAGAAGCGCTGAAACGGCGGCACGCCGATAGGCGGTCGCGAAATGCGCGACCGGATCGAGTACCCAGGGTTTTCCCGCTTCGCTTGCAGCCTCGGCGGCCTGCTTCATGCCGTCGAAAAAGTCCGGCGAGATGGTCCCTATATTGACGGTCAGTGCCGCCGCTATGCCCGCGAATTCCGCCGCCTCTTCCGGGCTGTGCACCATTGCAGGAGATGCGCCCGCAGCCAGCATCACGTTGGCGGCAATGTTCATCGCGACGAAATTGGTGATGTTCTGCACCAATGGATTTTTCTGCCGCATCGCTGCCAGCAATGCGCCGGGTTTCAATGATTGAGCGGAATCGTCTGCCATCTGCGCCTCCTTTTGAGGCGGAGGTCGACGTGGGGATACGACGTCAAGAACGAAGACCCGAACGACTCCCTCCGCCAGCATGATCTGGTTCAGGTTCAAAGGGTACTTCTCAGCCCGGCTTTCGCCGGACGCCCCTGTCATGATCAACAACTACCGGATGATGATCCGCGATTCCAGCCTTTTTACGCAAATGCGGCGAGATGCGGGCTTAGCCTTAGCCTCGAAAGCCGCCGTCGTGTCTGGCGGCGGCTTTTGAAGTTTCACGAGATTCTGGGCATCTGCCTTCACGTCATGCGGCGCTGCTACGGTGCAAACGCGGCTGAGGCTCCTGGTAATAGGTCCCGCTGCTGTCGCTGGTCCTGAAGCGGCCGATCTTCTGGGTCAGATCCTCCACCCGGTGACGCAGGCCACGTATTTCGGCATTGTTCTCCTCGACCATGGCGGCATTCTGCTGGGTTATCAGTTCGACGTCGTTGACAGCCTGCGTGACCTGCGTGATGCCAGTCGACTGCTCTGCGGCAGCCGAGGAAATCTGTGCCACCAGTTTTCGAACATCGGTGACGTGAGCAATGATCCTGGAGAGTGCTTCGCCGGTTTCCTCGACGAGCTGCACGCCGCTTTCGACCTGCGTTGCACTTGCCGAAATCAACTGCTTGATCTCGCGAGCCGCACCCGCGCAGCGCTGGGCCAGTTCGCGGACCTCCTGGGCGACAACAGCAAAACCGCGGCCTGCTTCACCAGCGCGAGCAGCCTCGACGCCGGCATTCAGCGCCAGGAGGTTCGTCTGAAAGGCGATCTCGTCAATGACGCCGATGATCTGGCTGATCTTGTCGGAGGAGCGGCTGATCTCGCCCATGGCATTGACTGCGCGTGCCACGACCTCGCCTGAGCGGACGGCGAACTCTTCGGTCTCGTTGACCGATTGAGACGTCTGACGGGCATTGGTAGCGGTGCTACGCACAACATCGCTCAAGTGGCGCAAAGCCCGAGAGCTTTCCTCCAGCGCGGCCGCCTGCTGTTCCGTGCGTTTCGCCAGATCGTCGGCGGAGGCGGAAAGATTGGCCGTACCGCCATTGATCTCCTGCGCCGCAAAACCGACTTCGGACAAAGTCGCACGGAGAGCATCGACAGCCTGATTATAGGTTCTGGCCATCATGACGAAATCTGCCGGGAGATTTTCGTCCATCCCCGTTGCCAGATCGCCCTCGGCCAGATTGCCGAGCACGCCCGAGAGCGCGGTCAACGCATGCTGCTGATCGGCCGCGATGCGGGCACGTTCGCCGGCACGCTGTTCTGCTTCCGCCGAGGAGAGCTCCCGGGCGGCGGCGGCTTCCTGCTCCAGCCGAACATTTTCTCTCGCAGCGTCGCGGAATACCGTAACGGAACGAACCATGTCACCGATCTCATCGCCACGCTCGCGGCCTTCGATCGAAACTTCGAGGTCGCCGTCGGCAAGACGCTTCATCACTTCGGTCACCCGGCGCAGAGGGCCGCGCAATGTCTCGACCAGCATCAGGCCGCCAGCGATCGCCAATATCGTACCGACCACCATGGCGACGACCGAAAGGTTTGCCGACCGTTCGCTATCTTCCTTGCCGACTTCCTGAGCCTGGGCAACGAAATTCTTCAGCCCGGCCATTGCGCCGGTCAGAGTGGCCGTGGCTTCCGCCCTCTTCTTCTGCCAGTCGGAAGCGATCACGATCAGCTTTGTCGATCCGGCGTCGAGCGATGCGAGAAGCGGCTCCAGCTTCACAGCAAAGCCAGCCATGGTGAAGTTGGTCTTGGCAAGTTCAGAAACACGCGCCGAGACGGTACGCAAACCCGCCGTCGATTCAAGAAGCGGCTTCTGCGAAGCCTCGCTCATCGTACCGCTCATCCGCTCGACAAGCAGTTTGAGCTCATCGATCCTGCGCAGCGAATCCTCTGTCTGGGCAAGCAGCTCACGCTGGACGGCCACATCACCTTCAAGACCGACAAACCGTTCAGCCGCCGTTACGGCCCGGCTGTTGGACAGATTATCCAAATCTCGCTGTATCGGCATGAGTGCACTTGTTCCGACACGCACCGCCTGCGCCTTGTCGGCGATCGGGGCGTCGCCGGCAATGGTCGCTTTCAAGCTGGCGGCGGCCTGTCGCGCCGGATCGAAAGCCTTGCCCGCCTTTTCCGATACGAGAGTGCTGATCTTTGCGAATTCCTCTTCCAATGGGCCGAGGTAGAGCTTGGCCGTATTGATGGCCGCATCGTCGCTTTCGGCACGACGCATTGCTTCACGCAAGTCCGAGACCCTGCCCGAAATGGCGTTATAGGCATAGGCTTCCAGCAACATGCCCTTGGCAAATTTCTCCTTGCCGGCGCTCTGCTTGCGCAGGCTGCCCACCTGCGCTTCCACTTCCGTGCCGAGCGTATCGATTTCCGTCACGGCGCTGGCCATCTGCGCATCCGTTTCGTCCCGCAGCAGCTTGACGGCCCACAGCGCATCGACATGACTGCGCATTGCCGAGGCGAGCCCCATAACCGGTGCAACCCGTGACCGATCCCCTTCGCTTGTCAGAAGTCCCTCAAGCACACCGACGCCCTGTTCCTGGGCATCGATATCGGCTCTTAGTGCCGAAAGCGTCTTTTCATTCGGCGTAGCGGAATATTCCTGCAAGCTCGACTGAAGGCGCTCGAAATCGCCGATGTTCTCAATCGTGGCGCGGGTCACGGTCATATGGCCATTCAGAGTATTGGCCGTGTAATATCCGGCAAGGCCCACGCCCGCGATCAGCAGAACGAGAGGAACAACGAACAGAAGAACCTTGGTTACAATTTTCCGGCTTTGCAAAAGTCGATCGATAAACAATTTTTTCCCCGTCATTAGCTGCGCTGAAGGCACGATTGCATGTGTGCACAACGGAGCGATTCCAGCCTCATGCGGGAACATCTGCACACGATGGCCACTTTCGGTTGAGCAACCGTTAATGGCAGCCGGCGACATTTGCGCGCGGAAAAATCAGATGGAAATCTGCTGGCAGCAAACTTGCCGATCACGTAAAGACGGGACGCAAAGGGTGGAGGAATCGGGATGGCATTGTCGGATAACACGCGCGGTGCGCTGCTCATGGCGACCGCGATGGCGGTGTTTTCCTGCAATGACGCGATGGTCAAGGCATTGACGCACGACCTCAGCATTCCGCAGATCATGGCAGTACGTGGGGTTCTGACAACCATACTCGTATTTGCGGTCTCCATTCTCCTGCGCGCCAAATTCTCGCTACGCGCCTTCACCCATCCGCTGGTGCTTTTGCGCACCGCCTGCGAACTCGGCGGAACTTTGTCCTTCTTTAACGCGCTTGCCAGGATCGATTTCGCTTCGGCTTCCTCGATCATGCAGTCGCTGCCGCTTGCGGTTACGCTCGGGGCTGCGCTTCTGTTTCACGAACCGGTCGGCTGGCGGCGCTGGAGCGCCATCATCGTCGGCTTCCTGGGTGTGCTGCTGATCATCCAGCCGGGACCTGAAGGCTTTTCCAGCGACGCGCTGTTCCCGCTTGCAGCGGTTTTCTTCACCGCCTGCCGGGATCTCGTGACACGCAGGATCGCAACGGAAATCCCGACCATCCACGTGACCCTCTTCACCTCCTTCATCATCATGGTCGTCGGCTTTGTTCTCGTCGGCCCGACAGGCGGATGGCACCCGATTTCGGGTTTCAACTGGCTGCTTCTGGCGCTGACGGCGATTGCGGTATTCTGCGGCTATCAGGCAATCATCCTCGCCATGCGCGGCGGAGAAATCTCCTTCATTGCGCCGTTCCGCTATACCAGCCTGATCTGGGCGCTCCTCATCGGGGTCCTGGTTTTCGGTGAGCGTCCGGGCATGACAGTGCTCCTGGGCGCAGCCGTCGTGATCTGCTCCGGCCTCTATACATTCTACCGCGAAAGCCGCCGCGCCATCGATACGGCCAAAAAGGCGGTGACGCCCACGGCGGGTGGCTGAGGATGCGCCCGCCCGGTCTCATTCTTGCCGGTGGCCGCTCCAGCCGCATGGGAGCGAACAAGGCGCTGCTTCCGCTCGGCGACAAAAGCGTTCTCGCTCATGTCATTAGGCGACTGGCTCCTCAGGTATCGGATCTCGCCGTCAACGCCAATGCCCCCTTCCCGGGGTTTGAGAGCTATCGCTATCTTGCAGATGATCTCGCCGGACAGCTAGGACCACTCGCCGGCATCCTTACCGGGATGCGCCATTATTCCCGCCGGCTCGCAGAAGTGTCGCATTTCGCCAGCGTTCCGTGCGACAGCCCTTTTCTGCCGTTAGATCTTGTGCTGCAATTCAGCGCAGCCTGTTCCGATCCGGAAACCATCGTCATCGCCACCTCACTGGAGCGCCGTCACCCGGTTTTCGGCCTCTGGCCGATCGCTCTTGCGGAGGATCTCGAACACTGGCTGATTGATAACGATAATCGCCGTATCAATGGGTTCCTGAGCCGTCACCGCATGGTGACTATCGATTTCCCGTCGCTTCAGACACGCCGCGGCCTGCTTGATCCCTTCTTCAACATCAACACACCAGAAGAGCTTACCCAAGCCGCGGCCTTTACGGAGAGCCTTGAATGAACACCACGCCCGCCTTCGGGATTTCCGGCTGGAAGAATTCTGGAAAGACGGGACTGACCGTTCGTCTGGTTGAGGAGCTTACCGCCCGCGGTTATCGCGTTTCCACCGTCAAGCACGCGCATCATGACTTTGACATCGACAAGCCCGGTGCGGATTCATTTCGGCACAGGGAGGCGGGCGCCGGGGAAGTGGCAATTGTCTCGGGAACGCGCTTTGCGATCATGCATGAACTGCGAGACGAAGCTGAGCCGACGCTTGCCGAAATCCTTTCACGGCTGGCACCTTGTGATCTCGTACTCGTAGAGGGCTACAAGCACGAGGCCATCCCGAAGATAGAACTGCGCCGGCTGGAATCGAAAAGCCGCGAGCCTCTGGCACCGATTGATCCCCATATCGTTGCGATCGCCACGGATCACTCGCTCGCTTTGCAAACCTTGCCCGTCTTCGAGCTCGACGACACGGCATCCATTGCCGACTTCATCATCGACATCACAGGTCTTCCAAAACGCTGAAAGCCGCCGACCGATTGGCCGACGGCTTCCAATTCCTGCCTGTCCGATCCGTTACTGGTTCGAGGCGACAGGTTTTACGAGAGGCGTGATCCGGCGGATCGTCACGCGGCGGTTTTCCTGGTTTGCCGCTTCGGTACTCACTTTCAGATACCGCTCGCCGTAACCTTGCGTCGTCATGTTTTCGGGCGGAATGCCGAAAGCATCCGACAGGACAACAGCCACCGATTCTGCGCGCTTGTCCGAAAGGACTAGATTGCTTTCATCCGAGCCGACCGCATCCGTATGACCTTCGATCAGGAAGGTTTCCGACGGATCCTTTTCCAGCACCTTGTTGATCGCGTCTGCAACCTTGCGCAGCGAGGTTGCCTGGTTCATCGGAATCTCGGCGCTGCCCGTGGCAAAGGTGATGGTATCGAGGTCGATACGCGGAACCTTGTCGCGGATACGGGCCGAATAACGGACCTCATCGAGCGAATAAGGCCGTTCGACCCGCTCCACCGGCGGCTGCTCAAGGAAGCGGTAATAGTCGCGATCCGGCTGGCTGGATGTATCGATGATGTAGTCGTCAATCGGCACGCCAAGGCGCATCGGCGGCAGGTCGTCACCCGGATCGCGCCAGGTATAGTCCTGACGGTCTTCCAGAAGCTCCGGTGCGTAATAGAGCACATACTCCCGACCGCCACGGACGATGCGCGAACGCTGGACGACTTCGCCATAGCGGTTGCGGATCGTCACCACGCGGGTACCGTCGTTGCGTTCGACGACCTCGCGATAGCGACCGTCGCCCAGACGCTCATATTCCGGACGGCCTCCATCATCGTAGAAGCGGCGGCTGTCGTCGTGGCGCACATAGGTCTGGTTGTCGATCGAGATGATAACGCGACCATCGTCACGGTCCTGATCCCAATTCCTGTCGCGGCCACGGTCACGATTGCGATCCTGGTTTTGGTTCTGTCCCAGAAGGGCGTCGCCGATCGGGCCCAAAACATCCCAGCCGCGCGGCCGTTCGAAATCGGGCCGGCCATCGATACGCTGGCCGCGTTCCTCTACCAGCTCGCGACGCTGGTTGCGCCAGCGCTCCCGGTCTTCGCGGGTGACACGATCATTGGCCTGCGCGTCTGCATCGTTACGCGGCGGCGGAGCCGCGCGTTCCTGTGCCTGCTGCTGGTCTGGCGCGCTCGGATTTCCGCGTCTGTCCGGACGGCTCGGATCCTGCGGACGGTCACCGCCGCGTTGCGCACGATCCGGCCGCTGTTCCTTGGCACTGTCGAGCACGGCGGCTCCGTTTTCGACCGGAAGCTTCGGCTGCTCGGCGCTCTGCTCAACGGGACGCGGCTGATTGCGCTCTCCACCGCTCACCGCCTGATCAGGTGCCTTGTCCGCGTCCTGAGCCTGCTGTCGGGCAGGTTTGGGCGGCTGGCCCGGCTGCTGCTGGGGCACCGGCGCCTGATCGGCATTCTGCTGCGCGCGAGGCTTTGGCGGCTGAATCACATCTCCCTGATCTGCCTGTTGACGCTGCGGCCGTTCAGTCTGAGGACGCTCGGCCTGCTGCGGACGGCCTTGAGGCTGCTCGGCCTGCGGCTGTTCCGCCTGTTGCTGGCGTTCCTGCCCCGGCTTGGGCTGTTCCGCATCCGCCTGTGCAGGCGGCTTTGCTGTCGGCTTTGGTTCAGGTGCCTGATCGGCATTCTGTTGTGCGCGAGGTTTTGGCGGCTGGATCGCATCGCCCTGATCTGCCTGTTGACGCTGCGGCCGTTCAGTCTGAGGACGCTCGGCCTGCTGCGGACGGCCTTGAGGCTGCTCAGCCTGCGGCTGTTCCGCTTGCTGCTGGCGTTCCTTGCGCGGCTTGGGCTGTTCGGCCTGATCTGCATCCGGCTTTGCCTGTTGACGGAGATCGGGGGCCTGCTCGGCGTTCTGCTGACGCCGTTGCGGCCGTTCACTACCCTCACCCTGATCTGCCTGCTGCTCACGGCGCTGAGGGCGCTCGGCGTCCGGCTGCTCGGCACGCTGTTCACGTTGGCGGGGTTGCGGCCGTTCACCACCCTCACCCTGATCTGCCTGCTGCTGGCGACGCTGGGGACGTTCACCCTCTGGCTGTTCTGCCCGCTGCTGGCGCTCGCCGCGCGGACGTTCAGCTCCTTCGCCCTGATCAGCCTGCGGCTTGCGGCGCTTCGGAAGCTCCTCGCCCTCTGCCGGAACCTGCTCCTGCACCCGAATGATACCGGGCGCCGCCGGCTGCACCGATCCGAGATCCACACCGGACGGCAGGGCATAGGCAGGTTGCATCAACAATGGCAGGGACAAAACAGGCGCCGCCACGCTGGCGAACAATCTGGATTTCATCGACATGACATTTTCCTTCTTCTGGCTTTCGTCCCTAGATGCTCGCGACGGCCCCAATGATCATGACTGTTGAGGCCCACCTCTTGCGGGCAGTTTTTCGCGGCACCACAACTGTATTTGTTCCAATTTGGTTCCCATTATGGCCGCCTGCAAAGGTCCGTATCATCGGGACCAAAGTCTGAACTGTGTTTGAATGCTGTATTCATCCGGCAATTATGGCTGCGCCATCTTGGCGCATCACAAAAAGCTCCGCCTGCGATGTCAGGCATTTTCTTCCGGCAACAATCTCCTCCAGGAACCCTCTGGCGACATCAGGGTTTGGACGTAAACGTCAAACGCATGTGAAGCCCGAGGTTGCCGTAGAAAATGCCGTTGCAATTTTGCCGGAGCCGGTATCTATAAAAAACAAGGGCTGCGAAATGCCCCTCGCCGGCTGCGAAAAACCGAGAACACGTCGCCGGCCTGCCAACAGAGAGGACAATTATGAAGATCTCCACCCGTTTGTTTGCTGCCGCGTCGATCGCGGCGATCTCGCTTTTTGCTGGCGCCGCTTCGGCCCAGGACAAGCTGGTCATCGGCACGGAAGGCGCATACCCGCCCTTCAACGTTCTGGAATCCAACGGCGAACTGACCGGCTTCGATATCGACATCGCCAAGTCACTCTGCGTCCAGATGAAGACCGAGTGCACCTTTGTCACCAATGACTGGGATGGCATCATCCCGGCCCTGCAGTCCAAGAAGTTCGACGCGATCATCGCTTCGATGTCGATCACGCCTGAGCGCCAGCAGCAGGTCACCTTCTCCAAGAAGTATTACAACACGCCTCCGGCAATTGCCGTGCCGAAGGATTCGCCGCTGACGGAAGCAACTGCTGCTTCGCTGAAGGGCAAGGCCATCGGCGCGCAGGGTTCGACCAGCCACGCCAACTATGTCGAAAAGCATTTCCCCGATGCGGATGAGAAGCTCTATCCGACAGCTGACGAATACAAGCTCGACCTGACCAACGGCCGTATTGACGGTGTTGTCGACGATATCGTCGTGCTCACCGAATGGGTGAAGTCGGATGCCGGCTCCTGCTGCAAAATCCTGACCCCGCTGCCGGTCGATCCGGAAATCAACGGTCAGGGCGCCGGCATTGCCGTGCGCAAGGACGAACAGGCGCTCGCAGACAAGTTCACCACCGCAATCGCGGCAATCCGCGCCGACGGCACCTACAAGAAGATCCAGGACAAGTATTTCGACTTCGACGTCTATGGCGGCGACAAGTAATCCGTCCAATCGCTAAAAAAAACGGCGGAAGGGTCACCTTCCGCCGTTTTCATTTTCATCAAGCACTTGTCCTCAGAAAATTTTCCTTTTTAATTGGCATTTGAAAGCGGCACGACATAAGCCGCAGGGGAATATGAACCGGAACATGATCCTATGAGCGGATGGCTCTCCGCCCTCTTTAATACACTCGACCCGTTTTGCGGCCCCGCCGGTGTCTTCACCTGGTTCGGCGGCACCGGCCTCGTCTCCTGTGGCGACACCGGCTGGGGCGACGAAATCGCCTTCGGCGTCAAGGTGACGATCTCACTGGCGCTCGCCACGTTGCCTGTCGGGCTGCTGATCGGTTTCCTGATCGCGCTTGCCGCGCAGTCGCAGGAAAAACTGCTCAGGCTGGCCGCCGGTATCTACACCACCATCTTTCGCGGCCTGCCCGAACTGCTGACGCTGTTCATTGTCTATTACGGCGCGCAGATGTTGATCCAGTCGGTGCTGGCGTTCTTCGGATATGACGGGCGCGTCGAGATCAACGCCTTCGTTGCCGGCATGGTGGCGCTTGCGGTGGTTTTCTCATCCTATTCGTCGGAAGTGCTGCTCTCCGCCTTCCGCGCCATTCCGCGCGGGCAATATGAGGCTGGTGACGCACTCGGTCTTCGCCGCAGCAAGACGATGGTGCTGATCGTTCTGCCTCAGCTTATCCGCATCGCCCTGCCCGGTCTTACCAATCTATGGCTGATCCTCCTGAAGGATACGTCCTACGTATCCGTTATCGGGCTTTCAGATATCGTGCGCCAGACGGGCGTTGCGGCGCGCGTCAGCAAGGAAGCCTTCTTCTTCTATTTCCTGGCCTGCCTGCTTTATCTGATCCTGGCGATGATCTCCTCCTACGGTCTCGGCTTCATCGAGCGCTGGGCCAAGCGGTCGGAGGTTTCCCGATGAGCGTGGCGAAAGAAATGATCCCGCCACGCCCGGCACCTGCAGTGCTGCACCGGCCTCTGACGACAGCGAAAGTCGTCGGCATTGGCGTGCTGATCCTTTGGGCCCTGCTTGCCATGGCTCTGATCAGCATGGTGATCGAGGGATGGGATCCGGCCAAATTCGAACGTTACGGACCGCGTTACCTTAACGGTTTATGGACGACGATTTCGCTGGTCGGAATCTCCATCGTGCTCGGCGCCGTTCTCTCGCTGCCGATCGCGTTTGCCCGCATGTCGAAGAACCGCGTGCTGAATGCGATCGCCTACGCCTATGTCTACATCTTCCGCTCGACGCCGCTGCTCGCCCAGCTGTTCCTGATCTATTACGGTCTTGGCAGTTTCCGGCCGCAGCTGGAATCCGTCGGCCTGTGGTGGTTCTTCCGCGAGGCCTGGTATTGCGGCCTCTTCTCGCTGACACTGAACACGGCCGCCTATCAGGCGGAAATCCTGCGTGGCGCGATCCAGAGTGTTCCCGTCGGCCAGCATGAAGGTGCCGCCGCACTCGGCATTTCCAAGCGCGTCGCCTTCTGGAAGATCATTCTGCCTCAGGCATTGATCGTGGCACTTCGCCCCTACGGCAACGAGATCATCCTGATGATCAAGGGTTCCGCCGTCGTTGCGATCGTCACCGTCTACGACCTGATGGGCGAGACGCGCTACGCCTTCTCGCGGACGTTCGACTACCAGACTTATCTCTGGGCTGCGATCTTCTACCTCACCATGGTCGAAGCGCTGCGGCATCTGTGGAACTTCATCGAACGGCGCCTGACCCGCCATCTGGTGCGCTGATGCACGTCGCGATCCCCCCGAAGCGGTTGAGCACGTTCGGGAGACATGCGTTAGCAGCACTCCCAGACGATGGATGCTAACAGGCTGAAATAAAACATCAATTTCAGCCAAAAGCGACAATTGTCAAGCTTCCGTTAAGCATGACATGATCCCATTTCAATGACGCAGACAATGCGTCATTGAAAAAAGGGAACAGCAGATGTCGGAACTCGAAATGATGCTGAAAGGCTACGGCCTCACCACCGCACAGATCTTCTACCGCATGCCGGATCACCCTGCCCTGCTGCAGAGTTACCTCTGGCAGAACTACGATCTCGCCCCCGACTTTCCGGAGATGAACGGCTTTCTGAAATTCTGGCAGGAAAAGCTGGAAGGCCCGATCCATTCTGTCCGCTACGTGCATCGCAAGCTGATCTCGGCCAGCGAGTGGCGGCAGGTGAAGGGCGAAATCATCCTGCACTGATTGCGCTTGGCTGTGATCCTCGCAATTGCCAAACGCTGCCGCGACACGTAAAGCGGCTGGCAACAACGAGGATATGGTTATGGCGAAGATCGACGAAGAAGCATTGGCGGAAGCCTATAACCGGGCGCTCGCGCATGAAAAGGCCGGCGAGATCGATGCTGCCGTCGAAGCTTATCGCCAGGTGCTGGAAATCGATCCCGAAGATCATGGTGGTGCCGCCGTTCGCATCGCCTCGATGGGCCGCGGCGAAGCGCCTCCGAAGGCGCCCGACGCCTATGTCGAAACGCTGTTCGACCAGCATGCGGAAAGCTTCGAAGACATCCTCGTCGAACAGCTCGGTTATGCTGTCCCGGTTCTGGTGCGCCAGCGCCTGCAGGAACTGAAGCTCGGCCCGTTCAAGCGCATGCTCGATCTCGGCTGCGGCACGGGTCTGACCGGCGGCACCCTGCGCGACATGGTCGACGACATTACCGGTCTCGACATTTCCGAAAACATGGTCGAGATCGCCCATGAGAAGGATCTCTACGAGACGCTTTATGTCGCCGAAGTCGAGGATTTCCTCGAGGACAATGACGACGAGCCTTTCGACCTGATCACCGCGACCGACGTGCTTCCCTATCTCGGTGCGCTCGAACCGCTGTTCTTCGGTGCGGCCGAAAACATGGTCGCTGGCGGCCTGTTCATCTTTTCCTCCGAATCCCTGCCGGAAGGTGATGAACGCACCTACACGGTCGGCCCGCATCAGCGCTTCATGCATTCGCCGGCCTATATCCGCGCACGGCTTGCCGATACCGGTTTCGAACTTGTCGAAATGAGCGATATCAACGTGCGGATGCAGGACGGCAATCCCAGCCCGGGCCATCTGGTCATCGCGAAGTTGAAGGGATAATTTCTTCGCCTCAACGGAGAACGGCCCCATGACGCCGGAGCGTTACCTCATAGCCCAGGCATACAACAACGCCTGGGCCAATCACCGGCTGCTGAGAGCCTGCGCCCTGCTGTCTTCCGAAGAGCTGGCCGCGCCGCGGCAAAACTTCTTTCCGTCGATCATCCACACGCTGAACCATATCCTGACCGTCGACTGGCTCTATATCGGCGCGCTCGAAGGCGACTGTCCGGGTGCTTCCGCCTTCGAACCGGAAATCCCGTTTCCCGCCCTTGCCGATCTCGACCGCGAACAGCGCGCAGCCGATCACCGTCTCATCGACCACTGTCGCAGCCTGACGGACGACACGCTTTGCGCCGAAGTCCGCATCCCGCGCTACATGCATATGCAGGTCGAGCCGACAGACCGCATCCTTCTGCATCTCTTCCAACACCAGATACATCATCGCGGACAGGTTCATGCGATGTTATCCGCAACGGGCGTAAAGCCGCCGCAACTGGACGAATTCTTTCCATCCGACCCGGCAGAACAGGCGCTTCGAGCGCAGGATCTTGCTGAACTCGGGTTTACCGAATCCATGATCTGGAGTGATCGATAATGCTGTATTTCGTCATCAAGGCTCTGCACCAACTCTCCGACTTCCTCCTGATCGGCGGCATGCTGATCAATGCCTTCGTCATTTCGATGGTGCCGCCGCCGATCCGTGTCGGCGTGATCGTCGCGCTACGCAAATACGACCGCACAGTGACCACTGCAGCGCTTGCCGGCGCCTGGATTTTCGGCCTGTGGCTTGCCTTCGGTTACATCGGCTTTGCCGGCAATGGCTGGCTGCATGCCAAGCTTCTGCTCGTCGTCATCCTTTCGGCGCTGCACGGCATGCAGCAGGCTGCGATGCGCAAGATGGCTGCCGATCCGAAATTCGACCCCAACGCCTTCGTGCGCATCGGCATGCCGGTCATCCTGATCTGTCTCGTGCTCGTCGTGGCGCTCGCCGTCATCAAGCCGTTCTGACACCAACTTTCCTAATCTCCATAGCCAGCGCGCCGCAAAACAGCCCGTTTTGCGGCGTCGCAAGGAGTGGGTGAAAAACCGATGCAGAATCGGATACCGGCCACGAGCCGGACTGGAGAGGGTTACATGACGGGAAACTCAGGCAGGTTGCGTATTGCCGTGTTGTTCGGCGGGCGTTCGGCGGAACATGACGTGTCGGTGCTTTCGGCCACCAATGTCATGAACGCGCTCGATCCGCAAAAATACGATGCGGTACCGGTCTTCGTCAGTCGCGAAGGCCTATGGCTGCTCAGCGCGTTCGAGGGCGGCGCGCTTTCAAAGCCGGAAAACGGCACCCAGCTTTCCCTGATCCCCGGTGGCAAGGGTCGTCTTCTTGCACTTCCCGAAGGTGCTGCGGCATACGAACTGCCGAAGATCGATATCCTGTTTCCAGTGCTTCACGGCCTGCATGGCGAGGATGGTGCGGTTCAGGGGCTTGCCGAAGTGGCGCGCGTACCGCTAGTTGGCTGCGGCATTCTCGGTTCCGCCAATGCGCTCGACAAGGATATCGCCAAGCGGCTGTTCAACGAGGCCGGCATTCCGGCGGCTCGTTCGGTGACGATCTATCAGGATGCGGCACCCGCTTTCGAGGAACTGGAACAGGCGCTCGGCCTGCCGATCTTCATCAAGCCGGCCCGCCAGGGATCTTCGGTCGGCGTCAGCAAGGTTTTGACGAAAGCCGGTTACGACGCGGCCTTGTCTGAAGGTTTTCGCCACGACAGCAAGCTTCTCGCCGAAGAATTCATCAAGGGCCGCGAGATCGAATGTGCTGTTCTGGAAGCGCCGGACGGCAGCCTGTTCGTCTCGACAACGGGCGAGATCGTTCCGGCGGAGAGCCACGGCTTTTACAGCTACGATGCCAAATATATCGACGAGGATGGCGCAGCGCTGAGAGTTCCGGCGCAGATGCCGCCGGATGTCGAGGATGAGATCCGCGCCTTCGCGATCAAGGCGTTTCGCGCGCTCGGCTGTGACGGCATGGCGCGAGCGGATTTCTTCCTCACCTCGGAAGGGCGCATTCTTATCAACGAGCTGAACACCATTCCCGGCTTCACCGATATCAGCATGTATTCCAAGGTGATGGGCGCAAGCGGCGTCAGCTATCCTGAAGTCATTGACCGGCTTGTCGAACACGGCCTGGCACGGGCCGGCCGATCGATCTGATCGGCCCGACCTGTTTTTTGAGCAATTCCAGCAAAAGTGGGAACCGGTTTTGCGTCCGGAATTGCGTTAAAACAAAGAGATAGAGCGGTTTCGCATTTCAAAGAAAGGCGGAAATGCTCTAGATACGATCCTCAGGTTCTCCCGAGGATCGTATCAAGCAGTCTGCCCTCCAGTTCCGCCAGAACCGGATCGCCATGCCGGCGCGGCTGATCTCTCGGGATCTCGAGGTCGAGGCTGATACGGCCTTCATCGAGCACGATCACCCGGTCGGCCAGATGCACGGCTTCCGCCACATCGTGGGTGACGAGCACGGCGGTAAAGCCAAGTTCGCGCCAGACATCGGTCACCAGATCCTGCATGCCAATCCGCGTCAGGGCATCGAGCGCCCCGAGCGGCTCATCGAGCGCCAGCAGGCCCGGACGGCTGACCAGAGCGCGTGCCAAGGCCACGCGCTGGCGCTGGCCGCCGGAAAGTTTCGACGGCCAGTCCTTCGCCTTTTCCGACAGCTGCACGCCCTTGAGCGCCCGCTCGGCCTCTCGCCGCCCGAATGCCTTTGGCACGCCGTCGCCCAATCCAACCGCCACATTGTCGGCCACCGAGAACCAGGGCAGAAGCCGCGGCTCCTGGAAGACGATGCGGGAATTGGGCTCCACCGCCTTGCCTTCCTCATCGACGAATTCGATCCGGCCACCAGTCGGCTCGTCCAACCCGACCAGGAGCCGCAAGAGCGTGCTCTTGCCACAACCGCTCTTGCCGACGATTGCCAGGAACTGCCCGGCGGGCACATCGAGATCAAGACCGCGTAAGACCAGATTGTCGCCGAAGCGTTTCTCGACGCCGCGCAGCTTCAGGCCAGCGGGTTGCGGCGCGGCCTGATAGTCCACCGGCTGCGCGGCATGGTGCGCATCGAGTTCCACATCCGAAATGAAGGCGAGCGGTGATTGATAGGGTCCAACAGGCATTTTTTCCTCCTTACCGCTGATAGGCCGGGTTCCAAGAGAGCGCTGCGCGCTCCAGCGTCCGGGCAATGACGTCCGCGAGCTTGCCGAGCACCGCGTAGATGACCAGCGCCAGCACGACGACATCGGTCATCATGAACTCGCGGGCGGTATTGGCCATGTAGCCGATGCCGGAATTTGCAGCGATCGATTCAGAGACGATCAGCGTCAGCCACATGATACCGAGCGCATACCGTAAGCCGACGAAGATCGACGGCAATGCTCCCGGAAAGATCACCTTGCGGAACAGCGACCAGCCGCTCATGCCGTAGATACGTCCCATCTCAATGAGGTCGCGATCGACATTCTTCACCCCGTGATAGGTGTTCAAGTAGATCGGGAAGAGTACACCGAGCGAGGTGAGGAACAGCTTTGCCTCCTCGCCGATCCCGAACCAGAGGATGACGAGCGGGATCATCGCCAGATGCGGAATCGTGCGCAGCATCTGCAGCGTCGTGTCGGTCAGTTGTTCCGACAGTTTCGACACGCCGTTGGCGATGCCTAGCAGGAACCCGATCGAGCCGCCGATCAGAAGACCGCTCAGCGCCCGTGCGCCGCTGACGCCGACATCGCGGACCAGTTCACCGGAGAGCAACCGTTCCCAAAAGGCCGCAACCACCGCCACCGGCGACGGCATGATCCGGTCGGAGATTAAGTCGAAAGACGAGCCCGCCTGCCAGAGTATGACCAATGTCACCGGCAGGAGAAAAGGTAAAAGCGCTACGCCGGAGACGCTGCGCGGGCGTAGCGGCTTCCCGTCATTTGCCCGCGCAGCCTTCTCCGCCGACCCCTTGGGAGGATCTGAATAGCCGATTGCCGCCGAAGAAGTCCTGTCTTCCCTGATGCGCCTCAGGCTGCGCCCTTCCGAAAACGTATCGACTGCCGTCATTATCTCGCCCTCGCTATCTTATCAGGATGCAGCAACAGCACGGATAGTCGCGTGGCCGCCGCCGCCGAAGAGCGGCTTTTCGGACGCGAATTCATTGCCGAAACCGGCACGCTGTTCCTCGCGGGTGATGCCGAGTTCCGGGAAAAGCAATTCCGCCACGCGGTAAGCCTCTTCCAGATGCGGATAACCGGAGCCGATCACCGTCTCGATGCCAAGATCCTGATATTCGCGCAGGCGCGCCGCCACCGTCTTCGGCGAGCCGACCAGGGCGGTACCCGCCCCCGAGCGCACCAGACCGATGCCGGCCCAGAGATTGGGCGAGACTTCCAGCTTGTCGCGACGACCATTGTGGAGCGCCGCCATCCGCTGCTGGCCGACACTGTCGGAATCGCGCGCGAAATGCGCCTGCGCCTTGGCGATTGTCTCGTCAGAGAGCCTGGAGATCAGCTTGTCCGCAGCCTCCCAGGCCTCCTCGTCGGTCTCGCGGACAATGAAATGCAGCCGGATGCCGAAGGAAACCTCCCTGCCCCGTTTTTCGGCGGCAGCGCGCACGGCCTTGATCTTTTGCTCCACCTGTTCCGGTGGCTCGCCCCAGGTCAGATATTTGTCGCCACGGCCGGCGAAGAACTCGATGCCGGCATCCGACGATCCGCCGAAATAGAGCGGTGGCCGTGGCTGCTGAATGGTCGGGAAACCGAGCTTGGCATTCCTCGCCTTGATATGCTTGCCGTCTAGATCCGCATGGCCGGTGGTGACGAGATCCTCGAAGACCTGGAAAAATTCTTCAGCATGGGTGTAGCGCTCGTCATGCTCAAGAAAGATGCCGTCGCCCGCTAGTTCCGACGGATTGCCGCCGACGACGATATTGAGCAGCAGCCTGCCGTTCGATACCCGGTCGAGCGCTGCCGCGAGCCTTGCATAATAGGCCGGCGCCGCCGTGCCCGGGCGGATCGCCACCAGGAATTTAAGCTTTTCGGTGAACGGCGCCAGCGAGGCAGCCGTCACGAAGGACTCTTCGCAGGAGACGCCGGTCGGCAAAAGCACGCCGGAAAACCCAAGCCTGTCCACAGTCTGCGCCAGTTCGCGCAGATACCTGTTTTCAGGCGGACGGTTAAGCTCGCTGCCGCCGAGATAGGTGCCGTCGCCGCCGGTCGGGATGAACCAGAGAAAATCGATGGGGTTCTTCGTATCGCTCATCGTGAAAAATCCTTGATCTCGGTTGGTCTGTGACGGACGCAGGCTCAGCTGGCCTTGGGGCGCCAGACGATGTCGGAGATGTCCAGCTTTCGCGGAATGATCTTGAGATCGTAGAATTCATCGGCCAGCGCCTGCTGATACTGGACCGCCGCATCCGGCACGGTGGAGACCGCGCCCAGATCCGCCCCACGGCGCGACAGCACGACCTTGGTGACGTTTTCCGGCACGCCGGTGATTGAGGCGATCGCCTTCACCGTCTCATCGAAATTCGACTGTGCCGTGCCGCCGACCTTTTTCAGCTCGTCGATCACCTCGACGATCAGATCGCCGTTCTCGGCAGCGAAATCACCATTGCCGAGGAAATAGCTCCAGCTATCGACAATACCCTCCGCCGTCGTCAGCACGCGGGTCTGCGGGTCGGCTTGGGCAATTGCCGTATAGGGATCCCAGATCGACCAGGCATCGATCGAACCATTCTTGAAGGCAGCGGCCGCATCCGGTGGCGCAAGATCGAGCTGCGTCACGTCGCTGGGGGAAAGTCCGCCCTTGCGCAGAACCTTGACTGCAACATTGTGGGCGCTGGAGCCGCGCTTGAAGGCCAGCTTCTTGCCCTTCAGATCCGCGATCGACTGGATCGGGCTATCCTTGTGGACGAGGATGGCCGAACCTTGAGAACTGCCGCGATAGGTACCGACATAAAGCAGGTTGCCGCGAGCGGCCTGTGCAAAGAGCGGCGGCACGTCACCGGTCGGGCCGAAATCGAGCGCGCCCGCCCCGAGCGCTTCCAGAAGCGGAGGGCCGGAGGTGAATTCCGCCCATGTCACCTTGATGCCGCGATCGGCGAAACGCTTTTCGAGCGCACCCTGGCTTTTTGCCAGAGCCAGCACGCCGTTCTTCTGCCAGCCGATGCGCAGTTCCTTGGCTGCCGCCTTTGCCTTTCCCGCGATGGGCAGGACGGCAGTGGCCGCTGCCGCGCCGAACAAGCCAAGTGTCTGTCGACGGTTCAAATTGCCTGTCACCATGGAATGAGCCCTTCCTCACCAGATCTCTGATGACAGAAGGCTCCCATACTCTATCGAGTTGGTCGACATTCCATCGTTTCAAAAAACAACTGCAATCGGAGATTTCATTTCTCCGATTCAAGCCGATGGGAATGCAAAACTGCTAAAGTGCAAATCTCCACTGCATTGCGGAAAATCATTTTTGCCTGCTTTGTTCTTCCCGTCGGCCATGCTTTGTTCTAATCATCGGGAACAACAAGCGTTCGGAGGTTCGGCATGGCGAAAGTGGCATTCATCGGTCTCGGGGTCATGGGTTTCCCGATGGCGGGACATCTCAAGCAAAAGGGTGGCCACGACGTCAGCGTCTATAACCGCACCGCCGCCAAGGCCGCCGACTGGGCCGCGAAATTCGGCGGCACGACCGGAGCCACGCCGGCGGAAGCTGCCAAGGATGCCGATTTCGTCTTCACCTGCGTCGGCAATGACGACGATCTCCGCTCGGTGACAACGGGCGAAAACGGTGTGCTCTCGGCCATGAAGTCCGGCGCGATTCTGATCGACAACACCACAGCCAGTGCCGAGGTTGCGCGCGAACTGGATGCGGCTGCGAAGGAGCGCGGCGTCCACTTCATCGACGCCCCGGTTTCCGGCGGTCAGGCGGGGGCCGAAAACGGCGTGCTCACCGTCATGTGCGGCGGCGATCAGGCCGTGTTCGACAAGGCCAAGCCGGTCATCGACGCCTATGCCCGCATGGTCGGCCTGATGGGACCGGTCGGAAGCGGCCAGCTCACCAAGATGATGAACCAGATCTGCATCGCCGGCATCGTCCAGGGACTGTCGGAAGCCATTCATTTCGGCAAGCAGTCCGGCCTCGACATCGAGACCGTCGTCGATGTCATTTCCAAGGGTGCTGCCGGTTCATGGCAGATGGAAAACCGCCACAAGACGATGGACCAGGGCAAGTACGATTTCGGCTTTGCCGTCGACTGGATGCGCAAGGATCTCGACATCGTCCTGACAGAAGCACGTCGCAACGGGGCGAAACTGCCGCTGACGGCACTGGTCGACCAGTTCTATGGCGACGTGCAGGCCATGGGTGGCAATCGCTGGGATACGTCCTCGCTGCTTGCCCGTCTCGAACGGAAGTAAGACAAAAGGTCAAAGGCAATGCTCAGCCCCTCCTCCGACGTCGCCGGGATCATCGATCATCTTGGTACTTTGCGGTCGGAGGAGAACATTGCCGGCATGGGTCGCTTCGGCATCGTCACCGATGCGGCGCTCGGCATCTCCAATCCTGACCTGCAGAAAATCGCCCATGTGGTGAAACGCGATCACGCCCGGGCGCTTGATCTGTGGAACACAGGCATTCGCGAAGCGCGGATGGTGGCGATTTACACCGCCGACCCGAAAGCGCTTACCTCTGCCGAAGCGCATTCCTGGGCGGATGATTTCGCCTCCTGGGAAATCGTCGATGCCGCCGCCGACCTCTTTACCGAAGCCCCCTTCTGGCAGGACCTGATCGCCGAGTTTGCCGAAGACGAGCGTGAATTCGTCCGCCGCACCGCCTTTGCGATGATCGCCGGAGCATCCGTCCATCTGAAGAAGGAGCCGGACGCGACCTTGATAGGCTGTCTGCGCCTGATCGAACAACACTCCACCGACCCGCGCAGTTTTGTCAAAAAGGCTGTCAACTGGGCCTTGCGCAATATCGGCAAGCGAAATGTCACCTGCCATAAGCCGGCTCTCGCCCTTGCGCAGAAACTCGCAGAATCGAATGACAAAACGGCACGCTGGATCGGCAAGGACGCGCTCAAAGAACTGTCGGGCGAGAAGGTGATGCGGCGACTAAAGGTCTGAATACCAAAGCAAAGCGCCGCAACCCAACCCGGATTGCAGCGCTTTCAAAATCATCTCAGCTGAGTTGGATCGCTCAGTCGTCGCCGGATTTCTGGTTGTCGATCATCATGTAGTCGAGCGGCAGTTCCGTCGTGTATTTGATCTGCTCCATGGCAAAAACGGAAGAGACGTCGCGGATCTCGATCTTGGCGATCAGGCGCTTGTAGAAGGCGTCATAGGCAGCGATATCCGGCACGACGACACGCAGCAGATAGTCTACGTCACCGCTCATGCGGTAAAATTCTACCACTTCCGGAAAATCTACCACGACTTCGGAAAAGCGCTTTAGCCATTCGATCGAGTGGCTGGCGGTGCGGATCGAGACGAAAACGGTAACCTTCGTATTGACCTTGCCCGGATCGAGCAGCGCCACGCGACGGCGGATGACGCCGTCCTCTTCCATTTTCTGGATACGGCGCCAGCAAGGCGTGGTGGACAGGCCGACCTTCTTGGCGAGATCCGCCACTGCGAGTGTGGAATCTTCCTGCAGAATACGCAGGATCTTGCGGTCAAGACGGTCCATCATTGTCCCCTTCGAAATGATTTTTCGTTATACACCCGATTTTCACACAGTTAAGCGAATTTTGTTCCGCGGATCAAGCTATCCACATGCTGGCGCAACACGGGCAAGATCTCCGCTTCAAACCAGCCGTTGCTTTTCAGCCAGCCGCTGTTGCGCCAGCTCGGATGTGGCAGCGGCAGGATGCGCGGCCCGTCATTGACGAAGAAATATTCCCGCCAGTTCCTCACCGTTTCCGTCGTGGTTTTCTTTCGGCGAGCGCCCAGATGCCAAGCCGCAGCATATTGGCCGATCACCAGAACCGTGTCGATCTGCGGCATTGCCGCAATCACCCTGCTGCGCCATGCGGGCGCACATTCCTTGCGCGGTGGCAGGTCACTTCCCTTTGCGTCGTAACCGGGAAAGCAGAAGCCCATTGGCACGATCGCCAGACGGTCTGCATCGTAAAACTCTTCTCGGGTCACGCCCATCCAGTCGCGCAGCCGGTTGCCCGAGGCATCGTCAAATGGCAGTCCGCTCTGATGAACTCGCAAGCCCGGCGCCTGACCGGCAATCAGTAACCGTGCCGTCGAGGACAATGTCGCAACCGGCCGCGGCTCGTGGGGCAACGGATTTCCTGGTTTTGCAGGATGGTCGCGACAAATGCGACAGGCTGCGATGCCTGCACCGAGATCGGCAATCCGGTCCGGTTCAATCACGTCCACGGCAGCATGCCTTTCAGCCGATCGAGGATCGCTTCGACACGGCTTCCGGTCCCGGTCGATCCATCATCTTCGGCCTCAGCACCCTTGGCCGTACGCCACGCGCGTGGGGTTTCGAAAGGACCGGACCATATCCCTTCTGCCTGTGCCCGCGCAGCTGTCTCTTCTGCGTGATAGTCCCCGGATGCGACAGCCATTCCGCGGCGTACGAGTTCGGCGTTGATATCCGTTTCACCCAGCCGACAGCGTACAAGAACACGGCCATAACGATCCCTGGAGGATCCTGCGCAATATGCGTCGGGCGCCGAGGCGAATTTTGCCAGGGCGTCGCGTGCGGCATCGCCGCATGTCCAGACATTCTGCCCTTCGCCGCAGGACTGATCAGCCTCCGGGGCATCGATGCCGATCAGCCTCAAGCGCTCGGCTCCAGCCGCCAGCGTATCGCCGTCGATCGCGTAAAACGGACCGTTGATGCGGGTGTCACCGTTGAGGTCGATCTTGGCAACGATAAGTGAGGCAAGGACAAGGAATGCTCCGAGGAACAAACCATCCTTCAGGGTCTTGGCAAGGCGGGTCACAATCCGGTCTCAATTACAAACGGAAGCTTCAGGAGAATGGCAAACAAAACCTTTCCCGGCAGTATCTTCTTAAGGTTTGGAACATAAGCTCTCAATCATCCGAATAAATTAGTTCACAACCAATGAGTAGCGGCGTCAGTATCTCGACCGACAAGATAATCGTTGATCGATCGCGTGGCCACCGCAACAAGGCGGTATCCAAAACCGTCCGCGCGACACGTGAACGGCTGCAACTTTCCAATAGCGGCAACCAAGCCTTCGACCGTGACATGCTCGCCATGCATGTCAATGCGGTACTGCAGGCGGCGGCGGTCGTGCCACTCTTCATCGCGCTCGTCACCGCGATCGGAATGTATATCTCGCCGAGCGCCCACCTGATTGCCTGGGCGCTTTTGATGCTCAGCCTGCATGCGATCAACCTTCTGCTCGCCCGACGTTTCAGCCGCAAGGAAATCGCGGCGGCGGAAACCACCAAGTGGCGCCGGCGGCTGCTGCTTGCGCAGATTCTGCTTGGCGTGGGATGGGCGACTTTTGCGCTTCAATCCTGCGACGCGTGTGGTGGCGACAGTTTTTACTTCTACAAGGGCGCCGTCCTGCTCTTTGCGATTTCAATCACAGCCATGAGCAGCTTCATGCTGCGCCAGGGCGTTCTCGTCGGCTTTGTCCCGGTGATTGCGGCACTTCTCTTTCGTGTCGCGATCTCACGGGACCTCCTCGACATCGGTTTGACCGCGATCTGCGCCATCGCCGTGGTTTTCTTTCATTTCATCGGCGACCGCCTCTACCGCTCGAACCTTACCCTGATGTCCTACCAGTCGGAAAAGGACGACCTGATCGCCGAGCTGGAAGTGGCAAAATCGATGTCGGACGAGGCGCGGCGCCGGGCGGAGGAAGCCAATCTGGCAAAATCCCGCTTCCTCGCCTCCATGTCCCATGAACTGAGAACACCGCTCAATGCCATTCTCGGCTTTTCCGAGGTCATGAGTTCAGAAGTGCTCGGCCCGATGCCGAACCCCACATACCGCGAATATGCCGGCGACATCCACCGCTCCGGCGAGCATCTTCTCAACCTGATCAACGAAATCCTTGATCTATCGCGTATCGAAGCCGGCCGTTATGATCTCAACGAGGAGACGCTGTCGCTACTGGAAGTGGCGGAGGACTGCATCGGCATGGTTCAGTTGCGGGCACGGGCGAAGAACATCGCCATTCGCCACAATTTCGAAAACGAGATGCCGCATGTCTGGGCAGATGAAAAATCGATCCGACAGGTCATTCTCAACCTGCTCTCGAATGCGGTGAAATTCACGCAGCAAGGCGGAGAGATCTCGGTCAAGGTCGGCTGGACGGCAGGCGGCGGGCAATATGTGGCAATCAAGGATAACGGCCCCGGCATTCCCGAGGAAGAAATTCCCGTCGTGCTGTCGGCCTTCGGACAGGGCTCGATCGCCATCAAAAGCGCCGAGCAGGGTACCGGCCTCGGGCTGCCGATCGTCCAGGCCATCCTGGCCAAGCACGACGGCCAATTCGTGCTTCGTTCCAAACTGCGTGAAGGCACCGAAGTCATAGCCATCCTGCCTGCCACCCGGGTGATGCAAAGCATTCCCGCCGTTGCCGATGCGCCGGCGATCGAAAAACGTAAGCGTTCTTTCGCCTGAACTTAATTACCGAATAATCATCCGTGCATTCGTCCGCAAATCGTTCACGGTCATTAGTCTTCGCGCCTGCAAGCGAATCTCTGCGGCGGACATTTGATCCGTATACGCTGACCTGCTGCCCAGGAATGGGCATGTTCAGCGATGCTAAAAACGCGCTCCGTCACTTCTCCGTTTTCGCATACCCGAACAATCCATTTGAAATCACATTCAAAAACTTCGATCGAGTCATCAGTCAAGGTGACAGGTCCCGCAATCTCCAAAACATGACAAATGCTAATTTTTTGACATTCGCGCGTCCACTATAAAAAGTTGTATCTGAAGATCACGGGTCCGTGATCGCAACTCGGAAGATCCGGAAAACGCCGATATCGCGCCTTCCTAATGCAATCGAAAGAAGGGCTTGACCAGAACGTAAAGCACAAACAATCCGTTTGCGGTCAGCATACAGAAGACAGCGAAAGAACCGAGATCTTTGGCGTGGCGTCCGACCGTGGAGATTTCGGGAGATATCCGGTCGACAAGTTCCTCTATCGCCGTGTTGAGCGCCTCGACGCAAAACAGGAGCAGAGTCAGAATGAGGAAGATGAAATAATCGATCGCCGCGGCACCGACGATCGCAAAGAGCGCGAGACCTGCGCAGAAGGCATAGACCTCATGCCGGAAGGCTTGTTCACGCCACAGGCGCACAAGACCCTGCATCGAATACCGGGTCGCGGCGATAATCCGGCGGACGCCGCTCGCTTTTCCAAGGGTGCTGTCGAGCGGCGTGTTTTCCATTGGCGGTTCTCTTATGCCTTGTTGGTCACGCCTGCCTGTTCGTAGGTCACCATGCCGGTATGGCAGGCGGCTGCAGATTTGACGATACCGGCCGCCAGTGCTGCGCCCGTGCCTTCACCTAGGCGCATGCCGAGTGCCAGCAGCGGTGTCTTGCCGAGCTTTTCAATCGAGCGCAGATGTCCCGGCTCGGCAGAAACGTGACCGATCAGGCAGTGGTCGATCGCCGACGGGTTCATCGCCTTCAAAATTGCAGCGGCAGCAGTGACGACGTAGCCATCAAGCAGAACCGGGATCTTTTCCATGCGGGCTGCCAGAATCGCACCGGCAATTGCTGCGATCTCGCGACCGCCGAGACGGCGAAGAATTTCGAGCGGATCGGAGAGATGGTCCTTGTGGAACTCGACCGCCTGTTTAACGACGGCGATCTTACGGGCCATCAGCTCGCCATGGGAGCCGGTGCCCGGACCGACCCAGTCTTCGGCCTCGCCACCATAAAGCGCCAGATGGATAGCTGCGGCGATCGTAGTGTTGCCGATGCCCATTTCACCGAGGCAGAGGAGATCCGTGCCACCGGCAATCGCTTCCATACCGAAAGCCATGGTCGCAGCGCAATCGCGCTCGGAAAGAGCCGCTTCGGTTGCAATGTCGCCGGTCGGATAATCGAGCGCAAGGTCGAAAATCTTCAGGCCCAGGTCATGGGTGACGCAGATCTGGTTGATTGCCGCACCGCCTGCGGCAAAATTATCCACCATCTGCTGCGTCACGGACGGCGGAAAGGGAGTGATCCCATGCCGGGTAACACCGTGATTGCCGGCGAAGATCGCAACAAGCGGGCGGTTGACCGCAGGTGCCCTGCCCGTCCAAGCGGCGAGCCAGAAGGCGATTTCCTCAAGCCTTCCAAGCGCTCCGAGCGGCTTTGTCAGCTTGGCGTCACGCTCACGGGCATCCACCAATGCGCGCGGATCCGGTCCCGGCAAGTTGGCAATCAGGTTACGAAAATCGTCGAAAGGCAGGCCGCTCAAACTCATCGAAATCTCTCTCGTCTTAGCCGGCGCGTCATCGTCCGGCACTTGTGTTCACCGGCAAATCGCGCTTTGTGTGCGCATCTCTTAATCGCCTATATCGGGAGCGACAACTGCCAAACGCGACGGATTTCATCGCCGACCTAGCCCGCTCGGTCGCATTTCTCAGCCGCATCCCCGTGCCGGACCGTTTCTTTCTCGGTCAAAGCGGCTCGTTTTCCCGTGCAGTCAGGGCATTTCCGCTTGCCGGCGTGCTGATCGCGCTCGTCCCCGCACTCGTGCTTTACATGTTGTCGCAGACGGGTGACGCGCTTGTGACGAGCATGATTGCTCTGTCACTGATGGTTCTGTTGACCGGCGCGCTGCATGAAGATGGCCTTGCGGATGCAGCCGATGGGCTGGGCGGCGGACGTGACCGCGAACATGCGCTCGCGATCATGAAAGACAGCCGTATCGGCTCCTACGGTGTCGTTGCAATGCTTTTGTCCTTCCTGCTGCGCGCAGCATCGCTCGCGGCACTCGCCCGGTTCGATTCCAGCCTGGCGGCAGTCTCGATGCTAGCCGCGGCCTGCCTCAGCCGCTCGGTAATGATCTGGCACTGGAGCGCGCTCCCGCCTGCCCGAACAAACGGCGTGGCGGTGGCCATCGGCGCACCCGAACGGGGCTCGCGTAACCTTGCACTGCTGATCGGCGGCGTGATGGGGCTGATCTTCATCGCCTCTCACCTCGGCATTCCGGTTGCGATCTTTGCGATCCTCGTCTGCGCCGCCGCCGGCCAGTTCTTTACCGCTTTCGTCCGCCGCAAGCTTGGCGGCCATACGGGCGATACGATCGGCGCCACACAACAGGTTAGCGAAATCGTGCTTCTTTCGACCCTTGCCCTGATCGCCTGAACCTCCGATATAGGTTTGCATGATTTCGCCCTGCATCCTTGTCTGTTCGATCGACCTGAAAACCGGCTATTGCTTTGGTTGCGGCCGCACGCGCGACGAGATTGCCGGCTGGATCGACTATTCCGATGCCGAGCGGCATTCGATCATGGACGGGCTTACCGCCCGGCTGGAAACGGTCGAACGAAAACCGCGGCGGGAGACCAGACGACAGAAAATAGCAAAGGAGCGCCAGATCACATGAACGGACTGACCTTCGTGCTTCTCGTGCTCGGCGCAGGCCTTGCGCTGCTGGTCTTCAACCATTCGTCGGGCCAGACCTTCGGCATCGACAACAACGATTTCGGCCAACTCATCTATCTCGTCCCGATTGCCGGCCTGCTTGGTGCCGGCATTCTTGCCGGTCGCCGCGGCGGCATGAACGAGGCATTACGCAATCTCGCCATCTGGCTGGTCATCATCCTCGGACTGGTTGCCGCCTATCTTTACAGAAACGACGCCAACCAGTTCGCCGGCCGCATGGTCGCAGGGCTGATGCCCGGCCGAGCCGTCGTCGTCACGGGAAGCGACGGAAACGAGGTCATCATCCAGAAGGCACTCGGCGGGCATTTCCAGGCCGATGTCGCGGTCGACGGAAAAAACATCCCGATGCTCGTCGACACCGGTGCCAGCAGCGTGGTTCTCTCCTTCGAGGATGCCTCGGCAGTCGGAATAGATACCGGCGGCCTCGCCTACACTGTCCGGGTAATGACCGCCAACGGCCCTGCCATGGCCGCCCCCGTCAGGCTCGACGAGATCGCCATCGGCCCGATCTCGCGCAGAAACGTCCGCGCCATGGTAGCCCAGGACGGAATGCTGGACGAAAGCCTGCTTGGCATGAGCTTTCTGTCGACGCTGAGTTCGCTCAACATGCAGACAGACGAGTTGCGGCTAAGGGATTAGGCAAGCCGGCACACGCCGTCTCATTGTGACGACATGCTTGAGAAACGCCGCCGGTCCATCAGGCTTCCAGCTCCTCGCGCCATCGGATGGGCAGAGCCGGTTCCCGCGTCCTTCGCCTCACCCGACCGCGGCCAGTTCGACCATCTCGTCAGGCGCCGTTTCGCTATCCGGCTTGCCTCGAAAATGGCTTGGTGGGTGTCCGATGATACGCTTGAAGGCACGGCTGAACGAGGCTTCAGCGTCATAACCGAGTTTTTCGGCCGCCGTCGCTACCCGCATGCCTTGCTTCAGCCAGAGACGCGCCTGGTGCATTCTCACCAGTGCAACATACCGGGCGGGCGTTTCTCCGACGACGCGGGCAAACCGCTCGGAGAAACCGGAACGTGAGGCACCCATCAGCCGCGCAAGTTCGGCCACAGACCAGTCACGTTCAGGCTCAAGGTGAATGGCAGCGAGAACCCGCCCGACCTCCGGATTACGCACCGCCGCAATCCAGCCATTCGTATTGCCGCAGCCGTGTTCGACCCAGGTGCGAATGATCGTCGCCGTCAGGACATCCGCCAGCCGCGCCAGAATACCGCCGGCGCCGACCCGATCCATATCCACCTCGCGCGCCATGGCATCCAGAAGATGCGGAATGGCCGGCTCGCTGGTTGCAAGGTCGCTGGTCAGTATCGTTTCGGGCATGAGCTGCAGAAGCGGATGCAACCTGTCTATATTGAAGCGCATCGACGCGGTCAGCGCCACCGTGCCGCAACGTGCATCGGCGCATTGCATGTCGAATACGCCCTCACAGACCTGCTTCTTGCCGTAACGCCCGAAAGGCAGCGGCTCGACAGTCTCGGCACTCGCTATCACATGGGCGTCACCGCGCGGCAGTATGACGGCATCTCCGGCATTCAGCTGCAGCCATTCGCCTGAAGGCGCCTTGAGAAGCGCCCTGCCGGACGAAATGAAATGAAACCGCGCCGCATCCTCGGCCGGAAAGGCCGTGGCCCAAGGGTCCGCGAGCCGGCAACGCCCGTATTCGACACCGTCGAGCCGTAGGCCCCGCAGCATTTCCGACAAGGGATCGGCTCCAGCCGACGATGAGAATTTGGACGATCTGTCAAGCATGTCGGATTTTCTAGCATGGAAACGCCAGTCCGTCACGCCTATTCCTGACAAAAGCCAAATAGGCTGCAATTCAGGAGAATCTCATGCACGGCACCCCCTTATCATCTGACGATGCAGCGCGAACGGAACATGATGTCGCACGTTGGGGCGCAGTCGCCTCGTTGACCTTGGGCGTGTTCGGCCTCGTCACTGCCGAATTCCTTCCCGTCAGCCTGTTGACCCCGCTCTCGGCTGATCTCGGCGTCGGCACCGGCGTCGCCGGCCAGTCGATCACCACCACCGCAGTGATCGCCGCAATCGCCGGACCCGGCGTCATCATCGGAACCCGCAAGATCGACCGGCGCTGGACAGTTCTGGCGCTGACGACACTTCTGGTCATTTCCAGCCTCCTCGCCGCGATCGCCACCGATATCTATACGGTATTCGCCGCCCGCATCCTTCTCGGCGTCGGGCTCGGCGGTTTCTGGGCCATGTCGGCAGCACTTGCCATGCGCCTCGTCCCACCGGCGCGGATGCCGCGCGCGATGGCCATCATCATGGCCGGCGTTTCGCTTGCCACCGTCTGTGCCGCGCCGCTCGGCGCCTGGATCGGCGACACGCTCGGCTGGCGGGCGGCATTCTATCTGTCCGCTGCCGTCGGCTTCGTTGCATTGGTCGCCCAGGCGACGCTCCTGCCCGCTTTGCCGCCGACCGGTCACGCCGGGCTTGGCACGCTTGCGGCGCTGATGCGCCGGCCGGCAATCCGCACCGGCCTGATCACCATCCTGCTTTTCGTTGCAGGCCATTTTGCCGGTTTCACCTATATCCGTCCGTTCCTGGAGCGGGTGCCGCAGCTTGATGTCGAAACCATCTCGCTGATCCTGCTTGCCTATGGCGTTGCAGGCTTTTTCGGCAACATGCTCGGCGGCATGGTTTCGGAACGCAGCCCGCGCCTGTCGATCGTCCTGTTCACCACGCTCGTTGCCGCATCGGCCGTCGTTTTGGCCGTTGGCGGTGCCTCGCTTGCCGTTGCGGCGACTGCGATCGCATTCTGGGGCCTCGCCTTCGGTGCCTTCCCGGTCAGCGTACAGAGTTTCGTCGTGCGCCATGCGCAGGATGAGGCGGAAAGCGCCGGCGCTCTGGTGATCCCGGCCTTCCAGATCGCGATTTCGAGCGGCGCGGTTCTCGGCGGCCTCCTGATCGAAACCCAGGGTCCGGTTTCCGTCGTGATGCTTCTTGCGGCAGCCAGCCTGCTTGCCGCATCGGTCATGGCCGCACGCGGCGAACGCCGCCAGCTGTCGCTCGGATAAGAGTGGCCGACTGTTGAAAGACAAAGCGATAGGCGGGGATAAGCCGCCTATCGCCCTCTCCGCGTCAGCTGCGCAGCCGATAGCCCGTCTTGAACATCCAGCCGAGCATCGACAGGCACAGAGCCAGAAAGACGCCGATCATGATCAGGCTGATCACCGGATTGACGTCGGCGATCTCATAGAAGCTCCAGCGAAAGCCGCTGACGAGATAAAGAACCGGGTTCAAGTGGCTTACCGCCTGCCAGAATGGCGGCAGCATGTCGATCGAATAGAAGCTTCCACCCAAAAATGTCAGCGGCGGCACGACAAGCATCGGCACGATGTTCAACTGCTCGAAATTCTTCGCCCATACACCGATGATGAAGCCGAACAGGCTGAAGGTGATTGCGGTGAGCACAAGGAAGAGCACCATCATGAACGGATGGGCGATGCGGATATCGACGAAGAAGGAAGCCGTCGCGAGGATAATCAACCCGATGATCAGCCCCTTGCTGGCGGCTGCACCAACATAACCGATCAGGATTTCCGTCATCGCCACCGGCGCCGACAGGATCTCGTATATCGTGCCGGTGAACTTCGGAAAGTATATGCCGATCGAGCCGTTCGCGACGCATTGGGTCAGAAGCGTCAGCATGATCAGGCCCGGCGTGATGAACGAGCCGTAGGACACACCTTCGATCGACTGGATGCGCGAACCGATCGCCGTGCCGAAGACGATGAAATAGAGCGAAGTGGTGATGACCGGCGAGATGACGCTCTGCAAAAGCGTGCGGCGCATGCGCGCCATCTCGAAGAAGTAGATGGATTTGATCGCTTCGATATTCATGCCTTTTCCTCCACCAGAGCAACGAAAATGTCCTCCAGCGAGCTTTGCCGGGTCGAGAGATCCCGGAAATGGATGCCTGCCGCCGTCAGCGCCGAAAGCAGCGAGGCAATGCTGTCCTGGCTTTCCTCGTGGCTGTATTCATGCGTAAGCGACATGCCGTCTTCACTGAGCGAAAGCGAAAAGGCCGCAAGGCTCGGCGGTATCTCGTCCAGCTTCTCGGTCAGTTCGAGTTTCATCTGCTTGCGGCCGAACTGTTTCATCAGCCCGGTCTTTTCCTGCAGCAACAATAGCTGCCCGCCATTGATGACCCCTACGCGGTCGGCGATCTCTTCCGCCTCCTCGATATAATGGGTGGTCAGAATGATGGTGACGCCATCCTCGCGCAGCCGCTTGACCACTTCCCACATGTCGCGGCGCAGGCTGACATCGACGCCGGCTGTCGGCTCGTCGAGGAACAGCACTTCCGGCTCGTGGCTCAGCGCCTTGGCGATCAGCACGCGCCGCTTCATGCCGCCGGAAAGTTCGCGCAACATGTTGTCCTTCTTCTTCCACAAGGACAGTTCGCGCAAAATCTTCTCGATCAGCGCCGGGTTCGGCTTCTTGCCGTAGACGCCGCGGGAAAAGCTTACCGTGTTCCAGACCGTTTCGAACTGGTCGGTGGTCAGCTCCTGCGGCACGAGACCGATCAGCGATCGCGTCTGGCGAAAATCCTTGACCACATCATGCCCGCCGACAAGCACCTTGCCGCCGGTCGGGTTGACGATACCGCAGACAATAGAGATCAGCGTCGTCTTGCCGGCGCCGTTCGGCCCGAGCAAAGCGAGGATCTCGCCACGCTCGATATCGAGATCGATGCCCTTCAGGGCCTCGAACCCGTTACCATAGGTCTTTGTCAGTTGCTGTACGGAAATAATGGGGGGCATGGGAACCGCATTCGTATAGGGCGACATTGCGAGGAAGTTGTTCCCCGGAGATGCCGCAATATAGGGTCGCGTTCCCATGAAGCTATCCCTTCATGGAAGAATATTGCGTTCGGGATTTTGGGACGATGCGGAGACGTTCGGGGTTGTCCGTTATCGGCCCAAACCGGTCATCGGGTATGCTTGACAGCATATTCCCCAGCGATTGGGCCGCTAGTCCACGGGCCAACGTCGTAGCCTGCTTCAAGACTATTGAGCTGCGTCTGAACCGCGCCCTCCAACTCATCTTGCAGCGATTGATATCGTTCGATGACGCCAAACTGCGACCACGGTGATCGATTAAACCCATGCTCATAATGGTTGTAGTAAATCACAATTTCGCCAATTAATGCGACAACCCAGCAAGGCCCGTAACCCTTCAACTCCCATTCTTCAGGTGGCCGCTTAATAGCGTCCCAAAACTTGCGCTGTTTGAACGACATGCGGCTCCATCCATCGTTAATGTGGTCCCAAAGTCTTTCTTCTGGGAAGCGCATGCTTGTTCTCTGTAGTGACGGGGCATCGTTGCCAATCTTGATATCTCAGTATCCAAAAAACCATGAGTCCTAGACTGAGGCAACGTCCGCAATTGATGCTGTGGACGGCTCCTCCGCCGGCATCGCGATGTGCCATATTCGCGGTGCTGTTAGGAACCGCATGGGAGGAGCCATCCATGGAAGAGATTACCACGATTGGAGTCGACATTGCTAAGTCGG